>NZ_JBFAJZ010000010.1:0-222407 GCF_040655475.1 Nocardia sp. NPDC050413 | reverse complement strand
CTCGAGACTCGCGCTTCGCGCATGCGCTTCGAGCGCTGTTCGCGCGGCCGGGCCGCTGCGCCGCTTCGCGGCGGACCCTCCTCGAGGTCGGGTCGGGCGGGGTTGGGAATGCTGTCATGGCGGACTGCTGGGAATCCCACCCGGGCGCGCATCACTCAGGGCTTTACCTAGCGAGTTTCCAGTTGTCCGCCTCAGCTCAAGACGCAGGCTCCTGTGTCGACTGAAGCCTGACTGCCGCCGGCGGCTGCCAGCTCTGAGGCGACCTCGTCGAGGGTCAGTACATAGCCTGTGTCGTCGTCGGTCACGGCGGCGCCGAAGACGACGCCCAGTACCTGGCCATCGGTGTCGACCAGGGGGCCGCCCGAGTTGCCCGCGCGGACCTGGCCGCGAACTGTGTAGACCTCGCGTTCGACGGTTCCGTCGCGATGAATCGTCGGGCCGGTCAGGTCCAAGGTTTCGCGGACGCGGGCGGCGCTGGCGGTGTACGGGCCGCCACCGGGGTAACCGAGGACGATCGCACTCTCGCCGGATGTGGCGGGCGTGGGTGCCAGCGGGATCACCGGCGAAGTCAGGCCGGGGACCGCTAGGACCGCGATGTCCTTGGATGGGTCGAACAGCACAACGTTGGCGTCGAGCGGTCCGCGTGCGGTATCGACCGACACGCTGGTGGTGCCTGCGACAACGTGCGCGTTTGTCATCACACGCTCCGGCGCTACGACGAAGCCGGAACCTTCCAGCGCTCGCTGGCAGCTCGGGGCGACACCACGGATGCGCAGCACACTCGGCTGCAACGACGCGGCGACGGGGCTGGCCAGAACGCTCGGGTCGGGGGGTTCTACAGCGGCGATGGGTGCGCGGCCGAACGGTCCGATGACGTCCGGAAGTCCGGAGGTGTTGAGCAGTTTGGAGAACTCGTTGGGCAGCTTGCGCAACCAGGCGGGGGCAACGGCGTTCACATCGGCGAGCACTCGCGAACCGTTGATGGCGGCAGCCACGCCTGGTTGGGAGGCCGTGGCCAGGGGCAATGCCATCAGCCAGGCGGCGACCAGCACCGTGAGCGCCTGCAGCACCGCGCCGACACCGCTGTCGACGCTGCGCGCGAACGGATGCCGGATGCCGGAGCGGGCGGCCCGGCCGAGGACCATGCCCGCGACCTCACCGACGATCACCAGCAGCACGATCAGCAGGATGCCGCCGAGTACCCGGCTGCGGCCCTCGCTGAGGTGCTTGAGGATGTGCGGTGCGATCAGAATGCCCGCGACGGCACCGAGCGCGACGCCGAAGAACGCCAGCGCCGAGGCCACCGCCCCTTGCCGCCACCCGGTGGACGCCGCGACCAGCGCGATCAGCACCACCGCGATATCGAGCCACACCGAGGCACTCATGCTTGCGCCTCGCTGACTTTCGGCTCCGACATGACGGCGATGGCAGCTGTGCCGATGTGCCGCGCGCTCACAGGGTCATTCCGACCGCAGCCAGCGAGCTCTCCAGATCACGCACGTCGCCCCGATCCCAGTCTCGTTCCCACCCAGCAGTTTTGATGATGCCGGCGAGGATACCGCCGGTGAGTCCCCACACCAGCATGCCGTCGACCTGGAAGGCGGGACTCTGGTAGCCGAGACTGCCACGCACCATGAATCTGTGTGCGGGATCGAGTAATTCGCTCAGCGGCACCCGGACCACCCGTTCGGTTTCGCCCTGGTCGACGACCCGCACCTCGCTCGGCTCCCGCCACCAGGCCAGCACGGGGGTGACGTCGAATTTCGACGGCGGAACGAACAGGGTGGGCAGGGTCGCGAAGGGCTGCACGCCCGACGGGTCGAGGCCGGTCTCCTCCACGGCTTCGCGCAGGGCGGTGCCGACCGGGCCGTCGTCGCCGGGATCCTCGGCGCCGCCCGGGAAGGCCACCTGGCCGCGGTGCTGACGCATGGTCGAGGCGCGCTGGGTGAGCAGCACCTCGGCGTCGGCGGGTGGGGCGCCGGGGTCGCCGTCGGCGGAGCCGCCGAACAGCACGAGTACCGCCGCTCGCCTCGGTTTGCCGGTGATCGACATGGCGCGGCGCAGAGCGCGGGAGGTGGCGAGGGTGTCGTCGGCGTCGGGGCCGCCGTGCCTCGTCGCCGGGTGGAGCCAGGCCGGAATCCCGGAGTCGTCCAGTCTCACCACACCGTTCACGCTGTCATCCTCTTCGCCTGCCACCACACAACGCTGTCTGTCATACCGTGATACCGAGCTTCGCGGCGACCGTATCGGCGATGTCGGTCACGTCGGCGAAGGTTCGCACCTCCACACTCGCCACGCTGCCATCCGCGCGCAGCAACACCGAAACCGGGAGTACCGGCGGCGCGCCGACCGCGCCGCGCACCGCGGCCGCCGGGTCGGAAACGCCGGGCAAGGTGATGCCGAGGCCGGCGAGCCGGGCCAGCGCCTTCGCCTCGTCGGGATCGCTGTGCACGGTGAGGACGGTGAGCGCCGAGCCCGCCCGTTGCGCGAATTCCTGCAGGTGAGGAAGCTCGGTGGCACACGGACCACACCAGTAGGCCCAAAGATTGAGAAGTGCGGGCTTGCCCGAGAGGGCGGCGGCCAGGTCGGCTTGCGTCCCATCGGCGAGGCAGCCGACAGTGAGCCCGGCCAGCGGTCCCGAACCCGAGGTACCAGGGGCGGCGACGGGACAGGCTGTCAAACCGGCGGCGGCACGTTCGGCGGCCGACACGCCCGACTCCTGTTGCGAAGTTTTGCGAGTTTCGGTGGAGCCGGAATCCTCGCGCGGCCACAGGGCGACCGTCGCCGCGACGACAAGAATCAGTGCGGCGAGCATCCAGCGAACGCCGGGGCGGGCGAGCGGGGACGCCTCGCTCACAGCCCGGCCATTTCCAGCAGGTGATCGCGCTCGGGCCCCTTCACCAACTCGGCGGCCACGGCGGGATCGGTCGGCCCGGCACCGAAGGAGGGGCAGTCGTTGGACAGCACGCACGCGCCGCAGGCCGGTTTGCGCGCATGGCAGACGCGGCGGCCGTGGAAGATCACCCGGTGCGAGAGCATCGTCCAGTCCTTGCGCTCGAACAGCTCGCCGACCGCGTGCTCGACCTTCACCGGGTCTTCCTCCGCGGTCCACCCCCAGCGGCGCACCAACCTGCCGAAATGGGTGTCGACGGTGATACCCGGCACATCGAAGGCGTTGCCGAGGATGACGTTGGCCGTCTTGCGTCCGATGCCGGGCAGCTTCACCAGTTGATCGAGGGTGTGAGGCAATTCACCGTCGTATTGCTCCACCAGCGCCTGGCCCAGACCCATCAGCGCGCTGGTCTTGTTGCGGTAGAAGCCGGTGGGCCGGATGAATTCCTCCAGCTCCACGCGGTTGGCCTCGGCGTAGTCGCGGGCGGTGCGGTACTTGGCGAACAGCGCGGGAGTGGTGAGGTTCACCCTGACGTCGGTGCACTGGGCCGACAGGATCGTCGCGACCGCCAATTCCAGTGGAGTCGTGAAGTCGAGCTCGCAATGCGCATCCGGGAAAGCCTCGGCGAGCGTGCGGTTCATCCGGCGGGCACGACGGACCGTTCCGATCCGCGTTTCCGCAGCTATAGCGCGATTCTTGCGTTTGCGGGCCGCCGTGATCCCGGTAGTCACCGGCACCGGAACGGCGTCGCCTGCGGCGGCGGTTGCGGGGGAAACGGGCACCGCACCACCATACGGAACCGGTCCGACAACATTGCGCGGCCGAGTTGGGCACCTGTGTTCCATCTGAGACCTGGACCGTGTTTACTGCCTGTCATGCAAGGACTCGCTGTGGTGCTCTTCCCAGTGCTGTTGATGCTGTTCGCGCTGGGGATGGAGCGGGTCGAGAATCGGCTCCGCAAACTTCTCGAACCCGATGAAGAGGTTCAGCAGTACCTGGACAACGCCAGCAACGCCGAAGTGAAAGAACTGACCAAGCTCGGGCTTCCCGCCGCGGTCGCGCGGGTGCGCAAGCGCCGCACACGGACCCCGGACATGGACGTCGCCCGGGCCAGCTGAACACCTCCCCATCCCCCTCGGACACAGTGCCGCGGCTCGCGCAATCCACTCTTTACGTGGTGTCTGTCACTGTGCTGCCGTAATGCCGCGTAGACTGCGCTGTTGGTCGATTCGCTCGACCAGGTTCGCAAGCCATATCCCATAAGGAGCACATTCGTGGACGAGGCCCTCGCCAGAGCAGGCATCTTCCAAGGCGTCGAGCCCACCGCGGTGGCCGCGCTCGCCAAGCAGCTGCAGCCCGTAGATTTTCCGCGCGGCCACGTCATCTTCAACGAGGGCGAACCCGGCGATCGGCTGTACATCATCACGACGGGCAAGGTGAAGATCGGTCGTCGCTCACCCGACGGCCGGGAAAACCTGCTGACCATCATGGGTCCGTCCGACATGTTCGGTGAACTGTCGATCTTCGACCCGGGTCCGCGTACCTCGACCGCAACCACGGTCAC
Organism: Nocardia sp. NPDC050413; assembly: GCF_040655475.1. Classification (NCBI taxonomy): domain Bacteria; kingdom Bacillati; phylum Actinomycetota; class Actinomycetes; order Mycobacteriales; family Nocardiaceae; genus Nocardia; species Nocardia sp. NPDC050413. Next base: position 217,950 of record NZ_JBFAJZ010000010.1, on the reverse strand, counting down.
CGAGGTCCGCGCCGTCACGATGGACCGCGACGCACTCAAGTCGTGGATCGATCAGCGCCCCGAGATCGCTGAGCAGCTGCTGCGCGTGCTTGCCCGACGCCTTCGCCGCACCAACAACAACCTCGCCGACCTCATCTTCACCGACGTGCCCGGCCGTGTGGCCAAGGCGCTGCTGCAGCTCGCACAGCGTTTCGGCACGCAGGAGGCCGGTGCGCTGCGCGTGACGCACGACCTGACCCAGGAAGAGATCGCCCAGCTGGTCGGTGCCTCGCGCGAAACCGTCAACAAGGCGCTCGCCGACTTCGCACATCGCGGTTGGCTGCGTCTCGAGGGCAAGAGCGTGCTGATCTCGGATTCGGAGCGTCTCGCGCGTCGCGCGCGCTGACGACCGGAGATTCGTCTGCCGTCCCGGTACGGCGGTCCGCTGCGTGTGGCTCATGAGGATGAGGGCCTCGTCCACACCACGGCGGTTCCGTCATGCCGGGACTTCGGCGTTTCCGGGCACGACCTGATCGCCGACACCTGCAGTGTCGGCGATCAGGAAGCGGTCAGCCCTTTTCGGCCCGCAGGTATTCCAGCTGGGCCCGCACCGAGCTACGCGCCGCGGGCCACAGGCGTTTGTCCACATCGGCATACACCTTGCGCACAACCGCGAGAGCGCCCGCGTCGGAGCCCAGCTCGACCAGCGCCGCACGGACCTGGTCGAGCCGTTCGCGGCGGTGGGTCAGGTAGTACCGCACCACCGGCTCGGCATCGGGGTGATCGGGACCGTGGGCGGGCAGCAGCGCCTTGCCCGCGCCGTGCTCGAGCAGCAGCTCCAGCGACGACAGGAACGCGGCGAGCGCACCACCCGAGGATTCGAGCACCGTTGTGCCCTGGCCGAGCACCGTGTCGCCGGTGACGACCGCGTCGTCGAGCAGGAAACTCACCGAGTCGCCGGTGTGGCCCGGCGTCGCGAGCACGGTGATCCGCAGCCCCGCCGCCTCGATGACCTCACCGTCGGCCAGCGGAGTCCCGGTGCCGCGCAGGTACTTCGGATCCACCGCCCGCACCGGCGTCCCGGTGGCTTTCACCAGGTGATCGATGCCGCCGGTGTGGTCGGGGTGGTGATGGGTGATGAGGGTGAGCGCGATGCGCCCACCGGTGGCCGCGACGATGTCGGCGGTGTGTTTCTTGTCCTTCGGGCCCGGATCGACGACCACATAGTCGTCGCTACCGGGTCCGCGTAGTAGCCAGGTGTTCGTCCCGTCGAGCGTCATCTGGGACGGGTTGTCGGCCAGCAGCACCGACGCGGTCGGCGTGACCTGCCTGACCTGGCCGTACGCGGGATGTTCCAGTGCCATGACGGCTACCTATCCGACCTCGACGATCAGTTCCACCTCGACGGGCGTGTTCTTGGGCAGTTCGGAGACGCCCACGGCCGAGCGCGCGTGCACGCCCGCCTCGCCGAACACCTCACCGAGGAACTCCGAGGCACCGTTGATCACGATCGGCTGATCGGTGAACCCGGGCGCGGAGGCGACGAAGCCGACGACCTTCACGATCCGAACGACCTGGTCGAGCCCGACCAGATCGTGCACCGCGGCGAGCGCGTTGAGCGCGCACAGCCGCGCGGCCTCCTTGGCCTGCTCCACATCGACCTCGGCGCCGACCTTGCCGACCGCCGACAGTTCACCGTCGACGAAGGGCAGCTGACCGGAGGTGTACACCAGCGAACCGGTGCGGATCGCCGGGATGTAGGCCGCGACGGGGGCGGCGACCGGCGGCAGGGTGACCCCGAGCCGATCGAGCGCGTCCTTCCACGCGGTGGCCACGACTACTTCCGCCGCTTCAGGTAGGCGACGTGCTGTTCGCCGGTCGGTCCGGGCAGCACCGTGACCAGCTCCCAGCCGTCGGCGCCCCACTGATCGAGGATCTGCTTGGTCGCGTGCGTCAACAGCGGCACGGTCGCGTACTCCCACAGGGTGACTTCACTCATGGTGTGAGTTTAGGGCTCACCCCGACCATCCCCGCGAAACGGGTTATAGGCTCGGCGACGTGGGAGCACCAACAGCAGAGCCGGTTTCCTCGGTTCCCGAGCCGACGACCGGGTGGCCAGAGCGCGCGGTCAAGGCCCGTTTGCATTACGTGACAGGCAAGGGCGGCACCGGCAAGTCGACGGTTTCGGCCGCGCTCGCCCTCGCGCTGGCCGCAGGGGGACGCAAGGTGCTGCTGGTGGAGGTCGAGAACCGCCAGTCCATCGCGCAGCTGTTCGACCGGCCGCCGCTGCCGCCCACCGAAACCCAGATCGCCACCGCCGACGGTGGCGGCGAGGTGGTGGCGCTGGCGCTGGACACCGAGTACGCCTTCCTCGAATACCTCGACATGTTCTACAACCTCGGCTTCGCGGGCCGGGCGATGCGCAGGATGGGCGCCATCGAGTTCGTCACCACCATCGCGCCCGGTCTGCGCGATGTGATCCTCACCGGCAAGATCAAGGAATGCGCGGTGCGCGTCGGCAAGGACGGCAAGCCCGCCTACGACGACATCGTCGTCGATTCGCCGCCGACCGGGCGGATCGCGTCGTTCCTCGACGTCACCCAGGCCATGGCCGAGATCGCCAAGGGCGGCCCGATCGCCTCGCAGGCCGAGGGCGTCTCCAAGCTGCTGCATTCGGATCAGACGATGATCCACCTGGTCACGTTGCTCGAGGCGCTGCCGGTGCAGGAGACCGCCGACGCGGTCGCCGAGCTCACCGCGAACGATCTGCGCATCGGCACGGTGATCGTGAACCGGGCGGCCGCCGGTCAGCTCGCGCCCGCCGACCGGGTCGCGGCCGTGCGCGGTGAACTCGACACCGCCGCGATCGCCGCCGGTCTCACCAAGGCCGGAATCACCTTGTCCGACAACGATTTCGCCGGCTTGATCACCGAAACGGCCGACCACGCGACGATGCTCACCGCCCAGGACGCGAGCGCCGCCGAACTGGCCGAGGTCGATGTCCCCCAGCTGCATCTGCCCGCGCTGAGCGACGGCATGGATCTCGGCGGGCTCTACGAACTGGCCGAACAACTATCCGCGCAGGGAGTGCGATGAACGACCGTGTGACCACCCCGCCTCCCCTCGATGTCGCCGAGATCATCGCCGACCCGCAGGCCAAGGTCATCGTGTGCTGCGGTTCCGGCGGTGTCGGCAAGACCACGACCGCCGCGTCGATCGCATTGCGCGCGGCGGAATCGGGCCGCAAGGTCGTGGTGCTCACCATCGACCCGGCGCGCAGGCTCGCCCAGTCGCTCGGCGTCGCCGAACTCGACAACTCGCCGCAGCGTGTGGAGCTCGGCCCCGAGGTGCCGGGCGAACTGCACGCGATGATGCTGAACATGCGCCGCACCTTCGACGACATGGTGCTCGAGCACACCAGTCCCGAGAAGGCCGAGCAGATCTTCGCCAACCCGATCTATCAGACGGTGGCGTCGTCGTTCGGTGGCACGCAGGAATACATGGCGATGGAGAAGCTGGGGCAGCTGGCCGCGCGCAAGGAGTGGGACCTGATCGTGGTCGACACCCCGCCCTCGCGCAACGCCCTCGACTTCCTCGACGCGCCCAAACGGCTCGGCACGTTCCTCAACGGGAAGATGATCCGGCTCATCATGGCGCCGGGTCGCGGTGTCGGCCGGTTCGTCACGGGTGCGATGAGCCTGGCCATGCGCGGGGTGTCGACGATCGTGGGCGGGCAGATGCTCAAGGACGCCTCGACGTTCCTGCAGTCGCTCGAGTCGCTGTTCGGCGGTTTCCAGGACCGCGCCGAACGCACCTTCGCGATGCTGGCCAAGCCGGGCACCCACTTCCTCGTCGTCGCCGCGGCCGAGCCGGACGCGCTGCGGGAGGCGTCGTTCTTCGTCGACCGGTTGTCGACCGAGCAGATGCCGCTGGCCGGTCTTGTGCTCAACCGCACGCACCCCGTGCTGACGAGCCTGTCCGGTGATCACGCGCTCACCGCCGCCGATCAGCTCGCCGACACCGACCCGCTCACCGCGTCGGTGTTGCGCATCCATGCCGAGCGGGTGTCCACCGCCAAACGGGAGCAACGGCTGCTGCACCGGTTCACCGGGGCGCATCCCAAGGTCCGGATCGTGTCCGTGACCGCGCTGCCGTTCGAGGTCTCCGACCTCACCGCCTTGCGTGCGGTCGGCGATCAGCTGACCGGCAAAGCCGCTTCCTAATCAGACATATCGGCTATCGCTTGCTTCGGCGGTAGTACCCGCCAACGGCGCCGATCCCGCAAACCCAGCGGTCTCGGCGCCGTTGTGGTATCCGCGCTGTCAGATGGCCACTTGGTGCTGGCGCTGAGCCTGGAAGAAGTCGGCCCAGGAGGTCACATCGGGGTGCTGCTTGAGCAACGCTCGCCGCTGGCGTTCGGTCATGCCGCCCCACACGCCGAACTCCACCCGATTGTCGAGAGCATCGGCGCCACACTGCATCAATACCGGGCAATGACGGCAGATCGTGGCCGCCTTGCGCTGCGCCGCACCGCGCACGAAGAGCTGATCCGGGTCCACTTCCTTGCATCGCGCCTGGGCAACCCAAGCGATCCTTGCCTCGGCCTGCTCTACATCCAGTCGAGCGATGGGGGTTGTGATGTGCATTTGATGTGCCCCTTTGCAGTCCGAACACCGTTGTGCGGCGCTCCAGAATCGCGAGCGCGGATCACAGCAACCCAACTACCGCTGCGTTCCGCACCACATTCCACTTTGAGTGTTAGCTCTATCACACTGGGTTCTCAATCTAGGTAAAGGTATGGCCGTTACGCAAGACCGGCCGCCGATTTTTTGGTACGGGCGTCCATTCAAATCGCGTGTCGACGCGGCAGCGGCGCTGTTCACCGGCGTGCCCGGCCGCGACACGCCGATGTGATCATTTTGTTGACACGCCCGAGCAACCCCCCTGGCACCGGGGGGACAACTGACGTCGGCCAGCAGACCGTGTCCCTCGACACGCCACCCTTTAGTCTGGACCGGTGCCGATCACTCAAACGCTTGCGAGGCTGGCCGGCAGCTGCGCGCTGGCCGCCGTGCTAGTCGCCGGGCTGTTGTTCCCCTTGGCCGGTGGGTTCGGGTTCATCTCCAACCGGGCCGCCGATGCCGTCGACAACGTGTCAGCCGAGCTGGTGGAGGGCACCGTCCCGGCTGTCTCGACGATGGTCGACGCCAACGGGACACCCATCGCCTGGCTCTACGAGCAGAGACGGTTCGAGGTGCCGAGCGATCGGATCTCGAACAACATGAAGCTGGCGATCGTGTCCATCGAGGACAAGCGCTTCGCCGACCACAAGGGTGTCGACTGGCAGGGCACGCTGCGCGCGTTCCTGACCAACACGTCCTCCGGTGAGGTGCAGCAGGGCGCCTCGACGCTCGATCAGCAGTACGTGAAGAACTTCAACCTGCTCGTCGTCGCCAAGACCGACGCCGAACGCCGCGCCGCCATCGAGACCACTCCCGCGCGCAAGCTGCGCGAGATCCGGATGGCGCTCACCCTCGACCGCGAGCTGTCCAAGGACGAGATCCTCACCCGCTACCTGAACCTGGTCCCCTTCGGCAACGGTTCCTACGGCATCCAGGACGCCGCCCAGACCTACTTCGGTGTGGACGCGGCCGACCTGAACATCACCCAGTCGGCGATGCTGGCGGGCATGGTGCAGTCCAGCTCGAAGCTGAACCCCTACACCAACGTCCAGGGCGTCACCGACCGCCGCAACACCGTGCTCGACACGCTCATCCAGAACATCCCGAGCCGGGCCGAGGAGTTCCGCAAGGCCAAGACCGAACCGCTCGGCGTGCTGCCCGAGCCCAAGGGTCTGCCGCGTGGCTGCATCGCCGCCCAGGACAAGGGTTTCTTCTGCGATTACGCCCTGCAGTACCTGGCCGAGTCGGGCATCAGCCGCGAACAGATCGACAAGGGCGGCTACCTGATCAGGACCACCCTCGACCCGGTGCTGCAGGAATCGGTGAAGCGGTCGGTCACCGAGCACGCGCCGCCGGACCTCGAGAACATCGCCGAGGTCATGTCGGTGGTCTCCCCCGGTCAGGACGCCCACCACGTGCTGGCGATGGCGTCGAGCCGCACCTACGGCCTCAATCGCGACGCCAACGAGACGCTGCTCGGCCAGCCGTACTCGCTGGCCGGTGACGGCGCGGGCTCGATCTTCAAGCTGTTCACCACCGCCGCCGCCATGGAGAAGGGCCTCGGCATCAACGCCCAGGTCGACGTGCCGAGCGTGTACGCGGCCAAGGGCATGGGTTACAGCAACTCGCCCGGCTGCCCCGCCGACTCCTGGTGTGTGAAGAACGCGGGCAACTACCCGGGTTCGATGTCGGTCACCGACGCGCTGGCCACCTCGCCGAACACCACGTTCGTCAAGATGATCCAGGACGTCGGCGTCTCCGCCGCGGTCGACATGGCCGTGCGCCTCGGCATGCGCGCCTACACCCAGCCCGGTACCTCCGGGCACGGCAACACGAGCCTGGCCGACCACATCAAGAACAACAACATGGGTTCGTTCACCCTCGGCCCGTTCGCGATCAACCCGCTCGAGCTGTCGAACGTGGCGGCCACGCTCGCTTCGGGCGGCAAGTGGTGCCCGCCGTCGCCGATCCGCGAGGTGATCGACCGGCAGGGCAAGACCGTGCCGCTCACCCAGCAGGCCTGCGAGCAGGTGGTCGACCCCGGCCTGGCCAACACCCTCGCCAACGCCATGAGCAAGGACGACACGTCCGGTACCGCCGCCGCGGCGGCCCGGGCCAACGGCTGGAACGCGCCGATGTCCGGCAAGACCGGAACCACCGAAAGCCACCGCTCGTCGGCCTTCCTCGGTTTCACCAACTCGCTCGCCTCGTCGGTCTACGTGTACGGCGACAGCCCGACCCCCGGCGAGATCTGCTCGTTCCCGCTGCGCAACTGTGGCGCGAGCGATGCCAACGGCCTGTTCGGTGGTAACGAGCCCGCCCGCACCTGGTTCGGCGCGATCAAGCCGGTGATGGACCGGTTCCCGCCGCCCGCCCTGCCGCCGCTGGACGACAAGTACGTGCGCGGCGCGAACAACTCGCAGGTGCCGGACGTGGCGGGCAAGTCGCAGGGCGAGGCCACCTCGATCCTGGTCGGCGCCGGTTTCCAGGTGTCGGCGGTGACCAGCCCCGGCTCGCAGCCCAAGGGCACGGTGATGGGTAGCTCGCCGAACGGTTCGGCCATCCCGGGTTCGGTCGTCACGATCTACATCAGTGACGGGTCGGTCCGGGTGCCGGTGCCGACCACGCCGCCGCCCGCCGCGCCGCCGCCGGCCATCCCGGGTCTGCCGCAGATTCCGCGTCTGCCACCGATCCCGATCCCGGTGCCGCGTTAGAACACGATAAGGGCCGCCGTCCAGTCCGGACGGCGGCCCTTGTCGTTCGGTTCTACAGTCGCGACTTGACCGCCGCCGACAGCCGCGACCCGTCGGCCCGGCCGTTCGCCAGTACCGTCGCGGCCTTCATGACCTGACCCATCTGCCGCATTCCGGGCCGCTCACCGAGCTCCTCGGCGACCTGGGCGATGGCGGTATCGGCCACCTCGGCCAGCTCCGCCTCGGTCAGCTGCGTGGGCAGGTACTCCTCGATGATCGCTTCCTCGGCGCGCTCGTTCGCGGCCAGCTCACCGCGGCCGTTCTGCTCGTAGACCGTCGCCGACTCGTTGCGCTTCTTGGCTTCCTTCTGCAGGACGGCCACCACATCGGTATCGGACAGTTCGCGCGCTTGCGTTCCGGAGACCTCGGCGTTCTGGATCGCGGCGAGCAGCATCCGCAGGGTCGACAGACGCAGTTTGTCCTTGGCTTTCATCGCGGAAGTCATATCCGCGCGCAGCTGTGCTTTCAGTTCCGACATGGGGTCACGGTAGCCCGAACGCCCGAAAACTCCCATCACATTTCGACACCGACAGATACATCCGGGTGAAATTCCCGACTCTTGTGCGGAAACACACGCGCCGATCCGGGAGGAGGTCACCTATGCTGGGCAAATGCCCGTTATCTCGACGACCGCTGTCCGCCGAACCGCGTTGGGAGCCGCCGGGGCCGCCGTCGCAGGCATCGGTTACGCCACTCTGATCGAACGGAACGCGTTCGTCCTGCGTGAGGCCACGATGCCGGTGCTCGCACCCGGGTCGCCGACCCTGCGCATTCTGCACCTCAGCGACCTGCACATGATGCCGGGTCAGCAACTCAAACAGCAGTGGCTGCGCGAACTCGACCGCCTCGAACCCGACCTGGTCGTGAATACCGGTGACAATCTTTCCCACCCCAAGGCCGTGCCCGCCGTTGTGCAATCCCTCGGTGCGCTGCTGGCCCGTCCCGGCTTGTTCGTGTTCGGTTCCAACGACTATTTCGCGCCGGTTCCGAAGAATCCGCTGAAGTATTTCGACAAGGATCATCGCCGCGTCTACGGTGACCCGCTGCCCTGGCAGGATCTGCGCGCCGCCTTCACCGAACGCGGCTGGCTCGACCTCACCCACACCCGCCGCGACCTGGAGGTGGCGGGCATCCGTATCGCCACCGCGGGCGTCGACGACCCGCACCTGCAGCGCGACCGCTACGACACCGTGGCCGGTGCGCCGAACCAGTTGGCGCAGTTGAGCATCGGCCTCACCCACTCCCCCGAACCGCGCGTGCTCGACCGTTTCGCCGAGGACGGGTACGACCTGGTGCTGGCCGGGCACACCCACGGCGGTCAGCTGGTGGTGCCCGGTTACGGCGCGCTGGTGACCAACTGCGGTATCGACAAGTCGCGGGTGAAGGGTCCGTCGCAGTGGGGTGCGCACACTCAGCTGCACGTCTCCGCCGGTATCGGCACCTCCCCCTGGGCGCCCTACCGCTTCTGCTGCCGCCCCGAAGCCACCCTGCTCACGCTGGTAGGCGCGGCCCCGAAGCGTCCGGCCGCCGATGCGGGACACGGCATCTCAACCTCGGAGGCCGTCGCCCGCTAAGGTCGTCCCCCGAACGATTCTTGTCTCGAGGGGGCGGCCGTGAGTGCATCCGACGATCCGAACCTGTCCGGCGACCCCGGCGCGCAACCAGCCGATCCCACGGCGGTGTGGGCGCCGGGCGGCGCGGGCCTTCCGCCGACCTTAGGATGGGACGGGTCCGGGCCGCCGCCCGGGCTGCCGGATCCGACGCCGTGGAATCCGGCTGGGCCGCAGGTTTGGCAGGATCCCGGTGCGCAGCCGGCCCAAGGGCAGTGGGAGGCGGCCGGCAGACCGGGGCAGCCGCTTCCGAACCAGGTGGGGCCGGCCGGGCAACCGAATCCATGGGCAGTGCCCGGCAACCCGGGTCAGAACCAATCAGCACCCGGCGGGCAGCAGTGGGGCGCCGGGCAATCCCCCGCGCAGTCTTCATGGGGCGCACCGGGATTCGGGGTGCAGCCGAATGCGCAGTGGAATCACGGTGCGGGACAGGCCGGCTCATGGGGACAGCAGCCCATACAGAAGTACGGTGAGGTTCCGCCGCTCGAGCATTACGGGGTGCAGCCTTATGGGCAGCCCCTTCCCGGCGGGCCGAAATCCGGTGGGAAGGCGTGGGTTTGGGTGGCTGCGGGTGTGGCGGCGCTGCTGCTGGGCGGAGTCGCGATCACGGCTGTCGCGCTGTCCGGTGACGAGGCATCCTCGACGGCAGGCACCAGCACCCCATCGATGGTCAGCGCACTGACCACCTCACCGGCCCCGTCGTCGACCAAGCCGAAATCCACGACCCCCTCGCCGACGGGTGCGGCAGCCGGAAAGACCCCGCTCATCGACGGCTACCAGGTTGTCGCCGCCCCCGACCGCGGCGCCGCCTACGACGTCCCACCCGGCTGGAAGGTCGCGACCGAAACGACCATCGGCGGCGTCGGCGAACCACCCGGCGACACGGTGATCGGCAAGGGCTACGCCACCGACGGCCGCGACTACTGCCCCGGCTCCACCCGAACCATGTCCCTGCTCACCGGCTCCAAACAAACCGACCACGCCGCGGCAGGCGCCGAACTCGGCACCAAGGCGGCCCGCCTCGCCTACGGCGGCGCCACCGGCACGCCCCACCCCGCCGAACCCCTCACCTCGATCGACGGCACAACCACCGGCATGTTCACCGAAACCACCGGCACCGTCCCCACCCCCAAACCCGGCTGCGCCCCCACCTTCTCCATCTACACCTACGCCTTCGAAGGCACCAAAGACGGCAGCTTTGTCATGGTCATGATCGCCGACACCGGCGTCCCCGGCGCCATAGACCCCGCGACCGCCAAACGCATCTTCAGCTCCATCCGCGCCCTCTAACCCCACCTGACCAGCCAATTTAACGTTTCCCACCCCCACGTTGTAAGCTACTTCAGGTTCGCCTCACGGGGTGTGGCGCAGCTTGGTAGCGCGCTTCGTTCGGGACGAAGAGGTCGCAGGTTCAAATCCTGTCACCCCGACGTGTTGGTTGAGACACCAAAAAGCCTCTGACCTGGTTTCCTGGTCAGAGGCTTTTTGCATGTCCGCGTCTTCTCCCCCCTGGCAGGCCCGCCGAGGCAGCGAAAAGGCAGCATCACCGCTCAGTCGTCGCCCATCGCCCGGCGAACCGCGTCGTGATCGTCGGTCTTGCGGATGTAGTGCTGGTAGGTCGTCGCGACGTTCTCATGCCCCATCACCACCGCGATCTTGTGCGGCGGAACCTTGTCGTCAGCGAGCCAGGTTCCGAACATATCGCGCAGATCATGGAACCGAACGCCCACAGCTTCCGACCGAGCCACCATCCGAACGGCCTGCTCGTACTTGCTGAACACTTCCGATTCCACCTCACCCTCGGCGTTCTTCCACACCGCTTCGAACTTGTCCCCGACTTCGGACACTTCGCCGAGAAGACCGGCACGAACCAGCGCGGGCCGCCAGACCCGAGACCGGAACAGGGTTCGACGCAGCGGGCCGCCGACCTCATTGCTGAAGATCAGCCCGTTCGCACCCTGCTCGTAGTCCTCGATGTGGCTCACCAGTTCGTTCACCAGCCACCCCGGAATCGGGATGCTTCGCCGACCAGCGCGCGACTTGGGAAACGCCTTGAACTCGACATGACCAGCTACCTCGGTCACGGTGCGGATCACGTGAATGAGCCCGTTGCGATGTCGACCGCATCGACGCACAGCCCAGCAGCCTCACCCCAGCGGAGACCGGCGAAGGCACCGCAGGCCACCAGCGCCCGGTAACGAGCAGGCTGGATCGCCGGGAGCAGTTGTTGCCGAACCTCTTCCCGCGTCAACAGCCGCTCGTCGGTGTCTCGCTCGCGCCGCTTCGGAATCCGCACGCCCGCAGTCGGATCGGAGCCGATCAGCTTGTTCTTCACTGCCGACTGCATCACCCCGGCCAGCATCCTCTTCGCTTCGGCGACCGTTGCCCGCGACCGCTCTTTCCCGATTTCACCCAACCAGGTCTGAACCGACAGGTGATCGATCTTCCCGGGCTGCCAGGTCGACCACTTGGGCAGGACGTGCGTCCGCATGATCGACTGATCACGGGCGCGCGTCGTCCGCTCGGTGTTCCACGACTTCATCCACTCCTCAGCATGAGCACCGAACAGCGCCCGCCCGGCGTGCGGCGACACGTAGACGCCGCTCGACTTCGACAGCTCGACCTGAGCGAGAAAGGTCGAAGCCTCCTTCTTCGTCCGAAACGTCTTGGACCGCTGCTTACCGGACGGCTCACGCCAGAATGCTTTCCACTTCCCTGCGCTGCACTTCGCGAAGAGGGGCTAGTGGTCAGCAGGCCCGGCAGCGGCACCTACGTTCGCGAACGGACAGAACGCCCCGTCGGCCTTCGCCCACACATCGAGCAGGCATTCGAGTCGGCCAACGTCACCGTCGACTTCGCCGGATTCTCCGGAGAAACCCTGCATGGCGCGATTGCCGAACCACTCGACCGAATCCGCGAGGGACGGCTACGACCCGAAAGCCTCAGCATCCGGCTGCTGCTGCCCGACCCGTCGCAACCTTGGTCACTCCCGGCCCGCGTGGATGACCTCCAGGACAGCCCCGCCTTCCGCAAGCGCGCCACCAAGATCATGGAGCGCCACAGCAGCGCAATCGTAGGGTCAGTCGAGGAGCTCGGACGGCTCGGCCTGGTCCCCACCGCAACCGCCCAGATCAGGACCTACCCGGCCGTCCCGCTGTTCAAGCTGTACATACTCAACGGCGAACAGGCATTTTCCGGGTACTACCCCGTTGTCGAGCACACGATCCCCCTCGAAGGCGAGAACGTCGCGATGTGGGACCTCATGGGCAAGGACGCGACACTGTTCCACCACGCCAGCGATGCCGACCCCGACTCGACCGGCAGCCAGTTCGTCGCTCAATCGCTGTTGTGGTTCGACAGCATTTGGAATTCAGTCGCACAGGACTACCGCCCATGACCGAACTCCGAGCCCTCATCGCCGCCCGGCCGAGTCTCCTGCTCGACTTCGACGGCCCGGTCTGTTCCGTGTTCGCTGGCCTGTCGAGCAGACGAGTTGCCGAACGGCTTGGGGCCGCGATGGGTGTTGCTCTGCCTGCCCACCTCAGCGCCACATCCGACCCGTTCGACCTCCTCGACTACGCCGCCCAACTCTCCGACGACGTAGCCGTTTCCACCGAGCAGGAACTAACCCGCCTTGAGGTGGAAGCCGTCGAAGTTGCAACGCCAACCCCACACGCCCACGACGTCATTCGTGACGGAGCAGCCAGGCGCGGTGGTTCAGTCGCAATCGTCAGCAACAACTCCATTGCCGCGATCGACGCCTATCTCCGCCGTCACGGACTGCGCACACACGTCGCAGGCATCTACGCGCGCACCTCAGCGGCTACGGCACTCAAGCCGAACCCGCACCTTCTCCATACCGCCCTGACCGGCCTCCGAACCGAGGCAACAGCCGCCACATTCACCGGCGACTCAGCCACCGACCTACAGGCCGCCAACTCCGCAGCCATCCCCGCGATCGCATACGCGAACAAGCCCGGCAAGGTCGAGCGTTTCGCTCCCTACGCGCCAGCCGCGACGATCACCAGCATGTCCGCGCTACTCGACGCCGTTCACGGCCAAGTCGTCTCGCAGTAGCCACCGCAGCGCCCGTCACCGCACGGAGTTGTTGCCGAATTTCGCTATATAGAGTCAAGAGCGCCCCGGCGGCGCTGCGCGCCGCCGCCGCGCTTCGACGCGCAACCGCCGGCCTTCGCAAGCTGCGGCAGGCGGGCGCGTCGGCGCGTCGGCGGCACACCGGCCGCCAGGGCAACACCCTGGTCCCCTCAGCATCATCGGCTATCCGCTTTGGCGACGGGGTAGCACGGAGACTCGGGCCGTGCTCACTTTTTCATTCACCGAGCAGTGCTGGGCACGACGCCAGCCGTACCCGACTTGCTCTCCCGCAGCCCGCCCACCAAACCGCCGGGCATCGTCCGTGGGGCCTGGCTGTTGTCGCCGAAAGCGATCGTACGAGCAGAATCAGCACGTAACGTCGCGCACAGCCGTAACGAACTTGCCCATACACACGGATGCCGACACAAGGGGACATCTTGGATTCCGACCCTCGCGCGACAATTTGGGAACGAGCGGACGACAATTTCTGCAGCTGGGGTTACAGCGTGTCCGAAAGATCCGCATATATCCAGGAAAGCGAACAGAGATTCAAAGTCATAGAAGTACTCAATTCGGATGACGATCCATACTTCGAGGCCTCTGCGATAAGAGTCATCTCTGACCAGAAGCCCCCATTTGGGGAATGGAATCCCGTCGAGGATGCAGACATCCTAGATGCCGCTCTTGCGAGGAATAAGGCAGCCGCCGAGGCCCGCGAGAACTCTACGGAAGCCGAGATCGAGAGGCGGAAAAGACATCTCGAGTCGCTGCCAGGAAGCCGCTATCAAGAGCTTCAAGAATCACTGGATCGCGCAGTCTTCGCCTACACCTCCAACGTCAAATCATTGATCGAGACCGCAGTTCGCTACATGTCTACGATGGATGATAGCGACCTTGGAGAGCACTTCAAATATAAGTTCGCAACCGACCTGTTCAACTATCTCGCAGCCATTGGAACCCTGCGCGATATTCAGCGGGTTGTCCATAGACGAGTGTGGCCCATGCAGAAACCCGCGCCCACCAGCACGGGAGGTAAGGGAGATAAGACATCTGCGACACCTTCCGAGTGGGAGGTGAACACATACGGTCCCAAGCTCAAAGAAACATTCGATGCGAGCGCAGCGTTCCTGCTCAAACTTCGAGACTATGCTATTCATTACGAGCTTCCGATGCCTCAATTGACGACGCGGATGAGCTGGGGAGTGGGACAGTCAGCAGTATTCGAAAAGAGCTTCCCGCTTTCAAGAGATGGCCTGCTCAAATGGGATGCATGGAGCGCACCCGCGAAGTCATTTCTGAAAACTCAACCGGAATGGATAGATCTACGCGAATTGACATCAAAGTACTCGCGATCAGTGAGCATCTTCCACAAATGGTTCCTAGACGAAGTTGCAGCTGCATTGAACCTCTCCGAGTTTCGCGATAAGGCCGATGAATTACAGCTCTGGTTAAACGAAAAGGACGTCAGGCCGGATTGGTACGGGACCAACGACCCCATCCCGGATAACTGGAACGAGATATGCCGGTCCGTGTTGAGAAAGAAGCGCATTAGAGCAAAGATCGACCGGTGGGCTCACGGTTCCCGATCATGGACTGTCCACACGGTAGACACGGCCGGAACCGTCACTGTAGGAAGTTCAACTGGATGGGAAAAGTTTCCAATGTGAGTCACGGCTCCTGTTGGGGAAAGGTCACGACCTTCGGCCGTGTGGCCCTGGTGTGTGGTGGCCTGCATTGTGTTCCCGCGCCCCTCCAGCGTCAAGAGCGCCGAAGGCGTCCCTACGGGATGAACTTCGCTCACACTTGACCCCGGAGCCTCTACGCGAGAAGGGCAGGCCATAAGGGGCAGGCGCAGCCAGCCCGCCGTTCGGCGCAACCCACCACCCGCCAGGGCCAAAGGGCGAGAAAATCCCGCAGCAGGCAGCGAAAAGGCAGCAAGACCAGCCACACGGGACAGAACAGGACCGCACCGGAAGATACTTACACCCAGCTCAGCGGCACAGGGTGAGACCAGCCGGGAGCCCGGAGCAACGTTCGGGACGAAGAGGTCGCAGGTTCAAATCCTGTCACCCCGACGTGTTGGTTGAGACACCAAAAAGCCTCTGACCTGGTTTTCCTGGTCAGAGGCTTTTTGCATGGGCGTCTTCTCCCCTTTGGCGACTGGTGCGAGTTGCCGCGTTCGAATTCGGTGGTGTTCAGGATCGGCGCGTGCTGTGATTCGGCGCATGAGCAGATTCGCGGAGGTCATCGTGTTGGCCTTGGATGCTTGCGAGGTCATGGAACCACTGACCCGTGACGACGAGAGCCGGAGCTGGCGAGGCCGCTTCGTGCCGATCGACAGCCAGTGGCCACAGACGCGGCGCTACCACCTGCCGGCTCCACCGACCGACGAATTCCCACCCAGCCCGGGCGTCCTGGTGCGGACTGACAACATCGGCCACGACCAGCTCCAGCAGACGCCGGAAGCCGGGCGCGATCAGCGGCGAGCTTGGTAACGGACGTGCGTTCCGGATCCGGTCAGCGGCTCGAGCCGGTACTCGTGGAGATTGGAGTGCTTGGGTGTCACATGCCATTACCGCGCTGGTACTGAGCGGTTCGTATAACGGCGAGGCAGCGGGTAGGTGGGATCTGGTGCCGGTGGCTTTGGGTGGTGGCCTGACGTTGTTTCATGTGACGCACTACTACACCGCCTACTGGCAGGAGAGGCTCGGCGTCAGTGGGCATTTCGAATTCAGATCGGTAGGTGGGCCGGTGTTTCCCACCGAGAACGTTGTACGGGTGGTCGCGGCCGATCTGGTCGGGCGGCCGGATCCGACCTTCGCCCTGGTGGCTACGGAATACTTCGCCGGCGTGGGCGACCAGGCTGCGGCCGTCTGTGTGCGGGGCGGATCGATTCGGCAAGTGGCGAGTATCAACGACGCGCTGCGCGTTCTGGGCGTCGCCGCAGCAGCGGGGTCGGACGAGTTCGACACTGTCGGTCTGACAGCCCACCGATCGACGCCGGACTACCTGGACCGTTACGAAGATCTCTGTGATGAGCTCGGCGTTTGAGATGATCGCCGTCCGGCACCCCTGCTGAATACCTGGCTACTTGTCGGTGCCTTCGGCGTCGACGGCGGTGCGGCCTTGGCGGTCGGCGGGGTTGGGCCACCAGACTGTGATGGCGGTGATGGCTATCAGGCACAGGATGAGTGCCAGGATCGCGGTCGAGTTGTTCATGGGCCCTCCTCTGTGGAGAAGGGTGCGCTCGGTGTGTGTCGGTGGGGGGCCGTGGGTGTTGAGGGGTGGTTGAGAAGTGCTCTCGGTGGGGTGGGGCGGGTGGTGAGGTGTGAGGAAGGGATAACGTGGTGCTTACTTTCTGTCACTTGATAGAAATTCGGGGTGCCTAGCGTATACAGGCATGTCGACAAGGGTGGGTACCGCGGGGGAATCGCTGCGTGACGTGGTGTATTCCACCTTGCGTGGGGAGTTGATGAACGGGGATATCCGGTTCGGGGAGCGGCTCACCGAGCCGAAGCTGTCGGCGCGGTTCGGGATGTCGCGGACGCCGGTGCGGGAAGCGTTGACGATGCTGTGCTCGGACGGGCTGCTCCAGCGGGAGGAGTTCGGGTTCAGTCCGGTGCGGCCAAGTGTCGCGCGGATTCGGGATCTGTACGAGCTGCGGCTCACCCTCGAACTCGGCGGGATGACCCGGATCATGGACAACCCGGACCTCACCCACGACGAGGAGGGCTTGCGGGCCGAACAGCAGCGCTGGCTGGCCCTGCAGGCCGACCCGCCCGCCAAGGAACCGGGGTTCGTCGTGGTCGACGAGGAATTCCACGTCGCCCTGCTGACGGCGGCGGGCAATGCGGAACTCGTGCGCGCGCTGGTGGCGGTGAACTCCCGGATCCGGCACGTGCGGATGTACGACTTCATGATCAACAACCGGATCGAGACGACGATCAGCGAGCATCTCGGCATCCTCGACGCCGTGTTCGCGCGGGATCTCACCCGCGCACATCGGCTGCTGCACACCCACATCGGTGATTCGCTCGATGTCGTGCTCGAGCGGATCTCGCGGGCGATCGCCGCCATGTCCATGAGCGAATAGAGGAACCGATGCCCGAATCCCCAACCACCCGGGTCGCCGCCGCGTATCAGCGCATTGCCGAGGTCGACAGGCCGGAAGTCTGGATCACATTGCGCCCGCAGAGCGAACTCGACACCGAGGCACGGGAATTGGAGCGAAGGCTCGCCGACGGCGCCGAGCTCCCGTTGGCAGGCCTGCTCCTCGCGGTGAAGGACAACGTCGATGTCGCGGGCCTGCCGACCACCGCCGCGTGCCCCGAGTTCGCCTACACGCCGACCGAAACCGCCTCTGCCGTGCAACGACTGACAGACGCGGGCGCACTGATCCTCGGCAAAACCAACCTCGACCAGTTCGCCACCGGCCTGGTCGGCACCCGCAGCCCGTACGGCGCGGTCCGCCATGCCCGACATCCCGAAATGGTCTCCGGCGGTTCGAGTTCCGGTTCGGCCGTCGCGGTGGCCCTCGGCATCGCCGATATCGCGATCGGCACCGATACGGCCGGTTCGGGCCGTGTCCCGGCCGCCTTCCACGGCATCGTCGGGATCAAGGCGAGTCTCGGCATCTTCCCGGCTCACGGTGTGGTTCCGGCCTGCGCCGACTACGACGCCGTCACCGTCTTCGCCGGCACTCTGGATCTCGCCGTCACGGCCGCCGCGATCATGGCAGGCCCGGACGCGCGCGACCCACGCAGCCGCACCTGGCCCGCGGATGTCCCCTTGGCGGGCACCCGAAAACTTGCCGTCCCCCACGACCTCAGCCCGCTGAGCACCGAATACCGAGTCGCTTTCGCCGAAACACTTGCGGCACTGCGCCATCAGGACGTCCAGATCACCGAGGTGGACATCACCCCACTCCTCGACGCCGCCCGCCTGCTCTACGACGGCGCCATCGTCGCCGAACGCTACGCGGCAGTAGGCGAATTCATCGACAAGGGCGCCAAGGGACTCGACAAGACGGTCGCCGGAATCATCAGCGCGGCACAGCATCTGAACGCCCACGATTTCGCGACAGACCTCGACACCCTCGCCACAGCACGCGCACAAGCGAAAGCCCTGCTCGAAGACTACGACGGTCTACTCCTGCCGACCACAACCGAACACCCGACCATCGCCGAGGTCCAAGCCGATCCGCTGACGATCAACCGCCGCCTCGGCACCTACACCAACTTCTGCAATCTCCTCGACCTCGCCGCCGTCGCCGTCCCCGGCGCCACGACAACCGACGGCCTCCCCTTCGGCGTGATGGTGGTTGTCCCCACCTTCGCCGACCAGATCGCCGTCGACCTCGCCGCGCTCGTCACCGGCACCCCAGCACCTCTGCTGGTGAAAACCGGTGTGCCGCTGGCTGTTTTCGGCGCCCACCTGCGCGGCCAACCCCTGCACTGGCAGCTGGAAGACCTGGGCGCCCGCTTCGCAGGCGAGATCACCACCAGCGACGCCTACCGCCTCACCGCCCTGGACACCACCCCGCCGAAACCGGGCCTGGTCCGCCACGGCGACGGCCTCGGCGCCCCCATCGCAGGTGAACTGTTCCTGCTCTCCCCCGGCGCACTCGGCCGCTTCCTCGCCGACCTACCCGCACCCATGGCCTTGACGAGCATCGAATTGTCCGACGGCACAACAGTTGTGGGCTTCGCCTGCACCTACGACGCGGCTGTGGCCGCCACCGACATCACGCGCTATGGATCTTGGCCACGGTATCTGCGGGAACGCTGATACCGAGCTCGGCGAGCAGACCCGTCACGCGACGGCCGATATCGTCGCGGATGGGTCGCACCTGCTCCACCTCGAGACCGGCGGGGTCCTCGATGATCCATTCCTCGTAGCGCACGCCGGGAACCAGCGGGCAGGTGTCACCGCAGCCCATGGTGACGATCACGTCGGCGGCGCGGATGATCTCGTCGGTCCACGGCTTGGGGTATTCGCGGGAGATGTCGATCCCCACCTCGGCCATCGCGGCGACCGCCGCCGGATTGAGCTGCCCACCGGGCACCGATCCGCCCGACCAGGCCACGGCGCGGTTCAGGGCGAGCGCCTCGAAGTAGCCGAGCGCCATCTGGGAACGGCCCGCGTTGTGGGTGCACAGGAACAGCACGGTCGGCCGCGGCTTGGCCACCTTGCCTTCGATCTTGGCGACGGCGTTCAGACGCTGGGCGGCGAACCGCTCGGCCAGCAACGGCAGGTACAACGTCACCGTCGCTCGTGCCGCGAAATCCTCGTAGGAACTATGGAGGAACTGGTGGATCGTCGCCGGATCGAACATTGTCGCGAACTCTTCACGCAACCGTTCTTCGGCACGATCAAGGGCATCGGAGTGCTCGGTTATGTCGACCACTCCTCAACCCTTACCGCACTGTCCACGTAACGCAAACGACCGGGCCGCTCACCCCTCGTCGACCGGCCCGGCCGATATCCTCCTGTGACACCCCATCGGAAGCGGCTTCGGTTGTAGTCCTCGGTGTGGTTACCGTCGGCAGTTCGTCTTCAGCGTCTGGAAGAGCCACCCTCCGGCTACACCGCCGGGTCCGGCTGATCACCCCTCGAGACCTGCCGGACCCGGTTGCTCCCGGTGCCCGAGAAAAGAATGCGACCTGGGTCTCTAGAGGTTCTTAAGAACAACTTGTCGGTTCTCGGCGAGAATGGAAGGACCGAAGAGATGGAGTACGACGATGGAGACGATGATCGTCTGGTTGCTGGCGAGCCTGCTGTACTGGTTCAGCAACTTCTGACACGCACAACGGCGCGGAGCCGAACAGCTCCGCGCCCCGACCTCCTCGGGCAGTGAGCAGCGTCACCACCCGGATCCCGGAATAGTTCGCGGGGCGCACCGGTTGAACACCACTGTCGGCGTCCGAACAGCCCCGGGCCTCACCCCTTTGTCGCTACGAGCGACCACTCGCCGAGAGGCGCTTGTGGGGCGTCGACACCCTGACCGGATCGCCCCCCGCGATCCGTTCGACTCGCGAACGCCGCCAGGTCACCCTCATCGACCTGGCGGCGTTCGTCGTTTCTCGGGTCGCGCCCGTGACCGCGATGCTCGAGGATGGTTGCCATGGAGCTGACGCGGGGTCTCGGTCTGCGCGACTGTGTGGTGATCGGGCTCGGCGCCATGATCGGTGCCGGAGTGTTCGCCGCGCTCGGTCCCGCCGCCGGTGCGGCCGGGTCGTGGATGCTGCTCGCCTTGGGCATCGCGGCCGTGGTCGCCTATTGCAATGCCCAGTCCTCGGCCCGGCTGGCCGCGCTCTATCCCGTGTCGGGCGGGACGTACGTGTACGGACGGGAGCGGCTCGGACCGTTCTGGGGGTACCTGGCCGGCTGGGGCTTCGTGGTCGGGAAGACCGCCTCGTGCGCGGCGATGGCGTTGACGGTCGGCAGCTACGCGTGGCCCGAACACGCGCATGTGGTCGCGGTGGCGGCGGTGGTGGTCGTCACGGGCATCAACTACGTGGGGGTGCAGAAGTCGGCGCTGGCCACGCGGGTGATCGTGGGGTCGGTACTCGCCGTGCTCGCGGCTGTCGTGGTCGCCGGGGTGAGTGGAAATCATTCGGCGGCAATCGTCCTCGATGACGAGATCGGCCCGTACGGCGTGCTGCAGGCGGCCGGTCTGCTGTTCTTCGCGTTCGCCGGGTACGCGCGCATCGCGACCCTCGGCGAGGAGGTGCGCGACCCACAACGAACCATTCCGCGTGCGATCATGCTGGCGCTCGCCGGTGCCCTCGCGGTGTACACGCTGGTCGCGGTGGCCGCCCTGCTGACGCTCGGCTCCGGCGGACTGGCCGCCGCGCACGACCCGCTCGCCCGCGTCGTCGAGGCCGCGGGTGCCGGGTGGCTGGCGCCGGTGGTGCGGGTGGGGGCGGTGCTCGCGGCGGCCGGTTCGCTGATGGCGTTGATCCTCGGCGTCTCGCGCACCACACTGGCGATGGCGCGTGACGGGCACCTGCCTGCCACGTTGGCCGCGGTTCATCCGCGCTATTCGGTGCCACACCATGCCGAACTCGCCGTCGGTGCGGTGGTCGCCGTGCTCGCGGCGACCGTCGACCTGCGCGCCGCCATCGGGTTCTCCTCGTTCGCGGTCCTCGCCTACTACCTGATCGCCAATCTCTCGGCCGCCACCCTGAGCACTGCCGAAAACCGTCCGGCGCGGTGGGTTCCGGTGGTCGGTGCGCTCGGCTGTGTGGTGGTCGGCTTCTCGTTGCCGATCGGCTCGGTGCTGGCCGGACTCGCGGTTCTCGCCCTCGGCGCGGCGGTGTACGGAGTGCGGCGGAACATACCCGCGGGTTAGGGGCCTCGCTTTACGGGTTACGGCGCCGCAAGCGAACTAACCTCGAATTATGCGAATCAGGGGTGTTCTCGCAGGGGTATTCGTCACGGCGCTGGTATCGGCGACGCTGTTCGCCGCCCCCGCCCAGAGTGCACCGTCGACCACGTGCGAGGTGACCTCCGCCCGCGACCTGGAACGTGCCGAACCCGAAGCAGTCGGCCTCGATTCGGCGAAACTCACCGAGGCACTGCAATTCGCGGCCACCCGCAACCGGCTCAATGTGCAGGTGTTCCGGCACAACTGCCTGGTCGGTGAGGGGTTGCGCAATCATGAGACCGGCAAGGTGGCGTGGAACATCTGGAGCGTCACCAAATCGGTGACATCCATGCTCGCCGGAATCGCCTCGGACCAGGGAAAACTCGCCATCGATGCCCCTATCGACCGCTACCTGCCGCCTGGTCTCGGCGATGCGACGCACCGGTCGATCACCGTGGAACACCTGCTCACCGAAACCTCCGGGATGAAGGTCGGCGTGCTCACCGAGGGCATCACCGCCGTGGTGCCGGTCGACCCGAACAGCGCGGTGCAGGCGCTGGCCGTCCCGCTGGCGAACCCGCCGGGCACGGCGTTCAGCTACAGCCAGCGCAATGTCGACTTGCTGTCGTATGTCATCGAATTGGCGGTCGGCGAACCGCTGCAGCAGTTCGCGCAGCGCGAGCTCTTCGACCCGCTCGGCATCCCCGCCACCGACTACTACTGGGCGCGTGACCGATCCGGGCACACCTACGGCTACGCCCACCTGATGCTGCCGCCCGACGACCTCGCCAAGATCGGTCTGCTCGTCGCCAACGACGGCCGCTGGGGCGCCGAGCAGGTGGTCTCGGCCGACTACCTGCGCAGAGCGCGCACACCATCGAAGCAGAACCCCTGCTACGGCTACCTTTTCTGGGTGGGCGCCGGGTGCAACGAGTCACCCGAATTCCTGCCGGAGAACACGTTTTTCATGTCGGGCCTGGCCCTGCAGAACGTCTTCTTCCTGCCCGAGCTGGACATGATGGTGATGTGGACGGGCGCCTTCGGCAACATCTCCGCCTACGGCCCGAGCGGCATCCTCGCCCACGCCGAGGAACTCCCCCACGAATTCTTCCGCCGCCTCTTCGCCGCCGTCACCGACGCCCCCGTCCCGACGCCCGCCCCCTACGTCGAACCACCCCTGAACTTCGACCCGAAATCCCTGGTAGACGCCGAGATCCTGCTGGCCGTCTTCGGCATCGGTCCCGGCGCCTACCCCGGCTGCACCGTCTTCAACTGCCTCAACCAACCCCTCGCCGCCCCCTTCGCCAGCATTCCCCCTGGCTGCGCCATCCTCGCCTGCGTAGGCAACGACCCCCGAACCCCCGGCATCCGCTGACAAAGCCGGGCCACCCCGCAGGGTGACCCGGCTTCGGAAAGTACCTGTCAGCGGTTGTTCAGCAGAACTTCCGCGATCTGAATCGTGTTCAGCGCGGCGCCCTTTCGCAGGTTGTCGCCCGAGATGAACAGGGCCAGACCCCGACCGTTCGGCACACCCGGATCCTGACGAATACGCCCGACGAGCGAATCGTCCTGACCCGCGGCGGCCAGCGGAGTCGGCACGTCGACCAACCGCACGCCCGGCGCCTTGGCCAGCAACTCCTGCGCCTGCTGCACCGAAATCGGTTCGGCGAATTCGGCGTTGATCGACAGCGAGTGCCCGGTGAACACCGGCACGCGCACACAGGTGCCGCTCACCAGCAGGTCGGGCAGGCCGAGGATCTTGCGGCTCTCGTTGCGCAGCTTCTGGTCTTCGTCGGTCTCACCCGAGCCGTCGTCGACGAGCGCGCCCGCGAGCGGAATCACGTCGAAGGCGATGGGCGCCACGTACTTGTTCGGGGCGGGAAAGTCGACGGCCGAACCGTCGTGCACCAGCTTCTCGGCGTCGGCGGCCACCGCGCGCACCTGCGAGGCGAGCTCCTCGACACCGGCCAGCCCGGAACCCGACACCGCCTGGTACGACGACACGATCAGACGCTGCAGGCCCGCCACGTCGTGCAGCGGCTTGAGCACCGGCATCGCGGCCATGGTCGTGCAGTTCGGGTTGGCGATGATGCCCTTGGGCAGCGAGCGGGTGACTTCGGGGTTGACCTCCGAGACCACCAGCGGCACATCGGGATCCTTGCGCCAGGCCGACGAGTTGTCGATGACGGTGACACCGGCGGCGGCGAACCGCGGCGCCTGCACCCGCGACATGGTCGCCCCGGCGGAGAACAGCGCGATGTCGAGACCCGACGGATCGGCGGTCTCGGTGTCTTCGACGACGATCTCGCCGCCGCGCCACGGCAGCGTCTTACCGGCCGAGCGCGCGGAGGCGAAGAAGCGCACCTCGTCGGCCGGGAAGTTGCGCTCCTCGAGCAGCTTGCGCATCACGGCGCCGACCTGACCGGTCGCGCCGACAACACCTACACGTACACCCATGATCAGCGCCCCGTTCCGCCGTGGACGACAGCGTCTTCGTCGCCGCCGAGATCGAAGGCCTTGTGCAGCACCTGCACGGCCTCGTCGAGTTCGGTGTCGCGCACGAGCACCGAGATCCGGATCTCCGAGGTGGAGATCAGATCGATGTTGACGCCCGCGTTGGCCAGCGCCTCACAGAAGGTCGCGGTGACGCCGGGGTGCGACTTCATGCCCGCACCGACCAGGGACACCTTGCCGATGTGGTCGTCGTAGAGGACCTGCGCGAAGCCGATCTCGTCCTGGCGCTTGGTGAGCATCTCCACCGCGCGGGCGCCGTCGGTCTTGGGCAGGGTGAAGGTGATGTCGGTCTTGCCCGTGTCGACCTTGGAGATGTTCTGCAGCACCATGTCGATGTTGATCTCGGCGTCGGCGACCGCGCGGAACACCTTGGCCGCGTAGCCCGGCTCGTCCGGCAGTGCCACGACGGTCACCTTGGCTTCGCTGCGGTCGTGCGCGACGCCGGTCAGGATTGCCTGCTCCACGGGAATGTCCTCCATCGATCCGAAAACAGTGGTGCCGATCTTGTCGGTGTAGGACGACCGGACATGAACGGGCACGTTGTAGCGGCGCGCGTACTCGACGCAGCGCAACATGAGCACCTTCGAGCCGCAGGCCGCCATCTCGAGCATTTCCTCGTAGGAGATGTTGTCGAGCTTCTGCGCGTCTTTGACGATGCGCGGGTCGGCGCTGAAGATGCCGTCGACGTCGGTGTAGATCTCGCAGACATCGGCTTTCAGCGCCGCGGCCAGGGCGACGGCGGTGGTGTCGGAACCGCCGCGGCCCAGTGTGGTGACGTCTTTGCTGTCCTGGCTCACGCCCTGGAAGCCGGCGACCAGCACGATCTGGCCTTCGTCGAGGGCTTCCTGCAGGCGGCCGGGGGTGACGTCGATGATCTTGGCGTTGCCGTGTGCGCCCGTGGTGATGACACCGGCCTGCGAGCCGGTGAACGAGCGCGCCTCGGCGCCGAGGGTGTGAATGGCCATGGCCACCAACGCGTTCGAGATGCGCTCGCCGGAGGTGAGCAGCATGTCCATCTCGCGAGCGGGTGGCGCGGGGGCCACCTGCTCGGCGAGATCGAGGAGTTCGTCGGTGGTGTCACCCATCGCCGAGCAGACCACGACCACGTCGTGGCCCTGCTTCTTGGTCTCCACGATCCGTTCAGCGACGCGCCGGATCCGCTCGGCGGTGGCCACCGAGGATCCTCCGTACTTCTGAACAACGAGAGCCACAGCAAGGTCCTTCGCGATCGGGTATCAGTTCGGTATCAGGGACCTAGAGTACCGGCCGCCGGTCCCGTGATCTGCCGCTACCTCCCTGACCTGTGCAAAACGACACAGGCTCGTCACCTGTGCACGATCTCGGCGATCAGGCCCGTTCGAACCAGGTGACCTGCGTGCCGTTGCCGAATTCCTGGCGCCGGACAGGACGGAAGTTTGTCGGTTTGAAGACGCCGGTGAACACCGGAACTCCGGAGCCCGCGATCACCGGGTAGCTCTTGACGACCATCTCGTCGATCTCGTCGATGAGCTGACCGGCCAGCTTGCCGCCGCCGCACAGCCAGATGTCCGCGCCGTCCTCCTTCTTCAGCTCGCGCACCAGCTCGACGGGATCGCCGGAGAAGATCTCGACACCGGGATGCTCGCTCTGATCGAGCGAGGACGAGACGACGTACTGCTTCAAGTGTGAGAACGGGCTCTCGATGTGCCCCTCCGGCAGTACATAGGTGCCGCGCCCCATCAGCACCGTGTCCCAGTGCTGGGCCGGTAGCTCGGGGTCCATGCCGAAGTGGGCGCGCAGGTGGGTGGGGATGGAGTCGGGGAACTCCTTCATCATCCACTCCACGTACTCGGGTGGCGTCGGGTAGAAGTCGACTTCACCGCCGGGACCTGCGATGCAGCCGTCGAGGGAGACGCCGATGTAGTAGACGAGCTTTCGCATGGGGTACCGCCTCAGTTGTTGTACTATGTGTGAAGTGGTTAAAACGTAGTACTACAGACGGAGTGGTGTCAAGTGCGAAAAAATCCCGAACGTCGACAAGCCCTGCTCGACGCCGCCATCGAGGTCCTCGCCGCCGAGGGCGCCCGCGGCCTCACCTTCCGCGCCGTCGACAAACAGGCGAACGTGCCCGCCGGAACCGCCTCCAACTACTTCGCCAACCGCGACGAACTGCTCACCCAGGCGGGCAGCCGCTTCTACGAGGTGGTCCAGCCGACCGAGGAGACACTCGCCCTGGTCAGCGAGGGACCCAAAACGGTCGAGAACATCACCGCGTTGATGAAAGAGGTCGTCGGCAGGCTCGAATCGCACCGCACCGCCTACCTCGCGCTGCTCGAATTACGTCTCGAAGCGACCCGCCGTCCGGAGCTGCGCAAGGTGCTCACCGAGCGGGTCGGCGCGGATCTGGAATTCAATGTCCGCAATCACCTGGCGTCGGGTCAGCCGGGCGACGAAGCCTCCGTACTACTGCTGTACCTGGCGCTGAACTGGCTGATCCTCGAACACCTAACCCTCCCAGGGGTGTTCACCGAGCAACAGAGTTCCCAGCTGATCGAAACAGCCGTCGAGCGGGCAATTCGCGGCTGACCCGGACGTTTGTCCAGACCATAGACGTGTTGACGATCACTGGTACAACTGTGCACAATCGGGCGCGAGAGACAGCGGGGGTTCGGAGGACAGGCAAGATGCGCTCGAAGATCGACATCCGTTTCACCGTTGATGCTCATATCGACCAAGTCATGGATGCCCTACTGGCAGTCGATCGCCTAGCGGAGTGGTCGCCGTCCTACAGCGATGTGCGGATGGGCCCGCCCGATGCCGAAGGCAGACCGCGGCGGGTGTTCGTCACCGCCCACTTCATGGGTGATTCCGACACCCAGGTGCTGGAATATCACTGGGAACCGAACCGGGTGTCCTGGGAGGTCGTCGACAGCAGTCGCGGTTCCAAGGGTGGCGGCTCGTTCGAGCTGTTCGAAGGGGGCGAGGGCACCGAGGTCGATCTGCACGTCGAGCTGCGCTATCCGCTGCCCATCCCCGGCATCCTGTTCAACCGCACCTTGCGCAAGCAGAACGAGGAAGCGGTCGCGAATTTCATCGACTTCGCCGAGCGATTCCCGGAGAACGAGGGTTACGCCGTCGGCTGAGTAGCGCGCCGCCTCGGCTCCGAGGTGACACGATAGGCCGATGATCGGAAAACCACGGGCCAGATTCCAGCCCGTGACCGAGGGCAGCTCGGTCACCCAGCTCGAACTGTTCTTCGACCTGGTGATCGTCTTCGCCTTCACGATGGTCACCGACCTGGCCGCCGACAACACCTCGGCCGTCAACATGCTGCGCGCCCTGCTGGTGCTCGCGCTCATGTGGTGGTTGTGGATCGCCTATTCGTGGCTGGGCAATGTGGTGCGCGCCGACGAAGGCATCGCCCGCGTGGGCATCTTCATCGCCATGGGCGGCGCGTTCCTGGCCGCACTCACCATCCCCGAGGCGTTCGTCGACCTGCCCGGCGGCTGGTACGGACCGCTCGTCTTCGCCATCGCCTACCTGGTCGTGCGGCTGGTGCATGTCGTCATCTTCTGGACGGTGAGCCGTGACGATCCCAAGTTGCGCGGGCAGCTGCTGCGCTGGGCGCTCGGGTCGATCACGATCGGCACCGCACTGCTGGTGATCGCCGCGACCACCTCCGGGCTGGCCCAGATACTGCTGTGGCTCGCCGCGATCGTCGGCGACATGGCCTGGACAGCGGTGGCGGGCACTGATTGGCGGCTCAACTCGGCCAAGCATTTCGCCGAACGGTACGGGCTGATCGTCATCGTCGCGCTGGGTGAGTCGATCGTGTCCATCGGCATCGGCGTGGCCGGGTTGCCGATCTCGTGGCCGATCACGGTGGCCTCCATGCTCGGACTCACGGTGTCGGGTCTGCTGTGGTGGCTGTACTTCGACGTGGCCGCCATCTCGATGGAAGAAGGTCTGGCGAACGCGAAGGGTTCGGCGCAGATCAAGATCGCCCAGTTCAGCTACACCTACGGGCACTTCCCGATGATCGCCGGTGTCATCGCGCTCTCGCTTGGGCTGAAGAAGGTGCTGTACTACGTGGGCGACTCCTCGCACCATCAACTCACCGATCCGCTGTACGGCATTCCGCTCGGCGCGCTCTACGCCGGGCCCGCGGTGTTCCTGCTGGCGGTCGTCGGCGCGAAATACGCCGCGGTGCGGCAGTTCTCGACCGCCCGAGTGCTGGTGGCGGCCCTACTGTTCGCGTTGATCCCGGTCGCCGCGCAGCTGCCCGCGCTCGTCTCCCTCGGCCTGCTGTGCGCGATCCTCGCCGCGCCGGTGATCTGGGAGACGGTGCACTATGCGCGCAGGCGCGACGAGATCAGGCACGCTTGATCTGCGAGAGATGATGGCGCACACCGTGTTCGGCCGGTGTCGCGCCGCGCTGTGAGGGCGGCACCCGCACGCCGGCGCGCACGGCCTCGTTGATCTGGTCGAGGTTCTCGCGCAGCATGTCGGCGACCAGTTCGTCGGTGCGCGGATCGTCGAGCAGCTGGTTGAGCATGCGGTACACGGTGTCGGCGACGAGCCGGATGATGTCGTCGTGGAACGGCACGTAGCGCAGCTTGCCGGTCTGCGGGTCGTTCTTGATGAGATCGACGATGAGCTGGTCGATCTCGGCGTGGTTCTCCTCGAGCGCGGCGGCGATGTTCTTGGTGTAGTGACCCGCGCGCAGCACATTGGAGACCTCGTCGAGGATCGCGACGGTCATCGGGCGGCGGATCACGTCGACGATGGTGCCGACGAACCGGTTGACGATCTTGGCCGTCACCCGCTCACCGAACGCCCGGTCGGCCACCCGGCCGAGCCGGATCAGGATCACCACGATCCGCAGCAACCGGAAGCCACGGAAGATCGGGCTGGTCACCGGGATCATGCCGAGCACTTCGTACCAGTAGACGAACGGGAACGTCCACGGCCAGCCCGCTCGCCGCCAGCGCCACAGGAACTCGATCGCGAAGATGCCGCAGATGGTCCAGTCGACCACCACGATGGCGTGATAGGTCTTGCCCGACACCGGGAAGAAGGTGATCCAGGCGACCAGCACCACCGACACGATCGCCAGGACGAGCATGAAGATGTCGAGGCGCATCGACGGCGTTGTGGTCCGCACGTCCTGTACCTCGACCGGTTCGATCCCCGGTGACGCCAACTCGACCGCTCCTGTGGTTCCGGCGGCTGACGCCGCTACTCGGCCCGCCCGATCGGCGGCCAGTACTTTGCCCACGCTAATTGGTTGCGGCGCCGTCCGAGTGGGCTTCGGCGCGTGTCAGCCGCGCAGGATCGCCTCGATATTGCGTTCGGCCAGCGCCGTGATGGTCAATGACGGGTTGACGGTGGCGGTGCTGCCGGGAATCGCGGCACCGTCCATCACATACAGCCCGGGGTGTCCGTGTACCCGGCCGTAGGCGTCGGTGGCCTTGCCGAGCACGGCGCCGCCCAGCGGGTGGGCGGTGAACTCGGCGTTGGCGTCGTAGCCGAGTGCGCCGTATTCGGCCAGCGCACCGGCCCGGTCGGCGATCCGGCGGTCGACCGTGCGTGCCGCGTGCACCACGGCATCCTGGGCGGTGGTCGGCCAGGTGAGGCCGACGCCGCCGGTGGCCGGGTGGTAACCGAAGCGGGCGCGGGTCGGGTCGAGCACCATGCCGAGCGAGGCGAGCGCGCCGGTTTCGAAGGGGATGCCGGGGATGTACCAGTTCTCGAGCGTCAACGGCATGGTCGACTCGTCGTAGATGCGGCTCGCGCTCGGCACGCCCTGACCGAAACCGGCCAGCCCGCTGGCGCCGCGGGCCAGGACCACGTCACCGTTGGTGCCCCAGCCGTCGCCGATGTGCTCGTTGAGGTTGGGCAGCGCGCCGGTGGCCTGGGCGCGAACCAGCAGTTCGGAGGTGCCGACGGAACCGGCGCCGAGGAACAATTTGTCGCAGGTCAGGGTGCGGGTTCCGAGCTGCGCTCCGGTCGGGGCCAGTTTCGTCACGGTGACCACGAACTTGCCGCCGGGTTCCTGGGCGATGCTGTCGACCCGGTGACCCGGGTACACCCGTGAACGGCCGGTCTGCTCGGCGTAGCGCAGGTAGTTCTGGTTCAGATCGAATTTGGCGCCGTTGGAATTGCCCAGGTTGGACCGGGCGACGGTGGCCGACGGGCGCGAGCCGCCCGCCAGCTCGGCGCGCAGCACGTCCCAGGTGAAGATCGAGTCGTTGGGCACCGGCTGGTACCCGGCCGCCCGCACCTGATCGTCCCAGGCGCGGGAGTGTGTGAACGGCTGGGACTGGTAGATGTCACCGGGCATCGGGTCCAGGCGAAGCATCTGGCGCACCCTCGGGAAGTACACCCGCTCCAGCTCGCCGTAGTCGACGACACCGCCGAAGACCTGGTCGAAGAGCCTGCGCTCGGGAGCGACCATGGCGCCGGTGAAGATCACCGAACCACCGCCGACGGCCGCCGCCCGCCACACGTCGATACCCGCGAACTCGGTGACGTCGAGGACACCGCCGAAGGCGCCGAAACTCATCGGCACCTTGGTGACCCCGGTGAAGCTGGTGCGATGCCAGAAGCCGCGCCCGTCGGGCAGGTCGTCGCCGGTGAAGATCTCGCGCCACGGGTCGTTGGGCCAGCGCGAACCGCGCTCGAGCACGGTGTTGTCGATACCCGCCTCGGCCAGGCGCAACGCGGTGACGGCCGCACCGAAACCGGAGCCGATGACGATGGCGCTCGTGTGCGCGGGCGCGTCCGGAACCGGGGCGAAGATCTCGGGGACCCACGATTCGAACATCGCCGATCGGGGGTCGGCGTGCGCGGACGTGCCCGTCAGGGTCGATCCGACAGTCCCGGCGAGCGTCGCCAGTCCCGCCGCCTTGAAGAAGGCACGTCTGTGCACCAGGCCACCTCCCTCATCACGCATGGCCGAGCGCAGAATACCGCGCAACTTCCGAATCGACCCCGCTAGTGGCCGGATTTGTCACCGATCACCAGCACACGCCCACGTCAGGTCGTCAGCAGGCGGATCACAGCGATGGAACCGACGACGACGATCACCGCGCGCAGCACATTCGGCGGCAACTTGCGGCCGACCTTCGCGCCGAGCTGACCGCCGATGATCGAGCCGACCGCGATCAGCGCCACCGCCTGCCAGTTCACGTCGGCGATCACGATGAAGATCACCGCCGACACCGCGTTCACGATCAGCGCGAGCACGTTCTTCACCGCGTTGAGCCGCTGGATGTCCTCGTGCACGAACACACCGAGCAGCCCGACGAGAAGTACGCCCTGGGCCGCACCGAAGTAGCCGCCGTAGATGCCGGTGCCGAACACCGCGACGAGCAGGATCGGCCCACCGTGCGCGGGTGCGGGGGTGTCCTCGCCGCGGCGGCGTTTCACCCAGGCCGCCAGGCGCGGCTGCACGATCACCAGGATCAGGGCCGCGATGATGAGCACCGGGACCACCGCCTTGAACGCCGCCGCGGGCGTGGTCAGCAGCAGTACCGCGCCGGTGATGCCGCCGAGCAGCGAGGCGGTGCCCAGTTGCAGCAGCCGCTCGCGCTGGCCGACCAGTTCGCGGCGGTAACCGATCACCCCGCTCACCGAGCCGGGGACAAGACCGATGGTGTTGGAGACGTTCGCCGTCACCGGCGGCAAACCGAAGGCCAACAGCGCGGGGAAGGTGATGAGTGTGCCGGACCCGACGATGGTGTTGATGCCACCCGCCGCGATTCCGGCCACGAAGACGGCCAGTTGCTCGAACCATGTCATGCGAATTCCTTTGGGACGTCTCGTCGTGCGCCGGGCACGTACAAGCGTTGCTGTCCCTGGAAACCGTACCGGTCGGACGGTGCGGTAGATATCGGCGTACCCAATTCCGCAGGCCGCTTACCAGCGCGGCTTCGCGCACGGTAAGCTCGGGGCATCATGCAGCGGGCACTTCTTCTCGGCCGCCGCGACGGGTTCTGATACGGACCGGCTCCCGTCGCGGGGTTCCAACGCGCCGGTCGACCCGCTCCCATCAGGGAATCCACCACACCCACGGAGAAACTTGCATGTCCTCGGCTGACGCATTCGTATCCGCTTCGCGCACCATCACGGCCCCCAGCAAACCTGCCCCGGCCGACCAGCCCGCTTGGAACAACCAGAAGAACTCCTCGATGCCGGCCTTCCGGTACCGCCCGTACGGCGAGGAGGTCGAGCCGATCACGCTGCCCGACCGCACCTGGCCGGACAAGATCATCGACCGCGCGCCCGCGTGGTGCGCCGTCGACCTGCGCGACGGCAACCAGGCCCTCATCGACCCGATGAGCCCCGCCCGCAAGCGCCGCATGTTCGACCTGCTGGTCCGGATGGGTTACAAGGAGATCGAGGTCGGCTTCCCGGCCGCCAGCCAGACCGATTTCGACTTCGTCCGCGAGATCATCGAAGACGGCGCGATCCCCGCCGACGTCACCATCCAGGTACTCACCCAGTGCCGCCCCGAGCTGATCGAGCGCACCTTCGAAGCGTGCAACGGCGCGCCGAACGTGATCGTGCACTTCTACAACTCCACCTCGATCCTGCAGCGCCGGGTCGTGTTCCGCGCCGACCGCGACGCGGTGAAGAAGATCGCCACCGACGCCGCCACGCTGTGCCTGGAGATCGAGAAGCGCTATCCCGACACCGAGTGGCGCTACGAGTACAGCCCGGAGTCCTACACCGGTACCGAGCTGGACTACGCGCGCGAGGTGTGCGACGCGGTCTCCGAGATCATCGCGCCCACCCCGGCCAAGCCGCTGATCATCAACCTGCCCGCGACCGTCGAGATGGCCACACCGAACGTGTACGCCGACTCGATCGAGTGGATGCACCGCAACCTGGCCCGCCGCGACTCCATCGTGCTGTCGCTGCACCCGCACAACGACCGCGGCACCGCCGTGGCGGCCGCCGAGCTGGGCTACCAGGCCGGTGCCGACCGCATCGAGGGCTGCCTGTTCGGCAACGGTGAGCGCACCGGCAACGTCTGCCTGGTGACCCTCGGCATGAACATGTTCTCCCGTGGCATCGACCCGCAGATCAACTTCTCCGACATCGACGAGATCCGTCGCACGGTGGAGTACTGCAACCAGCTGGCCGTGGCCGAGCGTCACCCCTACGGCGGCGACCTGGTCTACACCGCGTTCTCCGGCAGCCACCAGGACGCCATCAACAAGGGCCTGGACGCGATGAAGGCCACCGCCGACGCGCAGGACGCCGACGTCGCCGACATCGTCTGGGAGGTCCCGTACCTGCCGATCGACCCGAAGGACGTCGGCCGCACCTACGAGGCCGTGATCCGGGTGAACTCGCAGTCCGGCAAGGGCGGCGTGGCCTACATCATGAAGACCGATCACGGGCTGGTGCTGCCGCGCCGGCTGCAGATCGAGTTCTCGCAGGCCATCCAGGCGATCACCGACGGTGAAGGCGGCGAGGTGACGCCCAAGGAGATGTGGGACGTCTTCGCCACGGAGTACCTGAATCCGATTCTGCCGCTGGAACGTATCAAGCAGACGGTTACCGCGGCCGAGACCGATGGTGGGGTGGACTCCATCGTCGCGACGGTGAAGGTCGATGGTGTCGAGCAGGAGATCAGCGGCTCGGGCAACGGTCCGCTGGCTGCCTTCGTCGATGCTCTGGCCACTGTTGGTTACGACGTGCGGGTGTTGGATTACAGCGAGCACGCCATGTCGGCTGGTGACGATGCTCAGGCCGCCGCTTACGTCGAGGTCGCGGTCGGGGACAAGGTTGTGTGGGGTGTGGGTATCGCTACCTCTATTACGACTGCTTCCCTGCGCGCGGTCGTCTCGGCAGTGAACCGAGCCGCCAACCGCTGATAACAGCATCGAAGGCCGGGCAGCGTACGCGCTGCCCGGCCTTCGGCGTTTCGCGCGGGGGAGCGTCCAACGCACTGCCGGCCGTGCGGAACCTTCGCTGAGCTGGGCTCATGCACCGTCACTACTGCCCGTCGGCCTGCTGCCACTAGCGCGCGAAGATTAGCCGCGTGCTAGCGTTTTGGTGCACATTCAGCACCGAGCTTCCTGCTCGAACAGATCGAGCAAGTGGGGGAACTGTGACCGACAACGACCATAATCCGACTTCTCCGCCCTGGCTGCAGAGTCCGTCGGCTGATACGGCCGACGCTGCGTCCGGTCCCTCCGGGGTGCAGACGGTGCGCGACGACGAGAACGACGCCGTCGAGGCCGCTGCCGAACCGGCGGCCGAGAGCACCGACAAGCCCGATGAGCAGCCGCCCGCCGAGGCGGAGGTCGGGATCTCCGAGCAGACTGTGTTCCAGCCGGGCGGATTCGTGCCCGGACCTTTTGCGCAGAACACGTTTTCGGTGCCCGACCCGTATCAGAGCGGTGGCGCGCACCCGGTGGCGAATGCCCCGGAGCAGCAGCCGTGGCCTGGTCAGCCGGGTCAGTATCCGACGGGTGAGCAGCCGTATCCCGGTGCGCCGCCGCAGCATCCGGGCCAGGAACCGCAGGCCGGGTTCGATCAGCCGCAGTTCCCCGGACAGCAGTTCCCGGGCCAGGAGCAGCCGCAGTTCCCGGGACAGGAACCGGTCGCGCCGCAGGGCCCGCAGTCGGAGCCGATCTACAGCTGGGCGCCGCCGCCCCCGCCGATGTATCAGCCGCCCATGCAGGGTGGGATGCCGCCGGGTGAGTTCGGGCAGCCGGGGCAGATGCCGTCCGGGGAATTCGGGCAGCCCGGCCAAATGCCGGGTCAGCCGCAACCGGGCGGGCAGCCGGGTCAACCGCAACCGGGTGAATTCGGCGGGCAGCCGATGCAGCCGCAGGGGCAGTTCCCCGGTGGCGCGCCGATGGGTGCGCCCGGCCAGCAGTGGGGCGCACCGCAGCAGCAGCCGTTCCAGCCGCAGCACATGACACAGCCGGGCCAGCCGGGTCATTCGGTCAACGACCTGAATCTGCTGAAGCGGGCGCGTAAGTCGCCGCGCAGCGGGTGGCGCAAGGCTGTGCACAAGGTGTCCGGTGGTGTCATCAACCCGGGTGAGTCGGCGGCCGATGTGGTGCATCGCGACCTCGTCGAGCGCGTGAATCAGCCGGTGCGCGGCGACTACCGGATCGCGATCCTGTCGCTCAAGGGTGGTGTCGGTAAGACGACGACCACCGTCGGCCTCGGCTCCACCTTCGCCTCCCAGCGTGGTGACCGCGTGATCGCCATCGACGCCAATCCCGACCTGGGCACCCTCGCCCACCGGGTGCCGCGCCAGACCCGTTCGACGGTGCGCAACCTGCTCGAGGACCAGAGCATCACCCGCTACTCGGATGTGCGCGCACATACCTCGCAGGCGCCGAGCCGGCTGGAAGTGCTTGCGTCCGAGCAGGACCCGGCCGTGTCGGAGGCGTTCAGCGAGGCCGATTACCGCAAGGCGATCGGCATCCTGCAGTCGTTCTACAACATCATCCTCACCGACTGCGGCACCGGTCTGATGCACTCGGCGATGGCCGGTGTGCTGGATATGGCGAGCTCGCTGGTGCTGGTCACCTCGCCCGCGATCGACGGTGCGCGCAGTGCGTCGGCGACGCTGGACTGGCTCGACCACCACGGTTACTCCAAGCTGGTCGAGCGCACGGTCGTGGTGGTGAACGCGTCGCGGCGCGGCGCCTCGACGGTCGACCTGGACCAGCTTCGCAAGCTGTTCCTCGACCGCACCCGCGCGGTGCAGGTCGTCCCGTTCGACGACCACCTGGCCGAGGGCGCCGAGATCGACCTCGAACTGGTGAGCAAGCCGACCCGGCGCGCCCTGCTGGAGTTGGCCGCGATGGTCGCCGACGATTTCGGCTACCACGGTCAGCAGCAGTTCCAGCCGGGTATGCAGGCCCAGTTCCAGACCGGGCAGTTCCAGCCGGGCCAGTACCAGCACGGTCAGTTCTGATGTAGTCGGCCGGCGTGGCCTCGCCACGTCGGCCGTCGCACCGCACAGGCCAGGTCGATGCGCGCCGGTCGAGTCGACCGGCCTCAGCGAGTCAGCACGTCCGCTGCGGCTGCCTCGAAGGCCGCGAGCACCGTGGCGATCGCCGGACGGCGATGCGCCTGTGGCCGGGTGACGATCTCGTACACCCGCGCCGCCCGCACCCCGTCGAGCCGCAGCACCGTCAGGTCCGGGTGGGCGACGGCGAATCGTGGCATCAGCGCGACACCGTAGCCCGAGGCTACAACGGTCTCGATCACCCGGAACTCGTTGAGCCGCTGGGCGATCCGTGGTCGCACCCCGGTGACGGTGGCGATGGAGTTGAGCACATCGTCGACCGGGAACCCGCCACGCACACTCACCCAGGTCTCGTCGGCCAGTTCCTCCGGCCGCACCGAATCACGGTTCGCCAGAGGGTGATCCGCCGCGACGACCACGTCGATCGGTTCGCGCATGAGCACCCGCGCGGCGAGTCGTGGCCCGGCCAGCGAGGGCGCTCGTTCGTCGCGGTGGGTGAGCACGATGTCGTAGTCGGCGAGCAGCTTCCACGCTTCGCTCGGCGGCAGATCCTCATCGCCCGCGACGAGTTCCACACCGCTGTCGGCGAGCGCGGTGAGCACCGGCGGCAGCAGCAGGGCGGCACCGGACGGGAACGACGCCACCCGCACCTGACCACGCGGCGACCCGCGATAGTGCGCCATCTCCGCCACGGCCCGGTCCATGGCGGCGAGCACGTCGTCCGCGCGGAGCACGAGAGCCTGCCCGGCGTCGGTGAGCCGCACCCGCCTGCCGTCCGGCTCGAGCAGGGCGACGCCCGCTTCCCTGGCGAGCACCTTCAATTGCTGCGACACCGCCGAGGGTGTCATCGACAGCGCCTCGGCTACCGCGGCGACGGTGCCGCGTTCGGCGAGTTCTCGCAGAATCCGCAACCGGTCGACCGAAAACATGAAGTAAATCTACTTCATTCATGCAGTTTAATTCGATTATCCTGATGATTAGCCGACCGCACGATAGACCATGTGACCACCCGTGACCGCCTGCTCGGCCTGACCGTCGTCGTCCTGTGGGGCCTGAACTTCCTGGCCATCCGCATCGGCCTCGACCACTTCCCGCCGTTCTTCTTCGCCGCCCTCCGCTTCGCCGTCATCGCGCTGCCGGTGCTCGTGTTCATTCCGCGCCCGGCCGTGCCGACACGCTGGCTGCTGCTCTACGGCGCCGGTTTCGGCATCGCGCAGTTCGCGTTCCTGTTCACCGCCATGAACCTCGGCATGCCGACCGGCCTCGCCTCACTGGTCCTGCAGTCCTCGGCGCCGTTCACCGTCGTGCTCGGCGCGGTGCTGCTGCGCGAACGGTTGCGGCCGGTGCAGATCGCGGGCCTGGTGGTCGCCGTGCTCGGGATGACGATCATCGGTGCCGACCGCATGGCCCATGCCACCCTGCTCCCGGTCCTGCTCACCCTCGCCGGCGGTCTCGGCTGGGCGTTCGGCAATATCGGCGCCCGCAAGGCAGGCGCCGACTCCCCCGGCTTCGACCCGCTACATCTGACGTTGTGGATGTCGGTGGTCCCGGTGCTGCCGCTGCTCGCCCTGTCGATGGCCGTCGAGGGTCCGACGGCCGGTTTCGCGGCACTCGGTTCTGCCTTCGCCACCGAAACCGGGCCGCCCGCGCTGATCGCCGTCGCCTACATCGCGATTCTCGCCACGGTCTGCGGCTCGGGCCTGTGGACGTACCTGATGAGCCGCTACCCGGCCGGGACCGTGGCCCCACTGTCGCTGCTCGTCCCGGTCGTCGGCATCGCCGCGGCATGGCTCGCGCTGGACGAACAGCCCACGGCCGCAGCCCTTTTCGGTGGTGTGATCGTCATGGCGGGAGCCTTCGCGGCGACCACCGCCAAAGCCCTTCCGGTCTCGACGCCGACCACCGAACCGGCACCTGTCCCGGTCGATGCCGCGGTTGGTCAGTCCCTGCGTCCGCCGAGCGCACGCACGATCGGGAACGAGGCGAGATAGCCGAGCACACACAGCACAACCACGACGCCCAGCCCGATCAACGCCACATTCCGCGCGGTGTTGTCGGGCGCGGGCGGAGTGGGCGGCACGGCCAGCTGCACCTGGCGTCCCTCCGCGCTCGACGGCTTCTTCACCAGCGGTGTCGCCGTGTCGACATCATGAGTGAGCGCGGCGACGGGGTCGATGGTGCCGAACCCGCCGTAGGGGTTCCAGCCCTCCGGGGTGGAGTGGGTGGTCGCCTGGATGCGATGGATCACCTGGGCGGCGGTGAGATGCGGGAACCGGGCTCGCACCAGCGCCGCCACCCCGGCGACATACGGCGCGGCGAACGAGGTGCCCGCGATATTGCTGTCGCCCTGGTTGGTGACGGTCGCGTACGCGAGCCCACCGCTGTTCGGATCCAGCGACACGATCTGCTCACCGGGCGCCGACACCCCGACCCACGGGCCGGGCACGGTGAACGACGAGGGCTGTCCGTTGAGGTCGACCGAACCGACCGAGAGCACGTACTCGTCGTACCAGGCGGGAGTCACGGCGGTAGCCAGCGAATCCCACGGATCGGCACCAGGTTTGAGCGGGTTGATCCCCGGATTGCCGGTGCAGGCCTTGTTGTCGCTGTTGCCGGCCGAGGCGATGATGACCGCGTCCTTCACCGTCGCCGCGTACGCGACGGCCGCACCGAGCTTGCGGTCGTTCATCGTCGGTGAGCCGCAAGCGACTTCGGAGATGTTGATGACGGTTGCGCCCATGTTGGCCGCGTGCACCACGGCCTCCGACAGGCTCGACACATTGCCGACGCCGCCGCCGTTCTTGGGGTCGTTCGGGTCGACCTCGCGGCCCTTGGGCCGGTACGCGCTGGACGACTGCCTGATCCCGATGATCTGCGCCTCCGGCGCGACACCGGAGAAACCGTCCGTCGAGGACGGTTGACCGGCGATGATGCCCGCCACGAAGGTGCCGTGGGCATCGCAGTCGACGGTGCCGTCGCTGTCGGCGACGTAGTCACCGCCGCCGATGATGTTCGGCAACCGGGGATGGCGGGCGACGCCGGTGTCGATCACCGCGACGGTCTGTCCCGCGCCACGGCTGAACTGCCAGGCCGGTTCGAGACCGAGGAATTTCTGGGCCGGTGGGGTGGAGGTGGACGGGCTGGTCCGCGTGCTCGTGCACGGGTTCGCCGCTTCGACCTCGGTGTACGGCTTGGGCGCCCCGTCACCCGGCAGGGCCGAGGCGTCGATGGCGGGTGGCCGGGCCGCGGCGGCGGTCGGCGTGCCGATGCTCACCGAACAGCCGACGATCCCCGCGACGAGAACAACCCGTGTGACTACGTTGTGCGCCCGCCGGCGCCCCCACCAATTCCCACGCACTGCGGCATTGTCGCACATCCGCCACCTACCCGGTTCGCCGGTGAACGGCCGGACCCGATTGCCGAATCGCCGCCGCGACCGGCCGGTGGTCGCTAGCATGTGACCGGTCGGTTTCGAGCTCGGCGAACTGCGCACAGGTCGATATAGCCAGGTCTTCGCCGCGCTCTAGAGTGGTGGCAAATAGCAGGCAATACTCGAGCAAGGCAGCTGAACAGCGTATGGCGGAACAGCGGTGGCCCGTATCGCGCAGGAATTTTCTGCACGGCACGGTCGCAGCGGGGGTGGTAGCGGCGGGGGCCGTGACAGGAGTGCCCGCGAAGGCCGCTCCACCCGGACGCCGGGTCGCGGTGCTCGGCGGTGGTGTGGCCGGGTTGACGGCGGCGCACGAACTCGCCGAGCGCGGTTTCGAGGTGACGGTCTACGAGGCGCGGGCGCTCGGCGGCAAGGCGCGCAGCATCGCCGTTCCCGGCACCGGGCGCGACGGCCGCCCCGACCTGCCCGGTGAGCACGGTTTCCGTTTCTTCCCCGGTTTCTACCGGAACCTGCCCGACACGATGCGCCGAATCCCAGTGCGCGGCAACGCCGATGGGGTGTGGAACAACCTGATCGCCGTGCCCGAGGCGCGGTTCTCCCGGCGCGGCGGCGACGACATCTCGCTCGCCCTGCCGGGCACGGGCCTGCCCGTGACCACCGCCGACGCGGTCCGCGAAACGCTCACCGCGACGATCACCACCACCTCGCGAATGCCCGCCGACGAGGCCGCGTATTTCGCCAACCGGCTGCTGGTGTTCAACAGCAGTTGCCAGGCCCGCCGATTCGGGCAGTGGGAGCACACCTCGTGGCGTGATTTCGTGCAGGGGCACACGCGCTCGCACGAGTTCCGCGCCATCGTGGCCCGCACGCTCACCAGCATCATGGTGGCCGCCAAGGAAGACCTGGCCAGCACGAGGACCATCGGCAGCATGGGTGAGCAGTTCCTCGGCAACCCGCTGGGCATCGGCAACGACGGCGGCCTCGACCGGGTGCTCAACAATGCGACCAATATCGCCTGGATCGATCCGTGGGTGGCGCATCTGCGCGGGCTCGGTGTGCGTTTCGAGCTCAACGCGCGAGTGGAGGAGCTCGTCGTGCGCGATCGGCGCATCGCCGCCGCGCGGGTGGCGGGGATCGGCGAGGTCGACGCCGACTACTTCGTGGTCGCGATGCCCGTCGAACACGCGCGGACCCTGTGGTCGGCCGACGTGCTGGAGCTGGCGCCGCAGTACGCGGCGATGGACCGGCTGCACGTCGACTGGATGAACGGCATACAGATCTATTTCCGGGCACCGCTGCGCATCTCACGTGGTCACGCCGCATATGTGGATTCGCCATGGTCGCTCACCTCGATCAGCCAGAACCAGTTGTGGACGCGCAAGCTGCCCACCTTCGGCGACGGTTCGGTGGCCGACTGCCTGTCGGTCGACATCTCCGACTGGCACACCCCCGGCATCCTCTACGGCAAACCGGCCACCGATTGCACGCACGAGGAGATCTTCCGCGAGGTGTGGGCCCAGCTGAGCGAGCATCTCAACGATCGCGAACAGCTGTTGCGTCCCGCCGAGGTGCATTCGTGGTTCCTCGACCCGGGAATCTCCTGGCAGGGCGGCCGCAATGCCAATGCCGACCCGCTGCTCATCAATACCGCCGGTTCCTGGGACCACCGCCCCGAACCGCACGGGCCCATCGAAAACCTTTTCCTCGCGGGCGATTACGTGCGCACCGATGTGGACCTGGCGACGATGGAAGGCGCCAACGAGTCGGCCCGCGCGGCGGTGAACGCCCTGCTCGACGTGGCCGGTTCGGCGGCGCCGCGCTGCGAGGTGTTCCGTCTACGCCGCACGCCGGGCCTCGAACCGCTGCGCGTGATCGACGCCGACCGCTACGCCAAGGGCCTGCCCAACCTGTTCGACGTGCCCCTGTGAACGCGACCGGACGCAGCTCACACCGCTCCCGAAAGTCAGCCGTAACACCGCGCACATAGACTCGCGTCGTGGCAGACATCTCGGTGCGTGGGCGCCTGGCCTTGCGAGCGGCGGCGGCAGCGTCGTGGGCTTCGCAGAAGGCGGGCCGCGGCAAGGGTTCGATGATCGGCGGCCTGATCGCGCTGAAAATCGATCCGACGATCATGACTCAACTGGGTCGCGACCGCCGGACGGTGCTCATCACCGGCACCAACGGCAAATCGACGACAACCAGGATGACCACGGCCGCGCTCGGCAGCCTCGGTCAGGTCGCCACCCAGGCCGACGGCGCCAATATGGACGCGGGCATCGTCGCGGCGCTCAGCCAGCGCCCCGGGGTGGCGCTGGCCGCGATCGAGGTCGACGAGCTGCATCTGCCGCATGTGTGTGACGCGCTCGACCCCGCCGCCGTCGTGCTGCTGAACCTCAGCCGCGACCAGCTGGACCGGGTCGGCGAGATCAACATGATCGAACGCAAACTGCGCGCCGGGCTGCAACGTCATCCCGATGCCGTGGTGATCGCCAACTGCGACGACGTGCTCGTCGCGTCCATCGCCTACGACCACCCCAATGTGGTGTGGGTCGCGGCGGGCAGCGGCTGGGCCGTCGACGCGACCAGTTGCCCGCGCAGTGGCGAACCCATCGTCTGGGAGGGTGAGAACTGGCGTTCCACCGGCACCGATTTCCATCGCCCGCAACCGGATTGGTGGCTCGACGGCGAACAGCTGTGCGGTCCCGACGGATTCCGCGCGCCCCTGCACCTGGCCCTGCCCGGCCGGGCCAATCGCGGGAACGCGGCCCAGGCCGTTGCCGCCGCCGTGGCGCTCGGCGCCGACGCGACCAAGGCCACGGACGCCACCGGAACGGTGCGTGAGATCGCGGGCCGCTACCGCACCGTCACCGTCGGCCAACACGACGCGCGGCTGCTGCTCGCCAAGAACCCGGCGGGGTGGCAGGAGGCGCTGTCGATGATCGAGCCGTCCTCGGCCGGGCTGGTGATCGCCGTGAACGGGCAGGTGCCCGACGGTGAGGACCTGTCGTGGCTGTGGGATGTGCGGTTCGAGCACTTCGAAGGGGTGCAGGTGGTCGCCTCCGGTGAGCGGGCCACCGACCTGGCCGTCCGCCTGACCTATGCCGGTGTGGAGCACACGCTGGTGCCCGATCCGGTGCGTGCCATCGCGTCGTGCCCCGCCGGGCATGTCGAGGTGCTGGCCAACTACACCGCGTTCCGCGATCTGAATCGTGATCTGGAGGCCCGCAAATGAGCGAGTCAACTGTGCGTATCGGGCTGGTGCTGCCCGATGTGATGGGTACCTACGGCGACGGCGGCAACGCGCTCGTGCTGCGTCAGCGGTTGCGGATGCGCGGGTACGACGCCGAGATCGTCGAGATCACCCTCGCCGACCCGGTCCCCGATTCGTTCGACATCTACACCCTCGGCGGTGCGGAGGACTCCGCCCAGCGCCTGGCGACCCGCCACCTCCAGCGCTACCCCGGCCTGCA
This sequence comes from Nocardia sp. NPDC050413, assembly GCF_040655475.1. NCBI lineage: Bacteria > Bacillati > Actinomycetota > Actinomycetes > Mycobacteriales > Nocardiaceae > Nocardia > Nocardia sp. NPDC050413. Next base: position 175,102 of record NZ_JBFAJZ010000010.1, on the reverse strand, counting down.
ACAGGCAGCCGCCAAGGGTGCTCCCGTGCTCGCCATCTGCGCCGCCATCCAGGTGCTCGGCAACTGGTACGAGACCTCGGCGGGCGAAAAGGTCGACGGCGTGAGCCTTTTCGATGTCACCACCTCGCCCCAGGACACCCGCGCCATCGGTGAGGTGACAACCACGCCGCTGCTCGAAGGCCTCTCCGCTCCGCTCACCGGCTTCGAAAACCATCGCGGCGGAACAACTCTCGGCCCCGACGCGAAACCACTCGCACGCGTCACCCGCGGTGTCGGCAACGGCGTCGGCGACGGCACCGAAGGCGTCGTCCAGGGCTCGGTCCTCGGCACCTACCTGCACGGCCCCGCCCTGGCCCGCAACCCCGAACTCGCCGACTACCTCATCGCCCGAGCCCTCGGCATCTCCCCCACCGACCTCACCCCCCTCGACCTCCCGGAAGTCGACCGCCTCCGCCGCGAACGCCTCCGCGCCTGAGTCGACACCACAGCGCGGCCACCTCGTACTGCTCTACCGTCAGCCGATCGGGGCCACGTCTACGGAGACGTCGATGGTCGAGGTGGCAGCTTCGGTGTAGATGATGCCGCGCAGGGGTGGGACGTCTTGGTAGTCGCGACCCCAGGCGACGGTGACATAGCGTTCGTCGGCGAATTGGTTGTTGGTCGGGTCGAAGGGGAGCCAGTGGTCGAGCAGCCAGACGGCGGGCCAGGCGTGGGTGGCGTCGGCGCCGATCATGCGTTCGCGGCCGGGGGGTGGGTTGGTGGCCAGGTAGCCGGAGACGTAACGGGCGGCGAGGCCGTGGGAGCGTAGGCAGGCGGCGGCGAGGCGGGCGAAGTCCTGGCACACACCTTCGCGAGCAGTGAAGACGTCGGCGACGCTGGTGCTCACGGTTGTCGAGCCGGTGCGGTAGTGGAAGTCGTGGTGGATGCGGGAGTTCAGTTCGGTGACCGCGTCCAGTAGCGGACGTCCCGGTGTGAAGCTCTGTGCGGCATAGGCTTTGACGCCGGGTGTGATTTCGGGCGGGGTCAGGTCGAGGGTGAATTCGACGGCGAGGGGGCCGGTGCTCGCGGTCGGACGGGCCTGTTCCCAGGGGAGATCGGCGTCCGGTGGTGGGGGTTGGTCGACTTCGACGAGCGATTCGGCCGTCACCACGAGCCGGCGATGTTCCTGTGTCACATGGAAATACGTGGTGGTGTTGCCGTATACGTCGGGGCCGGCCGAGCGGTCGGACGGGCCGGGGTCGATGTGGATGTCGTGGGCGAGCAAGCGCTGGCCGGGGAACTCTCGTGGGGTGAGATACGCACGTCCGTAGGAACTGCTCACCTCATCGGAGTAGGTGTAGGTGGTGTGGTGCAGCACGCGGTAGGTGCTCATCCGACCACCTTCGCGCTGCCCCACAGTGGCTGAATCCCCTGCGGCACGGTCAACTTGGCAGTCTCGAACGATTCGGCCAGCTTGCGCAACCGCAAGTGCACCCCTTCCAGCAGTTCCACCAGTTCGGTGCGCACACCGTCGTCTGCGTGTTCCAGATCGGCGGGGTCGACCCGCCGCACCATGCGTTGCGCGTCGGCGAGCAGGCGTTGCGAACGCGACGTACCCGAACTGCCTGGCAGCGCCTGGAAACCAGCTTCGAGCCGGTCGAGTTGGTACACCAGCGAGCGGGGGTTGGCGGCGTCGAACAGCAACAGATCGGCCAGGGCAACGATCTGCGGCGCCCCACGATGTCTACGCCGGTACATGACCGCCGACTCGGTGGCCGCGAGCACCGCGTCGAACAGCACCTGCTCCTCCTCCGCCGGATGCTCACGCGCGAGCGTCGATTCGAGCAGCGCCGTCAGCGCGAGCCCGCGCTCCACCCGCTTGCCGATCTCCATCACCTGCCAACCCGTGTCGCGCACAAGGGATTCCGCCCCGATGCCCGACAGGGCGAGCAGGGCCGCCAGCGACAGCGAATGCACCGACGACATCGCCGTCTCACCCTCGGCACCACGGAATTCGGCCAGCGCCCGGTCCACCGCACCGAGGATCATCCAGGTATCCCCCGACACCTGGTCGCGCACAGCCCGAGCCGCCGACCCGTAATGGTCGATCGCGTAGGCCAACGACCCGGCCCGCTGCCGATCCCCGGTCAACGCCGCCAGATACCGGAACCCTTCCGCCGATGCCCCGACGACGCGAGACTCCGCGGCCGTTACGTCCACGACCTCCGAATTGGGAGACGACTCTTCCTCTGCAGCCCTCGGCACGCGAGACACTCCGGCGGCCGACGCCTCCGGCGAGTCCGCACCGGACCCACTGTCGGCAGGCACCCCCGCCGCTCGCTCGGCGGGCTCCTCCATCGCCTCGAGAACGCGGTCGGTACCGGTTGTCACCGCGAGCGCGTGCCACAGAACCGGCAGCGCCGCACCGCCTTCCAGCCACGGCCGGTAGCGATAGTCCTGGTAGACGTCGTGGGTCGCGGCGAGCAGTCGGACCACCGATTCGGCTCGTTCGCCGTAGCGGCCCATCCAGAACAGGTCGTTGAGGACGCGCGGGGAACTCACCGCCTCCACCACCGGCGCGGCGCGGCGCGTGCGGTCCTCGTGCGGGCGATCGGCGGCGGCGGGCGCGGCGGCCGGGGCCGCCCGGACCCAGACATCCTTGGCCGCCACCTTGATCGCGACATGCCCCGGTTCACGCCGCAACCACTGCTGGCCGAGACCACCGGCCATCGCCGTGTACCCACCACGCCGCGCCAGCGAGAACAACCGCATCCCCACCGGGGCGGGCGCCAACCCCGACCGCTCCTCCACCGACGGCGCGACGGAGAATTCGGCGGGTTCCTGACCCACCCACCGCCACGTCTCGGCCTCGATCCGTGCCGCGAGTTCCGCGCGTTCGGCGGCGGCGAGATTCGGCCCGAAGATGGTCGTCCCGTCGACAGCCGAACGGATCACCAGTTCCCCGACATGGGAAACCAGATGGGCGCGTTCGTTTTCCACCTCACCCCAGTACGACTGCACCCCGTCGAGCAGCAGTTCCTCACCGAGTACCGTCCGCGCGATCCGTGGCAGGCAGACACTCAGCGCGGGTGATTCGAGCAGCCCGCTGCCGAGGGTGTTGACCACCGTCACCGCTCCGCGCCGCAACACCTCGACCAACCCCACCACCCCGAGCCGCGAATCGGGACGCAGGTCGAGCGGATCGGCGAATTCCGCGTCGACGCGCCGCAACACCACATCGACCCGTTCGAGACTGCCGAGCGACCGCATCCACAGCGCACCGTCGCGCACGACCAGATCAGCGCTCTCCACCAGCGGGAAACCGAGGGTCTGTGCCAGATAGGCCTGGTCGAAGGCGGTTTCGGACTGCACACCCGGACTCAGCACGACCACAACGGGTTCCGCGCCGTCGGCCGATTCGGGGGCAGCCTCGGCGAGCATCGACCGCATCGCCCGCGCGAACGGGCTCAGCGGACGTGGCCCCGCGTGTTCGAACGACTCCGGGATCGCCGAGGCGACAACCCGACGGTCGGCCAGCGCGTACCCGGCACCCGACGGCGCCTGCGCCCAGTCGGCGAGCACCCGGAAGTCACCGCCACCGAACCGGCTGATGTCGCAGCCGTGCAGGAACAGCTGGTGCGTGCCGGGCACGGTGATGCCGTGCGCGGCGCGCACATACCCGGCACTGCCGAACACCACCTGCGGCGGCAGTACACCGGAGGTGAGCAGCCTGCGCGGCCCGTACACATCGGTGAGCACCTCGTCGAGCACGCGGGAACGCTGCACGAGGCCCGCTTCCAGGCGGGTCCAGTCGTCGGCGGAGACCAGCAGCGGGATGGGGTCGAGCCGCCACGGTCGAGCACTACCGTCGGGACCGGTGTAGGTGACGCCGTCGTCCTCGATCCGCCTGCGCACCCGATGATCGATGTCGGCCAGGCCCGCGACACCGCGCTCGGCGAAGGCCGCCGACAGTTCGGCCCACATCGGGCGAACCCGGCCCTGGCCGTCGACCAGTTCGTCGTAATAGCCTGGAGTCGGCCCGCCGCATTCGTCGAACGGCGCGTCGGCCCGGCTCGCGGACCGGTACCGGGCGAACTGCTCGGCCACCTGCGCCCGCACGCCCGGCGCGACTCGCGCCTCCTCGAGCTCGGTCACGGGCCCTCCGTATCGTCGCCGGTCGACACCACGCACATCGGCCCCGATTCTCCCCCGCCACCGCCCCGAGCGGAGCGTTCCCGCCCTCGGTGAGTTCTGTCCGAGCACCTACGTAGGGTTGACCAGGTGAGCTATGACCACATCCTTCTGCCGTCGGGCGCGGCCTCCTCCCTCGACGAGATCGACGCCTACCTGACCGCGCAGGAAGGTCTGCCCGAGACCGACGCCATCGCCGAGATCGCGGCCGAACTCAACGCCCGCGACAGCGCGCTGCCCGAGGAGGACGGCTTCCTCAGCAGTCCCGTGAGCGGCCCGACCGGCGACACCCTGTTCGTGCCGTCGCCGTACGACGCGATCGGCTTCGTCCGCGATCTGTTGTTCGACCTGGCCACCCCGCGCGGCTACGCCGTCTACGACCCGCAGCTGTCGTGGCTGATCGACCCCGCCGGGCACATCCCGATCGCCGTCACCCACGGCGGCGCGGGCGAATTCCCTTATCTCACCGAGGAATTGGCGCACCGCTGGGTAGCGGGCCTGGCCGCACCGAACCCGTACCTGATCGTCGAACGCGGCGAACAGAGCTACATCCAGACCTACCGCGACCCCGACGGCACCTACACCCTCGAATACCGCGACGGCTCGGCCGACCGGCACTTCGGGACGAAACTCGGCGACGCCGCCGAGGTCGGCCGCATCATCTGGGACTGGACCAACGGCAAACCCGTTGCCGACGAAGCGAACTGGGCCCGGGTCGAGCTCTAGAGCGCGCGTCGACCCGACAGCGCGCGACCGAGCGTCAGCTCGTCGGCGAACTCCAGGTCACCACCCATCGGCAGACCCGACGCCAACCGGGTCACCGAGAGCCCGGGGAAATCGCGCAGCATGCGCACCAGATAGGTGGCGGTCGCCTCGCCCTCGGTGTTCGGGTCGGTCGCGATGATGACCTCGCTCACGTCGACACCGTCGTCCTGATTGCCGATGCGGGTCAACAGCTCCCGGATCCGCAACTGATCGGGCCCGACACCGCTGAGCGGATCGAGCGCACCACCGAGCACGTGGTAGCGACCACGGAACTCACGGGTGCGCTCGATCGCCTGCACATCCTTGGGTTCCTCGACCACACAGATCATGGTGCGGTCGCGGCGGGGGTCGGCGCAGATCCGGCACAGTTCGCCGTCGGCGACGGTGCCGCACGACACGCAGAACTGCACGCCGTCGCGCACCTTCTGCAGCACGGCCTGTAACCGGTCGATCTCCGGCGGCTCCACCTGCAGCAGATGAAAAGCGATGCGCTGCGCGCTCTTCGGACCGACGCCGGGCAGCTTGCCCAGCTCGTCGATCAGATCCTGTACCGGCCCCTCATACATCAGAAATCAGGCAGTCCGGGCATCGAACCGCCGAGGCCCTGCGACAGCGGGCCGAGCCGTTCGGCGGCCAGCTGCTGTGCGTTGGCCATCGCGTCGTTGATCGCGCCGATCACCAGGTCCTGCAGACCGTCGACATCGGACGGGTCGACGACCTTGGGGTCGATGGTGAGGGCGGTGATCTCGCCGCTCACCTTGATGGTCGCCTGCACGAGGCCGCCACCGGCCTGACCCTGCACCTCCGATTCGGCGAGCTCGGCCTGGGCCTGCATCACGGCCTGCTGCATCTGCTGGGCCTGGGCAAGCAGCGCTTGCATGTCGAACTGACCGTCACCGGGTTGCACGAAGGCTCCTGTGTTGTCGGCGGCTGTCGCCGCGGGTTTTCGGTCCCGTGAGCCGCGGCCGACTACCGGATGGTGCATCGGGTGGGGGCTCGGGCCTTGTCCACGTACCAGCCTAGTCGGGGTGCTCGGAGGGCGGCGGCTGGCCTTCGGCGTTGCGCGCGGCCTAGGATCGGGACAGGTCGGGCTACGGGTCAGCAACCCTAGGAGATCGGATGAATGCCATGCGTGCTCGTCTGGTGACCACCTCGGCTCTGTGTGCGAGCCTGCTCGTTCTCACCCCGGTCGGCGCCGCCGCCGATCCACCGACACCCGTCGCCGATTACGGCGCCGGATGCGTGCTCGACCCCGGCAATCGTGCCGCGACCATCGACGCGCTGCGGTTCCGCTGCAGCGTCGGCCAACAGGACCAGATCTACCGCGACGCGGGCGCCGGTGCGGTGCCGATGGGCGTCACCAACGGCTGGGTACTCCGTCCGGAACGACTGGACGGCATCGCGCAGTCGGTGTGGATCGGCAAGGTGTTCCGCACAGGCCCCGACGGCGGCACGCTGACGAACCGGGTCACCGGTGCCGGGCTCGAGGCCTTCCCGGCCGATGTCTACCGGGCACCCTCCATCCTCGACGCCGCCCCGGCCTGGGCCTTGAACTACCCCACGCCGGTGTACGACGAGATCAGAGAGGTGACACCCGGCGTCTGGCTCGGCTATTCGTGGTGGCGTGGCGGCGGCCTGCTCGCGGCGTTCGTGCTCACCCCGGCCTGATCGTTGACCTTCCCGCTACTGGAGGGTGTTGGCTTGTCTCCATGACAGCCACCGTGACGATCGGCGAGTTCGCCCGCCTCACGCTTCTGAGCGTCAAGACGCTGCGCTACTACCACGAGATCGAGTTGCTCGAGCCGGTCGCGGTGGCGCCCGGTTCCGGGTACCGCCGCTACTCCGTCGACCAGGTCGAGCAGGCGCACCTCATCCGCAGGCTGCGCGATCTGGCCATGCCGCTGCCACGGATCCGTGAGGTACTCGCCGCACCCGACCCGACCACGCGCGACGCGACCCTGCGCGAACACCTGAGCGCGATGGAAGCCGAACTGCAGCGCACCAGGGACGTGGTCACCTCGTTGCGCGCGCTGCTCACCGTGCCCGCGCCGATGCTGCGGGTGGAATACCGGATCGAGCCGGCGTGCACCGCGCTCACCCGCACCGACCGGGTCGCCCGCGACGCCATCGGCGAATGGTGTGGCCTCGCCTTCGACCAGCTGTTCCAGACGGTGCTCACCGCGGGCGTGACACCGGGCGGAATCGCGGGCGCCACCTACTCGACCGAATTCTTCACCGACGAGTCGGGCGAGGTGAGCGCCTACCTGCCACTTCCCACGGGCACGGAACTCACCCCGCCACCCGGCCTCGAACTCACCGACATGCCCGCCCGCCGCTACGCCGTGGCCGTGCACACCGGCGCGTTCGACGACTTCGACCGCACCTACGGCGCCCTCGGCAGCTATGTCGCCGAACACGACGAAGCCCTGGCCGACGAACCGATCCGCGAGCGCTACCTCGTGGGACCGCAGCACACCGACAACCCGGCCGAATACCGCACCGAAGTGTGCTGGCCCATCACCGAAGGAGAAACCCGATGACCCTCGCCATCGCCAATGTCGTCGTCGACTGCCACAACGCGGCCGCCCTCGCCGAGTTCTACGCCCAACTGCTCGACACGCCCGTCGAACCGGGTGCCTCGCCGTTCTTCGCCGAGATCGGCCGGTCGACAGGCATGTCGCCGGTGCTGATGTTCATCCAGGTGCCCGACCGGACTCCGGGCAAGAACGCCGTGCACCTGGACTTCCACTCGACGCAGTGGGCCGATGCCCTCGAACGCGCGATCAGCCTGGGCGGCAAGCACATCGGCGACTTCGACCAGTACGGCGTGCAGTGGGTGACCGTTGCCGATCCCGAGGGCAACCTCTTCGACATCGGCAAATACTGACTCAGGCCAGTTCGCGCTTCAGGTTCTCCAGCAGCTCGGCCTGGATCTTCTTCAGGCCGAGCGGTGCGAAGATGCCCTCGAAGATGCCTGCGATACCGCCTGCACCCTTCCAGGTGGTGCGCACGGTGACGCGCGAACCGGCGCCCTCGGGCGTGACGGTCCAGGTGTTGACCATGGTGGAGTTGGCGTCGCGCTCGGTGAGGATCGAATCGGCGACCGTCACGCTCGCGCGCACGTTGCGCACCCGCTTCTCGGTGGCCTGCAGGGTCCACTCCACCACGGTGCCCGCGCCCTTACCGCCCTCGATCACCTTGTAGTCGCGGTAGTGCGAGGAGAGGATGCGCGGACGAACCGTCTCGTAGTCGCCGATCGCCTCGAGGGTGCGCTGCGGATCCGCCGCGACGACGATCGAACTGCTTGCACTGACCTGTCCCACTGTATGACTCCTTGTCGGGTGCGAAATCTCGACCGGGTTACATCCTGCCTTGCGCCACACCGCATCGCCCGACCAGGTCGTCGGGGAAGAAACAGCTGAGTGACATTTCTCCGTGGCGTGCATCTATCTGGTAGCCGGGCGGGCGGGCGCGTACTAGCGTCGACACAGTGGCAGTGAGTCTTTTGGGTAGGGCCGGCCACGAACCGGCCGCACGCGAGTCTGGATACGCCGCGCACCGCGCGGGTGTGGAGCGACTGCTGGCAAGCTATCGCGCCATCCCACCGGGTGCCGTCGTCCGGTTGGCGAAGAAGACATCGAACCTATTCCGTGCCAGGGCGGCGACGACCGCGCCCGGGCTCGACGTGTCGGGGCTGGGGCAGGTGATCGCCGTCGACCCGCAGGCCAGGACCGCCGACGTGGCAGGCATGACCACCTACGAGGACCTGGTGGCGGCCACCCTCCCCTACGGGCTCGCCCCGCTGGTGGTTCCGCAGCTCAAGACCATCACCCTCGGTGGCGCCGTCACCGGGCTCGGCATCGAGTCGACCTCGTTCCGCAACGGTCTTCCGCACGAATCCGTGCTGGAAATGGACATCCTGACCGGGTCGGGCGAGATCCTCACCGCGACACCGACCGGCGAGCACGCCGACCTCTTCCACGGTTTCCCCAACTCCTACGGCACCCTCGGCTACTCCGTTCGCCTGAAAATCGAGCTCGAAACTGTCAAGCCCTATGTCGCGCTGCGGCATGTCCGGTTCCACGACCTGCGCACGCTGGAAGCAGAGCTGGAACGCATCGTCACCGAGCGCTCCTACCAGGGCGAACAGGTCGACTACCTGGACGGCGTGGTCTTCAGTGCCACCGAGAGCTACCTGACCCTCGGCAGGCAGACCGACGAACCCGGCCCGGTCAGCGACTACACCGGCATGGACATCTACTACCGCTCCCTGCAGCACGACGACGGCGTGAAGACCGACCGGCTCACCATCGCCGACTACCTGTGGCGCTGGGACACCGACTGGTTCTGGTGCTCGCGCGCCTTCGGCACCCAGAACCCGAAGATCCGCCGGTTCTGGCCGAAGTCGTTGCGCCGCAGCAGCTTCTACTGGAAGCTCGTCGCGCTCGACCGCAAGTACCACTTCGACGACCGGCGCCGCGCCCGCAAGGGACTCGCGCCGCAGGAGCGGGTGGTGCAGGACATCGAGGTGCCGGTCCACCGCACCGCCGACTTCGCCGAGTGGTTCCTGCGCGAGATCCCGATCGAACCGATCTGGCTGTGCCCCTTGCGCTTGCGCGAGACCGGCGCCGCCGACGGCAGCCGACCGTGGCCGCTGTATCCCCTCGAACCGCGTCACACCTACGTCAACTTCGGATTCTGGTCGGCGGTGCCCACCGTGCCCGGTCAGCCGGAGGGGGCTGCCAACCGCGCCATCGAGAAGATCGTCTCCGAATTCGACGGACACAAGTCCCTGTACTCGGACTCCTATTACGACGAGGCAGAATTCGCGAAGCTCTACGGCGGCCAGACCTATACCGCATTGAAGAACCGTTACGACCCGGACCAACGACTGCTGAATCTGTATTCGAAGGCGGTGCAACGCAAGTGACGACATTCAAGGACAGATCCGAGATCCTCGCCGAGCTGGGAACCCGGCTCAGCATCGCGGAGGTGTTCGAGAGCCTCATCGACGGTGACATCCCTGTCCGGCTGACGGCCTACGACGGCAGCGCGACCGGGCCCGCCGATTCGCCCTACACCCTCGACATCAAGAACCCGCGCGGCATCAACTACCTGGCCACCGCGCCCGGCGACCTCGGCATGGCCCGCGCCTACATCGCGGGCGACATGGTGGCGCAGGGGGTGCACCCCGGTGACCCCTACGACATCTTGAAGGCCATGCAGGACATGAAGTTCCATCGTCCGTCGGCCCTGTCGCTGGTGACCATCGCCCGCTCGCTGGGCTGGGAGCGGCTCAAGCCGATCGCCCCGCCGCCGCAGGAAACCCTGCCGCGCTGGCGCCGCATCGCCCTGGAGGGCTTACGCCACTCCAAGACTCGTGACGCCGAGGCGATCCACCACCACTACGACGTCTCCAACAAGTTCTACGAATACGTGCTCGGCCCGTCGATGACCTACACCTGCGCGGTGTACGGCGACCGCGACTGGACGCTCGAGCAGGCACAGGAGAACAAGTACCGGCTGATCTTCGACAAGCTGCGCCTGAAGGAAGGCGACCGGCTGCTCGACATCGGCTGCGGCTGGGGCGGCATGGTCCGCTACGCCGCCAAGCGTGGCGTGCGCGTCATCGGTGCCACGCTCTCGGCCGAACAGGCGGCGTGGGCGCAGCAGAAGATCGTCGAGGAAGGCCTCGCCGACCTGGCCGAAGTCCGCCACAGCGACTACCGCGACATCGTCGAGGGCGAGTTCGACGCCGTCTCCTCGATCGGTCTCACCGAACACATCGGGGTGCACAACTACCCCTTCTACTTCGGTTTCATCAAGGACAAACTCCGCGACGGCGGTCTGTTCCTCAACCACTGCATCACCCGCCCCGACAACACCCGAACCACCAAGGCGGGCGATTTCATCGACCGCTACGTCTTCCCCGACGGCGAACTCATCGGCTCGGGCCGCATCATCTCCGAAATCCAGAACCTCGGCCTCGAGGTCCTGCACGAGGAGAACCTGCGCGAGCACTACGCCCTCACCCTGCACGAATGGTGCAAGAACCTGGTCGACAACTGGGACGCCTGCGTCGACGAAGTAGGCGAGGGCACAGCAAAGGTCTGGGGCCTCTACATGGCAGGCTGCCGCCTCGGCTTCCAGCGCAACGTCGTCCAACTCCACCACGTCCTCGGCGTGAAACTGAACAAGAACGGAACCTGGGACGTGCCGTTGCGGCCCTGGTGGCAGCCCTAGTGCAGTGACCGGCCCGGGTGACCGGGCCGGTCAGGTCAGCAGTTCGTCGAGGAAGTGGCCGGGCATTCCGTCGAGGATGGGGTGTTGGGCAGTTTCGTGGGACTGGGTGCGCAGGACGTGCAGGAGGCCGACTACGCCGGGGCCCGCGTCGAGCAAGGGGCGGGTCCAGCCGAGGTCGGCGCAGGTGCGCAGGACCGGGAGGACCAGGTTGGTCGCCTCGCCGATCCAGCCGGCCGCCGCCAGGCATTCGGCGAGTAGGAGGGTGGCGTCCAGTTCCGCGCGGGGGCGGGATTGTTCGAGGACACGCGAATACAACACGCGGGCGTGGCGGGCTGCGCGGTCGTCGGCGCGCAGGCGCTGTTCGGTGAGGAGGGTGCGGATTTCGGCCACCTGCCTCGCCTCGGTGATGAGCGCGGCGGCGCCCGTTTTGCGGCGTCCGCCGTTGCCCGACGGGTCGACGACGATGCCGTTGGCGCCGTTGCCCGGCGGCAGCCCGAGGCGCGAGCGTTCCGCACGCACATGGGCGTCGAGGCGGGCCAGGCTGTTGGCCGCGGCCACGCGCGCGCCTTCCTCGAGCCGGGCCGCGGCGGTGTACTGGTCGCCGAGGGCGGCTTTCACGCGTGCGCCGATGACGAAGGTCGCGACGAGAAAGTCGACGGGGCCCACGCGCGTGAGCAGCTGGTGGCTCTCGTCGAGCAGCCGGTCGGCCATGGCCAGGTCACCGCGCCGGTAGGTCACCTCGCCCAGCATGGCCGCCGCCACGCGCGCGGCGTCCGATCGCGGCCCGGCCCTGGTGCGTGCCGTTTCGTAGGCCTCCTCGAGACAGGCGGTGGCCGTGGCGATATCGAGTTGTTCATAGGCCGCGGCGGCGCGGGCGCAGAGACCGAAGACCGGGCCGAGCGGGTCCTTGGACCGAGCGTGATATTCGGCCGCCCAGTCCTGGGTGGCGGTGGCTTCGACGAAATCGAACTCGCACAGGCGCACGAACGACATCAGGTTGGCCGCCGTCGAGACGATCCAGTCCGGCAGGCCGTCCGGCGCTTCCAAGCAGGTGGCGAGCTGATCGGCCACGCCGTCGGTGTCGTCGTGGGCTACCCGGTCGGCCGCTTCGAGAACCGTTGCCGCGCAGCGTTCTTCCGCCTGCTCGGGACCGCCGGTGCTGCCCCGTGCCAGCAGGTTCGACAGCCTGCCGAGGGCGGTGCGGGCGGTGCCGGACTGTTGCAGGTTCATATTGGCCCGTGCCACCGCCATCAACAGCTTCGACCGCGAACTCACCTGCTGCATGGGCAGTTTCGACACACTGCCGAGCAACGTCGCGAGCCGTGACCCGTCGATGAGGTCCATGCCGCCGCTTTCCAGCAGGTCGGCGGCCAGCTTGAGATCGGTCGCGGCCAGCGCGTGATCCACCGACTTGCGCAGCAATTGATGCTCCGCGTACCAGCGGGCGGCCTTGCGGTGCAGCACCTTCGAGCGTCCGGGGTGATCGCGTTCGAGACGAGCGCGCAGGTGCTCGGCGAACAGCGGCTGCATGCGATACCACTCCGGATCGTGCGGGAGCCGATGCAGGAACAGCTCGCGCTGCTCGGCCTGCTCGAGCAGGGCGGCACCGTCGGGCACGTCGGCGAGCAGCGTGGCCAGCGAAGCGTTCACCCGCTCCACCACCGAGATCGCCATCAGGAACTCCAGCAGATCCGGTTCCAGCGTGTCGAGCACGTTCTCGGCCAGATACTCCCGCATCCCGTGCCCGCCTTCGGCGAGCTGCACCAGCAGCTGACCGGGATCGGCGGTGCCGCGCAGCGTCAGGCTCACCAGCTGGATGGCGGCGGGCCACCCGTCGGTCGCGGCGTGGATTTGCTCGACCTGTTCGTCGGTGAGCGCGAACCCGTTGCGCTCCACCAGGATCTGGCGGGTTTCCGACTCGGTGAGCCGCAACGCCGCCGCGTCGAGCTCGACCAGCTCGTCGCGCACCCGCAGCCTGCTGATCGGCAAACCGGCCTGGTCGCGGCTGGTCACGACGAAACGCACATGGTGACAACCATTGTCGAGCAGCGCCGCCATCGCCCGGTGCACGCCGGGGTCCTGCACCCGGTGCCAGTCGTCGACGATAACGACCACCGGCCGGTCACTGGCGTGGATCTCGTCGATCAGCGTGGCGATCACGAATGCCACCGCATCGGCCGGGCGTTCCTCCAGCACCTGCTCGAGCCCGGCGCCGACATCGGGACGCACCCGCCGGATCGCCTGGATCAGGTGCGCGAGGAACCAGATCTCACTGTCGTCGTCGGAATCGATACCGAGCCAGGCCACCGGAATATCACGGGCTGCGAGGTCGGCACGCCACTGGGTGGCGACGGTGCTCTTGCCGAATCCGGCGGGCGCGTGGATCAGCGCGAGCCTGCGCAGACCACCCGAACGCAAGGTGTCGAGCAGTCGTGGGCGGGGAAACGGATCACGTGCCGGGGTCGGCGGGCGGAACTTGGTCGCGGCAGTGGGCGGCAGGGTGCCGGTGGTCGGCTTGTGCACCGACACCGACGCGCCCGCCGGCTGCAGGGTGAGCGGCCAGCTGCGGCGCGCGGTGACCGCTTTGAGGGCTTCCGGCGGTGGCTCGGCGAGCTCGTCGCCGGTGACGAGCAGCGCCATCTCGTCGGGCATCTGACCGTGAGCGCGCTGCACGTCGCGCAGGAGTTCGCCGAATTCGTAGGCCGAGGCCGGGCGATCGGCCGGGTCCTGGGCCATGGCCTTTTCGATGGCGGCCGCCACATCGGCGGGGAAGTCCTTGGCGCGCAGGTCGGGCACGGCCTGCGTGGTGATGCGCAGGAACTGGGCGACGACCTTCTCCCCCGCCTGCCGCTCGAACGCGGCATGGCCGGTGAGCAGCGCGAACAGGGTGGCGCCGAGCCCATAGATATCGGACTGCACGGTCGGTTCATGCCCCCTGAGTACCTCTGGGGCCGTGAACGCGGGTGAACCGGTGATGAGGCTGCTCGAGGTCTGGAACCCGCCGGGGATGCGGGCGATGCCGAAATCGGTGAGCTGCGGTTCGCCGTAGCCGCTGATGAGGACGTTGGCCGGCTTCACATCGCGGTGCAGGATGCCCGCCCGGTGCGCCGACTCGATCGCCGCCGCCAGCTTCACGCCGGCACGCAGGGTGTCTTCCCAGGTGAGCGGGCCCCGGTCGTGAATGAGACGCTCCAGCGAACCGCGCGGGCAGTACGGCATCACGATCAGCGGCAGACCGGTGCCCGTGACGTCGACCTGCAGGATATCGACGATATTCGGGTGGCCCGACAGCCTGCCCATGGCCTGTTCCTCGCGCAGGAACCGCTCGCGGCTCTCCTGATCGATCTCCGAGGACAACACCTTCACCGCGACGACGCGATCCAGCGCGGGCTGCACCGCCCGATACACCACACCGAACCCGCCGCGCCCGATCTCGGTGGCGTCGGTCAACCCCATCGCGTCGAGTTCGGCGACCACGGCCTCGTCGGTCTCACCCGGCGCGGTGGTTCGTTGCGTATCGGTCCCGACCGGCGACGATCCGGGTCGCCCATCCTGGATGCGCGTCGGCTCCGGTTCCATGTGACCACCTCTCGATTCGAAATGGCGTCACCGGTCTTACATATCCAAGCTAGCGCGATCCGGCATCCAACGGGTGGAGATTCGATGCAGTGGCGGCAACGGATGGCCCGACGGTCAGCGAACGGCGAGAACGATCACCTGGCTGCGCTGACGTGCGCTGAAGTTGTTGTCCGCGACCAGCACCAAGGTCCGCTCGCCGGAGGAGAGCCGAGGTCCCCATGTCATCGCCTCGATGTTGTCGACGGCCGCGACGCCGAGGTCGGTGAGGTCGGCGACGAGACGTTTGGCCACCGGACGAGCGCCCGCAACGGGCGCGTCGAGGATATTCGTCGCGCCTGCCGTATCGATCTCGAAAATGCGGACCCGGTTGCCCGCACCCTCGGCGAACGCGCGCTCGAGCACCAGGAATCGGGTCGGGTCGACGGGATCCACGGCCAGGATCGCGGTGACGCCGTTGCTCGCCCGGCCGGGCTCCGGACGTGAATCGGCGAAGACCGGTTCGAGCGGATACGGGTACTGGGCGAGGAGTGGGCCGAACCTGGCCTGCACGGTGATCCGAGTGATCGCGCCGCTCGTCGGCGTGGCCTCGGGACCGTCGCCGAGCAGGGGTCCTTCCAGCGAGGTGACGAACAAGGCGCCGCCCGCCGCGAAGGTCGCCGCTTCGAGTGCCTGGTTCTGGCGTGGGCCCGAATCCGGCAGCATGCGTTCGTTTTCCGGGATCGGCAATTCGGAGACGAAGTTTCCGTCCTGTTTTGCGACACGCACGGAAGGGTCGGCGAGTACCGCGGCTCGTTCGCCCTCCTGCGTCCAGAAATAGTCACCGGTCAGCGGGTCGACTCGAATGTCCTCCGGGTCCACCGACTTCGGCGGGTACATCGAACCATCGGGGCGACGCAACGGCACGGTTCCGGTGAATTCCACCGCCCCGACACCGGTGTCCCCGAGCGGGATCCGCGCCGTGTACACCCGGGCCGGGCTCTTCTCGGAACGATCGTCGCTGATCAGGACGAAATCGCCGCTGCCGGGCCGGTAGTCGATTCCCGACAACCCACCGACCACCGTGCCTCGGAAGTCCAGGTCGTGCTCGATGACCTGCTCCCCGAGCACCCGCACCATCGGTTCGGCGTCACTGACCGGGGCCCACACCCCGGCCAGTACCGCACCGAACACCACCGCACCCAGTCGACGTCCCATGACCGGCACGCTAGCGACCCCGGAGTGCCGTCGGGTGAACGCCGTTCGAATACTTCCGCCGACCCGGTCGGACGGCGCCGATCGGTAAGCTCGGGGGCAGGCTCGGGCGCGATTGCCGCCCGTGGAAGGGGGAGCTGAGATGACTTATCCACCACAGGATCCCGCACCGTGGGGACAGCCGTCGAAGGAGACGGCGTATCCACAGTTCGCGCAGGAAGTTCCACCGCTCGCGCCGCCGCCGCGCAACTCCGGCGGGGCGTGGATCGTCATCGCGCTGGTGGTGGTCGCGGGGCTTGTCGGTGGCACGGGTTTGCTGGTGTGGGCGGGTAACAACGGGGTGGACGGTTCCGCGGTCGCGGCGTCGGCGACGGATGTGCCGTCGACCCGCAAGACCACGACCAGCACCACGGGTAAACCACCGTCGAAATCCGGTGAGCGCCTGAGTTATACCGATTACGAAGGCCCGTGGGATTTCAAGTTCGACAATGTCGAATTGCAGGCGGACTGGGTGGACGGCCGCGATCACACCAGTTGCGCCCCCATCGAGCACGCCGGGAAACTCACCGAACTCGGTTGTCAGTACGCCGCCGAACTGGTGTTGTCCGCCGAAGGCGGCAGCTTGAAATTCACCCAGTTCATCCTGGCGATGCCGGACAAAGCCACCGCCGAGGCCGCCGCCGACAAGATCGAGGACAAAGACTTCGAACTCCGCCCCGGCAGCTACATCAAGGATTTCGCCACCGGAAAATGGCGCGCGGGTTCACAGGCCGAGTTCGTGGTGATCACCCTGGCAACCGCCACCTCCGCCGTCGACGCGGCCACCGTCGAGAAATACCTCCGCTACCGCCACACCGACATCATCACCGCCATCCTTTTCCGATAGAGCCCTACTCTTGCGCACCTCGGTGCAGAGGCGAAAAATGAGATTTCTCGGTGGGCGCGGCCGTGGGCCGTGCCAGATTTCCACACGGTGGACCACGACATGACCGCTCATCACCCGAGCAGAAGTGAGATGTCATGTCCACGCTCATCCGCATGAACTTCGACGCGCCCGAGGAAACCCGGCCGTTCGAACAGAACAAGGGTCGACTCGACCTGGTCAACACCGAAGCCGGACCGGTCGGGCGGGCCGTCTTCGAACCCGGCTGGCGCTGGAGCGACCACGTGAAGCCGATCGCTGGCACCGACAGCTGCCAAGCACCCCACATCGGTTACTGCCTCTCGGGCCGCATCGTCGTAGCCATGGACGACGGCGAACAACAGGAATTCGGCCCCGGCGACGTCATGGTCGTCCCCCCGGGCCACGACGCCTGGGTCGTCGGCGACGAACCCTGCGTCATGCTCGACTGGCAGGGCTACGCCGACTACGCCAAACCCCACTGATACGCCGACAGCCCCGGCTCGCGGTGGCGAGACGGGGCTGTCGGGTCAGCAGCGCCGGGGTGGGGCGCTGGTGGTTACTACTTGCGCAGGGAGGCCGGGACCTCGAAGCGGGGGCCGAACTTCTTGGCCAGTTCGTCGGCGCGGGCCACGAAGGCCTCCTGGCCACCGGGGTAGCCGACGATGAACTGGTGCGAGCCGCCCGACCAGGCCGGGAAGCCGATGCCGAAGATCGAGCCGATGTTCGCGTCGGCGGTGCTGGTGAGCACGCCTTCGTCGAAGCACTTCTGGGTCTCGATCGCCTCGGCGAACATCATCCGGTCCTTGAGGTCCTGGAAGGTGACACCCTCCGGGAGCTCACGCTGCGAGTTGTACAGCGAACGCAGCTCGCTCCACAGGCCCACAGCCTTGCCGTCGACGTAGTCGTAGAAGCCGGCGCCGCCCGCCTTGCCCTTGCGGTCGAACTCGCCGACCAGCTTGTCGAGCACCGCGGCGGTGGTCTCCGCGGCAGCGTTCAGCTCGCCACCGGCGGCCTTGATGGCGTCGGCGGTCTCCTTGTAGATCTTCTGCATGGTGGTGAAGTTCAGCTCGTCGCTGAGCTTCAGCGGCGCGGCCGGGTAGCCCGCCTGCAGACCGGCCTGCTCAACCGTCGAGGGGTCGACGCCCTCGGCGACCATGGAGATGGCCTCGTTGATGAAGGTGCCGATCACGCGCGAGGTGAAGAAGCCACGGCTGTCGTTGACGACGATCGGGGTCTTCTTGATGGCGAGGGTGTAGTCGTACACCCGGGCCAGCGCCTCGTCGGAGGTGTTCTCGCCCTTGATGATCTCCACCAGCGGCATCTTGTCCACGGGGGAGAAGAAGTGGATACCGATGAAGTCCTCGGACCGCTTCACACCCTCCGAGAGCAGGGTGATGGGCAGGGTGGAGGTGTTGGAGCCGAGCAGCGCGTCGGGATCGACGATGTCCTCGATCTCCTGGAACACCTTGTTCTTGAGATCGGGGTTCTCGAACACGGCCTCGATCACGAAGTCGACGCCCTTGAAGTCGGCGGCGTCCGCGGTCGGGGTGATGCGGGCCAGCAGCGCGTCGGACTTCTCCTGGGTGGTCTTGCCACGGGAAAGGGCCTTCTTCTCGATGGCCTCCGAGTACGCCTTGCCCTTCTCGGCGTTGGCGAGCTCGACGTCCTTGAGGACGACCTCGTAGCCGGCCTTGGCCGAGACGTAGGCGATGCCCGCGCCCATCATGCCCGCGCCGATGACGCCGATCTTCTTGATCTCGCGCTTGGGCACATCCTTGGGACGCGAACCGCCACCGTTGATGTGGTTCAGGTCGAAGAAGAACGCCTGGATCATGTTCTTCGCGACCGGGCCGGTCAGCAGGCTGATGAAGTAGCGACCCTCGATGGCAAGCGCGTTATCGATGTCGACCTGCGCACCCTCGACCGCCGCGGCCATGATGGCACGCGGGGCGGGCATGTTGGTGCCCTTGATCTGCTTACGCAGGTTGGCCGGGAACGCGGGCAGGTTCGCCGCGAGCGCCGGGGTCGACGGGGTGCCGCCGGGGATCTTGTAGCCCTTCTTGTCCCACGGCTGGGCAGCCTCGGGGTTGGCCGCGATCCACGCCTTGGCGGCGGGCAGCAGCTCCTCGACGGAGGAGACGACCTCGTCGATCAGGCCGATTTCCTTGGCCTTGGTGACGCGGTGACGCTGGCCCTGCAGCAGCACCTGCATCAGCGCGTTCTGCAGGCCGAGCATGCGCACGGTGCGAGTCACACCGCCGCCGCCGGGCAGCAGGCCGAGGGACACCTCGGGCAGGCCGATGGCCGAACCCTTGACGTCGGCCGCGATGCGGTGGTGGGTGGCCAGCGCGATCTCGAGGCCACCACCGAGGGCGGCACCGTTGATGGCGGCGACGACCGGCTTGCCGAGCTGCTCGAGGCGACGCAGCGGGGCCTTGACACCGTCGAGCATCTTCGCGACGTCGGCGGCGTTGTCCGGGCCGACCTGCATCATGTTCTTCAGGTCGCCGCCGGCGAAGAAGGTCTTCTTGCCGGAGGTGATGACGACACCGGTGATGTCGTCCTTCTCGGCCTCGAGGCGGTCAACGGTCGCGGCCATCGAGGTGATGTACGCGTCGTTCATGGTGTTGGCACCCTGGCTCGGGTCGTCGATGGTCAGGACGACCACGCCGTCGGCGTCCTTCTCCCAACCGATGATGTTGTCAGTCATAGTTTTTCGTTCTCTCCTATGAGAAGTTCCGGTTGGAAGGTCAGACCCGCTCGATGATGGTGGCAACGCCCATGCCGCCACCGATGCACAGCGTGATCAGGCCGTAGCGAGCGTTGCGGCGCTCCAGCTCGTCGAGCACGGTGCCGGTGATCATCGCGCCGGTGGCACCGAGGGGGTGACCCATCGCGATCGCGCCACCGTTGACGTTCAGCTTCTCGTCCGGGACGTTCAGGTCCTTCTGGAACTTCAGCACGACGGAGGCGAAGGCCTCGTTGATCTCGACGAGGTCCATGTCCTCGATCGTCAGACCGGCCAGGGCCAGCGCCTTCTTGGCGGCCGGGGTGGGGCCGGTCAGCATGATGGTGGAGTCGGCACCGGAGGTGGCGGTGGCGACGACGCGGGCGCGCGGGGTCATCCCCGAGTTCTTGCCCGCATCCTCGGAACCGATCAGCAGCAGGGCAGCGCCGTCGACGATGCCCGAGCTGTTGCCGCCGTGGTGGACGTGGTTGATCTTCTCCACGTAGGTGAACTTCTGCAACGCGACCGCGTCGAAGCCACCCATCTCGCCGATGCCGGCGAAGGCCGGGTTCAGCTTGGCCAGGTCCTCGGCGGTGGTGCCGGGGCGCATGTGCTCGTCGTTGTCGAGCACGACCAGGCCGTTGATGTCCTTGACCGGGACGATCGACTTGGCGAAGTAGCCGCCGGTGGTGGCCTTGGCCGCCAGGTCCTGCGAGCGCACGGCGTAGGCGTCGACGTCATCGCGGGTGAAGCCCTCGATGGTGGCGATCAGGTCGGCCGAGATGCCCTGGGGCACGAAGTAGCCGTCGTAGTTGGTGGCCGGGTCGAGCGCCCAGGCGCCGCCGTCGGAGCCCATCGGCACGCGCGACATCGACTCGACGCCACCGGCGATCACGAGCTCGTCGAAGCCCGAGCGCACCTTCTGCGCGGCCAGGTTCACGGCCTCGAGGCCGGAGGCACAGAAACGGTTCAGCTGGAAGCCACCGACGGTGTCGGGCAGGCCGGCGATGGTTACCGCGGTGCGGGCGATGTCCATGCCCTGGTCACCGACGGGGGTGACCACGCCGAGGATGATGTCGGAGATCCGATCCTCGTCGAGGTTCGGGAAGCGGCCACGCAGCTCCTGGATCAGACCAACAGTCAGATCGATCGGCTTGACCGAGTGCAGCGAGCCGTTCTTCTTGCCGCGGCCGCGCGGAGTGCGGATGGCCTCGTAGATGTAGGCCTCTGTGGTCATATCGGAGTGTTTCCTTCCTTGGGGTGCGGTGGCCGCACGAACGCCACGACCAATCGTCTTCGACGCCGTACAAATCCGGCAAGCACCAGCGGAGCATAGAACCATGCCCATCCGGAGTTCCCGGCCACCCGTTCATACTACCGTGGTGTGCGAACTCCGGTTAACTTAACGCGGTATGGACGGTGGCTGTCAACCGTCCAGAGACTTTGCGCCGAGCTCGCTGCGCAGCAACGCCAGGGCGACCTCGTCCGGGTCCTGCCGGTCGCCAGGAGCCACCGGAACCGCGGCGGCGGCCAGCATCTCCTGCTCCTCCTCCGGGGTCGGCGGGGCGGGAATGCCGGGCGCGGGGCGTGGGGCGCCCGCCGACTCGCCGCCGGAACGCGCCGGATCGACGGCATAACTGTCCTGCGGACCCGGGTCGTCGGGTAAGTCGGGGAAGTCGGGCGGTGGAATGTCGTCGTCGGGCTTGCCGGAGCGCGCCCGCCCACCCTTGGCCTGACTCGGGCGCGAGAACTGCGGCCGGGCGGCGGGCTTGCTCTCCGCCGGACCCGCCGTGTTCTTGGCCTGCGGCGCCGGGCGTGCCGCAGGGGCACCGGTCTCCCAGCGCACATCCAGTTCCCGCCCGAGCACCGCCCGCACGGCCGCCCGCACGGACTCGATATTGCGCGGATCGGACAACCGCTGCGCCAACGGAGCACTCTGATGCGCGAAAACGATCGTCTGCCCCTCCACCCGCGACACCGCGGCCCCCGACATCAACGCATGCAACGTGAGCCCGAACTCCCGCACCTTCGTCTTGATGTCGGCCCACGCCGTGTCGACGAGGGCGAGCAGATCCTCCGCGGGTGCCTCCCCCTGCGGCACCTCGGGATTACCGGTCGCAGCCGAGGACGCACCGGCCTGTGCGGGCGTCGTGGTCGCGTCATCTCGCCGAGACCCGGCCATAGGCTCATCTGCCGTACCGGCGTGCGAATCACCCTGCGGCGAGGCAACTTCCGGGCCCTCACCACGGGCGTCCGACGCGGCCGGTGCCGATCCGGAGGCGGCGGAAGCCGAGTCGACCGAGGACGGCGGAGTCGGATCGACGCCCTGCGTGTCGACGATCGGTCGGGGGACACCGGACGACCGAGCAGCACGATCTTGTTCGCCGCGCGATGACGGTGCTGCCGTTTCGGTGGCACTCGGCGGCGGCACGGCGGGCGCCTGGTGCGCGACGGACGGATGCTGCGGCGCAGGCGAGACCTGCTCAGGGCCGGCAGGCTCTTGCGCCGCCGAAGCCTGCGGTCGGGAAACCGCAGCGCGCTCGGCACCTCGCATACCGGTGGCGCTCTCGCCGGCCCGCGGATCCTGCGAAGCCGGATCCTGTCCCGCGAGCGCGTTCGGCGCCGTCGCGGCCGAGTCGGCGGCCGGTGGCGATGCGGCCGAATGGGCGACCGGCGATTGCGTGGTGGCCGAGTCGTCGGTCGTGGCCCCGTGAGCGGCGGCGACGTGCGGATGTGGCGCGCGATCATCGGCGGCGGGAGCATCGGGCTGGTGCGCGGCGGCTTCCTCAGCGCCGGAAGCTCCCGACTTGCGCGCGGCGGCTTCCTTTTCCGCCATGGCGGCGGCGAGGATTTCCGCACCTCGACGGCGGCCCTCGGCGCTCGAACCTTGCGCACTCGACGGGGCGGGCGCGGGTGCGTCGACCACGGGCCGGGTGGGGGCGTCGCCGGAGGGGCGGGCGGAAGGGATTGCGCCGGTGGCGAATCCGCGTTCCAGACGCTCGAGGCGTTGGAGGGTGGCGGATTCGGTGTCGGAGACCGACGGGAGGAGCATGCGGGCGCAGATCACCTCGAGCAGGAGGCGGGGGGCGGTGGCGCCGCGCATTTCACCGAGGCCCTCGTGGAGGAGTTCGGCGTAGCGGGTGAGGGTGGCGGGGCCGATGCGGGCGGCCTGGTCGCGCATGCGCTCGAGCACGTCGCCGGGACCCGCGACGAGGCCGCGCTCGGCGGCATCGGGGACCGCGCGCAGCAGGATCAGATCGCGCAGGCGTTCGAGCAGGTCGACGGCGAATCGGCGCGGGTCGTGCCCCGCCTCCATCACCTGGTCGATCGTGCCGAACAGGGCGGCGCCGTCGTCGGTGGCGAGTGCGTCGACGGCGTGGTCGATCAGCGCCACATCGGTGACGCCGAGCAGCGAAACCGCCCGGGGATAGGTGACACCCTCCGGCCCGGCACCGGCGAGCAGCTGGTCGAGCACGCTCAGGCTGTCGCGCGGTGAACCCCCACCGGCCCGGATGACCAGCGGATACACCGCTTCCTCCACCGGGACGTGCTCCTGCTCGCAGATCTTGCCGAGCAGTCCGCGCATGGTGGCCGGCGGCAGCAACCGGAACGGGTAGTGGTGGGTGCGCGACCGGATGGTCGGCAGCACCTTGTCGGGTTCGGTGGTGGCGAAGATGAAGATCAGGTGGGCGGGCGGTTCCTCGACGATCTTGAGCAGCGCGTTGAAACCGGCCGTGGTGACCATGTGCGCCTCGTCGACGATGAACACGCGATAGCGCGACTCGGCGGGCGCGTAGAAGGCACGATCGCGCAGCTCACGGGTGTCGTCGACGCCGCCGTGACTGGCCGCGTCGAGCTCGATGACGTCGAGGTTCCCCGACCCGCCCGGGCCGAGCGCCACACACGACCCGCAGGTGCCACACGGCCGCGAGGTCGGCCCTTCCACACAGTTGAGCGAGCGGGCGAGGATGCGCGCCGAGGACGTCTTGCCGCAGCCACGCGGCCCGGAGAACAGGTACGCATGGCTGATGCGGCCGGTGTCCAGCGCTGTACTCAGCGGGTCGGTGACGTGCTCCTGACCCACTACCTCAGCGAATGTCGCCGGTCGATATTTCCGGTACAGAGCCACGGCTCAAAGGCTACCGGTGCGGTGTGACATCCCGGCTGGCGCCGCAGAGGTGGAGCCGAAAGGCATAGCGGTACAGCGAGTTACATGTGTTGTAAATCACATGGTAGTTAAAGGTTCAACTCACGGCCGCATAGCGGGCCCACTGGGTGCAACTGCCCGGTTATCGAGGGTTGCCGATTGGGCTAATCGTGACAGGACGAGTTCGTCGATCCTGGTTGTCGCGTAATTCCGTACCTGCTCCCCGAATATCGACCCGTTTCCAGATGTAACGAAACCGTGAACCGTCGTGACAGTGGCGCAAGCGGCTGGCTACCGTAGTTATCGGCAACTTCGGTGGCCAAACCTTCATCAGGTTGGTGACCCCGGCCGGTCCCTCATCCCGACCGGGGCACAACCTTCGCGCACCGATCGCTCCCCCACCGCATCGACCGGAGGAACGTTTCATCGTGCTGTCGTGTGATGACATCGCAGCCGCCTGGCTGGCCCACACCGAGTTCGCGGGCGACCACGCCGCGGTCGGACTGCTGAGCCGGGCGATCAGCCCGCAGGACTTCGACATCAAACGCGACTCCTTACCCGTCGCGGCGGCCGCTGACCCGGCCACCGCCGCCGCCATCCTGCAGCTGCTCGAGCGCGGGCAGGTGCCGACGATGGCCGCGATCCGCACCCTCACCGCGCAGAACGAGATGCGCCGCGAGGCCGAACGGATCGAACGACTCGGCAGGCGGGCACAACGCAGCATCGACGAGTTCGGCCGCATCCTGGCCAGGCTCGCGGCCGCGCACTGGACCGAGCACGGCATCGGCCCCACCCGCCGCGACATCCTCGCCGACCCGCAGATCACCGAACTCATCGCCGACCGGGTGGGTGAGATCGCGCCGACCGCCGTGAAACACCTGTGGCTCATCGAACGCGCCCAGCGCGCGGGTTGGATCGCCTCCAACGCGAGCCCGGGTTCGCTGTGCCCCGCCCGCCGTTGGCACACAACGAAATACGGCAACCGGGTGTCGCAGAAGCCGGTGAACATGATCGGGAAGATGGTCGCCGGTTTCGTCGCCGAGCACACCGTGGACAAGGGCCGCGCCCCGAGCTGGGCGGCACTGTCGCGCGACCTGCGTGACGATCGTGGCCGCCGCGTGTTCTTCGACGTGGCCGACGCGCACGCTCAGCGCCGCTGGCTGGTCACCGCCGAATGGCTCGCCGACACCGGCGACGACCTGCCCGCCCCGGGCAAACGTGGCCTGCGCGCGCTGGCCAAGGACGCTCGCGGCTGACTCAGCTCACGTCGCCGACCGCCGCGATGAAGGTATTGCACTGCGGCGTCAGGTTTTCCAGCCCGGCTTCGAACCACTTGCCGCCGTTGTCGGCGGTGCCGTGGTCGCGCATGTCGCCCGGGCGGTCGCCGCGCCCGTAGGAATCGCGGGTGGCGAGGGTGACCTGGTCCGACGACAGCGAACCGCCGCCCTTGGACGCGGCGATGAACATGGCGTCGAAACAGTTGGCCTGCAACTCGACTCGGCGCGACAGCTCGAGTCCCTTGGTCGAGCGCGCTCCCGCGTCGACCCGTTCGCTGTTGGCCTTGCGCAGGATCCCGGACTGCGCCTGGATGTGGTGCCCGTATTCGTGCGCGAACACCGACAGGTACACCACCCAGTTGTCACGGAACTGATCGGTCTGCAACTGGCTGATCGGCATGTAGATGGTCTTGTTCGCCGCGCAGTAGAAGGCGGCGAAGTTGCTGGTGGAGCCGGTGCACGGGGTGGTGATGCCGTCGGTGGTCGCGGTGATGCTCAGCGTCGGCGACTCGAAGGGCAGCCCGTTGGCGGCCATCAGCGGCTTCCACGCCGCTTCCAGGCAGCCCGCGGCGGACTCGAAGAACTTGCGGGCTTTGTCGACCTGGGCACCCCACGGCGCGTAGTCGCAGGAGGCGGGAACCAGCGAGCCGTCGGCATCGGTGACCAGCGGGTTGTCACCGGTCTTGGCGGGCGCGCTCCCGGGTTGCGGCGTGTAGGTGGTGGTCGGTCTCGGGCCGAACGCGTCGATGCCGATATCGACGCCCTTGTTCACGGCGAACTTCACCAGACCACCGACGACGAGGAAAATCACCACCAACATCAGCGAGGTGAAACCGCCGCGTCGCTTGCGTGGCGGCGGGGTGGGCCTGCCCGGCGGCCCGTAGGGCATCGGCGGCGGACGGTAGCCCGGCGGCGGACCGTAGGCCGGACGCTGCTGCGGATACCCTTGCGGCGGTGGGTATCCGGGCGGACCGTAGCCCTGTTGCGGGCGATAACCCGGAGCACGACCATAGCCGGGGGGTGGCGGAACCGGTCGTCCACCGGGCCCGTATGGGCCGTAGCCGTACGGTGGTTGGTTCACGTCCCCCGTACCCCCTCGTCTAGTTCGTCGCCGACAGCCGCTGACGCAGGATAGCAAGCTGTCTAGAGTAGGCAGCCATGCTGACTTTTCGGGGGGGCGCCGCGGGCGCGCTGCTGCTCGCTTCGGCGGGCCTGCTCGCGGCCGCTCCGGTAGCCCACACGCAGCCCGCGGGGGTGTCGATCACCGCCGATCTCACCTTGACCGAGACAGGCGTGCTGCAGGTCGTCGAAACCGTCGCGGTGCCCGCCGACGGGAACTTCACGATGTCGCTGCCGTTGCGACTCGGCCTGGGCGACGGTGTGGAGCGGGTGTTCAAGGTCACCGATGTGTCCGCGACCGGGGCGGGCACCGCGACCACCGTCGACGATCAGTTCGTCGTCGAGGCCAAGCCCGGTGAATCCAAGTTCACGTATACGGTGCACAACACCGTCGCCGACGCGCCGGGCACGCAGATGTTCCACTGGCTCGGCGTGCTCAACGCCGACATCGCCTCCCTCGATGTGTCGGTGATCAGCCCGAGCTTCCAAATGGGCATCGTCGACTGCAAATTGGGCCCCGCGGGCAGTGCGCGCCCGTGCGCCGAGGTGCACGTCGAACCCGACGGTGTGCTGTACCTGAGCCAGACCGACCTGCGCAAGGGCGACGCGATCGACCTCACCCTGCAGATGCCGCCCGGCACGGTGCCCGCCAATGCCGATGTGCGCGACGGCGATTCGAACAATTTCTTCGCCTTCACCACCCCGGTCCTCGCCGCCTTCGGCGCACTGCTGCTGGCACTGGCCGGGATGATTGCCTACGTGCTCACCGCCCGCAAGCGCGGTGCGACGGCCCGCGCCACCAGCGACACGTTCGACCCGCTCGTCACCACCGGTGACCGGATGGAATTCACCTCCCCCGACGGTGTCCTGCCCGGCGAGGCCGGTCTGCTGCTCGACGAACACGTCGACCCGGTCGACATCGCCGCCACCGTCGTCGATCTGGCGGTGCGCCGCTACCTGTGGATCGCCCCGGTGAACGCGCGCGGCGAGGACGACTGGCGGATCAGCCGCGTCAACGCCCCCGACGACCAGCTGCGCGAGTACGAGCGGGTCGTCTACGACATGTTGCTGCCCGAGGGCACCGACACCGTCGCCGTGCGTGAGCTGCGCGCGCCCGGCCGCCTGCAACTGGACCCGATCCGCGAGGCCATGCGCCGCGACGCGGTGTCGACCGGCGCGCTGGCCGATCCGAAGCAGCGGATGTTGCCCCGCTGGATCGGCGCCGCGCTGATCGCCGTCGGCGCCGCAACCACCGTCGCCCTGGCGTTGACCGCCGGGCACGCCCTGGTCGGCGTGGCGATCCTGCTGGCCGGGGTGGCCGCGGTCGTGCTGCCGAACTACCTGCCGACCCGAACCACGCTGGGTGACACCGTGGTCGGCCGGATCAAGGCGATGGGACGCGGACTCGACTCGGTGTCACGCGACCGCATCCCACCGATCGATCAGGAGACGATCTTCTCCCGAGCCCTGCCCTACACGGTGATCAGCGGTCGCGCCGACAACTGGATCCGCACCTTCCGCGATATGGACCCGTCCGCCGATTCCCAGCCCGGCCTGTACTGGTTCGCCGGCTACGACCGCGACCGTAACCTGCACCGCTTCGCCTCCCAGTTCCCGTTCTTCATCACGGCACTGGAAGGCGCGTGTAAGTAGCTACACCCGGCGCAGGGCGGCCAGCGGGTCGGCGTACAACGCGCTGAGCGAGGTGACGACGGCGGCGAATTCCTGGACCTTGCCGCCGAATCCGCTGACCCGGATGTCGGTCGGGGGCAACTGGGTGCTCTGGGTGAACGCGCGGGCCACGTGGCCGAGGGCCGGGCGGTAGCCGGTGAAGGCCTGCCCGCCGAGGACCACCCGGTCCGGGTTGAGCATGTCGCGGACCAGGGCCACGGTCTGGCCGAGCATGGTCGCGCGTTCGGCGAGCAGCTCGCGGGCGCCCTCGGAACCGGACTCGGCGGCCCGGTACAGGTCGGCGATGGTGGTGCCTGCGGTTCCGTTGTGCGCCGGGATGATTCCGCGCCCGACCGCACGCGCCTGCAGCGCCCGATCGCCGACGGTCACTTCCAAGCAGCCACGCCTGCCGCAGGTGCACTGCACGTCCGAACCGGTTGGCAGGTGCGCGATGGAACCCGGGCCGTTGCTCGGGGTGTGCACCCGCCCGTCGAGGGTGACGGCGATGCCCGCCGTCTCGCGGACGTAGAAGTACAGGCTGCTGCCGGGCTGGTCGGCGGGCTGTTCCGGGCCGCGCGCGTCGAACGTCGGCAGCAGCAGTTCCGAGGCGGCCATCGCTTCCACGTGCGGCGCGACGGAAACCGGCAGCTCGAGCACGTCGCCGAGGACCTGGCCGAGCGGTGCACCCTGCCACGCCAGTTTCGGATGGTCGACCACACCGGTGTGCGTGTCGACCCGGCCGCCGATGGCGACGCCTGCCCACAGCGGGGTGCGCCGGTGCCAGCGCTGCAGGAACGCCTTGGCGCTGCGGGCGACCGTGGTGACGGCGAAGTCCTGCCCGGTCTGCGGTGTCGCGATGGCGAGCCCACCGAGGATGCGGCCGCGCAGGTCGGCGGCCACGATCTTCGTCGCCGCGGCGCCGATGTGGATGCCGATGGTGAGGTACGCGTCGTGGTCGATCTCGAAGGGCACTCGTGGCCGCCCGACCGCACCGGCGGCGGTGAGATCGGCGCGTTCACGCAGCAGACCGGCCGAAAGCAGCGCGGCCACTTGGCGGTTCACCGTCGCGATGCTCAAACCCGTTGCCCGGGCGGCATTGTCGCGGGAGATGGGGCCGCCGACGGCGGCGCGCAGCACGGCGGCGGCGGGGTTGTCGCTGCGCCGCAACTCGGGGGCGACGACGGGACGCGAAACTCGGGGACGACCGGTGACCACCCGCGAAATCGGGCGGTCGAGAATGGGGGCAGACATATGCAGTTCCTTGCCGAAAATCCCGTCTAACCAAACGGGTTTGCCTACACGAGGGGTGTGGCAGCTCGCGAGCCCGACAGGCTCAGCTGCAGCGGCAGGAACAACACAGTTCGCGCGTCAACGGCAACCGCAGACCCAGCGCGGCGGTCACGTAGGTGACCCGCGGGGCGAAGTGATGGTTGCCGGACATAACAATCAAATTAACACCGAATCGCCACCCATCCAAGACCGACCGGCGAATTGTGCGGTGACACACAGCAAATCGCCAGGTCAGCGCGGTGCGGCGGAAGGCGTAATGATGCTGTGACACAGCACGAACCCCTCCCGAGACGCCGGGAGGGGTTCGCGCGCGGACGGCCTACTTGGCCGGTGGTGTGAATGGCTGGTTGATGGTGGTGAAGTACTGGATCGCGGCGGCGACGGCTACCGGGCCGGTGACGAACAGCTGCCCGGCGATCACGCCGAGGAAGCCGACGGCGGCCGCACCCGCGACGCACCCGCCCAGCGGGCCGAGGCCGAACAGGGTGAGCAGCGCACCGGTGGCGACGAGGCCGAGCGCCGCGCCCGCGATGCAACCGGCGGCGGCCCCGCCGAGCCCGCCGACCAGGGTGCCGATGGTCGCGCCCATCGAGATCGTCGAGGTCAGGCGCGACCAGGCCGCCTGCTCCCGCTCGTACTCCGACTTCCAGGGCGCCTTGTCCTCGTACGGCAGGGCGACCGGCTTGTACACGGCCTTGGCCGGGTCGAGCTGCGGGGTGAGGGTGGCGGTGTTACCCGAGATCTCGGCGGCGATCGGCAACTCGAACTCGTCGAGCCGGAACGTCAGCGGGGTGGCCGCGACGGTGGTCCCATCGGCGGCTTTGATCTTGAACGCACCGTCCTCGGTGACCAGCGATCCGGCATCGGTGGTGACGACGGCCCTCGACTCGTCGACGACCTCGGCGGTGTAGTTGATCGGTGCTGCTTGCTCGGGCGCCGCGTTGACGGTGCCCGCGGTGACCCCGGTCGCCACGGTCAACAGTGCCGCAACCACGGCGAACTTCCTCATCTTCATGCCGGAAAGCTTCCGGTAAACGCGTTTGCCTGACGAGGAATAAACGCACCGAGATCGCAATCGCCGAATTCACTCGGCCGCTTTGGCCGCGGCTTTCGCCTGTTTCTTGAATTCCCTTACTTCGGCGAGTGTTTCGGCATCCACGACGTCGGCGACCGAACGCCGCGAACCCTCGTCGCCGTAGGCACCCGCCGCTTTTCGCCAGCCCTCCGGTTGTACACCGCGTTGTTTGCCGAGCAGGGCGAGGAAGATCTTCGCCTTCTGCGCGCCGAAGCCCGGCAGGTCCTGCAACCGGCGCAGCACTTCCTTGCCGTCGGGGTCGCCCTCGGTCCAGATCTTCGCTGGTACGCCGTCGTAGTGCTCGATGATGTAGTTGGCGAGCGCCTGCGCGCGCCGGGCCATCGAGCGGCCGTACCGGTGGATGGCGGGCGGGGTGGCGGCGAGTTCCTCGAATTCGGCCGGGTCGGCCTCGGCGATACGGCGCAGATCGAATCCGCCCATTCGCCCGGCCAGTTTCTGCGGCCCCCGAAAGGCGTGTTCCATCGGGTACTGCTGATCCAGGAGCATGCCGAGCAGCAAGGCGAAATCGTCGGTGCTGAGTAGTTGATCGGCCTCGGCGTCCTGGGCAAGGCACAGCGTTCGGGTCATATATTCATCGTGACACATTTCACTGCACCCACATCGGCGGTACGAATGACGGATTACACCCCACGCCCGGACCGTTTCGATCGGGCGGGACAACCCCAGCTGATCGATGCCCATGACCTGGAGGTGACACAGCCCGGCGTGCGCGCCCTCGGCGCCTGGACCCATGAACGACTCGGTTTGCGGCCCGGCGACAGCGCGCTCGACATCGGTTCCGGCACCGGCTCGGAAGTGTTCACCTTCGCCGACGCGGTCGGCCCCCGTGGCACCGCCGTCGGCGTGGAACCCGACCCGGATCTGCTCGCCTCCGCCACCCGGCGCGCGACCGAACGCGGCTCCACCGCCACCTTCGTCTCCGGCGACGCCTACGGACTACCCTTCGGCGACAACACCTTCGACGCCGTCCTGTGCGAACGCGTCTTCCAGCACCTGACCGCCCCCGCCCGCGCCGCGACCGAAATCGCGCGCGTCCTGCGCCCCGGCGGCCGCGCGGTGGTCGTCGACGCCGACTGGGCGACCGCCATCATCCACCCCGGCGCCCCCGAGGTGGCCCGCGCGGTGATCGACACCCTGATCTCCTCCACCACCAACCCCTTCTCCGGCCGCAGACTGGCCGGCCTCCTCACCGACGCGGGCCTGACCGTCGACGAGATCGGCTCCCACGCCCTGGTCCAGGACCGAACCATCGGCGCGGGCGCCCTGGTCAACCGCATAGCCGACCTCGCGGTCCTGCGCGGAACCGTCACCCCCGAAGCCCGGGACCAACTCCGCACCGACCTCCAAGAGGCCGCGGCCCGAGGCCACACCCACATCTCGGTCACCGTCTTCGCGACCCTGGCCCACAAGAAATGACGAAACCCCGCGTATCCCGGCAAGCGGGGTACGCGGGGCCTCGTTCGTGATCAGGCTTCGAGCAGCTTCTCCGTCGCGGCCAGCAACACACAGGTCGCCAACCCGTCCATCGCCTTCTCCAGCTCCGGCAGCTGCGGGAAACTCGGCGCGATCCGGATGTTCTTGTCCTCGGGATCGTTGCGGTACGGGAACGCCGACCCAGCGGCCGTCAGCGCGATCCCCGCGTCCTTGGCCAACGCGATCACCCGCGCCGCCGTCCCCTCGAGCACATCGAGACTGATGAAATACCCACCCTTGGGCTCGGTCCACGACGCGACCTTCGACGCCCCGAGTCGATCCTCGAGGATCCGGCGCACCAGCGCGAACTTCGGCTCGAGCAAACGCCGATGCTTCTGCATGTGCTCACGCACGCCTTCGGCGTCGGTGAAGAACCGCAGGTGGCGCAGCTGGTTGAGCTTGTCGGGGCCGATGCTCTTCTTGCCGGCGTGGTCGAGGTACCAGTCGATATTGGCCTTGGACGCACCGAAGAAGCTCACGCCCGCACCCGCGAAGGTGATCTTGGAGGTCGAGGCGAAGACCAGCGGCCGGTTCGGGTGACCGGCTGCCGCCGCCATGCCGAGCACGTCGAGCACGGGTGCGGCGGTGTCGGTGAGCGGGTGCACCGCGTAGGCGTTGTCCCAGAACAGGCGGAAGTCCGGTGCGGCGGCGGGCATCGAAACCAGTTCGCGCACAATCTCTTCGGAGAAGACCACGCCGGTGGGGTTGGAGTAGTTCGGTACCGCCCACAGACCCTTGATCTGCGGGTCGTTTGCCAGCAACCGCGCGATGGCGTGGGTGTCGGGGCCGTCGTGGCGCATCGGGATGGTGATCATCTCGATGCCGAGCGCCTCGGTGATGGCGAAGTGCCGGTCGTAGCCGGGGGCGGGACACAGCCACTTGATCGGCTCGTCGGAGGCCCAGCGGCGCGGGGAGTCGGGGGTGCCGTAGAGCATCGAGAAGACGATGATGTCGTGCATCATCTCGAGGCTGGCGTTGTTGCCCGCCACCAATTGGTCGACGGGGATGCCGAGCAGTTCGCCGAAGATGGCGCGCAGTTCGGGCAGGCCGGTGAGGCCGCCGTAGTTGCGGCAGTCGGTGCCGGTGCCGTCGCGGAAGTCGCCGTCGCCGGGTAGGGCCAACAGGGGCGAGGAGAGGTCGAGCTGTTCCGGTGACGGCTTACCTCGGGTGAGATCCAGCGTGAGCTTCTCGGTCTTGAGCGTCGCGTAATTCGCGGTCTGGGACTCGTGCTCGGACACGAGTTCCGCGTGGCTCATCAAACCGATCTGCGTTTGCCGGGGCATCCTGGGCAGCCTTTCGAAGCAGCAAGGTGGGTGTACCCGCAACGTTACCCGGCGGTTGCCGGGAATCGGCAGGGATCCGGGGAGGATGGGCTCGCACGCTGCGAAGGTGTGCAGCGGAGTCCCGAAATTTAAGGGGACCCCGCGCACCCGGCAGAGCCCGTTGACCCTTGCTGCCTTCCGGCCCTGGGGGAGTTCACAGGATGCGCGCCGCGCGGGATCCGTCGGCCAGTGTAGCCGCAATCGCGCGCACTAGCGATTTCGGGGTTCGAACAGCAGGTCGGCGGCTCGGATGAGCACTTCGACGCGGGTGCGGCCCTCGTGATCGGCGGCGAGGAAGTGCCCGCCGATCACGGCGCAGAAGGCGAGCAGGGCGCGGGCTTCCACTTCGTCGGGATCATCGCAGAATTCGCCGATCGTCTCGCGCAGCAACGCCATTCGCGCGTTGTCGACGCGGCGCAGGCGGGTGGCGACGTCGTCGTCGCGGCGGGCCCAGTCGCGAACGGCCAGATCGATGGGCAGCAGCCGGTGATCCGAGAGGGTGAGGACACCGGCCATGCGCGCCCGGTTCTTGGGATCGAGGCCCGCATTGTCGACCTTGGCGAGCACCTCGTCGACGGCCTCGCGCTCCCAGGCTTCCAGCATCGCCGTCAGCAGGGCCTCGCGGTCGGCGAAGTAGCCGTAGAAACCGCCCTTGGTGACGCCGATGCGTTTGGCGAGCGCTTCCACCCGCACCGCGTCGACACCCGAGGTGGCGAGCACGTGCAG
The DNA here is from genome assembly GCF_040655475.1 of Nocardia sp. NPDC050413. NCBI lineage: Bacteria > Bacillati > Actinomycetota > Actinomycetes > Mycobacteriales > Nocardiaceae > Nocardia > Nocardia sp. NPDC050413. The sequence continues at coordinate 141,401 of NZ_JBFAJZ010000010.1, read as the reverse complement.
CCCCTCTTCGATCCACCGTTCGCGTGGTGTTCGCGCGACGCCCACGTGTGCTCCGTTTCTGCTCGCCGGACGACGGAAGAACCAGTGTACGTAGGCGTATAGATACGTCATCCCCCGAGGAAGCTGGCTACGATCAGTGCGACATCGGCAAGGGGGGTCCCGGTTCCCCATGACTACGAGGGGGTTCCGCGCGTGACCGGCCCGAACCAGCAACCGCCCGGCGGCGACGTACCGCCGTCCGACCCGACTGTGCAGTGGTGGGAACGCCCAGGCCCCGACTCGGGTCAGCCACCGCAGCAGGCCGATCCGACCATCCTGCGCGGCGACATCGGCACACCCGGCCCCTACACCGCACCGCCCGCACCGCAGCACAGCGGTGCCAACCCCTACACCGCTCCCCCGGCGGCGACGCCGTACCAGAGCGGTGCCAACCCGCAGCCCTACACCGGAATGCCGTACCAGGCAGGCGCCACCGCACAGCCGTTCGCGGCGCCGCCGCAGTACCCGGCCCAGCAGTGGGGCACGCCGCCGCGTCCGCCGTCGTCGGGCAACAAGGCCGTGTGGTGGATCGTCGGCGGCGCGGTGCTGCTGGTCGGCGTGCTGGTGATCGGGCTCATCGCGTTCGCCGCGAACAAGGCCGACGAGACCAACCCGTTCGGTCCCAACCCGTCCGAATGGGAAGGCGACTACGCCTTCCAGAAGGGCAAGAACGCCTGCGACCTGATCGACCTCACGGTGCTCAACCAGTGGTCCTCGACCAGGGAGACGACCACGCACACCGAGCGTGAGCCCTCGGAGTACGGCGGTGGCGGCTCCTACAACTGCGATGCCAAGAACCAGGACTCCGGCCGCAGCGGCACCGGCGCGAAGATCTCGCTCGAGGTGGCGTTCAAGTCCAGCTACGAGACCGAATCGGACTACTCGCGCTGGAAGGGCTACGACACCAAGACCACCGGTAAGGACTACGACCACGGTCCGCTCAGCGGCCTCGGCACCGAGGCGTACTACGCCTACGAGCAGCGCATCTACGGTTCCATCCCGAACGACTACATCTACGTGGTCGCCGCGCACGACAGCAATATCTCGGTGAAGGTGGAGATCGAGGTGGACAAGATGGGCAGTGTCGACAAGTCGACCCTGCGCTCGGCCGCCGAAACCCAGGTCCGCAAGGTCCTGACCGCACTGAAGAAATAGCAGGTCAGCGGGGTAGGGCGGGGGCCGGTTTGGCATCGGCCCCCGTCGACCCGCTATGCTGCTCCACGGAGGATTCGCCTAGTGGCCTATGGCGCTCGCCTGGAACGCGGGTTGGGTTAACGCCCTCAGGGGTTCAAATCCCCTATCCTCCGCCACAGCAGGGCCCTGATCGGTTCGCCGGTCAGGGCCCTGTTCGTTTAATCCGGTGGATCTGTCGGTGGGTGTCCGTAGAGTGACCCCCGATGGTGCGGGAGACCCCCACCGCACCCGACCGCCGTCGTCGCCGCGATAAATCGCGCGTGCAGACACAGCGGAACTGGGTATTAAAGGCTTCGTGCCCGTCGAAACCGACGGCGCACACCGGCCGGCGCCGAGAGCGCCTGCCGAACACACCAAGAGGAAACTTTCGTGAGTACACCTGACACGACTATCGGTCGCGACACCGCGGGCCCGATCCGGCTGATGCTGCGCGACCGCAAGACGGCACCCGGCCCGATCGACGGCGCCTGGTGGCCGCGCACCGACACGCCGATGACCGAGATGCACCAGCTGGTCACCGCGGTCGGACCGCAGATCGGCAAGCTGGCCCAGCTCGGATTCGACTGGACCGCCGACGAATCCGGCGCCGACGAGGCCGCGCGCATCATGCACCTGGTCGGCAGCAACGGCGCGAGCCTCGCGCTGCTCGTCATCCCCGCCTCCACCGAGGCGGCCGCCGCGCGCAGCCAGATGCGCTGGGCCGCGGGCAAGCCCCGTATCCAGGATCCGGCACCGGCCGACACCGCCGCCGACGGACCGCGCACGCTGATGGGCGCGGTCTGAGTCAGCGGTCGCTGGTGTAGGTCGGGTCGAAGTCGCGCGGTGTGCCGCGGCGGCTGAGCAACCGGTCGAACCATTCACCTAGAATGACGCCCGCCGCCAGCGCGCACCCGACGCCGAAGGCGCCGAGAATCTGCCCGAACCCGAGCAGCGTTTCGTCCTCGAGCAGGGCGTACAGCCCTCGGTACACCTTCAGACCGGGCAGCAGCGGCGTGATGCCCGCGGCCGCGACGACCAGCGGCGGAGTGAGCGCGCGCCGCGCCATCAGACCACCGGCCATGCCGATCAGCGTGGCCGCCGCACCCGAGGCGACGACCGGCCCGAACCCGATGTCCTGGACGACGAGGTAGGCCGCGGTGCCGCCCGCACCGCTGAGACCCGCCGCGAACAAGGCCCGCCGCTCGGCGTAACAGGCCATCGCGAACGCGACCGCCGCCACCGCACCGGCACTGAGCTTGAGCGCGAGGAACTCGGTATCGCGACCCGCGTTCGCCGCGATCTCGGGCACCTCGATCCCGAGAATCGTCGAAACCCGCAGGGCCAGACCGATGCCCGCGACGATGCCGCCGGTCATCATCACCACTTCGAGCATGCGGGCCGCGGCGGTGACCGGTGCACCGGTGATGGCGTCCTGTACCGAACCGACCAGTTGCAATCCGGAGAGCAGCACGGTGATCCCCGCCGCGACGATCAGCGCCGCATCGGCTCGCCATTGGTCACTGAACGCGGCCAGCGCTATCGCCGGGGTCGAGGCGATGACGCCGCCGATCATGTTCTGGAAGAATAACGGCAGACCGAGCTGATGCAAGGCCCGGTTCACCAGGTCGATGACGGCGGTCGTGGCGAAACTGATCACCGCGAGCATCACACCGCCGCCGAGCAGCACCGCGATGGCCGCGGCGAGCAGCGACCAGCCCGCCGTCGAGACCCAGCGTGGATACGGGTGCCGGGCGGAGACGATCTCGTCGAGCGCGGCGTGCGCGTTCTCGACCGGAACCACCTGGGTACGGATGCGCCGGGTCAACCGGTCGACGGCGGCGAGGCGGGTGAAGTCGAGCGAGCGGTACTTCACCACCCGCATATCGCTGGCCGGCGGCAGATACGGGCCGCGGTCGGCCCAGATGCGGATGGCGTCGAAGGTGACGTCGATATCGCATTTGTCCAGACCGTAGGTGGAGGCGATGAAGCGCACCTGCGCTGAGGTGTCGCCGACACCGGTACCGGCGGCGAGCACCACCTCACCCACCCGTACCGCCAGATCGAGCACCTGCGACACCTCGGCGTCGTCGGTGAGGTCGATCGGCCGCAGCGGGGTGGGTGCGGCGACGATGTTGTCGGCGGTCGCGCGTTCGAGCGGACGCCAGAACGGGCGGCGCAGGCGCAGACGCGGACGCGATCCGAGGCGTCCGAAGGACGAATCGTCGTCGTCCGCCGTGTGCTCCGCTGTCATACTTCGACCGTAACGGCGTTTCGTGCCGGTTCGCCGTCTCGTCACGAGTTCGTCAACGTGTCGTTCGTAACTCCCCCCGACCTGCTCAGATGTCGTCGATCAGACCCGTGCTGTAGGCGGTGGCGGCCAGGTGCTGCAGGCAGCGTGGTCCGCACCCGTCGTGCTCGGTCAGCACGAAACGGGCCTGCTGGAGCGAAGAGATGGGAGAATCGGCCACGCAGTCGGCATGTGCGGTGCGCCAGTGATGTTCGATATCGCCGGTGACGACCCGTGGCGGCGGGTCCGGCGCGGATGTGTCGGGCAGGGTGTGACGGTAGGGGCCGGCAATGGAGGCGATGACTGTATGAACACCGGGACGGGGAAGGTGATTCAGGAGCGGCGGCGCTTGCTCGGGCTGTCGCAGCCCGCGCTCGCCACCGCCATCGGGGTGAGTTCGCGGCAGATCACCCGGTATGAATCCGAGGAGCAGTCGCCGACCCTTCCGGTCGCGATCCGGTTGGCCGACGCGTTGCGCATCTCGCTGGCGGAACTGGCCGGGATCGTCGACAACCGGGTCGACCTGGCGGGCCGCTGGTGGGCAGCCTGGCAGAAGGCGGCGAAACACGGCGACGAGGTCGAGGTAGCGGAGGTGACGATCCGGCACGAAGGCGACCACCTGCTGCTCGACACCGCCGAAACCGCTGCGGCCGAGGACGATCCGGGGCCGGGTGTGCGCGGTGAGATGCGGGTATGGGACGGCGACGCGATCACCGACTGGGTGCGTGGCATGGATGTCGCCTTCCCGGTCGGCACCATCTACTACTCGCTGCACCCCCAGGGCGCTCATGCGGTGGGCTCGTGGACGACGAAATCGGGCCCCGACGGTGTGGTGCGCGGCTGGAGCGCGCTGGCCAGGGAGAAGTCCGACGCCGAGAAGCTCCTGCTGGAGATGTTGCGCGGCGACGGTGTCGTCGAATCGTGGCCGGGCGCCCGCTCGGACTGAATCCTGCGGCGGATGTCGGCGACGGTCGGACGACCGGTGACGGTCTCGGCGGGCGGTAGTAACAGCAGGTACCGGGTGAGCGCCCCGAATCCCAAGAGGCCGACGGCAATCCACAGGTAGACATCCATGCTTTCCCCTCCGAACGTGTCAGTGCTGCACGGGTGGCGCGGTATGGTTCTGGTGAAGCCGCCAGGGAAAAGTATGGTCACTGTCAAGACCTTTTGGACAGCAAAAAGCGTCTACAAACGTCTACAGTTCTCTACGATGGCTGCATGTCCAGTCGGGGCGAGCAGGGGAGACTCGTAGGCGCGCGGTTGCGGCGGCTGCGGGAAGAAGCCGGATTGTCCTTGGCGGGGTTGGCCACCCGCGTTCCGTACAGCCGGGCCGCGCTCGGTCACTACGAAACCGGCACGCGCGCCGCGCCTTCCGAGGTGATCGACTGGTACGAGCGGGTGCACGCCCAGGCGGTGCCCGCCCTCCCACGCGTGCGGCGCGATCCACGCGCGGCCGACGCGGCCCTCGCCGCCGCTATCGCGCATCGGACCGGCCGTCCCCTCATCGAGATCGGCCGCCCACACCAGGGTGATTCGGGGTACTTCTGTCCGTTCCGGATCGACGGGTTGCTCGAGGGTGAGGCGGCGGGCACCGACGCGGCCACCGCGCTGCGCTCGGCGCTGCGGGCGATCGGCGACGAGCTGGGGCGGGCGGGTAAGCGCTAGCCGCGCACGGCGTCCACCGCTTCGGCGAGCAGGGCCAGGTACCGATCCGGATCCGGCATGGCCGCTCTGTCGGAATGCACGGAGAGCGTGATGGTTTCGCCGAGTCCGTGGATGCCGTGGGTCAGGTGCATGACGGTGCCGAGCGCCGGAAATCCGCCGGTGAACAGGACCGGTGCGCCCGCGAAGGCGAGGTCGGCGGCGCCACGATTCACGCTGGAGACGACGGTGTTGCCGTCGATCGCCTGCGGTGGGGTGTCGAGGTCGGCGCGGGCGACGTCCCGCACCGCGAACAGCGCGGGAACGGTGTCACCGACTCGATCCTGCACGGCGAGAAGCGGATTCAGCGCGCGTTCGCGACGGGTTCGCAGTTCGTCGGCGATCAGTTCGGCACGGACGCGCAGGTCTGGTTCCTCGATGTGCAGGTCGATGGACAGGCTCCGGTAGTTGTTGTGCGCGTCGCTCGGTGCGGGCACTGCCATCGGCAGTGCGGCGCCGAGGCGTTGCGGGGCTCGTCCGTGCTCGGTGAGGTAGGTGGTGAGTGCGCGCGAAATCGCGGTCAGCGCAAGCACTGTCACTGTGACGTGCGGTCGTCGGAGCGCGTCCGCGGGGACGACGAGCATGCGTACCTGATGGTCGAGCGCCGCGACGGGCCGCATCGTGTTGAGCGCACCGGGAGTGAAGCCGGTTGTTGGGGCGGGCACTTCACCGGCGGAGGTGCGCTCGGCGAGTTCCCGATGGGCTCGGCCCGCCGCCAGACCGCGGCGGAACGTCGCGACCAGTTGCTGGGGAAAACGCAGTACCCCAAGCACACTCGGATCCATCCATCCACAGAGTTGTCCCCAGTAATCCACAGGCCGCACCGGTGTTTTCACAGGATCTACTCGGTGTTTCACCGAGTTATCCACAGGCGCACCGGGAAGCCTGTGGACAAACAGGGATCGGGTGAGTGCGGCCGCACGGGTGCCGTCGGCGAGCGCATGGGAGATCTGAACCACCGCGACCAGCGACGGCCCGGTCGACATCGGCGCATCGCGAACGCCACGGAAAACGTGCAGCCGCCAGGGTCGTTCGGTGGCGTCGACGCCGGTGCCCAGAAGTTCGCCGAGCCGGTCGAGCAGAGTGGGCCACGCCAGGCCGTCGGGCCGGTGGGCAATGAATTGCTGGGGAATGAATTCGGCCGGAATCCAGTGCGGATAGTCGAGGTCGCGCGCGGTCTCGCGCAGCCGGCAGCGTAGGCCGGGAATGAGCGCTACGCGTTCGGCAACGGTGGCGCGCAGTTCGTCAGTAGGAGTAGGGGTTTCGGCGAAACAGTAGAGCAGGAACACATCATTGGCGGTGCGGCGCGACAGCCAGAACATCGTCGCGTCGCGCGGGGCCATTCTGGTCACCCGGCCACGATAGGCCACGCCGAGAGAAGGCCCCGAGTCCTATCGACCCGGGGCCCGGACTGCCCGGTTCAGGCGCATTCGCGGTTCAGCCGCGCGCGAACTGTCCCGCGGTGACGTCGGCGAGAAACGCTCGCCACGCTCCTGGTCCGAAGGCCAGCACGGGGCCACGCCCGTGATCCTTGGTGTCGCGGACCGCGATTTCGCCGCCGGTGAGAAAGGCGACTTCCACGCAGTTTCCATCGGGACCGCTGTAGGTGCTCTTGCGCCACACAGCGCCCGTCACATCAACCTCCACAGCACTTGCTCCTTTGCATCAGTGAGAACGGGATAACACCGCCGAATCGGTTCAGCATTTCCGATTTACGGCGCGACCGACGAGTTACTTCGTGGCACCCACAGCACTGCCACCCGGAACGCGCAACCGATCGGCACGAACCAGCGCATGAGGCGTTTCCGCCTCCGGGGGCTGCCCCCGCGGAAGAAACACTAGCAGGTCTTCCGCAAGTTTGCGGATGAGAATTTGCTTTCTCATATCCGTTTGCCAAGCTTGCGAAGGTTCGGGTTTGCGGCGGCATTGCCGGAGCCTCTTACCCATTCCCCACGGGCTTGACACATGCGGATTTACTTCCATGTGATTGGTTCGTGATACGTCACTTTCCTGCCCACCTCACAGGCCACATCAGCACCATCCGACATCGACGTGGATCATGGGGGAATGATCTCCCGTGACCGCGACGCCGCAGGTCGTGCCCGTAACGACCGCCCACGCGACCGACTCGGCCGACCACTGCCGCCCGGCAGTGCCGGAGTCGCCCGAATTCCCGACGATCTCGAGTTGACCCCCCAGCAAACTCTGACCTTCGCCCAGCAACTGCTGGACGACGGATTGGCATTCAACGCACACGAGGTTTTGGAGGCGGCCTGGAAGAACGGGCCGGTTGCCGAGCGGATGCTCTGGCAGGGTCTTGCCCAATATGCCGTCGGCCTGACCCACATCCAGCGCGGCAACACCAAGGGCGCGACTACCCTGCTGCGGCGCGCCTGCGAGCGGCTCGACGCCTACCCGGCGAATGCCCAGCAGCACGATGTCGACCGTGCGGGCCTGATCTCCTACGCCGAACAGCTGCTCGAGGCCATCGAAGGCGGCGCCAAGCTCACCGACGAACAGCTGCGGCCGAGGCTGCGCCGCACGACCGACTAGGATCGGACAGGTGTCCAGTTCACCAGGTGCAGGCCGCTACGCCCCGAGTCCCTCGGGCGAGCTCCACCTGGGCAATCTGCGCACCGCCATCCTGGCCTGGCTCTATGCCCGCACCACCGGGCGCGCGTTCCGGATGCGCATCGACGACCTCGACCGCGTCCGTCCGGGAGCGGCACAACGCCAGCTCGACGACCTCGCCGCCATCGGGCTCGACTGGGACGGGCCGGTCCTGCGTCAATCCGAGCGGCTCGCGGTCTACGAGTCCACGATCGAGGAACTCACCGCGGCCGGGCGCACCTACGAATGTTTCTGCACCAGACGCGAAATCCAGCAGGCCGCCGCCGCACCGCACGGGCCGATGGGCGCCTACCCCGGCACCTGCCGCACCCTCACCGACGCGCAGCGTGCCGCTCGCCGGGCCGAAGGACGTTCACCCGCAGTGCGATTGCGCGCCGACGTGACCGACTACGAGATCACCGACCTGCGCCACGGCCGCTACCGAGGCGCCGTCGACGATCTGGTGCTGCGCCGGGGTGACGGCATCCCCGCCTACAACCTCACCGTCGTGGTCGACGACGCCGCCCAGGGTGTGGATCAAGTGGTGCGCGGCGACGATCTGTTGCCGTCCACCCCGCGCCAGGCCTATCTCGCCGACCTGCTCGGCCTGCCACGGCCTGTCTACGCCCATGTTCCGTTGGTACTCAATACCGAAGGCAAGAGGCTCGCCAAACGCGATGGGGCGGTAAGCCTTTCCGACCAGATCGCGCTCGGCAACACGCCCGGCGACGTGGTGGCGGCGATCGCCGATTCACTCGGATATGCGGCTCGCACAACGGCAGAGCTCCGGCAGGTTTTCGACCCGGCGCGCATCCCGGAGAAACCATGGATACTCGAGCCTATCGGGTTGTTCCAACCAGACCGATGTCCGTAACGTACGCAACGACCGATCTACTGATCACGACGAGGACGAATTTATGACCAGCGGTGGTTACGACCCCAATCAGTACCCGCAGGGCGGTCAGCCCGGCGGCTACGGCCAGGACCCCTACGGCCAGCAGCAGCCGGGTTACGGACAGCAGCAGCCTTACGGTCAGCCGAACCCGGGATACGGCCAGCCGGTGCCCGGTTACGGGCAGGCCGACCCCTACGGCCAGCAGCAGCCCGCCTACGGCCAGCAGCCGTACGGGCAGCCGCAGCCGGGTTACGGCGCCGATCCGTACAACCAGCAGGGGTTCGGTGGCTCGCAGGCCGGTGACCTCGGCACGCGCTTCGGCGCTCGGTTCATCGACGGCCTGATCGTCGGTATTCCGATGGCGATCGTCAACTTCATCCTGCCCGCCAGCATGTTGGTCACCTTCGTGGTCATCCCGATCCTGAGCACCCTGGCGCTCGTCGGCTACAACGTCGCCATGGAGGTGACCCAGGGCGCGACTGTCGGCAAGAAGCTGCTCGGCCTGCGCGTGGTCGCCCCCGGCGGTGCGCCGAAGCTGACCCCTGAGGTTTCCATCAAGCGCAACATCTACCTGGTGCCCTCGGTCATCTACTGCCTCGGCAACCTGGCCACCGCGGGCCTGGGGATCTACATCGCGGTCACCATCAACAACGACCCGAACAAGCAGGGCTGGCACGACAAGTTCGCAGGCGGAACCCAGGTCGTCAAGGGCTGATTCAGCTCCGACCCGCGAAAACACCAAGGGGCGCTTCCGGATCCGGAAGCGCCCCTTGTGTTGTCCGCGAAAGTCAGTAGGTGGACGAAGAATCCATCCCGCCGACCACACCAAGGACCACCACGAAAACGATGTAGAGCAGCCAGAGCACCAGGGAGATGGCACCGATCCAGATGCCGGCCTGCGCCATCCCCTTGCCTTCACCGCCGCGTTCCTTGATCTGGTTGATCGCCATCACACCGAGGATGATGCCGACGATCGAACCGACGCCGCAGCTGCACAGGCCGATCAGCGAGGACACCAGCGCGCCGATGGCGAGGCCGTTCGTGCCCTGCGGCTGCGGGTACCCGCCGTACGGGTTGTAGGCCCCGGCCGCCGGGTATCCGCCGTATTGCGGCTGCTGCGGATACTGCGGCGCGGCAGGCTGCTGATAGTTCGGGTACTGCGGCTGCGACGGCGGCTGCTGCTGCGGGTATTGCGGCGCGGACTGCTGCGGGTTGGACGGGTAGCTCGAAGGCTGCGACGGCGGGGCGGTCGGGTACTGCGGCACCGAACCCGGCGCGCCGGATTCCGGGGACACGCCGGAACCGCCGTACTGCTTCCACCACTCGTCGGAATCGCCGGGATTCGTCATTGCTACAGACTATGGCATGCATCCTCGGAGCGCTGGCGCGCTCGAGGCGGGGGCCCGCATGCCCCTGCTGGGAAGATGTAACCCGTGACTGATGCAAATTCGCTCGACAAACCCGCCGAATCTGGACACCCCGCGCCGGAGCATGCGGCATTCGCCCAGGTAGCGCGGGGGTTCTATCCGGTAATCGTCGCCGTGTTCACCGCGACGCTGATCATCTCCAATATCTGCGCCACCAAGGGCGTGGAGTTCTTCTCCGGCAGTTCGGTCGTGCTCGGCCCGCTGCAGATCCTGCCGATCGCCACCGACGGCGCCTTCTTCCTGTTCCCCCTGGCCTACATCCTGGGCGACGTGCTCAGCGAGGTCTACGGCTTCCGCGCCACTCGCCACGCCATCTACACCGGTTTCGCGGCGCTGCTGCTCACCGTCGGCTGCTTCTTCGTCGCTGTCCGGCTTCCTGCCGCCGGCTTCTACGAGAACCAGGAAGCGTTCCGCACCGTCCTCGGCACCACCCCGCAGCTGGTGCTCGCCGGGCTCGCCGGGTACTTCGTCGGCCAGTTGCTGAACTCGGCGACGCTGGTGTTCATCAAGGAACGCACCAAGGAAAAGCACCTGTGGGCCCGGCTGATCGGGTCGACCGTGGTCGGCGAGTTCGCCGACACCCTGATCTTCTGCTCGATCGCCGCCCCGGCGATCGGCATCGACACCTGGCAGTCGTTCGTCAACTTCGTGATCGTCGGCTTCGTCTGGAAGACCGTGTGCGAGGTGCTCGTCCTCCCGATCACCTACCGCGTCATAGCCATCCTGAAGAAAAAGGAGCCGACCTACGCTCCCGCGAAGGTCGACGCCCTACACGACTGAGCCTGGATAGTTGATCACCACGCTCTGGTGGCGGCATCGGCCGAGAGCCCCACACCACCAGAGCGTGGTGATCGAACGTCCGGCGCCGCCTACTCCCCCGGCGCTTTGATACGGCCCTGCCACTGGCCGAGGAATTCCTTCTTGAACTCGTCGAAGTAGCCGCCTTCGATGCTCGCCCGGATCCGGTCGACCAGGCGGACGGTGAACCGCTCGTTGTGGATGGTGCACAGCGTGGCCGAGAGCATCTCCTTGGCCTTGAACAGGTGATGCAGGTAGGCGCGGGTGTAATGCGCGCAGGTGTAGCAGTCGCAGTTCTCGTCGATGGGGGTGAAATCGCGGCGGAAGCGGCTGGTGTTGATGTTGAACCGGCCCTCGTCGACGTAGATCGCCGCATTGCGCGCCACCCGCGAGGGGTTCACGCAGTCGAAGGTGTCGGCCCCGTTCTCGATGGCGACGAACATGTCCTCGGGCTCGCTGATGCCGAGCATGTGCCTCGGTTTCGCCTCGGGCAGTTCGTCGCAGCACCAGCCGACGATGGTGCCGAGATTGTGCTTCTCCAGCGCACCGCCGATGCCGTACCCGTCGAACTCCGTTCCGCCACTGCCCCGGATGGACTCGAGTTCACGACAGGCCTTGCGACGCAGGTCTTCGTACTGCGCGCCCTGGATCACCGCGAACAGCGCCTGGTAGGGCCGGTGTGTGCGGGCGGCGGTGAGCCGTTCGTGCTCGTCGATGCAGCGTTGCGCCCACTCGTGCGTGCGCTGTAGCGACTTCTCCTGGTAGCCACGGGTATTCATCAGGGTGGTCAGTTCGTCGAAGGCGAACATGATGTCGGCGCCGAGCTGGTGCTGGATGCCCATCGACACCTCGGGGGTGAACCGGTGCTTCGAGCCGTCGAGGTGGGAACGGAAGGTGACACCGTCGTCGTCGACGGTGGCGAGCCGCTCCTTACCCGCCGCGATCACCTGATCGGAGCGCACCCCGACCGCCTCCATCGCGAGCACCTTCTTGAAGCCCACACCCAGCGACATCACCTGGAAACCACCGCTGTCGGTGAAGGTCGGCCCGTTCCAGTTCATGAACTTCCCGAGCCCACCCGCCTCGTCGACGATGTCGGACCCCGGCTGCAGATACAGGTGGTAGGCATTGGCGAGCAGCGCCTGCGCCCCCAACTCCTTCATCGTCTCCGGCAGCACCGCCTTCACCGACGCCTTGGTCCCCACCGGAATGAACGCGGGCGTCGCGATCTCCCCGTGCGGCGTACTGATGACGCCGGTACGCCCGTGCCGGTCCCCGTCGAGACGGGTACCTACCGTGAAGGAGAATTCGCTGCTGTCGGCCACCCGCCCATGGTGCCAGGGCGCTACTGAGCGGCCGCGAACTGGGCGTTGTAGAGGCGGTAGTAGGCGCCTCGCTCCTCTAGCAGGCGTTCGTGGTTGCCGTGCTCGACGATGCGGCCCTTCTCCATCACCACGATCAGGTCCGCGTCGCGGATCGTCGAAAGCCGGTGGGCGATGACGAAACTCGTGCGGTCGCGACGCAGCGCGGCCGTGGCGTGCTGCACCAGCAGTTCGGTGCGGGTGTCGACCGAGCTGGTCGCCTCGTCGAGGATCAGGATCGACGGCTTGGCCAGGAACGCGCGGGCGATGGTGATGAGCTGCTTCTCACCGGCGCTCACCCCGCCGCCTTCCTCGTCGATCACCGTGTCGTAGCCGTCGGGCAGCGAGTGCACGAACCGGTCGACGTAGGCGGCGCGGGCGGCGGCGATGATGTCGTGCTCCGAGGCATTGGGATTGCCGTAGGCGATGTTCTCGCGGATGGTGCCCTGGAACAGCCAGGTGTCCTGCAACACCATGCCGATACGCGAGCGCAGGTGGTCGCGGGTGATGGTGGTGATGTCGACGTCGTCGATGGAGATGGTGCCCGCGTCGATCTCGTAGAAGCGCATCAGCAGGTTCACCAGCGTGGTCTTGCCCGCACCGGTCGGGCCGACGATGGCGATCACATGACCCGGGTCGGCCACCAGCGAAAGCCGTTCGATGACAGGGGTTTCCGGGTCGTAGCCGAAGGACACCGCGTCGAACTCCACCCGGCCGCGGTCGACCGGGCGCGAGTTCTCCACCAGCGGGTCGGGGCTCTGTTCCTCGGCGTCGAGGATCTCGAAGATCCGCTCGGCCGAGGCCACTCCGGACTGCAGCAGGTTGGCCATGGCGCCGATCTGGGTGAGCGGCTGGCTGAACTGGCGCGAGTACTGGATGAAGGCCTGCACCTCACCGAGCGAGAGATTGCCGGTGGCCACCCGCAGGCCGCCGACCAGCGCGATGAACACGAAGTTCACGTTTCCGAGGAACATGATCGCGGGCATGATGAGGCCGGAGATGAACTGCGCCTTGAAGCTGGCGTTGTAGAGCTTGTCGTTGCGCTCGTCGAACTCCCGGCCGACCTCGCGACTGCGGCCGAACGCGGTGATGATCTCGTGGCCGGTGTAGGCCTCCTCCACCGAGGAGTTCACCTCACCGGTGAATTTCCACTGGTTCACGAAGTGCGGCTTGGACCGTTTGGCGATCTGCGCGGTGACAACGATGGCCGCGGGCACCGTGAGCAGGGCGATCAGCGCCAGCAGCGGCGAGATCCAGAACATCATGATCAGGATGCCGACCACGGTGAACAGCGAGACGAGCAGCTGGCTCATGGTCTGCTGCAGGCTCTGGGAGACATTGTCGACGTCGTTGGTGACGCGGCTGAGCACGTCGCCGCGCGGTGCGGTGTCGAAGTAGCGCAGCGGCAGGCGGTGCAGCTTGTTCTCCACGTCGTCGCGCAGGCGTTTGACCGTGCGGTTGATGACGACGTTGAGCAGATAACCCTGCAGCCAGCCGAACACCGCGGCGACCACGTAGAGCACGAGCACCAGCGTGAGCACCCGGCCGACCGCACCGAAATCGATACCGGTGCCAGGGATCACGTTCATGGCCGAGAGCATGTCGGCGCGGGTGTTCTCCCCGCGCTGACGCAGCATCTCGACGGTCTCGTCCTTGCTCAGCCCCGCCGGGAGCTGCTTACCGACGAACCCGTCGAACACCAGGTTGGTCGCCTTGCCGAGCAACCACGGGCCGAGCGTGTTGAGCACCACCGAGGTGACGACGAGCGCGATGATGACCGCGACGGAGAACTTCTCCGGCGCGAGCCTGCGCAGCAGCCGCTTCAGCGACGGAACGAACGATTTCGGTTTCGTACCCGGGGCGCCGGGGACGGGCGCACCCGGCCTCATCGAGCCTCCTCCACACTGAGCTGGGACTCGACGATCTCGCGGTACTCCGGGCACCGCTGCATCAGTTCGTCATGGGTGCCGAGACCTGCCATCGCGCCGTCCTCGAGGACGACGATCTGGTCGGCGTCGCGAATGGTCTGGATCCGCTGGGCCACGATGATCACCGACGCGTCGGCGGTCTCGGGTTTCAGCGCCGCGCGCAACCGGGCGTCGGTCGCCACGTCGAGCGCGGAGAACGAATCGTCGAACAGGTAGATGCGCGGCTTGCGCACCAGCGCGCGGGCGATGCACAGGCGCTGCCGCTGCCCGCCCGACACCGTCGTCCCGCCCTGGGCGACCGGAGTGTCGAGGCCCTGCGGCATCTCGCGCACGAAGTCGGCCGCCTGGGCCACCTCGAGCGCGTGCCAGAGCTCGTCGTCGGTGGCGTCGGGTTTGCCGTAACGCAGGTTGCTCGCGACGGTTCCGGAGAACAGGTACGCCTTCTGCGGAACCAATCCGATTCCGCCGCGCAGGGTTTCGAGGTCCAGGTGCCGCACGTCGGTGCCGCCCACGTACACCGCGCCGTCGGTGACATCGATCAGGCGCGGGATCAGATTGACCAGCGTTGTCTTGCCCGCACCGGTGGAACCGACCACGGCCGTTGTCGTTCCGGGTGCGACCTGGAAGCGGATGGCTCGCAGCACCGGCTTCTCCGCACCGGGGAAGGCGAATTCGGCGAACTGCACGTCCACGGTCGCCGAATCGCCCGCGAAGGGCTGCGGCAGGCGCGGCGGCCGCACCGAGGACTCGGTCTCGAGCACCGCGCCGATCCGGTCGGCCGAGACCGCCGCGCGCGGGGCCATCATCGCCAGGAACGAGGCCATCATCACGGCCATCAGGATCTGCATGATGTAGGACAGCATCGCGGTGAGCGAGCCGATCTGCATGGTGCCGTCGTCGACGTGATGCCCGCCGAACCAGATCACCCCGACGGCGGTGACATTGGAGATGAGCATGACGATCGGGAACATCAGCGCCATCAGCTTGCCCACGCGCAGCGAGGCGTCGGTGAGCGAGGTGTTGGCCATCCCGAAGCGCCAGATCTCCTGACGTTCGCGCACGAACGCGCGGATCACCCGGATACCGGTGATCTGCTCGCGCAGCACCCGGTTCACTCCGTCGATACGTTCCTGCATCTGCCGGAAGCCGGGCACCATCTTCGCGACGACCAGCCCCATGCTCAGCGCCAGCGCGGGCACCGCGATGAGCAGCAGCCACGAGAGCCCGGCGTCTTCGCGCACCGCCATGATGATGCCGCCGACGCACATGATCGGTGCCATCACCAGAATCGTCACCGACATCACGATGAGCAGCTGCACCTGCTGGATGTCGTTGGTGGAGCGGGTGATGAGCGAGGGCGCGCCGAACAGGCCGACCTCGCGCGCGGAGAACGTCTCGACCCGGTGCAGCACCGCGCCGCGCATGTCCCGGCCCGCGCCCATCGCCGCCTGCGCACCGAAGTACACCGAGGCCGACGAGGCGATGATCTGCACGCAGCTCACCGCGAGCATCCACAGGCCGGTGGTCCAGATGTAGCCGATGTCGCCCCTGGTGATGCCGTTGTCGATGAGGTCGGCGTTGAGGCTCGGCAGGTAGAGCATCGCGATGACCGAGACCAGCTGGAGCACGAGGACCCCGGCCAGCTGGGCGCGGTACGGGGCCAGGTAGGTCCGCAGCAGGGTGATCAACATGATGGACGCAGGCTACCGCGTGCGGCGAGGCCGCGCCCCCGGGTTATCCAGGCGTTTCACCAGGCCTGTGGATAAACCCGAGCCTGTGGATAAATCACGCGTCGGCGGGAGTGCGCGGCTCACGCCGCGCCCAGGCGCCGGGATCCGCGATCAACTCATCGATGAAACCGGGCAGTCGGTCGGCGGCGATATCGGCGATCGACACGTTCTCGAGCACGGCCCGGATATTCACCCGCAGCGCGATCCACACCCGCTGCAGCGGCTCGGCCGCACCGGGGTAACGCACGTCCTCGGGACGCTGCCCGCGCACCGAGGCCAGTGGCGACTCCACGCCACGGATCACATCGGCCACCGAGATCTCCTCGGCGGGCCTGCCGAGGCGGTACCCGCCGTCCGGTCCGCGCCTGCTGCGCACCAGTTCGGCGCGACGCAGCTCGGCGAGCACGGTCTCGAGGACCTTCGGCGGGATCTGCGCCGCGGCGGCGATGGCCTCGGCCTTCACGACCCCGTCGGCCGCGGCGAGCTCGAGCAACGTTCGCACCGCGTAATCGACCCTTGCGGTGATATGCACGGCCTCGAACCTACGCGGTCGCGCCGCCGGCCAGCACGGCGGTCGCCGCGTCGAGCAGCGTCTGCTCGACGAGCGCGTCGGTGGCTCCCGGCGCCAGCTCGATCGACAGCAGCGCCACCCCGAGCACCTCGATGGCACCGGCCGCGCGCAGCATCGACTCCGGCGTGGGATTCGGTCCGGACAGCCAGGTCCGCAGCTCGCGAGTGGGTTCCATGAGATCCGGGTAGCGGTCGGCGATGGCGTTGACGATGGCGGCGGTGTCGCGCACACACAGCGCGCCCGCGTCGCGGTGGCGGATCATGCCGCGCAGATAGGTGCGCAGGACGGCGCGGATGCCCTCGCTGTCGTAGGGGACGGCGTCGATATCGGTGACGATGTCGCGCATGTGATCGATGATCGGGTCGATGATCGCCAGCAGCAGATCGAGTTTCGACGCGTAGTGGTAGTACAGCGACGCCTTTGTGATTCCCACCATATCGGCGACTTCGCGCAGACTCGTCTGCTCGAAGCCTTTCGCGGCGAACAGCCGGAGCGCGGCATCACGAATCGCCTGTTTAGTGCCTCCACCTGCGGTAACGGTGTCGGCGGTGTCCCGGGCAGCCATGTCGCAATCCTCCCATGAATCGTTGGTGATCTATCCGGCGCCCATAAAATTGAGGTTGCCCCTCCGCTTACGCCGTCGGTAGTCTACCTACCGCACGGTAGACAAATCATTCGCGATGTGGAGGCGGGGACACGTGTCCGTATACCTGTACCGATGGGGAAAGTTCGCTTTCCGCCGTAAATGGATAGTGTTGCCGGTCTGGCTACTGCTGTTCGTGCTGCTCGGCGGGCTCGGCGCCACCCTCAGCAAGCCGATGAGCAACGACTTCAGCATGCCCGAGCTGCCCTCGGCTCGCGCCAACGAAATCCTCGACAAGCACTTCCCCGGCATGTCCGAACAGTTCAAGTTCGACGCCGTGGCAGGCACGTACGTGATCGCCGCGCCGGAGGGCCGGCAGCTCACCGACCCGGCCAACCGTGCCGCGATCGAAGCGTTCATCGGCAAGCTCGGTGAACTGCCGATCGTCGACAAGACCAAGCCGCTGGCCAACCCGATCGAGATGACCGACAAGATGGGCTGCCTGAGCAACCCTGACCCGTCGACCTGCTCGGGCGCCCCACTCAACGTGCTCAACGAAACCGCGCCGAAGACCGTCGCCACCCTCAACGTGCCGTTCACCATCGAGAACGTCACCGACGTGACCGACGCCGAGCGCGACGCCGCCTTCGAGGTCGGCGCCGATGCCCGCAACGCCGGCCTGACCGTCGAACTCAGCGGTTCCATCGCGATGAAGCAGGAACAGCCGAGCGGCAAGTCCGAGCTCATCGGTATGGGCGTCGCCCTGATCGTCATGGTGATCGCCTTCGGTGCCATCGTCGCCGCGGTCGTCCCGATCGTCACCGCCATCGTCGGCCTCGGCGCCGCGACCTCGACGATCATGCTCGGCACCTCCTTCATGGAAGTGCCCGGCTTCACCACCTTCCTAGCCTCGATGATCGGTATCGCGCTGTCGATCGACTACGCGCTGTTCATCGTCTCGCGCTACAAACACGAACTGTCCGTGCGTGATTCGGCCGAGGAAGCCGCCGGTACCGCGCTGGGCACCGCCGGTTCGGCCGTGGTGTTCGCCGGTCTCACCGTCATCATCGCGCTCGGCGCGCTGAGCATCGTCGGCGTGGAGTTCCTGACCTTCATGGGTCTCGGTGGCGCCATCGCCGCCGCGTTCGCGGTGCTCACCGCCGTCACCCTGATGCCCGCCCTGATGGGCGCCTTCGGTAAGGCCCTGTTCAAGCCGAAGCTGCCGCTGGTGGCCCAGCACGATCCCGAGGACGACAGCTCGGTCACCAACGGCCAGCGTTTCGCCCGCCTGATCGGCAAGGCGCCGTGGGTCGCCCTGATCCTGTCGGTGGTCGTGCTCGGTGCGCTCGCCGCACCCGCCGCGGGCCTGAACCTCGGCCTGCCCGGCGAGGACAGCCTGCCCAAGACCTCGACCGTGCGTAAGGCCTACGACCTGCGCACCGAGGGCTTCGGTGAGGGCAGCAACGGTGTGCTCATGGTCGTCGCCGACCTGAGCGCCACGCCCGAGGGTCAGCGTGAGGCGGCGCTCGGCGCGCTGCGCGACAAGCTCGCCTCCTACGAGGGCATGGACTACGTCACCGAGCCGCAGTGGAGCGAGGACAAGCAGGGCGCCATGCTCAACGGCGTCCCGGTGTCCGGTCCGAACAACCAGGAGACCAAGGATCTGGTGCAGTCGGCGCGCGGCGCCGAGGCCGAGCTGCAGGCCCAGTACGGCATGCAGTACGGCATCACCGGTACCACCGCGATCTACGCCGATGTCGACCACGCGCTGCTCAGCAAGATCGTGCCGTACCTGGCGATCGTCGCCGGTGCCGCGTTCATCCTGCTGATCCTGGTGTTCCGCTCGATCCTGGTCCCGCTCACCGCGGCGCTCGGGTTCCTGCTGTCGATGGCTGCCACCTTCGGTGCCACCGTGCTGATCTTCCAGGAGGGCACCTTCGGGCTGATCGAGGATCCACAGCCGCTGGTCAGCTTCCTGCCGATCATGTTGATCGGCTTGGTGTTCGGTCTCGCGATGGACTACCAGGTGTTCCTGGTGACCCGCATGCGTGAGGAATTCGTGCACGGCCGTTCGCCGAAGGAAGCCATGGTCGCCGGTTACCACCACGGCGCCCGCGTGGTCACCTCGGCCGCGATCATCATGATCTCGGTGTTCGGCTCCTTCATCATGGAAACCGACGTCACCGCGAAGTCGTTCGGTTTCGCACTGGCCGCCGGTGTCGCCATCGACGCCTTCGTGGTCCGCATGGTGATCGTGCCCGCGCTGCTGGTGATCATGGGCAAGTGGGCCTGGTGGATGCCGAAGTGGCTCGACCGCATCGTTCCCGATATCGACGTCGAGGGCGCCAAGCTCGAGCAGCTGCGCAACTCGGGTACCGAGACGGTGAAGCACCCGGTCGCCGTCGGCTGACCGTAATCCCTGACACGACCCCGCGATCCGCCCCATGGATCGCGGGGTCGTCGCATGTGCGGGCCCGGTTGCTTGATATCGCGGTATCGCGGCAGCAGACTCAGGACTAGTTCGACCCGGCTCTACCTCCACGTTCTGCACCGAATCACCGAGGAGAAACCCGTGTCCGTCTATCTGTACCGGTGGGGAAAGCTGGCCTTTCGCCGCAAATGGATCGTGCTCCCCGTCTGGTTACTCTGCTTCATGGTGCTCGGCGGACTCGGTGCCCAGCTGCAGAAGCCGATGACCGACGACTTCAGCATGCCGAACCTGCCGTCGGAGCGAGCCACCGAAATCCTCGACAAACACTTCCCGGGTATGTCGGAGGCGTTCGCGTTCGACGCGGTCACCGGCACCTACGTCGTGGGCGCGCCCGCAGGCCAGAAGCTCACCGACCCGGCCAATCGCGAGGCCGTCGCGGCGATGATCGAGCGGCTCGAGCAGTTGCCGATCGTCGATCACACCGAACCGATCGTCGACCCGATCACGGCCACCGAGGAAATGGATTGCCTTACCGCGCAACCTGATCCGTCGACCTGCAGTGGTGCGCCGCTCAATGTGCTGAACGAATCGGCACCCGACACCGTCGCCTACTTCAGCGTCCCGTTCACCATCAAAGAGTTCGCCGATGTGAAACCCGAGGACCGCGAGGCCGCCTACGCCGTGGGCGACGACGCCCGCGCCGCCGGGCTCACGGTGGAGATGAGCGGCAGCCTGCCCATGGAGCAGGAGATGCCGAGCGGCAAGTCCGAGATGATCGGTATGGCCGTTGCCCTGGTGGTGATGATCGTGGCGTTCGGCGCGATCGTCGCGGCCTTCGTGCCGATCATCACCGCCATCGTCGGGCTCGGCGCCGCGACCTCGCTGATCTTCCTGTCCACCACGGTGCTCGAGATCCCGAGCTTCACGACATTCCTCGCCTCGATGATCGGTATCGCGCTGTCGATCGACTACGCGCTGTTCATCGTCTCCCGCTACAAACACGAACTGACCGTGCAGGATTCGGCCGAGGAAGCCGCCGGTACCGCGCTCGGTACGGCGGGCTCGGCGGTGGTGTTCGCCGGTCTCACCGTGATCATCGCGCTCGCCGGGCTGGCCATCGTCGGTGTCCGGTTCCTGACGTTCATGGGTCTCGGTGGTGCGGTGGCGGCCGCGTTCGCCGTGCTCACCGCGATCACCCTCATGCCCGCGCTGCTCGGTGCGTTCGGCAAGGCCCTGTTCAAGCCGAAGCTGCCGCTGATCGCCCAGCACGATCCCGAGGACGACAGCGTCGTCACCAACGGCACCCGCGTCGCCCGGGTGATCGCCAAGTTCCCCGCGGTGACGATGATCCTGGCCATCGTGGTGCTCGGCCTGCTCGCCGCGCCCGCGCTGAACCTGAATCTCGGCCTGCCCGGGGAGGACAGCCTGCCCAAGTCGACCACCGTGCGTAAGGCCTACGACCTGCGCACCGAGGGTTTCGGTGAGGGCAGCAACGGTGTGTTGCAGGTGGCCGTCGACCTGGCCGACACCCCTGCCGATCAGCGACCGGCCGCGCTGAACGCCTTGCGCGACAAGCTCATGTCCTACCCCGACATGGAACTGGTCACCGAACCGCAGTTGAGCTCCGACGGCGCGGGCGCCCTCATCAACGGCATTCCCAAGGCCGGACCCAACGATCAGTCGACCAAGGATCTGGTGCAGTCGGCACGCGATGCCGAGGCCGCGCTGCACGAGCAGTACCAGATGTCGTACGGCATCACGGGAACCACCGCGATCTACGCCGATATCGATCACGTGTTGTTGAGCAAGATCGTGCCGTACATGGCGATCGTCGCGGGCGCCGCGTTCATCCTGCTGATCTTGGTGTTCCGCTCGATCCTGGTGCCGCTCACGGCCGCGCTCGGGTTCCTGTTGTCGATGGCGGCGACGTTCGGCGCGACCGTGCTGGTCTTCCAGGAGGGCAAGCTCGGGCTGATCTCGGACCCGCATCCGCTGGTGAGCTTCCTGCCGATCATGTTGATCGGCTTGGTGTTCGGGCTCGCGATGGACTACCAGGTGTTCCTGGTGACCCGCATGCGCGAGGAGTACGTGCACGGCTCCGAACCGACCGAGGCGGTGGTGAAGGGTTACCACCACGGCGCGCGCGTGGTCACCTCGGCGGCGATCATCATGATCTCGGTGTTCGGTTCGTTCCTGCTCGAATCCGATGTCACCGCGAAGTCGATGGGCTTCGCGCTGGCGGCGGGCGTCGCGCTCGACGCGTTCGTCGTGCGCATGGTGCTCATCCCCGCTCTGCTTGTGCTGCTGGGCAAATGGGCGTGGTGGATGCCCGCCTGGCTGGACAGGATCGTCCCCGATATCGATGTGGAGGGTTCCAAGCTGCGCGAGATCCACCGCAACGACCGCGAGATGGCGGCCGCGGAATTGTGAGACCCGGGCCGGGCACTCGTTCGGGTGCCCGGCCTACTTGCTCGGCTGCGGAACCTCGCATTCGGTGACCCTCGGGTTCAGCCCGATGTAGTTCCCCGGTCCCGCCGCCGCCGTGACGGCGATCGTCGCCCAATCCGAGCACTCCCTCGGAAGCTTCGAGAAATAGTGCCGCTGACCTGCGGCGAGAAGCCCCACGGCCACCCACCCGAGCACGATCAGAACCAAGAGCTTCCCCCCGAGCCCGATCCCGGACTTCGCGGGTGGCGGCACACGCCCGCGCATAATCATCGTTCCTTCCCGGATTTCGGTGTAACTCAGTCTATTACGCGAGTACTACACCGCAGGTCGGACGCAGGTGAATAGCCGTCGACAGCTCTCGATCAGCGCGTTGTGGGTTTCGCGGGTTCGCGACGGGCGGCGGCGGGCGGGCACACACCGTGCCTGATGGCGTTCGCGGCGTGGATGCCGAGTGCGAATTCCTTCAATTTCTTCCACATGAATCCATGGTCGCGGGCTGCGAAGGTCACGAGAAGTGGCGTAGATGACGACTATCGCTAAGATTCAGACATGGGTTCGACAGTGTCGGTGCTGGCCTACGACGGGATGACGGCGTTCGAGGCCGGCATCGTCATCGAGGTGTTCGGCCTCGTGTGGCCCGACATCGATCAGCCCTGGTACGAGCTGAAGGTCTGCACCGAAACCCCCGACCCCATCCGGGTGATCGGCGGTGCGACCATGAGCAGCCCCTACGGTCTCGCCGACTTCGCCGCCGCCGACACGGTGGTGGTGCCGAGCGTCGCCGACCCGCGCGCCGCCACGTCACCGGAGTTGATCGCGGCTCTACGGCAGGCGCATCGCAACGGGGCACGCATCGTGTCGATCTGCTCGGGTGCTTTCGCGCTCGCGGCGGCCGGGCTGTTGGACGGTCGCCGGGCCACCACGCACTGGCGATACGCCGACCTGCTGCGTGAGCGGTATCCCGCTGTGGTCGTCGACGCCGAGCCGCTCTACACCGACGACGGCGACATCCTCACCAGCGCGGGCTGCGCGGCGGGCCTCGACCTGGCGCTGCACCTGGTGCGCACCGACATGGGCGCGTCCGTGGCGAACGCGGTCGCCCGCAGGCTGGTGATCCAGCCGCACCGCACCGGCGGGCAGGCACAGTACATCGAGTCCCCGATGCCGCCCGAACCCCTCGACGACCCGGTCGGGCGCAGCCTGGCCTGGGCCGCCGAACACCTCCACGAGCCGATCGGTGTCGCCGACCTCGCCCGGGTGGCGGGCCTGTCCCAGCGCACCTACCTGCGGCATTTCGTTCGGTCCGCCGGCACCACCCCGAGCAAATGGCTCACCGCCCAACGCATTCAGGCCGCCCTCGCGATGCTCGAAACCAGCGATGCCCCGGTGGAGGAGATCGCCACGGCTGTCGGCTTCGCCACCGCAGTCACCTTCCGCCACCACTTCGCCAAGGCCCTGCACACCTCCCCCTCGGCGTACCGCAGCACCTTCCGAACCGCACAAAGCAAAAGCCCCTCACCTGTCGGAACAGGTAAGGGGCTTGCTGGCGGTGGCGGAGGGATTTGAACTCTTTCCGCCCTCCTGGTCAGGGGGTCGATAACCGCTCTACCTGCGGAATTGCCTCACTGTGATTCACTCCGGATCAACCCGATTCAGCGCAGGTTGTGGGCAAAATGTGGGCACTCGGGTCGATCGACACCTACCGGCGAACCGCAGTGATTACCAGCCAGGCCGACGGCTGCCAGCATCCCGAGCACGCCGACAGCGACGACGGTATCCAGCATCGCTACTCCGTCGGCGGCTCGAGGCCGACCTCGAGATAGGCGTCGATCTCGCCCTGCCCGATCGGCAGGGTCCGACCGAGGATTCTCCCGGCGTCGCGACGGCCGCGCGTGATCTCCTCGGGGGCCACCTTCACTCGCACGAACTTCGGGCTGTCCTCGAGTGCGCCCACTACAGGCTCGCCCCGAGCCAGTGCGCGAACCCGAGCAGGCTCTCGGACTGGCGCCGCTGCGCCGCGGCGATCCCGTACACGGTCTCGCGCACTGCGGGATGGAGGCGGGTCTGCTGCGGTGCGGCAGCGCGTGCCTTGTTCAGAGCGGCCAGGGAGCGGTCCGGCTTGCCGCTCATCAACCAGGCGCGGGCGTTGTCCTGCCAGTGGTGCGCGACCCTGGTTCGTGGTGCGTCGGGACCGTAGGCAAGTCCGGCACCGTCGATCGCTGCGCGGTTCGGGTCACCGGCCTCGAGCTCGACGGCGTGCGCGTGGATGTCGACGTTGAGCGGCCCGAACGCGGTCATGTACAGATCGGTTTCGCCGGTGTGCGCGGCCAGCTCCCGCGCGGCGTCGATGTGGGAGGTGGCGCCGGGGTAGTCGAGCTGGCGCGCATCGTTGATCGCGCCGGCCAAATGCGAGTACCCGGCAAGGACCATGCCGGGACGGGTGTCGTCGGCCGCGGTGATCGCCTGGCCGATGAGCTGGGCAGCCACCTCGGATTCCCCGTAGTGGGTGAGGATGCGAGCCCGCGCCAGTGCCGAGAAGGCTTGGTAGTTCGGGTCGTCGCCGAGGGGCGCGTAGCTGTCGGCGAGATCGAGCGCGGGCAACGCCAACATCAGATGCCCGGTACGCCGCGCCGACCACTCGGCCAGGATGTAGGCCGACGCGAGCAGCGAATAGGCGTGCGCCTGCTCGTCGCCGCCGAGTACGCGCACCGCGCCGTGCAGGCGGCGGATCACACTGGGCAGTACCTCGATGGTCTGTCGAGTGCGGTCGCGTCGGTAGAAGTCCTGTGCGGCAGCGAGGTCGGCCTCGAGCTGTACCAGTCCACCCGGCTCTTCGGCGCGCGCGTAGCGGCCCTCGGCCAGCAGTATCGACAGCCCGTTGACAGCGTCGGCCAGCGGCTTGCCGTCGCTGTACGGTGCGCCGGTCATCTGCTCAGGAGTGACGTGCAGCGCGCGAGCGATCGTCGAAACGAAGCCAGGAGAGGCGAGCTCGCGCCCCTGCTCGACAGCCTTGATCATGCTCAAGCTGTACCCCGAGCGGGTCGCTAGTTGACGTTGGCTCAGACCAGCGATCTTCCGTTCCGATGCGATGGCCTGGCCTACATGCGTGCCCATGTACCCGAGCGTACGTGCAGGCGTTCGCTGTGTCTCGGGTTGTTTCTGTCCCTTTACTGTCCCTCCGCGCTCTTGCCTGCGGCGACTCTCATTGCAGGCCGCGGCGCCAGTTGACCATCGAGTCGCTGGCGCCGGGGCACCTCAACACGACAGCAGGGGCGACCATGTGGCAACAGACATCAGCCGTGCCGAAACAGCCGACCGTGTGGGACATCATGGCGCGATTGGCGCAGGAGGCCGAGCAGACCGGACAACCGTCGCCGGTGCTCGATCACTCCTTGCCGAGTGACCCGCTCACGCGCGAGATGGCACACCGCGTGTTGCAGCTGCACCGCACGTGCGACCGGGCGCGGTGCGCACGCAAGGCCGCGGGCTGGACTCTGCTCGTCGAGCTCGGCGACGTCGTTCCGAGCCCCGCGAATGGGTCACTGTGACCGAAAACGAGCAGCTTCGGCAGGAAGAGGAAGTCGTCATGACCGAGGGGGAATCGCGCACCCTGGGCGCACTTGTTGACGGCGCGCTCACCGCTGATGGCATCGCTAAGCGCACCCAGATGTCGAGCTCCCAGATTCGCGAGCACCTGCGGCATCTGGCCGCGATCGGGTTCGTCACCGGAACCACCGCAACCCCGCGCGTGTGGGGGATGACCGGCCGGGCGAAGGAATGGTCACGCCAGAGCGTCGGCCGATGCGCGCTCGGCATCCAGGCATGAAACCACCCGGGAGATCTGCATGGTGAAAGTGATCGTGATCGTCGGCGTCTGCCTGCTGCTGGTGTTCGTGACCTGGCTGATCTACCGCTCGATCTTCCCCCGCTGACCTGATCCATCCGGCTCTACCCGAGATCGCGAGAGGAGGTGACATGGACAAGATCGTGCCCCCGGGCCCCGACGGCAACGCCGGTAAGACCGAGATCGACGACGCGCCCCGGAAGACCCGGATCGACGGCGCCGACAGCTGGATCAAGCCGACCCAGCTGGACGCACGGAACAGCTGAGAGTTCGGATAGACGACGAAAAGCGCCCCGCCAGAATTGATCTGGCGGGGCGCTGTTGTATCAATACACGTTTGACACACAGCAACCACGGTGACGAGCACCGCAGTCGCGGTGATGGGCACCTCAACCGTGTCGATGAGCAACGTGGTTGCCCGGAAACTTTGCGGGATCCCGCACGGGCGCCGTTGAGAGTGAGTTCGGCTCACTCTCAAATCCCGAGGGGTCGGCTTGCCGTTTTTTGAGCGACCACAGGTCGACTCAGCGCTCGGCAGTCGCGATTTTCTGTGTACGGGTCTAGGCAACCGCGACGGTCCGAGAACGACCAGGATCGCGGCATATCGGCCGGGATCGGGCCAACCCCAGGGGGAGGGGGGAGGGGGAAAAACCCGGAGAGAGAGATCGACTGCCCAGCACGTGAGTCGCCCGTGGTGGATGAAAAAAAACGAACCGCACCCCCGATCGGTTCATCGGTGGTGCGGTTCGTGCGCGCTGGCAGGTCTTCGGCATGGCCCGCGGGCCAGGAAAGGAATCGCCTCGCTGCCATGGATTCCCTGTTGCCGCCGCGTGCTCATGCCGTTGGCGACCGCGGCGACGGGTGACTTTGACGCGCAGTCCGTGACGGCTCAGCTGTTGCTGACCGCTTCGCCTCGGGTGGTACCGCACCGTTGGGCGGCCCAACGCAGGACGGGGTCATTGAGCCAGGCGTCGAGGCTTGGGGTGGTGATGACTTTCGCCCCGGCATAGGAGGGGGACTCGACAAAGCTCAGGTGGTCGAGCCAGGCCTTGCGGACCCGGCGGGTCATGGTGCGCCGGTCGATTTCCACGCCGCCCGGATGAATCCCGAAACCGACACTCATCGACAACATATCTTCGGCAGCTAAAGCGAGCGTTTCATCTCCGAGCGAAGTTCGCGCGACTTTGATTCGTGCGATCAGTCCATGCTCGGCTTCGGTAAGACGAACCACTTTGCCCACGGTCCGGGTGCGGTCGTGGCCGCGATTGACTCGACACCGGCCGGGAGTGCGGTCCATTCCCGAGAATGCGCCACGGTCGAATATCTCCGTCCACATCTCGCCCTGATACTGCACGGCAGCGGGTTCGCCGTAGGGCACCGCGATCACATCGACGAGGCGGCTACCCGGAGTCTCGATTGCCCCAGCAGTGTCGCGCACCAGAATGCTCATCGCACATCCTCGGGTGCACGGACCAAACCACCGCCCTGCTCCCGTTGCTGGGCAGCGAGGGAGGCGAGACGGGCGCGTTGGGCCGAGGTCTCGGCCCTACGGTGCTCGTGGTCGGCGGCGGCGGACTCCGCGCGCCGCTGGCGCTGGCGTTCCTGTTGCTGGGCGCGCTCGGCGAACATGTGGCGGGCGTGGTCACGGGTGACGCACCGCTGTCCGATGTCGTTGTAGACGATGTGCTCGCCCAGTTCGCGGGCAAGGGAGTCGACGCTCGACCAGGGACCACGGACGCCGAACCCTTCGGCGAACAGGATGGCGACCGGGACAGGAGTATCTGTCACGGGGGGAACCACCAGTGGTTGCCGATCTTCATCGCCCCGAGACGTGCCGCCCGGCGTCGAACTGTCCGCGTACTGCATTGCTCCTCCTCGGCGATGTCGCTGCATGTCCTCCAGCCTTGCTGCTCCAGTGGCCCGGGGACAGCGCGGTGTCCGAGCGCGGCCATGTCCTGGCGTAGTCGCCGTTCGTGCTCGGCAAGCCAGCGCGGTATGCGTTGGCCGTCATTGTGGAGGCGCTGCAACTCCTTCACCGCGACGTAGTGCGCGACGCGGATGGTTTCGGCGTTCATGCCACACCCGTTTTCGGCCGGCCGGAGGTGCGGGGCACGCCTCGAGAGCGGCCCGCCCACACTCCGACCGCTCGGCCGCCCAGCTCGCGCGAGATGGTGTCGCAGGCGAGCTGCACCGGGCAGCCGCGGCAGATCCGTGCGGCGGATGCGAGACGGTAGGCGCGGTCGTCGTCGTGTTCGTCCGGAGCGGCGTCGACATCGAACAGCGGTGCTCGGCCGGTGCAGGCCGCGCCGTCGAGACGGTCGTCGGCGAGTTCGGCGGCGAGTTCGCTGATTGTGGGCCAGGCGCTCATACCGCATCCGGAGGTGGGACCAGCAACCGCTCCGGGTCGATGCGAGCGAGCAGGTACCGCAGATCCCGGGCGAAGGACCCGGCAACCTCCTCCGCGTCCGCCTGGTTGAAGTACGTTCCGTCGAGCTTGAGCACGATGTCGTAGGCGCCGGGCTGGACTTCCACGGAGTGAACGGAGAGCCAGTCTCGCCGATCGTTCAGGAAGTCGTCGGCGGTGATGTAGGCGCCACGCTCACCAAGCGGTTCGGTCATCGGGGTCTCCTCGCTGTTTCCGGGTGGTGAAAGTGGTGAAAGTGGTGAATTCGTCGGAGCAAGGGAGCACGGCTCGCGTAGACCCGCTCCCTTGCTCCCTTGCTCCCTTGCTCCCTTGAAACCCCTTGCGAACTGGAAGGGAGCAAGGGAGCACGCCACAGGTGTAGTACTCCGTTGCGCTCCCTTGCTCCCGCTCATCCGACTGCCTTCTTCCAGAACCACAAGTCGCCGTCCTTGTAGCTCGTGGCCTTGATGCGGGCCTTCGCACGCTTGGCCTTGTCGGCGGAGAAGCCCGCACCTACCGCCGCCTTGTAGACATCCGTCGACTGGACTGGGTTGTTGGCGAGCAGATCGCGAAGCCATTCGTCGACCTCGTCGTTGGCGGAACGTGAGTCCGACTCGGTGCGGCCGTTGTCGCGTAGGACGTCGCCGACTGTTCGGTCGGATGTCCCGACGATGACGAACCGGCCGACGTCGGCGGACTTGCCGGTGTCGGTGGTGACGGTGGCCGACTCGATTCGGTAGGTGAGGGCCAGGTCCTCCTCGCCGATCGAGTTCTTCTCCTGCGAGAGGATTCGATCGCCATCGTCGGAATCGGGATCCTTGGCGAAGCCGAACACCGACCGTGCGACTTCACCGAAGGCCGACGAACCGTTGATCCCGGCGACGACGTCGCCGTTGCCGGACTTGTTCAGGTGGGCGATACCGAGGACCACGCCGTCGATGTCCTCGGCCAGCTTCGACCATGGCTCGATCAGCGAGCGGACCTCGTTGTTGCGGTTGATGTCGGTCTTGGAGCCGATCGTCGACATCAGTGGATCGACGACGACGAGTTTCACCTCGTGCTGTTTCAGCTGGGCGGCCAGCTCCTCCATGTCGTGTGAGGACAGGAACCGGACCTGTTCGCCGATGATCTGCACCTTCGGCATGAACACGCGGCGTAGGTCCGCACCAGCGGCCCGCAGTCCTGGCTTCACCACATACTTCGCGGACTCCTCGGCGGCGATGTACGCGGTGTTCACCGGCTTGCCATACCAACAGCCCTCGAGCACGCCGTTACTCGCGGCCGCGGCGAACCATCGTCCGGCGGTCGACTTGCCAGCGCCAGGGCGACCGGCGAACAGGGCCAGCGCACCCACGGGTACCCGACCCTTTCCGCCGTAGCTCCATGCCCAGACCGGAACGTCGTCGCGCTCGGTGGCGAATGAGGAAAGGACCACAGACCGGGTCGCTGGGACCGTTCCCGGAACGGTCCCGGCACGTTCTGGGCCCGCGGGAACGTTCCGGGCTGGTTGCTCGAAGTCATCCGTGACCACCTCGAGTGCCGGGCGCTCCTGATCCTGGCGCAGCTCCTCGATCTGCTCCTGATACGCCAGGTCGCAGGAGAAGCACCCCCGCTTGTGAGTCGGCCGATGGACGTGGCAACTCCGGGGCGGCTCGGTCGCTACGGTCACTGTCCACCGCCGAGAGCTTCCTCGGCCTGGTCGCGCGACTCGACCAGTTTGGCGCGGAACTTGATGTGAGGCAGCGCCTGGTCAAGAACTTCCAGCAGCGGCGCGAGGATGTTTCGCGTCATCAACGACAACGCGCCCGCGGCCACGTACCCAAACGCGTCCGGGTCGAGGCGCTCGACCCACTCGCATGCGATGCGATCTGTCTCGGCGTCATCCCCCGCGACGGCAGCAAGTTGATACATGAGCCGGGTCGCGTCGCTCTCCATCCGGTCGCGGTCGACAACACCGCGCGGCAGGCCGTCGTCGCCGACGACCATAAACAGGTCAGGCATTACGGTCTCTCCTCTCGGCCGCCCGCTCCGGAGAGCGGGCGGCCTGCGTAGCTACGGGGTGGTGAAGACGGATCGAGCGAGCTGGATGGCCGAGAGCCACGCGGCCTCGGCGTCCGGCCAGGGCGCACGGTCCGCGCCCTCGAGGCGCTGGCGCGCGGCCTCGAGCTGGTCTCGCCGGACCCGTTCGCGGTCGGCGTCGGCCAGGGCACGGCGCAGACGGTTTGCGTCGGGAGCCTGTGTAGGTACCGGCCGATCGCCGCTCCACTTAGCCCACAACGCGCGCACGTCGGCTTCGGAGAAGATCGCGTGACCCAGGCTCGGGGCGATATGGCGGGTCATGCCTGCTCCGCCTCGGGGAGCGGGTCGTTGCACCCGGTGAGATCGGCGCAGGCATGGTCCACGTGCCCGGTCTCGGCATCGTGGCCGACAACCAAGGCATCAGCGCCCAGTCCACGGCCGCAGTAGACGCAGTGCACGGGCACGTCGTCCCGGCCGATCCTCGGGTCGAACTCCGCGGCCACATCGGACGCCGCCCGCCCCTGCTCATCGGCCATGGCGAGAACGTCCGCGACAGTCACCGGCAGGATTGCCACCCGCAGCGCCTCAAGGTTGTCGAGCTCGGCGATGAGTCGTTCCCATGCCTCGACAGGGTCCATCTCACGGATCTCGGCGTACACGGGCTCGAGCAGGCCGATCACGTTGAGGTGGCCGCCGTAGTTGCGACGCAGCCCGGCCATCCACCCCTCGATCGGCAATGCCAGCGGGTGAACGACGCCGAGGAAACTGGAGACCATGAGGATCAGGTGACGCACGCCACTGTTCTCGGCGGGGGTGGAGTTGGTATCGTCCATGCTGAAGTCCTGCTTCCTAACGGGGTGGCTGGATTCGTTGGCCCGGTGAGCTGTTCGAGCAGCTCCCGGGCCGCTTTCGTTCTGGGACATCAGGCAGCGCCCGGCTTCACAGTCCGCGAGTTCTCGTAGTCGGCGATATCCGACAGCCGGTAGAACACGCGCTTTCCGCCGACCTTCACGTAGGCCGGACCGCGGCCGAGGTAGCGCCACTGCGCGAGGACCGCCCTCGACGTTCCCCAGCGGGTAGCCAGCTCGTCCGGATTCAATAGATCACCCATGTTCGCCCATCCTTTGAAGTGTTTGCGCCATCTTTGATGCCACACACTTTAAGAGATACAGGATGAACGGTCTCTAATCAAGCATGATCTATCTGCGTCATGTTTGATGTGCCATGATTCAGTCATGGCAGGGAAGAAAAACGAACTTGGACCGACAGGCGAAACCGTCGCGACCAACGTGCAGAAGATCCGAACCAGGCTGAACCTCAGCTATGCGGAGCTCTCGCGCAGGCTCGAGGCTGTCGGCCGTCCGATCCCAGTTCTGGGCCTTGGGCGCATCGAGAAGGGCGAGCGGCGCGTCGACGTGGATGACCTGATGGCCCTGAGCATCGCGCTCGACGTCACGCCGGCCGCGCTATTGATGCCGGAGACGGCCCTCTCCGAGGACGTCGTCGAGCCGACCGGCAGCACCGTCGATGGCCTCACCGCCCGGGCTCTGTGGAACTTCCTCACCGCACGAAAGCCGTTGAGGGGAGGCAACGTCCGCGATATCGCCGAGTTCCACAGCCGCACCTATCCACGATGGGAGGAGCTCCAAGTGTTCATGGCCCCCTCGGTGACGTTCGAGGGTCCGGCCGATGGCGACGATTGAGCCGTACGACACCCAGTCAGGAAAGCGGTACCGCGTCCGCTACCGCAAGCCCGACGGCAAACAAACCGACAAGCGCGGATTCCGACGCAAGCTCGACGCCGAGAAGTTCGCCGCCACCGTCGAGGTTCAGAAGATGTCCGGCGAGTACGTCGCGCCGTCGCTCGGACGGGTGACCGTGGGCGAGCTGGCGCCGAAATGGCTACTCCGGAAGGAGGTCGACGTGGCACCGTCGAATTACCGGACGCTGGATTCCGCATGGCGCACGCACGTCGAACCACGTTGGGGCACAACACCTGTCGCCGATATAGAGCTCGACGCCGTCGAGACTTGGGTAGCCGATATGGGTCGTACGATCACGGACCCGCAGGACCCGGACAAGGTGATCCGGAAGGGCAGCGGCGCCACCACGATTGTCAGGGCCTATGGGGTGTTGGCGGGCATCTTGGATACCGCGGTGAAGTCGAAGCGGCTGCGGTCGAACCCCGCTCGAGGCGTCGAGAACCTGCCGAAAAAGACGGGCAAGCGGCACGTCTACCTAACGCGCGACGACGTGGCTCGGCTGGCCGATGAGGCGGGCAAGGACCGGCGCGCATTGGTGCTCACGCTGGCTTACTGCGGCATCCGCTGGGGCGAGCTGGTCGCGCTGCGGGTCAGTGACATCGACTTCCTGCGGCGTCGATTGTCCGTCGCAGACAACGCCGTACAGCTCGGCGTCGATCATGCCGTCGGGGAAACCAAGAGCCGCAAGGTTCGCCCGGTCCCGGTCCCGCAATTCGTCCTCGACGAACTGTCGGTGCAGTGCAAGGGCCGCGGCCGTGGGTCGCTCGTGTTCGGCGATGGCACCGACTACCTACCGCGGCCGAAGTCCTCGGGCGGATGGTTCGCGGGCGCGGTGAAGCGAGCGCAAGTGCAGGCGATTACCCCGCACGACTTGCGGCACACCTGCGCGTCATTGGCGATCTCGGCGAACGTGAACGTGCTGGTGCTCGCAAGGATGCTCGGCCACGCCGACGCCAGCGTCACGCTGCGGGTGTACGCGGACCTGTTCGACAGCGACCTCGACCGGGCGGCGTCCGCGATCCATGCCGCATACGCTCCGCCGGGGTGTGGGCAAAATGTGGGCACGGTATCCGATCCGGACCGCGACACGGCATAGAAAAAGCCCCCCACCTGCGTGAACAAGTGAGGGGCTCGTGGCGGTGGCGGAGGGATTTGAACCCTCGGACGGGGGTTACCCGTCACACGCTTTCGAGGCGTGCTCCTTAGGCCGCTCGGACACGCCACCGCCGACTACGGTACCGGATAGGGGGCTCGATCACTAAATCGGCTGGTCAGCGCTGGTTACGGAAGAAGGTGTCGAGAAGGGCGACGCACTCGGATTCGAGGATTCCGGCGCGTACCTGAGGGCGGTGGTTGAGGCGGCGGTCGCGGACTACGTCCCACAGGGAGCCGACGGCCCCGGTCTTGGGTTCCCAGGCGCCGAAGATCACCTTCTCGACGCGGGCGAGAACCAGCGCGCCCGCGCACATCGTGCACGGTTCCAAGGTGACGGCGAGGGTCGCGCCTTCGAGCCGCCAACCGTCGCCGTGGACGGCCGCGGCTTTTCGCAGGGCGAGGACTTCCGCGTGGGCGGTCGGGTCGCCGAGGGCTTCGCGGGCATTGGCCGCGCGGGCCAGCTCGCGGCCCTGCGCATCGAAGACGACGGCGCCGACCGGCACATCGCGCGGGTCGGCGTCGGCGGCGGCCGCGAGTGCGGCGCGCAGCATGTCCTCGTCGGTCACTTCTGCAGTTTGTCCAGCACCGCCGCGTATTCGTCGGCGAAACCGAGGCGCTCGGCGATCAGTTTCAGCTGTTCGTCGGGGTAGAGGTCGGTGTCGGCGAGGATCACGCTGAGCACCGGTTCGGGCAGACCGAGGTCGGCGAGTACGCCGAGGTCGCCCTCTTCCCACGGTTCGATGTCGTCGAGCTCGTCGGGGTCGATGTCGGGGATCTCGACATTGAGTGCGTCGAGGACGTCGGCGGCGATGTCGTAGTCGATCGCGGCGGTCGCGTCGGAGACGAGCAGCCGGGTGCCGCTCGGCGCGGGCCGCAGCACGATGAAGAACTCGTCGTCGACGTCGAGCAGCCCGAACACCGCACCGGAGCTGCGCAATGCCTTCAATTCGGTCTCGGCGGTGGAGAGGTCGACGAGGGCGTCGTGGCTGAGAGGACTGCACCGCCACGTACCTTCTTCGCGGACCACCGCCACGGCGAACCCTTCGACGTCGAAGTCGTCATCCGACGCCGCCCTGTTCGTGCCCGAGCGCTGTGCTGCCATGGACCAAACGGTAGTCTGTCCCGCCCGTAATGATGAACTCGTGTGCCAATCTGTTCTCGTGAGTATCGACGAGCGTGGTGCCGTGTGTGTCCTCGGAACGGGTCTGATCGGCGGCTCCGTGCTGCGCGCGGCCGTGGACGCCGGGTACGAGGCGTTCGGGTACAACCGATCGGCCGACGGCGCTCAGGCCGCCCGGCTCGACGGTTTCGACGTGTCGGGTGACCTGCCCGAGGTGCTGAGCCGGGCCGCTGCCGCCGACGCGCTCGTGGTGCTCGCGGTACCGATGCCCGCCGTCGCGCCGGTACTCGCGGAGGTCGCCGCCTATGCGCCGGAGTGTGCGCTGACCGATGTGGTCAGCGTGAAGGGACCGGTGGCCGACGCGGTACGCAAGCAGGGGCTCGAGGCCCGGTATGTGGGCGGTCACCCGATGGCCGGTACGTCTGAATCAGGCTGGGCGGCAACCGATCCCGAGCTGTTCCGCGGCGCGGTGTGGGCTGTGGGCGTGGATGAGGGCACCCGGGTTGAGCCGTGGTCGCGGGTGGTCCGGCTGGCTTTGGACTGCGGTTCCGTCGTGGTTCCGGTCGTTGCCGAGGAACACGACCAGGCCGTCGCGCGGATCTCGCATCTGCCGCATGTGCTGGCCGAGGCGCTGGCCGCGGCCGGGGCGGACGGGGGTGAGCTGGCGCTCGGGTTGGCAGCCGGTTCGTTCCGCGACGGCACCCGGGTAGCCGGTACCGCGCCAGACCTGGTTCGCGCGATCTGTGAACCGAATGCCGGGGCATTGGAACTGGTGCTCGACGAAACCATCGAGGCGCTGATCGCCGCGCGTGAGGCTCTTCGCGCCGACGGCACGCTCGGCGAGATTGTCGAGGCGGGTTACCGGGGGCGGTCGGCCTACGACAGCCGGGCGCAATGGGAGATCACGGGGGTGACGCCCGGCGCCGACGGCTGGCTCGACGAGCTGCGGCGTGCTGGTCGGCGCGGCGGGGTGCTGCGGGCGCTGTAGTCGGTCGCGACCGTTCGCCAGCCGCCGTGACCAGGTCGATCAGGGCGGTCGACGCCGGCAGGTGGCCGCCTGCGATGGGCGGCCGGTGCCGCGGTTCAGACCCGCTCGGCCAGCCCCGGGTAGTCGAGCACGAACCCTTCCGGGTCGACCGTCAGCGTGGCGCTCGAAACCGGGGAGAGCACGTTGATGCCGTCGGCGGCACTCGAATAGGTGAGTTCGGCCTCCTGCACCAGCAGGTCGGGCAGACGCACATAGACGACCGGCACCTGCACGTCACCGACGGCGTTCTGCAGGCAGAACCGGCGGATCGGCAGGGTGTTGAAGAACGGGCTGAGCACCACGTCCACATCGAGGGCGCCGGCGAACGTCGAGCGCACGTGTGTGCCGCCCGCGTCGACGAGCCAGTAGTTCTCCTCGTCGCGTGAGACCGAGGCGTGGCGTTCACCGGCGGCGGTCGTGGTGCGCAGCGACAAACGCCTGGTGGCGCCCGCTTCGTCGGTGACCAGATCGTAGGAGGCGCTGAACGCCGGGTGCTCGTTGGTGGCGCTGCCGATCATCCGGCCCGCGGCCCTGATCCGGTTGCCGTTCACCGTCACCCGGACCGATTCCATCCGGGAGTTGTCGTGGGCTCGCCAGGTGAGCACCGCCGGCCACCGAGAGGCCGGTCTGTTCTCGGTGGGGCCTGCGGCCGGGCCCGGGGCTGGGGTCGTCACCTCTCTACGGTAAGCGACACCAGCCCCCGCGCTGTACAACACGAGCGCATCACACCAGCGAATCCCGCCAGGCGGCGTGCAGTCCGGCGAAGCGGCCCTGGCCTGCGATCAGCTCGGCCGGTGCGCCGTCCTCCACCACGCGGCCGGCGTCGAGCACCAGCACCCGGTCGGCAATGGCGACCGTGGACAGGCGATGCGCGATGATGACGGCCGTGCGGCCACGCAGCAGCGTCTCCAGCGCACGCTGCACCAGGCGCTCACCGGGGATGTCGAGACTCGACGTCGCCTCGTCGAGCACGATCACCACCGGATCGGCGAGGAACACCCTGGCGAAGGCGACCAGCTGACGCTGACCGGCCGATAATCGCCCACCCCTGGTTCGCACGTCGGTGTCGTACCCGTCCGGTAGCGACCCGACGAACTGGTCGAGCCCGACCGCGCGGGCCGCCGCCCGCACCTCGGCATCGGTGGCCGACGGCCTGCCGAGCCGGATGTTGTCGGCGATCGTGCCGGAGAACAGGTAGGCCTCCTGCGTGATCATCACGACGTGCCTGCGCAGCTCGGTGTCGGCCAGTTCGCGCAGGTCGACACCGTCGAGGGTGATGGTGCCGCCGGACGGGTCGTAGAACCGGGTGAGCAGCTTGGCCAGCGTCGA
Organism: Nocardia sp. NPDC050413; assembly: GCF_040655475.1. NCBI lineage: Bacteria > Bacillati > Actinomycetota > Actinomycetes > Mycobacteriales > Nocardiaceae > Nocardia > Nocardia sp. NPDC050413. The sequence goes on along the minus strand of NZ_JBFAJZ010000010.1, from coordinate 104,758 downwards.
CTTGCCCGCCCCGGTGGCGCCGACCAGTGCGACGATCTGGCCGGCCGGGATGTCGAGGTCGAATTCCGGCAGCACCGGCGAGGCCGCGTCGTAGCCGAACCACACCTTGTCCATCCGCACCGCACCGGTGGGATGCTCGACGGTGACCGGCTCGACCGGTTCCGCGACCGCCGGTTCCTCCTCGAGCACACCGGAGATCTTCTCCAGCGCTGCCGCGGCCGACTGGTAGGAGTTGAACACCTGGGCCAACTCGTCGAGCGGGCCGAAGAACTGGTCGAGGTAGAGCAGGTAGGCCGCGAGCACACCGATGGCCAGGTTGCCCTCCATCACCTGCCAGGACCCGACGAGCAGCACGACCACGGTTGTCACCTTGCCGATGAAGTTCGACAGGCCGACGTAGTCGCCGACGCCGCGCATCGCGGTGGTCGTCGCCTTCTGGTACGCCGCGTCCTCGACGCCGAGCACTTCCTGGTTGCGGTGTTCGCGCCGGAACGCCTGCACCGCCCGCATACCGCTCATCGATTCGACGAACTGCACGACCACCCTGGCGATCGCACCACGGGTACGCCGGTAACCCGCCCGTTGACGCCGCTGCGCCCACCGGGTGACGAACACCAGCGGCACGAAACCGAGCAGCACGATGGCCGCGAGCATCGGGTCGAGCCAGACGAGCAGGACGGCGATAGTGACCACCGAGAGCAGCGCGCTCGCCGCCTGGTTCAGCGCGCCTTCGAGCAGGTCCTGCAGTGCCTCGATATCGCTGGTGAGCCGGGTGACGACCTTGCCCGAGGTGTATTTCTCGTGGAACGACACACTCAACCGCTGGGTGTGCGCGAAGGTGCGCACCCGCAGATCGAACAGCACCCGCTGGCTCAGCGCTCCGGCCGCGCGCAGGAAGGCGAAGGTGGTGAGACCCGACAGCACCGTCACCGCGATGAACCCGGCGACGGTCGCGATCAACGGCGTCCAGTTGCCTTGGCGCCCTTGGGTTATCCCGTGGTCGAGCCCGTAGGCGATGAACAACGGCACCGACACCTTCGCCGCGTTGTCCAGCACGATCAGGACGAAGGTGAGGACGGCCAGCTTGCGGTAGGGCCGGACCAGATCGAGCAGCAGCCTGCGGGAACGGCCGGCGAGCACCACGTTGCCGGTGCCGGTGACGGCGTCGTCCTCCTTGGCGATACCGCGCCAATCGGCCGCCTGATCCTGTTGTGGTTCAACTGTTTCGGTGGTGGTCATCAGGCACCGCCCATCAGTTCGCGGTAGTGGCGGCTGGTGCGAAGCAGCTTGTCGTGGGTGCCCTCGGCGACGATGTGTCCGTCGGCGAGCAGCGCCACCCGGTCGGCCAGTGCGGCGGTGGACGGGCGGTGCGCCACCAGCAGGGTCGTCGCACCGGAGAGCACCGCGCGCAGCCGATCCTGCACGCGCTCCTCGGTTTCCACGTCCAGCGCGGAGAGGGGGTCGTCGAGCACCATGATCCGGCCCTCGTCGGCATCCGCCGCACCGGTGAGCACCGCCCTGGCCAGCGCGAGCCGTTGCCGCTGCCCGCCGGACAGACTCATGCCCTGCTCGCCGATCCTGGTGTCGAGACCCCACGGCAGCGCGTCGACGAAGTCGATGGCCTGGGCGATGTCGAGCGCGCGCCGCACGTCGTCGTCGGTGGCGCTCGGGTCGCCGAGGGCCACGTTCTCGCGCACGCTCGCCGAGAACAGCACCGGCTCCTCGAAGGCGACCGTCACCACCCGGCGCAGGTCGGCCAATCGCAGCGTGGCGATGTCGACGCCGTCGATGGTGATGCGCCCGGCGTTCACGTCGTAGAGGCGCGGAATCAGCTCGAGCAGTGCGGTTTTGCCGCTACCGGTCGCGCCGACGAGCGCGACCGTCTCGCCCGGCCGGATCCGCAGCGAGACATCCTCCAGCACAGCGTTTTCCGGACCGCCGTCGGCGCGCGGGTAGCCGAACCGGACGCCCTCGATCACCAGTTCGCCGCGCACCGGCACGGGCAGGTCGACCGGGTCCGGCGGGTCGGCGATGTCGAGCGGGGTGTCGATGATCTCCCAGTACCGGTCGGCGGCGGTGCGTGCCTCGAACAGCTCCGACAGCAGGAAGCCGAGCCAGATCACCGGCCACTGCAGGAAGGTTTCCAGTGTGACGGCGGCGACCAGGGTGCCGATGGTCATGGAGCCCTGCGCCACCGCGTATCCGCCGACGCCGAGCGACAGCGCGATCGCGATGGTCGGCAGCGCGACCAGCGCCGACCACAGCGTGGCGTCCAGATGCACCTTCGTCAGCTCGGTGCGTTGCAGTTCCCGCGACAGTGCGGTGAAGCGGGCGCCGAAGAACTGGCCACGGCCGAGCGCCTTGAGCACACGCACGCCCTGCGCGGATTCCTGGGCGATGGTCGCCAGGTCGCCCGCCTGGTCCTGGGAGCGGCGCGAGGCCACCTCGAATCGGCGGACGAAACGCGCGCAGTACACGGTGAGCGGCAGGCAGGTCACCGTGAAGATCAGCCCCACCTGCCAATTCAGCACGAACAAGGCGATGAGCCCGACGGGCGCGATCACCGAGTTGACGATGAGGAACGGCCCGGCGAACGCGACGAACCGGCGCAGCGCCGACATGTCGTCGATCGCACGCGAGAGCAGCTGGCCGGACTGCCACCCGTCGTGACGGCCGATCGACAGCGCCTGCAGCTTCGCGAACAGCATTGCCCGCATGGTGATTTCGAATGTCGTCGCCGGTTTGGACACCAACCAGCGTCTGCCCCACATGCCGAACGATTCGAGTGCGCCGAGCAGGAACACGAATGCGACGGGCACGAGCAGGCCCGCGAAATCGCGGCGGGCGATCGGTCCGTCGATGATGCGGGCGATGACCAGCGGTGTCACCACCGCGGTCGCGGCCATCATGATGGCCAGCAGGTTCGCCAGGATCAGCGGAACCCGGTACGGCTTCAGGTAGGGCAGGAACCGGCGCAGCGAGCGCATACCCCCGCGCGCTCGCTGTGTGGGCTGCCCGGAACTGTCGGCCTCCGATTCGGCGACCGCCAGTTCTGATGTGACAGACAAAGACTCCCCCTCGGGTCCGGTTGGATGGTTGGTTACCGGAACGGACTCCCAGACGATGTTCGCATCGGGGTCCGACAAGTAGGCCCTTCCAGAGTCGCACCGGACCCCCGTTCCCGGCCACCGATTTTTCTGCCGGACGAAAGCATCCACAGCCGTGCACAGTCCCGGCCGCTACGCCCTCTGCCGCTGTTCAGCGGCCCGATACAATGCCGCAGGCGCGAGAAGTGGGTGGTTGCGCGTTCCGACAAGCACAGGAGGACTGTTGACGCGGATGGTCGGGTTGTTCGCCGGGATCGGCGGGCTCGAACTCGGCCTCGGCAGACACGGATGGTCCACCGAGTTGCTGTGCGAGATCGATCCGGGTGCGCAGGGCGTGCTCGCCGCGCGTTTTCCCGAAACACCACTGCACGCCGACATCACCCGCCTGCGTTCGCTGCCCGCGCGCACCGAACTGGTCGCGGCGGGGTTCCCGTGCCAGGACCTCTCCCAGGCCGGGCGCACCGCGGGTATCACCGGTCGCCGTTCCGGGCTGGTCGACGAGGTGTTCCGGCTCGTCCGGCGGCAGCGCGGGCCGCGCTGGCTGCTGATCGAGAACGTGCCGTTCATGCTCCAGCTGGGTCGTGGTGCGGCGATGCGCCACATCACCACCGCCCTGGAGGAACTCGGATACACCTGGGCCTACCGGGTGGTCGACGGTCGCGCGTTCGGCCTGCCGCAACGGCGCCAGCGCGTGCTGATGCTCGCCTCCCGCACCGAGGACCCGCGCCAGGTGCTGTTCGGTGACGACGCGGGCCCGCGCGACTACGGCGACCCCGAGCGCGACCCGTGCGGCTTCTACTGGACCGAGGGCGTGCGCGGCCTCGGCTGGGCGGTGAACGCGGTGCCGACCTTGAAGGGCGGTTCCGGGCTCGGCATCGCCAGCCCGCCCGCGGTGCGGCTTCCGGCGGGCGAGATCGTCACTCCTGGCATCATCGATGGGGAACGATTACAGGGTTTCGATGCCGAGTGGACCGCGCCCGCGCTCGACGTGCCGGGTGTGCGGCAGGGGCATCGGTGGAAGCTGGTCGGCAACGCGGTGAGTGTGCGGATGGCGAACTGGGTGGGTGAGCGGCTGGCCGCGCCGCTGGAGCCGCTCACCGTCGGTGCGCCGCTGCGACCGGGCGCACCGTGGCCGAGTGCGGCGTGGGGGCATGCGGGCGTGGTGCATCAGGTTCCGCTGTCGACATGGCCGGTCCACGAGCCCTACGAGGATCTGAAGAATTTCCTCACCGAACCGCGACTGCTGTCCCCACGTGCCACGGCCGGGTTTCTGCGACGAACATCCATGGGCAACTTGCGTTTTCCGCCCGGATTCCTCGACGACGTGCGCGACCATCTCGATCGCATGGGTGGCTGGGCGGCATGACCGGGCGGCGGGACCACGGAGACGATGCTCCGCGGTCGGCACCCGTCACCGACGCGGCCACCAGCGCGCGGATGTCGCGCCAGCGCCGTGCCCATACCGCTCCCGAACTCGCCCTGCGACGCGAGCTGCACCGCGCGGGCCTGCGCTATTTCGTCGACCGTGCGCCGATCAAGGGCCAGCGCAGGCGCGCCGATGTGGTTTTCCCACGCCGTCGTGTCGCCGTCTATGTCGACGGGTGCTTCTGGCATCGGTGTCCCGAGCACGCGACCGATCCGAAGAACAATGCCGAGTGGTGGGCGCAGAAACTGGCGGGCAATGTGGCACGCGATCGCGCTACCGATGCCGCGTTGATCGAGGCGGGCTGGCAGGTGGTGCGGGTGTGGGAACACGAGGACCCGCAGGTGGTCGCCCAGCAGATCGTCGCGTTGGTTCGCGGGACTGGTTGATCGGCCCCTCGTCCGAGAATGCCCGGTGACCGGGAGCGCTTGGTCAGCGGCGGTGGGGCGAGCGGTCGGCGCGGACGCGGACCAGGGAACGGGGTGCGTTGGCGGCGGCGTAGCCGGAGACCACCATCGCCAGGATCGTGGCGAAGCCGGCCAGTGCGATCACGTAGCTCATCTAAGACCTTCCGGTTGGTTGCATCGCCCAGCTTGCCCGTCCAACCTGACAACAACCTGTGCGCCCTGTGATGAAACCGCGTGTGACGCGGTCACACACCCGTTCGCCCCACCTACTCCACGGTGATCTTCACTGTATGACCCCCCACCTTCGCGGGCAGCTTCGTCGTGTCGACCACCAGCACCTCACCGGTGTCCTGTAATCCGTTGGCCAGCGTCTTCGGCTTCAACCCGAACGGCGGCTGCTCACCGGTGCTCGCGGCGAGACCGAAGTCGCTGTCGTTGGCGATGTAGATGGTCTTGCCGCCGTCGGGCGACGCGATGCCCTCGATCTTGTCGTGGCCGAAGAACCTGCCCTTGTCGTCGAGCGCGGTGACCAGGGCCGCCAGGTCGAGATTGCTCTTCTTCTCCACCGGGGTGATGCCCGACTTCTTGAGTGCGGCAACCGCATCGGCGGTCGAGACGGTGCCGATCAGGGTTTCGATCGGCTTGCCGTCGACCAGCAGACCGCCCTGCTCGGCGTCGTACCGAGCGCCCGCGAGGGTGGAGTTGGGGCCGACGTCGGTGGCGCCCGCGATGTCGATCGTCCAGATCTTCTTGTTCGCCTCGGGCGCCAGGTTCCCGTCACGTTCGGCGACCAGGAAGGTCGTCGCGCTCAGCGCCGTGATCTCGGAGACCGCGACCTTGTTCTGCTTCGGGTTCTCCAGCGGGTACAGGAATTCCTTCTGCGCCTTGGTCTTCAGATCGACGGTGACGATCCGCGCGAACGGAACTTCCTTGGCCGAGCCGTCGAGGCCGGGTGTCTTCAGCGCGCTCTGCACCATGCCGACCAGCGTGCCGCCGTCCGGGGTGATGGTGAGCCCTTCCATGCCCTGGTTGGGGCTGCGCAGGGCGATCTCCTTCGGTAGCCCGCTGCCGGGCGCCAGCCGTTCGATCTCGGTGCCGTCGGCGGCGAAGTGCACCAGGAACGGTCCGTATTCGTCCGACACCCAGAACGTGCCGTCGGCAAGGGCGACAAGGCCTTCCGGGTCGAGGCCGTGGTCGGTGGCCGGCAGCACCGTGCCCGCCAGATCCTTGATGGTTTCGCCGGTACTTGCCGCCGAATCGACCTGGCCGTTGAACGGGACGCCCGCCCGGTTGCGCAGCTCGATGCTCGACTGCAGCACAGCTTTGCTGCCGACCAGCTTGAACTTGCCGATCTTCGGAACGAACGACGGTGTGGGCGAGAGCTTCTCGTTCTTTCCCGGGCCGTCGACATTGGGGCCGCGGTCGGTGAGGCCGTAGAACTCGTCGGTGGTGCCCGGCACCGGGGTCCACGCCGACCCGAAACCGCTGCCCTGCACCGTGGTGCCGCCGAATTCGCCTAGCACCGGGATGTCGGTGGTGTACAGGCGAACCGCGTCGCTGGTGGTCACGGTGAACTGGTCGAGCCCGGTGTAGCCGGCGCTCGGTGTGTACACGTAGGACCCGTCGGTCTTGCGGGTGAGGTTGCCGTGCTCGGGTTCCATGCTCACGCCGAGCACCGCATCCCCACCCGCGCTCGCCACGAGTTCGTCCAGCGAGATCACCAGCGCCTGGTCCTTGGCCGTGGTGAAGTCGGGATCGGAGCCGGGCGTCGAGCAGGCCGCCGTGACGGCGGCGGCACACAGCGCGGCCGTGAGCGGGAAGAGACGAAGAGCTGGTCGTGCGTTCATCCGCCTTGCGTACCGCGCGCAACCGACCAGCAGACGACCGGGAAATGAATTGTCCTCCCGCAGCCTGTGCCCCATTCTGGCCACTATGACAACAACCCGGTTCAACATTTCCTCTGCCTCCGACTTCGAAGATGTCGTCGGGTATTCGCGCGCCGTGCGGGTGGGCGACCATGTGCTGGTCAGCGGCACGACGGCGGCGCTGCCCGGTGGGGGCGCGGTCGGTGGCGACGATATCGGCGCCCAGACCCGCGAGATCCTCGCGCGGATCGCCACCGCTCTCGACCAGGCGGGTGCGAGTGTGCGCGATGTGGTGCGGACCAGGATGTTCGTCACTGATATCTCCCGTTGGCCGGAGGTCGCGGCCGCTCACGCCGAGGTGTTCGGCGATATCCGGCCCGCGGCGTCGATGTACGAGGTCACCGCGTTGATCGCGCCGGGGCTGCTGGTGGAGATCGAAGCCGATGCGATCGTCGCCGGCTGATCGTCGCACCACGGGCACTTCGCGCCCCGGGCGTCGACCGTGAAAAGTGCACAGTTGTCCACAGATTTCGAGTTATCCACAGGGCGGGGTCGAGGGCGTCGTGAACGCCGGTGCCGCGCGCACCGAACTACTACCCTCGATCTCGTGACCAGCGAAATGGCAACGCCCACCGACCTGTTGGCTCAGGTCTCCGCCTCCACCGCGCGTCTCGAGGCCTCGATCAGCGGGCTCGGCGAATCGGCTCTGGCCGAGCCGTCCCAGCTGCCCGGCTGGACCCGCGGCCATGTCGTCGCCCACTTGTCCCGCAATGCGGACAGCCTGCTGAACCTGCTGTTGTGGGCGCACACCGGCATCGAGATCCCGCAGTATCCGAGCGTGGCGGTGCGCGACGCCGACATCGAAACCGGTGCGGGCCGCGCACCCGACGTCCAGCGGGCCGACTTCGCCGCGTCGGCTCATCGCTGGCAGGCCTTGGCCACCACCATGTCCGCCGCCGACTGGGCGGCCGAGGTCCGCAACCGCCAGGGCGGCACCCTCACCGCCGACATCGTCCCGTGGATGCGTCTGCGCGAAACCGAGATCCACCACGTCGACCTCGGCGTCGGCTACACCCCCGCCGACTGGCCGAAGGAATTCGTCGCCCGCTTGCTACCCGAAACCGTCGCCGACCTGTCGGCCAAGGTCCACCCCGAAGCCACCCCGACCTTCGACATCCAAGCCACCGACACGGACTTCATCGCCACCATCGGCCCCGACCGCCCCCACCACACCGTCCTCGGCCCCGCCACCTCTCTCCTGGCCTGGCTCCTGGGCCGCACCCCCGGCACCGACCTCACCGGCCCCCTCCCCCCACTCCCGGCCTGGAAGTAACCACACAAAAAAAATCCGCCTCCTACCGGGTATACCGATAGGAGGCGGATTGTTGTGCGCCCGAAGGGATTCGAACCCCTAACCTCTTGATCCGTAGTCAAGTGCTCTATCCGTTGAGCTACGGGCGCATGGTCTTCAGTTGTACCGGCGAACCGGTGTGGCGGAGGCGAGAGGATTTGAACCTCCGGTCCCCGTGAAGGGACAACTCATTAGCAGTGAGTCCCATTCGGCCGCTCTGGCACGCCTCCTGGAGCCTTCTCTTTCGAGGGCACCGGTCCTTGTCGAACCGCCGGGAATGAAGATTACACGAGCAGTCGTAGGAGTCCAAAACGCCTGGTCAACTAGCGTAAATTGCTGTCGAACCAGTCGTAGATGCGGGTCTGGGAATCGATGCGGATGGCGGCGGCAGCGTCGTCATCGGGGTCGGGGCGGTCGGCGCGGTGACGCAGGCCGGGGTAGGTGACGGTGAGACTGGCCACATTCGCGCGGGCGGTGGCGTCGCGGAGCTGGTCGACGGCCTCGGGCGGAGTGGCGGGATCGTCGGCGCCGAACAAGCCGAGCCAGGGGGCTTGCAGGCTCGGAGCGACCTCCACCAGTGAGGTGCGCTGGTCGGGGAGCGGGTCGACGATGCCGGCGGCGGCCACGCTCACGGCGGCGCCGATGGGTCGGTTGGTGGCCACGAGGAAGGCGGCCGTGCCCGCGGTGTCGAAACCGAGGACGCCGATGGTGTCGGGGAAGACCCCGCGACGGGTGAGCCAGTCGAAGCCCGCGTCGAAGTCGGCGAACAGTTCGTCACCGAACACCTCGTGGACGTCGTCGTCGGGGAGACGATCGAACAGGTGCGGGGCGACCACGATCCAGCCTTCCAGCGCCAGCGATCGCATGAGCTCGACGAGCTGGGGCGGGAACTCCCGCGACTCGTGCAGGACGACGATGCCGCCGCGCGCCGTTCGTTCCGGCTCGACGACGGTGATCGGCACCGAGGTGCGCGCGCTGGTTTCGGCGTCACCCGGCTCACCGGCGGACTCCACCGGCCGCAGTGGGGCGACATCGTTGTAAGTGCCCGGCATATTCCCAGCGTAGGCGGCAGAACTGGTCTTGGGTAGGGTGGAGCGGTGACCGCGCGTATCCGGCCCGACCTGGCCACCATTCCCGCCTATGTTCCCGGCCGCACCCACCCGGACGCGGTGAAGCTGGCCTCGAACGAAACGACGTTCGGCCCGCTGCCGAGCGCGGCGAAGGCGATCGCGGCGGCGGCCGAGCAGGCCAACCGGTACCCCGACAACCAGGTCACCGAGTTGCGGGCGGCGCTGGCCGAATTCCTCGGTGTGAGCGTCGCCAACGTTGCGGTCGGCTGCGGCAGTGTGGCGCTGTGCCAGGAACTCGTGCAGATCACCTGCGATGCCACGACCGACGAGGTGGTGTTCGCGTGGCGCTCGTTCGAGGCGTATCCGATCGTCACCCAGGTGGGCAATGCCACCGCGGTGCCGGTGCCGCTGACCGCCGATCATCGCCACGATCTGGACGCGATGGCCGACGCGATCACGGAACGAACCAAGCTGATCTTCGTCTGCAATCCGAACAACCCGACCGGCACGGCGCACCCACGCGCCGAGCTGGAGCGTTTCCTCGATCGGGTGCCCCCGCACGTGCTTGTGGTGCTCGACGAGGCGTATTTCGAGTATCTGCGGTTGCCGGAGACCGACGGTATCGAGATCGGCCGCACCCGGCCCAATGTCGTTGTGCTCCGCACGTTCTCGAAGGCGTACGGCCTGGCCGGGCTGCGCGTGGGTTACGCCGTGGGCGATCCCGAGGTGATCACCGCGCTGCTGAAGGTGCACATCCCGTTCAGCGTGAACCGGGTGGCCCAAGCGGCCGCGATCGCCTCGTTGGAGGCGCACGGCGAGCTGCTCGACCGCACCGACGTGCTCATCACCCAGCGGGCGCGAGTGCGCGACGCACTGCTGGCCGCCGGGTACGAGGTGCCACTGAGTGAGGCCAATTTCGTCTGGCTGCCGCTCGGTGCGCGCAGCCTGGAATTCGCCGAGGCGAGCGCTGCTGTGGGTGTGCTGGTTCGCCCGTTCGCCGGTGACGGCGTGCGCGTGACCATCGGCGACCCGCACGAGAACGATCGTTTCCTCACCTTCGCCACCGCACCGGAGACGGCACTCCGCTTCCGCTGACCGCTGCGCCACTTGCCTTTTCGGGCAAAAAGATGGACGTCTGACCGAATACGTCGCATCCTTCGCGGCCCGATCTCATAACCGCGCCCTCACCTCGGGTTGTTTGGCCCCCTGGACCCCGGGTATTTGCCGCCACGTAGCTGATCTGGTCAACCCGGTCACTGCGTCCCGACTGGTCACCCACAACCACGCGGACCGTCACCCGGATCGCGGGCGACGGCCTCCGCTCCCGGTAGGAGGGATGAAAATGAGCAAGGCAACATTGGATTCGCTGATCGGCGCCACCGCCTATGACGAGCGGGGCGAGAAGATCGGCAAGGTCAAGCAGATCTACATCGACAACAACACGGGCTCCCCGACCTGGGCCGCCGTCTCGACCGGCCTGTTCAGTGCCGACTCGCTGGTACCCCTGGCGGGCGCCGAGCACAAGGCCGACGAGGACACGTTGCGTCTGCACGTCGACAAGGAGCAGGTGAAGTCCGCCCCGCACCTCGATGACGGCGGCCGCATCAGCGCCCAGTCCGAGCAGGAACTGTTCCGCCACTACCACGTGGACCCGCGTTCGGCCGGCTGGAACACCTATGGGCGTCAGCAGATTCGCCCCGGTACCGACGAGCCGATGACCCACGGCAATCCGGCGGCCATGAATCGTGGCACCACCGACGATTCGATGATCCGTTCGGAGGAGCAGCTGCGCGTCGACACCGAAAGCGCGGAGGTCGGCACCGCACGGCTGCGTAAGTACGTGGTGACCGAGGAGCAGACCATCAAGGTCCCGACCACCCACGAAGAGGCGCACATCGTCCGTGAGCCCATCACCGGCGAGCGCACCGGTCGCACCGAGATCGGTGACGACGAGCGCGAGGTGACGCTGCACGCCGACCAGGTGCACGTCCAGAAGGAAGCGGTCCCGGTGGAACGTGTCCGTCTCGAGGTGGACGAGGTCGCCGACGAACAGACCGTCTCCGACACCGTCCGCAAGGAGCGTGTGGAAACCGAAGGCTTCGACGACGACCGTCGTCGGAACAAGCCGTGACGTAAATGCTCTCGCGTAGGCCCCGGTTTCGCACCGGGGCTTAGGCGCGTCCGGGGTCAGATCGCCAGGGCGATCCAGGCCACTACCAGGAGCACGCAGAACGCCAACGCCACGTAACTGAGTGCCACTCCGGGCGTGGCCTGACGTTCCGCACCGAGCGCACCCTTCAGATAGATCTGGGCGGGCGCGGAGTAGTGCACCTCGGTGGTATGACCGTGGAAGACCTGGACGGATGCATGGTTACTGCCGTAGCCCATTCCCCATTGCGTGGTCTCGACGGTCAGCATGTGCGTACCCGGCGGCACGGGGACGAAGTTGGCGCCCCACGTGATGTTCTGCACCTCGAAACCGTCGACCCTCACCCGCGCACCGATCCCGAACGCGATCGGCAACTTCCGCGTGTGGACGACGACCCCGGTCTGCCCCGGTACAGCCCGGAACTGCGGAGCCGCGGGAAATGCAGCACCGGTCATGAGAACTCCCCCTCGAAACAACCTGATGCCGGGCGAAAACCCGGCGGTGGCGGAGACGGAGGGATTTGAACCCCCGATGGTGTTACCCATGCTCGCTTTCAAGGCGAGTGCATTCGGCCGCTCTGCCACGTCTCCCTGAGCAGAAATACTAGCCGACGCGCAGCCAACACCTGATCTCGCACGAACATGGGTAACTCCCCGGGCACGGGCTGCCCCGTCCCAACACGATCCGCAAGACGCCAACGCACAGCCCCACGCACTTAGTCTGGCCAAAAGACGCGGAGAGGCGGAACAGCATGCGTGCTATCGAGCTGGACGGGTTCGGTGGACCCGAGGTGATGGAGTGGACCGTGACGGTCGACCCCGAACCCGGCCCGGGCGAGGTGTTGATCGAAGTTGTTGCCGCAGGGGTGAATCGGGCCGATGTGATGCAGCGGCGCGGCTTCTATCCCCCGCCCCCGGACGCCAGTTCCGTGCCCGGTCTCGAGTGCTCCGGAACCATCGTCGAGCTCGGCCCGGGGGTCACGGATTGGAAGGTCGGTGATCGGGTGTGCGCGCTGCTGGCGGGCGGTGGGTACGCCGAGTTGGCGGCTGTGCCGACCACCCAGCTGTTGCCGGTGCCCGAGGAGATGGACCTGGCTGCCGCCGCCGGCTTGCCCGAAGTGGCGGCGACGGTGTGGTCGAACCTGGTGATGACCGCGGGCATGCGCTCGGGGCAGCTGGTGCTGATCCACGGCGGAGGCGGCGGGATCGGTACGCACGCCATCCAGGTGGCGCGCAGGCGGGGTGCGCGGGTGGCGGTGACGGCCGGGTCGGACGCGAAGTTGGCCAAATGCGCGGGCCTCGGCGCCGAAATCCTCGTCAACTACCGCACCCAGGATTTCGTGACCGTACTCGCCGACGCCGGTGGCGCCGACATCATTCTCGACAATATGGGCGCCGCCTACCTGGAACGCAATGTGGAGGCGCTCGCCCCGCACGGCCGGTTGGTGGTGATCGGGTTGCAAGGCGGCACTACCGGGTCGCTGAATATCGGTGGGCTGCTGCGCAAATGGGGTTCGGTGCACGCCACGAACCTGCGCGCCCGACCACGGGCAGGAGAGGGCAGCAAGGCCGAGGTCATCGCCGCGGTGCGCACGCAACTGTGGCCGGATGTGGCGGCGGGCGAGATCTTTCCGGTGATCTCGGCAGAACTACCCGTCACCGAAGCCGGACGCGCCCACGAATTGCTCGACGCACCCGAAACTTTCGGCAAGGTCGTGCTGCGCGTGCGCGACTGAGCGAAAGATCGGCACGGACTACTCGAGCGAGCTGAGGGCCCGGCCGAGCTGGTCGATTTCGTAGCGTGTGGTGTACGGGGCCAGGCCGATGGTGACGGCCCCGCCCTCGTCGTTGACACCGAGGGCGTCGAGTAATCGGCTGCCGCCGTGCACCCCGCTGACCGTGCCGATGCGGGCGTCGGCCAGCTTGGCCGCCACCTTCTCCGCCTGCATGCCCGCCATCGTAAAGCTGACGGTGGGGATGCGGGTGGAGGCACGGCCGATCACGGTCAGGCCCTCGACCTGCTCCAGCACCTGCATGAGGTGGTCGAAGAGCTGATCGTGGTAGTCCTGCAGCGAGGTGATCGAGATTTCGAGGCGTTCGCGGCGGGTGCCGGTGGCGCGCTCGTCGAGTCCGGCGAGGAAGTCGATGGACTGGGTGAGCCCGGCGAGCAGCGCGTACTGGTGCCCGCCCACTTCCAGGCGTTCAGCCCCCTTGGCGTAGGGGTTGAGCGACATCGACGGGATGCGGTCGAGGAAGGCGGGGTCGCGGAACACCAGCGCACCGACCTGCGGACCGCCCCACGACGGCGCACTCAGGGCGACCACATCGGCATTGAGCTCGTCGATGTCGATCAGCGCGTACGGTGCGGCGCCGAACGCGTCGGCGACCAGCAGACCACCCACATCGTGGACCCGGTCGGCGGCCACCCGAACGGCGGGCGCGGAACCGACGATCGGCGACGCGGCGGTGAGCGCGACCAGGCGCGCGGTCGGCCCGATCAGCTCCTCGAACTGCCACGACGGCATCTCACACGTCTCGATCTCCACCTCGGCCCAGCGCACGTGCGCGCCGTAGCGGTTGGCGATGCGCAGCCACGGCGCGACATTGGCCTCGTCGTCGAGGCGGGAGAGCACGATGCCCGTGCCGAGACCCAGGCGCGAACTCAGGGACTCGGCCAGCCAGGCGAGCAGAACCGCACGATCGGGACCGAGCACGACGCCGGCCGGATCTCCGCCGACGAGGTCGGCGACCGCCTCCCGGGCGGCGTCGAGGATCGCGCCGCTGCGGGTCGCCGCACCGTGGCGGCCGATGTGGGAAAACGAGGAGGTACGGAAACCCGTTGAGACGGCACGCGATACCGAATCGGGAACCAGCATCCCCGCCTGCGGGTCCAGATGGATCCAGCCGTCGCCCAGGGACGGTATCAGGCCCCGAACCCTCGCGACGTCATAAGTCATGGTGGCCACTTTAAGGGCAGCGGGCGTCGCGGTGTAACCGCGTGGGGGTTTTAGCGCGAAGCCGACACACGCGCAATGATGGGGCTATGACGCACTCGGAGGACACCCCCGAATCCATCGTCGTGATCGGTCCCGACGGTCGGCCGGTCACCGTGCCCGCCGACTCCGACGCCGCGGCCGAATACACCGCGCAGGTGGTCGACGGGGACAAGAAGGCCGACGACGACCGCGACGAGTCGGCCGAGTCGCTGGCCGACATGGTGGAGCAGCCCGCCAAGGTGATGCGGATCGGGACCATGATCAAACAGCTGCTCGAGGAGGTGCGCGCCGCTCCCCTCGACGACGCGAGCCGCTCGCGCCTCAAGGACATCCACAAGTCCTCGGTCCGCGAACTCGAGCAGGGCCTCGCCCCCGAGCTGCGCGAGGAACTCGAACGCCTCACCCTGCCCTTCACCGACGAGTCCGTCCCGTCCGATGCCGAACTGCGCATCGCCCAAGCCCAGCTAGTCGGCTGGCTCGAAGGCCTGTTCCACGGCATCCAGACCGCCCTGTTCGCCCAGCAGATGGCCGCCCGCGCCCAACTCGAACAGATGCGCCAGGGCGCCCTCCCGCCCGGCATGCACGCGGCCGACGGGAAGGCAGGCCATGGCCATGTCGGCGGCGGGCAGTACCTGTAAGGTCGGGGATCGTGCCCGCTGCTGCCGCTCGTTCCGAATCGGTCTCCGACCAGGGTGACGCGCGTACCGAAGAGAGCCCCGTGCATACCGACGACACACCGACCGAAGCCGAGGTGGCCGACGCGGCCGCCGCCGAACAGACCGCCGACGCCCCGCTGCTGGTGAAGACGCCGATGGTGTCGGATTCGCAGACGTTCCGGCGCGCTTTCAAAGACATGCGCGACGGGTTCCATCAGCGTGAGCTGTGGTTGTCGCTGGGTTGGCAGGACATCAAGCAGCGCTATCGCCGGTCGGTGCTCGGTCCGTTCTGGATCACCATCGCGACCGGTCTGCAGGCGCTGGCGATGGGCCTGCTGTATTCGACGCTGCTGAATCAGCCCATCAGCGAGTACCTGCCGTATGTGACGGTCGGTTTGATCGTCTGGAACGTGATCAGCGCGTCGATCCTCGAGGGTTCGGATGTGTTCATCGCCAACGAGGGACTGATCAAACAGTTGCCCTCGGCGCTGAGCGTGCATGTGTATCGCCTGGTGTGGCGCCAGTTCCTGTTCTTCATCCACAACGCGGCGATCTACGCGGTGCTACTGCTCGCGTTCTCCATCTGGCGCGATCTGGACTGGACGTTGTTGCTGGTTGTTCCGGCGATCCTGCTGCTGTTCCTCAATGCCATGTGGGTGTCGATCGTGTTCGGCATCTTCTCCACCCGCTACCGCGACATCGCCCCGATCCTCGGCTCGATGACGCTGATGCTGTTCGTGCTGACCCCGGTGATGTGGTCGACGAAGGCGCTGGAGAACTCGGTCGGCGGCATGAGCGACCGGGCCAAGCTGATCGAGATCATCCCGACCTTCCACTACCTCGAGATCGTGCGCGGCCCGCTGCTCGGCGAGCCCACCGACTGGCATTCCTGGGCCATCGTCGGCGCGATCACGGTGGTCGGCTGGGTGGTCGCGATCCTGGCGCTCAAGCAGTACCGTGCCCGCGTCCCGTACTGGGTTTAGGAGACTGTCGTGAGCCGTGTGAGTATCGAAACCCATGACGCGTGGGTCGAGTTCCCGATCTTCGACGCCAAGTCGCGGTCGCTGAAGAAGGCCTTCCTCGGTAAGGCGGGCGGCGCGATCGGGCGCAACAGTTCCGATGTTGTCGTGGTCGAGGCGTTGCGCGAGATCAACCTCTCGCTCAAGGAAGGCGACCGGGTCGGGCTCGTCGGGCACAACGGCGCGGGCAAGTCGACGCTGCTTCGCCTGCTCTCCGGCATATACGAACCCTCGCGCGGCAGTGCGCGCATCCGCGGCCGGGTGGCACCCGTGTTCGACCTGGGTGTCGGCATGGACCCGGAGATCTCCGGCTACGAGAACATCATCATCCGCGGCCTGTTCCTCGGGCAGACCCGCAAGCAGATGCTGGCCAAGATCGACGAGATCGCCGACTTCACCGAGCTCGGCGAGTACCTGTCGATGCCGTTGCGCACCTACTCCACGGGTATGCGGGTGCGCCTGGCGATGGGTGTGGTCACCTCCATCGACCCCGAGATCCTGCTGCTCGACGAGGGCATCGGCGCCGTCGACGCCGAGTTCATGAAGAAGGCGCGTACCCGGCTGCAGTCGCTGGTCGCGCGGTCGGGCATCCTCGTTTTCGCCAGCCACTCCAACGAATTTCTCGCCCAGCTGTGCGATACCGCGATGTGGATCGACCACGGTCGCATCCGTGAGCAGGGCGGCATCGAAGACGTTGTGCGAGCGTATGAGGGGCCCGAGGCGGGTAATCACGTGGCACAGGTGCTTCGCGAGCTGGAAGCCGAGCAGGGCGACAAAGAATTGGAGCAGAATCAGGCATGAGCGGTCACAGTGAGGACGCTGTCCCGGCCGCTGTGCCCGGTGGGTTCAGCATGGCCGATCGGCTCGAGGCGGGGGTTGCCCCGATTGAGCCCGCCGCCGTGCTGCCCGTGACCGAGGAGCCCGAGCTGCCCGCAGGCGCCGAACCGGCCGACCTGAGCACCGACACCGGGCCGGACGCGCGGATCATCGCGGTCGTCGTCACCCACAGGCGCCGCGAACTGCTCGCCGAATCGCTGAAAGTACTTGCCTCGCAGTCGCGTCCGATCGACCATCTGATCGTCGTCGACAACGCCAACGAGGACGAGGTGGCCGAGCTGGTCGCCCAGCAGCCCATCGAGGCCACCTACCTCGGTTCGCGCCACAACCTCGGCGGCGCGGGCGGTTTCGCGCTCGGCATGCTGCACGCGCTCACCCAGGGCGCGGACTGGGTGTGGCTGGCCGACGACGACGGCCGACCCGACGGCCCGGAAGTCCTCGCGACGCTGATCGATTGCGCGCGCAGGCACAACCTGGTCGAGGTATCGCCGGTGGTGTGCGATATCGACGACCCCGATCGGCTCGCTTTCCCGCTGCGCCGCGGCGTGGTGTGGCGCAGGCGACGCTCGGAGCTCGGTGACGAGGACTTCCTGCCCGGCATCGCGTCGCTGTTCAACGGCGCGCTGATCTCGGCGAAGGCCGTCGACCTGATCGGTGTGCCCGACCTGCGCCTGTTCGTGCGTGGCGACGAGGTGGAGGTGCATCGGCGCCTGGTCCGGTCGGGCCTGCCGTTCGGCACCTGCCTGCAGACCGCGTACCTGCACCCCAACGGTGCCGAGGAGTTCAAGCCGATCCTCGGCGGGCGCATGCACACCCAGTACCCCGACGATCCGGTGAAGCGCTACTTCACCTACCGCAATCGCGGGTACCTGATGTCGCAACCCGGTATGCGGAAGCTGTTGCCGCAGGAGTGGATTCGATTCTCCTGGTTCTTTCTGGTGACGCGCCGCGATCCGGCGGGCTTGAAGGAATGGTTCCGGTTGCGCTCGCTCGGACGCAATGAGCAGTTCGGCAAGCCGGACCAGCGAGGCCCCCAGAAATAGGGGCATAGATCCTGGGGCCCGCGACCTAGGATTCGATAGGTGACCTTACGAACGAGTTTCGCGTCCGCCGCTGCCGCCGTTCTCGCAGGCAGCGCGCTGTGCCTTGCCGTGCCGGGCACCGCAACCGCCGACGACACCTGTCAGCTCGGCGCATCCAATGTCGGCCCCCGCTCCTGCGTGATGAACGAAGTGCGCACGGCCCCCGTCCCCACGCTCGGCAACGGCGTGTGCTTCGGCATCGTCAACGTGGGCGGCACCGCGTTCGACGGACCGCTCAACGACCCGAGCGTGGCGCCCGGCGCCACCCACAGCATCTCGCTGCGCATCTCGCACGGCCTGCTCGGCAACATGGCGCCCGCCCTGCTCACCTGCGATGTGAACGTCATCGTCGACTGGCGGAACCTGGACAACGGCGTCACCGGCTCCATGACGCATTTCGTCCCCGCCCGGCACAACAGCACCTACCCGTTCCAGGTGATCGCCCCCACCGGTCCCGGCCGGTTCCAGCTCACCGTGCGCACCGACCGGCCGAGCCTGCCCGCTTCGACCGAGGTCGTCGTTCCCTGACCTGCGTCGATACCCATGGTGAGCCGATCGGGCTCTCGCCGGGATAAATCGGTTGTGCGGTGCCGCGGGTATGCGGCACAGTAGGAGCAACGTTGGAGAGGAGGTGGATGTCCGTGAGTACAGACGTGTGGATTGCCGTGCCCGGGGTGCGCGATGGCGCCCCGACCGCTCCGGACATCACCTCTACTCGCTGAGCCCGACGTCGGGCTCAGCGCCCGACGAAGGACTTCTACCGATGGTCGACTACGACCTGCTCGTCCCTTACGGCTGGACCGAAGCCGTAGCTACCGAATATCTCCCGCTGCTCGGCGATCTCGTGCCCGCACGCATCGTCCGGATGGATCGCAGCGAATGCGATGTGGTCGCACCGGGCGGCCCGTCTCGTGCCGCCTGTCCGCGTGACATCACCGGCTTGTGCACCGGCGACTGGGTCGGTCTCGATGCCGAAGGCACTGTGCGCCTGCTGCTTCCGCGCCGCTCGGCGATCATGCGATCGTCGGTGTCGGGGCGCTCGGTCGCCCAGGTGCTCGCCACCAATGTCGACACCGTGCTGATCTGCAGTGCCGCCGACGGCGACGTCGACCTGGGCCGGATCGAGCGCATGCTCGCCCTCGCCTGGGAGAGCAATGCACAGCCCGTGGTCGTGCTCACCAAAGCCGATGCGGCGGATCATCTTCCGCTCGACGAGGTGCGCGCGGTCGCGCCGGGGGCGACGGTGCTCGCGGTGAGTGCCGCCGCCGAGACAGGGCTGGATGTGCTCACGGCCGTGCTGCACGGCACGGTTGCCCTGATCGGGCCGTCCGGCGCGGGCAAGTCGACCCTGGCCAACGCCCTGCTCGGCGCGGAAGTGTTCGCCACCAACGCCGTTCGCGCGGTGGACGGCAAGGGCCGCCATACAACAGTCCACCGGGAACTGCGACCGCTCCCCGGCGGCGGCACCCTCATCGACACACCGGGGCTACGCGGCATCGGCCTCTACGACGCCGCCGACGGTATCGGCAAGACCTTCAGCGACATCGAATCCCTCGCCGCTGATTGCCGTTTCGCCGACTGCGCGCACGAGACCGAACCGGGCTGCGCGGTCCAGGCGGGCATCGCCGACGGCACCATCACCGAGCGCCGCCTCACCAGCTACCGCAAGCTGGCGAAGGAGAACGAGTGGATGGCCGCGCGCACCGACAAGCGCCTGGCCGCCGAACGCGAACGCGCCTGGCGCTCCATCGCCAAGCAACACCGCAAGCAGTACCGCGAACGCGGCTACCGCTGACCTAGCCGATCACCACGCTCTGGTGGCGGAAGCCTCTCGGGCGATCCCGCCACCAGAGCGTGGTGATCTCGGTCAGCTGGGGTCGATGCCGTAGAGGCGGGCCCAGTTCTCACGGCTGGTGAGTTCGGGAACCGCCGCACGGTATTCGGCCTGGAGCCTGGGGAGTTCGCGGCGGAGTTTGCGCAGCGTGCGGTAGGTGCGGATGAGCAGAGCGCGGGCGCGGGCCTTGTCGCGGCGGCGCACGCGGACACCCGACTGGGAGGCGTCGGTGACGACCACGTGGTCGAACAGGCCCACATGCCACCAGTGCGCGTCCTCGCGGGTGACACCGATCAGGCCGTGCTGGGTGCGCCCGGTCCACTGCATGATCGCGCGCTTGATGAGCACGAGGGTGATGCGGCTCGGCTCACCGCTCGCCCGGCGCACCTGGATCTCGGCGGAGTTCACCGGCGGGGTCGCGGCGGGGTGCTTGATGGTCTCGGGGTAGTCGTTGCGGGAGGTACGGGCCGCGGCCAGCGCCTCGATTCCGCCGTCGCGCAACACCTTCGGACCCTTCATGAAGTCCTCGATGCCCTGCAGGGTGGTGTGCACCAGGCCGTACTGCATGCCGACGAGGTGTTCGGCGATGTAGCGGAAGAAGTCCTTGGTGATGGCCTTGCCGTCGAGATCGGTGTGCAGGGCGCCGACGATGAGCGAGTTGCGCGTGGAGAAGTAGCGCGCCCAGTCGTCGTAGTCCTTCCAGTAGAAGTCGGCGTGCCAGACGGCGGCATTGGGCAGGGTGACGGTGACGAAACCGTGCTCGCGGGCCCGGATGCCGTATTCGACGTCGTCCCACTGGAAGAAGATCGGGACCGGAAGGCCGATCTTCTTCACGACCTCGGCCGGGATCAGGCAGGTCCACCAGGCGTTGTAGCCGGCGTCGACGCGGCGCTCCTGGTTCTTCTTGAGCATGGAGGTGTTGCGCAGCGCCTTGGGCACCTTCTGCCCGTGCTTGAGCTCGCCCAGGCGCACGTCCTCGGCGCCCACGTTGAGGTAGTCGGGGTTGAGCAGGAACAGCATCTGCGCACCCACCAGGGTCGGCTCGACCGTCAGGTTCGCGAAGGCCTGCAGGCGCAGGACGGTCTCGGGCTCGCAGAGGATGTCGTCGTCCATCAGGATGACGTCGGCGTGCTCGTTGGCCGCCGACACCTCGTACAGGCCACGGGTGAAGCCGCCCGCGCCACCGAGATTGGGCTGACGGATGTAGCGCAGCTTGTCGCCGAAATCGGGGCGGACCTGCTGGAACAGCGGCCGGTTCTCGACCAGGTCGGTGCCCTGGTCCACGACGTAGACCGCGTCGATGGCGGCCAGCACCGTGGGGTCCGAGGCCAGCGCGGCGACGGTGTGGGCGCAGTCCTCGGCCCGGTTGAAGGTGCAGATCGCGATGGCGACCGGGCGAACCGTCTCGGGCGCCTTGGCGGTCCAGGTGAGCTCGGTGATGTCGAGTTCGCCGCCGAGCGCGTCGAACTCGAGCCACAGCGCACCACCGTCGACGTACTGATCCAGCGGCGCGGACAGGCTCACGAACCCGCTGCTGGTCGCCACGAGCGAGGCGACGATGCGGCGGTGGCCGGCGATATCGGAGGCGACCAGGCGCACATTGGCCTTGTGCCCCACCCGCAGGTTGGCCGTGGCGGTCACCTCGGTGACGGTGGTCCAGCGCTGCCAGTAGCTGGCGGCGAAGCGACCGAAGTAGGTGTTCGTGTGCGCGGTCGCGCCCTTGGGCAGGTGCAGCGACAGGCGCTCGCGGATGGCGGCACCGCCCTTGACGACGGCGTAGAGCTCGTCGCTCACCCGGGCCGACGGGCCGGTGAAGATGCCCCTGGCCAGGACCAAGCGTTCGGGTGCCGAGTGTTCACCACGCAGTGACGCGGGTGCGGCCTCGTGCCGTTCGTTCGATTCGGTCACGACTCGAGTAGCCGACTGCTCCATGAAGTCCTCGAAATTCTCGGTATCGACTGCGCCGACGCAAGCAGTCACGTAAGGAAAGGGCGGCGCGGCGGGCGGGGTGAGGATATCAATCACCGCCGGGCCGGGCGCCGTCAGTGAGGGGTAACAGCACCCCGCGCGTGTTGCTCACCGGTTGCCTCGGCGCCGGTGAACACGAATTTGTCGTAGGCCCAATAACGGAATATGACAGCAAGCGTCTGGCCGATGACGGTCGCGGAAATGTTGTCCGACAGCGGCGACGACAGGTCGAGCACATAGCGGGAAAAGCCGAGGCAGCCCAGTTGCAGGCCGATCGCCACGACATTCACCAGCGCGTACAACAGGTATTCGCGGCCCGCGCTGCCGGACTTCTTGTGCGCGAAGGTCCACCACTTGTTGCCGAAGTAGGTGACCACCGTCGCCACCACGATCGCGACGACTTTCGCGGTGAGCGGGGAGTGATAGAGCACACCTTCGGACAGCGACAATCCGCCGCCCCAGAACACCAGCAGGTTGTACGTACCGGCGTCGACGAGGAAACCGACCGCGCCGACGACGAGGAACGCCGCCCCCTGCCGCAACGCCGTCGTCACCTTCGTCAGCAGCGAAGCGGGGGCGGGCTCGGATAGATCAGGGTGGGACACGGGCCGACGGTACACCGAGGACCGGCGTGTCCCCGAGTTACGCTCGGCGAACCGGATGAGCGCCGAAGACCTGTGCTGTGTACCCTCCCGGTGACCCTTTTAATGCCTACATCTGAGGATTGACCCGGGTGGACTCCACCGAGCTTCGCATTGCCGCCGTGGTCCCCTGCCACAACGAAGAGGCCGCGGTCGCCAAGGTCGTCGCCGACCTGAAGGCCGCCGTGCCGGGGATCGTCGTCTACGTCTACGACAACCTGAGCACCGACCGCACCGCCGAATGCGCCCGTGAGGCCGGGGCGATCGTGCGCTACGAGAACACCAAGGGCAAGGGCAATGTGGTTCGCCGCGCCTTCGCCGATATCGAGGCCGACGTCTACCTGATGATCGACGGCGACGACACCTACGAGGCGTCGGCCGCACCGCTGATGATCAAGACCCTGCTCGAGGGCCCCTACGATCACGTGCTCGGTGTGCGCAAGCAGGACGAGGACACCAACGCCTACCGGTCCGGGCACGAGACCGGCAACAAGGTGCTCAACGGCGTGGTCGGCAAGGTGTTCGGCGACAACGTCGAAGACATGCTGAGCGGTTTCCGGGTGTTCTCGCGCCGCTTCGTCAAGAGCTTCCCCGCCGTCTCCCGCGAGTTCGAGATCGAGACCGAACTGACCGTGCACTCGCTGCACCTGCGCGTTCCGCAGACCGCGGTGCAGGTGGGTTTCCGTGACCGCCCCGCGGGCAGCGAATCGAAACTGCGCACCTACCGCGACGGCACCAAGATCCTCGCCCTGATCCTCGGCCTGGCCAGGCACGAACGCCCGGTCGCCTTCTACGGCCTGTTCGGCACGCTGGCCCTGCTGTTCTCGGTGGTCCTCACCGTGCCGATCGTGATCGAGTTCTACAACACCCACGAGGTGGCGCGGTTCCCGACGCTGTTCTTCGCGTTCACGCTGATGCTGCTCGGCTGCCTGGCCTGGACCGCTGGGCTGATTCTGGACGGCATCCGCCGGTCGCGTCACGAAGCGGCGCGGCTGGTGTACCTGCGGTATTCGGCCGTCGGCGAGAGCACGGACATCGCGGCCGGAGACCGTCGGTGACCAGCACCGTCGAACCGGAAACCGTCGCCGCCGAACAGGTACCCGCGACCGAGCGCAAAGACCGCCTGCCCGCCCCCGTCCGTTCCCTGACCGGCCGGTTCGGTGCCGCGACGGTGGCGTTCGCCGTGCTCGCGACGGTGTTCGGCGCCCTGTTCGCCGTGCTCACCCCCGCGTTCTGGGGCCACGACGAGATCACCCAGTTCGGCCGCGCCTACCAGGTGGCGCACGGCGGGGTGTTCCCGCAGCGCATCCACGACGATCGCGGTGTCGCCTACGGCGGGCAGATCCCGGTGAGCATCGACGAGCTCATGGGCTACGCGTTCCGCGACTACAACGACAACCCCGAGGAACCGGGCGCGATGGTCGCCGACCCCGGCGCCTACGACCGGCTCGCCGGTGCCGACATCTCCTCGGCGACCCGGCCGATGTGGTTCACCAACACCGCCGCCTACTCCCCCGTGCCGTATGTGCCTGCCGCCGTCGGCATCCGGGCGGGCGAGGCGCTAGGGCTGAACATCGGCGGGATGTACCTGCTCACCCGCCTGGCCGGGTTGGCGGCCTACCTCGCGGTGGTCGGGTTCGGGCTCTACGCCCTGCGGCAGCGGCGCAGCCAGTGGCTGGTGTTCACCGTGGCCGTGCTGCCGATCGCGCTGTTCCAGGCGGGCACCGTCACCGCCGACACGCTCACCAACGCGCTGGCCATTCTGATCTCGGCGCTGCTGGTGAAGGCGCTGTTCATCGGTGACCGGCTGAGCAAGCCAGAGACCGCCGCCCTGCTGGCCGCCACGATCGCGCTGCCGCTGAGCAAACCCGCCTACGTGCTGTTGGCCATGCTGATCGTGGTCGTGCCCGCCGAACGCCTCGGCTTCACCGGCAAGCTGAAGGTGCTGCCGTGGGTGTTCGCGATCACCGGCGGCACGCTGTTCCTGGTCTGGACCAAGATCGCCGCACCGACCGGCGACGGCATGAGCCTGATGCGCCCGCCGCACCAGTGGGGTCAGGTGCGTCCCGGTGACCAGCTGCGCGGGATCCTCGGCGACCCGCTGCACTTCGTACACACCTTCGGCGAGAGCATCGCCCTGCGCGATCACCGCTGGTTCAACCAGTTCTTCGGTGAACTCGGCTTCGCCTACGTCGACGCGCCCGCGCTGACGATGCTGGCCTGCCTGATCGCGTTCGCGGTGAGCTTCGGCATCGCCGACCTGCTGACCAGCACCCTGCGCCGCACCCTGATCGTCGCGGCGACGGTGCTCGCCAGCGTGGCGATGGTCTACGTGACGCTGTACATGTCGTTCACGCCGGTGGACTACTACATCATCGACGGCGTGCAGGGCAGGTACTTCGTGCCGCTGGCCATCCTCGGTATCGCGGTGGTGATCCGCTTGGTCCCGCTGCGGCTGCGCGATGCCGACGGTGCCGTCCCGACCCGCGGGCCAGGACTCACCGTGGCCTGCGCGTCGCTGATCGCGCTGATCGCCGCTGCCGCAACGTATTACACCGTCGTCTGGGGCTGACCCCCGCGGACGACGGTGTAGTCCGTCAGAGTTTCTGTTCGCCCGCGGCGGCGTAGGCGCGTTCGGTGTCGGCCTTCTTCGGTCGCCACCAGTCCTCGTTCTCGCGGTACCAGGTGATGGTGTCGGCCAGCCCGGCCCGGAAGTCGCTGTAGCGCGGTGACCAGCCGAGTTCCGTGCGCAGCAGGCTCGCATCGATCGCGTAGCGCTGATCGTGGCCGGGCCGGTCGGTGACGTGGTCGAAATCGGTTGGCTCGCGATCGAACGCTTCCAGAATCAACTGCACAACGGTGAGGTTGTCGAGTTCACCATCGGCGCCGATGAGATAGGTCTGCCCGATTCGGCCGCGCTCGAGAATTTCCCACACCGCGCGATTGTGATCGTCGACGTGAATCCAGTCGCGCACCTGATGACCGGCACCGTACAAACGCGGGCGCACGCCGTCGATCAAATTGGTGATCTGGCGTGGGATGAATTTCTCCACGTGCTGATACGGGCCGTAATTGTTGGAACAGTTCGACAGCGTGGCGCGCACACCGAAGGAACGGGTCCAGGCGCGCACGAGCAGATCGCTGCCCGCTTTCGTCGCCGAATACGGGCTCGACGGGTTGTAGGCCGTTGTTTCGGTGAAGGCGGGGTCGTCGGGGGTGAGGTCGCCGTAGACCTCGTCGGTGGAAACGTGGTGGTAGCGCACGTCGTGGCGGCGCACGGCCTGCAGCAGGGAGTAGGTGCCGACGATATTGGTCTGCACGAACGGCCACGGCTCGGCGAGCGAGTTGTCGTTGTGTGATTCGGCCGCGAAATGTACAACCGCGTCGACACCGCTGACGAGATTGTCGACGAGGTCGAGATCGGCGATGTCGCCGTGGACGAATTCGATGCGGTCGGCCACCGGATCGAGCGACGCACGGTTTCCGGCGTAGGTGAGCGCGTCGAGGACGGTCACCGCTACGTCGGGGCGCGTGGCCACCGTCTGCTGGACGAAATTCGCACCGATGAATCCGGCCCCGCCGGTAACGAGCACTCGCACGGCGACAACGATACGTGCTCGCGATCGGGGACAGAAAGCGAACCGGCGCTCGCCCAGGTAGAAACAGTCACGGTATTTACACCGTGATGTCCGTCACACCCGGCGCGTTCAGGTTACGACCCGGGGTCTGCTTTCCTGAGAAAAACCCTAGTCGGCACTCAGGTTTCTAGGTGCGCACCGGCCCTGGGGTATCAACGGTGAACAGAATTTGAATAGAAGTACACAGGTGGTTCACCGCTCGTTAGCTGCGGGGGCTTTTGATCATCGGGTCCCCTCCGAACGCTCCAACATCGAGGTTCAACAAAAATGCTGATGAGGAAATTCGCCGCCACTTCGGCGCTGCTGATCGCTGCCATGGGCGTCGCCGCCGGCACCGCGCACGCCGAAGAGGCCCCCGCCGCCGCTGCCCCGATCAACTACACCGCCGAAATCGTCGAGGACTCGAAGGCCGTCGTCACCACCGACGCCGGCTCGATGGTCGTCGAGGACAATGTCCTGAAGATCAAGGCGGCCGACGGCACCGTCGTCGCGGGCACCCCGCTGGCGTTCCGCATCGAAGAGCACGAGCTCCCGATCGTGGCCGAGATCTCCGGCAACACCGCCACCCTGACCCCGGTGATGGACCCGGCCAAGGCCGTCTACAAGCCGGTCGCCCTGCCTTACGAGGCGCAGGCGCCCTGGAAGACCGAGTACGACCGTGAGGTCGCGGCGTTCAACCGTCTGAAGGACACCATCTCCGTCGGCGCCACCATGGGTGCCCTCGTCGGTGGCCTCGGTGGCGCGGCTGTCGGCTGCATCGCCGGTGCCGGTGCCGGCCTGGTCCTGACCGGTGCCCTCCTCGCCCTGTTCGGCGCGGGCCCGCTGGCCGGCTGCATCGCCGGTGCCGCCGCTGTCGGCTTCCTCGGTGTGCTGGCCGGTCAGCTGTTCATCACCGCTCCGGTCGCCATCGGTGCGGCGATCCAGTACTTCGCCACCGTCACCTCGCCGTTCACCCCGCCGGCCAAGTAATTCCGGTTCGGAACGTGCGATAACCGCACTCGCGTAACCATCTTCGCGAGTAGGTAGATGCTCCGGTGCCCCGCTGCGACTCGAAAAAGTTGCGGCGGGGCACCTGTCGTTTCGAGGTCAGGCGGTGCGGGCACGTTCGGCGGGCGCCACCGCTTCCCGCACGAACTTGGCGACCCGCCCGAGCGCCGAACGGCTCTCCGGCATGTCCGGCAGGATGCTCATGAAGGCGTGCACCTGCCCCCGCCACAGCTCGAGTGTGTGCGGCACACCCGCCGCGCCGAGCCGATGGGCCATGAGTTCGCAGTCGTAGCGCAGTAATTCGTCTTCGGCCGCGATCAGCAGTACCGGAGGCAACCCGACCAGGTCGGCGTTGACCGGCGAGAGCTTCGCGTCGAGCGGACCCTCGTGCTCGGCGCCGAGGCGGACCACGGCCTCCAGCCCGGCCAGCGGAATGTAGGCGTCGCGGCGCACATTCACGTAGTCCTTCTTCGCCCGGTAGTCCAGATCGAGCAGCGGACTCAAGCCGACGAGACCGGCGGGCAGCGGCAATCCGATGTCTCGGGCGCGCAGCGCGGTGGCGAAGGTGAGGAACCCGCCCGCCGAGTCACCGGCGAAGACGATGCGGCCCGGGTCGGCGCCGTGGCGCAGCAGCCAGCGGTAGGCCAGGACGCAGTCGTCGATGGAGGCGTCGATCGAACCCGGCAGCTGACGGTATTCCACATTGAGCACCGGCAGCCCGGTCCGCCTGGCCAGCCCGGCCGCGACGGCCCGATGGGTCGACAATCCGCAGACGGCGAAGCCGCCACCGTGCAGATACAGCAGCGCGCCGTGGCGCAGCGCCCGCGAGGCGCCCGCGGGACGGATCATCTCCATCTTGAACCCGTCGAGCTGGATCTGTTCGCGCTCGATGCCCGTCGGTTCGGGGCGCAGGCGCGCGAGCAGGTCGACGGCGATTCCGCCGATGGGGATGGTTGTCCGGTTGATGGGGACGGTGCGCAGCAGCGGTCCGACGACGCCGACGCAGGCACCCATCAGCACGCGTGACGCGGTGCTCGTCCGCCCGGAGTTGACGACGATTCCCGCCGCCTTCGGGCTGGTGGTGACCCTGGGGGCGGCGGGGACGATCCCGCCCAACACACCGGGCCTGCCGATCTTCGAGGCTTCCATCGCGCACCTACCTCACACTGGCGCGTCGACTCGGTGGCCCGGGTGCGAGCCCCGGATCGGATGTCGACGCTGACATCTAACACAGTGATGTTTCACACATCGACGCTCACATAATCAGATGAACGCCGTCGTGTCCCAGTTATCGACCGACACACCCGGTTGCGAAACGTTCGTGATCAATTCGTCCACGTGTCGGAACCTCCCCGACTCCTGCCGCACCGGAGCTGGCAGACTTGCCACCTATGCGCGGAATCATCTTGGCGGGCGGCACCGGATCGCGGCTGCACCCGATCACGCGCGGGGTGAGCAAGCAGCTCGTCCCGGTCTACGACAAACCGATGGTCTATTACCCCTTGTCCACCCTCATGTTGGCAGGGATCGACGACATTCTCGTCATCACCACGCCGGAGGATGCCGAGGCGTTCACCCGGTTGCTCAGTGACGGCAGCCAGTTCGGGGTGTCGATCAGCTACGTGGTCCAGCCCGAACCCGACGGCCTGGCCAGGGCTTTCGTGCTCGGCGCCGACCACATCGGCACCGAACCCGCCGCGCTCGTGCTCGGCGACAACATCTTCCACGGCCCCGGCCTCGGCGCCAGCCTGCACCGCTTCCACGACATCGACGGCGGCGCGGTGTTCGCCTACTGGGTGAGCGACCCCACCGCCTACGGCGTGGTGGAGTTCGTGGACGGTCGCGCGGTCTCCATCGAGGAGAAGCCGAAGGTGCCGCGCTCCAACTACGCCATCCCCGGTCTGTACTTCTACGACAACGACGTGGTCGAGATCGCGCGCGAGCTGCGTCCGTCGGCGCGCGGGGAGTACGAGATCACGGATATCAACCGCGCCTATCTCGAGCAGGGCAGGCTCAGCGTCGACGTGCTCGCGCGTGGCACCGCCTGGCTCGACACCGGCACCTTCGACTCGCTGCTCGACGCCGCCAACTACGTGCGGACCATCGAGGAACGCCAGGGCCTCAAGATCGGGGTGCCCGAGGAGGTGGCGTGGCGGCGCGGCCTGATCTCCGACGACCAGCTGTGCGAACTGGCCGAGCCGATGGTTCGCTCCGGCTACGGCCGCTACCTGCTCGACCTGATCGACCGCGGAAAAGACTGGTAGCGCATGGAGATCCGTGAACTGGCCATCCCCGGCGCGTGGGTGGTCACTCCCCGCCTGCTCGGCGACGACCGCGGCATGTTCTGCGAGTCGTTCAAGGCCTCGGAGTTCGAGAAGGCCACCGGGCGGCCCTTCGACCTGCACCAGGTGAACACCTCGGTGTCGGCCGCGGGGGTATTGCGCGGCATCCACTACACCGAGGACCCGCCGGGCCAGGCCAAGTATGTGACGTGTGTGCGCGGCGCCTTTCTCGACGTGGTCGTCGACCTGCGACCGGGTTCGCCCACCTACGGCCGCTGGGACAGCGTGCTGCTCGACGACGTGGAACGCCGCTCGGTGTTCCTGTCCGAGGGTCTCGGCCACGCCATCCTCTCGCTGGAGAACTACTCGACGGTGACCTACCTGTGCTCGCTCGAGTACACCCCCGAATTCGACCGTGACCTGGACGCTTTCGACCCCCGGTTGGCCATCGACTGGCCGACCGAGGGCCGCGACGGCCGCCCGCTCACCTTCATCCGCTCCGCCAAAGACCAAGCAGCGCCACCGTTCGCCTGATACGCCGAAAGGCACCACCCTGAATGGTGGTGCCGTTCAGCGCTCTCGGATCAGACCGTCTGGAGCACCTTCTCCTCGACGACCGGCGCGTCGGTGACCCGCTTGCGGGGCCAGAAGACCGTGAGCGCGACCAGTGCGCCGAGCACCGTGACACCGGCGGCGAACTCGAGGCCGGGGCGGTAGGTGTCGAGCATCTGCTGCGGCGAGGTGCCGTGCGCGGTGCCGGAGGTGACGATGGCGGTGGTCACCGCGAGCACCACGGCGGCGCCGACCTGCATCGAGGTCTGCAGCACGCCGGCCGCCAGACCCTGCTCCTCGTCGTCGATACCGCTGGTGGCCTGCACGTTGATGGCGGGGAAGCCGACCCAGCCGATGCCGATCAGCAGGACCGCGGGCAGCAGCACGGTCAGGTAGTCCGGCGCGGTGTCGATCCGCAGGAACAGCAGGTAGCCGACGGCCATCACGGACATGGTCACGGCGATCACCGGGCCGGTACCGAAGCGGTCGATCAGCTTGTCGGAGAAGAACGCCGAGGCGACGACCAGGATGCCGACCGGAAGCAGCGCCATGGCGAGCTTCAGCGGCGACCAGCCGAGGGTGTCCTGCAGGTACAGCGTGACGATGAACTGCCAGCTGAAGTACGAGCCGGCGACCGCGATGATGGCCAGGCTGGCCCGCACCAGCGACACCTTGCGCAGGATCCCGAGCCGGACCAGCGGGTGGGCGACGCGCTGCTCGGTGACGACGAACGCGGCGAACAGGGCGCCCACGGCGATGAACGAGACGACGGTCCGGGCCGAGGCCCAGCCGACCTCGGGCGCGGTGACCACGGTGTAGACCAGCAGCAGCATGCCCGAGGTGGACAGCAGCGCGCCGAGCAGATCGTGGCCGCCTTCCTCGGCCTTGCCGTCCTTGGGGATCAGCACGAACGCCGAGATCAGGGCGGCGACGGCGATCGGGACGGGCAGCAGGAAGGTCCAGCGCCAGCCGACGCCGGTCATCAGGCCACCGAAGAGCAGGCCCATGGAGTAGCCGCCCGCGCCGAACACGGTGTAGATGGACAGCGCCTTGTTGCGCGCTTTTCCTTCGGCGAAGGTGGTGGCGATGATCGACAGGCCGGTCGGCGCGGTGAACGCGGCGGCCAGGCCCTTGATGAAGCGGGTGACGATCAGCAGCGTCGGGTCGCTAACCAGGCCACCGATCAGGGACGCGACCGCGAAGACGGCCAGGGCGATGAGGAAGACCTTGCGGCGCCCGAGCAGATCGGCCGTGCGACCGCCGAGCAGCAGCAGACCACCGTAGCCGAGGACATAACCGCCCACGAGCCACTGCAGGGTGGAGGTGGACATATCGAGTTCGGCGCCGATGGACGGCAGGGCGACGCCGATCATCGAAACATCGAGACCGTCGAGGAACAGAACAATGCACAGGGTGATCAGCAGGCCCCAGAGGCGAGCGGACCACCGGGTCGGGTCGGTCGCCTCGGCGGCCGAGAGCGTTGCTGGCGAAGTCATGCGGAGGACATTACATGCATGCGCATTTAATGCCAACACATTTAATGCAGTTGCATGGATCGGTCGGGCGCACTAAGATGGCCGCATGTCGAACCCGGCCAACACAGCTCGGCGCAACGAAGCGCCCACCGAGCTGGTCGGCCAGTGGCGCGCATTGCTCGACCGGCACGCCGCCGTGAGCTGCGCACTGGAGAAGGCGCTTCAGAACGAACACCGGATCGGACTCAGCGAGTTCGAGATCCTCGACCGTCTCGTCGACGCGGCCTGCGAGAAGTACCGCATGACCGACCTGTCCGGCGACATCTACCTGAGTCAGAGCGCTCTATCCCGCGCCGTGGCCCGGCTCGAACGCGACGACCTGGTCGAACGCATCACCTGCGACGGCGACCGGCGGGCGTGTTTCGTCAAGCTCACGGAAAAGGGCAGGGCGGTCTACGACCAGGCCCTGCCCACGCACCGTTCGGTGCTCACCGACTCCTGGTAGGAGCTACACCGTCGCGCTCGCCGCGGCGGTGATGTCGGCGAAAGCGCTTCGGTAACGGTCGAATTCGGCCGGCTTGTCGAGATAGACCGAACCGGCGAAGGTCTCCACGTAGACCACCGGCGGTTCCTGCTTGTCGACCGCGTTGTCACCGTCGAAATCGAGCACGGTGAACCGGCCCGACTCGAGCCCGGCGTGGTAGCCGCAGTCGTCCGGGATCACCCGGATGTCGACGGTGTCGCGTTCGGCCAGCTCACGCAGTCGCGCACGCTGACCGGCGAGCACCCGATCATCACCGATGCGCCGCGACAGCACCGGCGCGGCGAGCACCACCCGCAGCCGCAACGGCGAGCCCGCCCTGGTGAGCAACGCCTGCCTGGCCGCGCTCACCCGCAGCCGCCGTTCCAGGTCGGCGTCGGTGAGTTCGGGAACCGTTCGTTCGAGCAGCGCCCTGGTGTAGTCCTCGGTCTGCAACAGCGCCGGGACCAGGCCGTCCTCGTAGATCGACAGCTCGGCCGCCGCCTCTTCGAGTCCGATGTAGACCTCGAAACCCTCCGGAATCACATCGCCGTAACTCGTCCACCATCCCCTTGCCTTGGTTTCGCGAGCCAATGCGGCCAACGGTTCCACCTGATCGGCGGGCGCGCCGTACACCTTGCACATGGCCTCGACATCGAGGCTGCGCAGCGATGTCTGCCCCGTCTCGATCCGCCAGATCTTCGCTTCCGACCACTCGAGTTGCGCCGCCGCGGTTCTGGTGGTCATCCGCGCACGATTGCGCAGGTCACGTAAGTGCCTGCCCAGCTGCCTGCGCGGCATGGTCGAACCGGTGACGCCCTGCGGTGAAGCCATACTTCCCCCCTGTATCCAAATCCGGCCTCCCCCTTGTTCTCTGGAGGCCGCCGTTCGCAGCTGACGCATCATCAGATCTGCGGACGGATTGTTTCACAATGAATCGGACACCGCGCAAGACCTACTTCTTCTTCCGGAACCGCCAGAACTGAACGGCGCGAACATCTTCGGACAACTGATTCACCGGTTCGGCGACATCGGACAGTGCTTGGAACAGTCCGTCGGCGAGTTCGCTGATGTGCTCGACCCGGCCCGCGAGCCGGGCGGCGTTGTCGGCGAATTCGAGCATCAACCGCACCGACGCGGCGATGGTGAGCCCGAGCGGAACGGCCACGAGGGCGGCGAGCACACCGAGCACCGCCGAGGCCTTCCACATCAGCACCGTCAGCGCGATCGGCAGGCCGATCGCGAAGGAGATCACGCACAGGATGTAGGCCAGCGGCAGCAGCGTGCGGGTCGCGGGCCTGCGGAATTGCACGTCGAGCAGGGAGCGGAGCGCCTCGGCGCCCCACTGGGTGGCCGAGCGGGTGCTGCGGAACGGATCGTCGAAGCCCGCGTCGCGCGCGAGCCTCATCGCCTCGGTCTCTTCGGAGTCCTCGGCCTGCTCTCGCGAACGCGACGCCGTACGCTTCACGTCGGCCTCTTTCCAAGAGAGCCAGCGGGATTCGGCCTCGAACTCCTCGGCCTCCGGTTCACCGGCCGGGGTGGTGTTCGGCACGTCGGTCATGGTCCGAATCCTGCCCGCTTTCCGACGACACGCCAACACCACGGAGACCGAACCTGCGATAGCGAAGGTTCGTCGAATGAGACGAAGCAGACACTCTCGATTATTTTTCGGAATCCGCGTAACAACTCGGCCACCTTGCGCCGATACGCCCATGAACGCAGGAACAGAGCTCTTCGGGGAATGGAGAACACAGTGCGCACGACGTTTCCGACCAACACTATGGCCGCCGACAAGGGTGCCGCCGCGCTGGACTACGCCGCGCGGGGTTGGAACGTCGCCGAGACCACCAACGGCCTGTGCCTGGTGACCGACGAGAACGTTTCGGCCATCGAGATCACCGGCGAGATGGCGGGCGAGGTCCGCCGCTTCCTGCGCGCCAACAACCTGTCCGGCCCCGTGATCGAGATCCCGGGCGCCGAGCGTCGCGAGATCCACCTGGTGACCGGCGTCGCCAAGGCCACCATGGCCATCGCCGCGATGCGCGAGGCCGGTGTGCTGGTGCACACCGACGGTGCGAGCATCCCGCTGCCGCCCACCCAGCTGGCCGCCGGTTCGGCGTCGTGGGGCGTCGCCCCGTCCGAGGCCCGCTGGATCCCGCCGGTCGTCGCGCTCGGTGCCGCCGTGCGCGCCGCCGCCACCCGCAAGCGCGCCACCCTGACCGTGGCCTGCTGAGGCAGCTTTTCCACAGACGACCCGCGACCGCGACGGATCCCCACGTCGCCTCGCGGGTTTTCTGCGTTTCCCGGTGCCGAGCGGCCGGGGTGGAGTAGGCATGAACCATGGCTCCGCGTTCGTTGCTTCGCACCTGTCCGCTCTGTGAGGCCGTCTGCGGCCTGAGCATCACCCTCGACGACAACGACCGGGTGCTCTCGGTGCGTGGCGACCGCGACGACCCGTTCAGCAAGGGCTTCATCTGCCCCAAGGGCGCCGGGTTCGGCAAGCTCGACGACGACCCCGACCTGGTCACCACGCCCCTGATCCGCGACGGCGCCGACTTCCGCGCCGCGAGCTGGGACGAGGCGTTCGACCTGATCGCGCGGCGTTTCGCCGCCGTCCACGCGGCACACGGCACCGGCGCCACCGCTGTCTACCTCGGCAATCCCACCGCTCACACGATCGCGGGCGCCCTCTACGCACCAGCGCTGGTCCGCGCGCTGAGCACCCGGCATGTGTACTCGGCGAGCACCGCCGATCAGATGCCCAAGCAGGTGGCCGCCGGGCTGATGTTCGGCGACCCGATGGTCGTGCCCGTTCCCGACCTCGACCGCACCGACTACCTGCTGATGCTCGGCGCCAACCCGCTGGAATCGAACGGTTCGCTGTGCACGGCGCCCAACTTCCCCGGCCGGTTGAAGGCGTTGCGGGCGCGCGGCGGCAAGCTCGTCGTTGTCGATCCGCGGGCGACGCGGACAGCGGAGCTGGCCGACGAACACCTCTTCATCCGACCTGGCACCGATGCGTATCTGCTGTTCGCGGTGGTGCACACATTGTTCGCCGAAAACCTGGTCGACGTCCGCGTGGAGGTCGACGGCCTCGACGAACTGCGCGCGGCCGCAGCGGATTTCACCCCCGAGATCGCGACGGACCGCACCGGCATTCCGGCCGAGACCATCCGCCGCATCGCCCGCGAACTCGCCGCCGCCCCGACGGCCGCCGTCTACGCCCGGATCGGCACGTGCACCACCGAATTCGGCACGCTCACCCAGTGGCTCGTCGACGCGATCAACGTCCTCACCGGCAACCTCGACTCCCCCGGTGGCGCCATGTTCGCCACCCCCGCGGCACTCGGCATCACCCGCACCAAGCCGTTCCGCCCGGGCCGCTGGACCAGCCGGGTGCGCGAATTGCCCGAAACCATGGGCGAACTCCCCGTCGCCACCCTGGCCGACGAACTCGAAACCCCTGGCGAAGGACAGATTCGGGCGCTGGTGACGGTGGCGGGCAACCCGGTGCTCTCCGCACCGAGCGGCGCGCGGCTCGACGCGGGACTGGCCGGGCTCGACTTCATGGTGAGCGTCGACCGGTACGTCAACGAGACGACCCGGCACGCGAATGTGATTCTGCCGCCGCCTCGTTCGATCCAGTCACCGCACTACGACTTCGCGCTGCTGCATTTCGCGGTGCGCAACTACGCGCGTTACTCGCGCCCGCTGGTGCCGCTCGACGGCAGGCCGTCGGAATCGGCGGTGCTCGCCCGGCTCGCCGCGGCCGTGAGCGGGCAGCCGCATCACAGCGACGAAGCCGTCGCGATGATCGACGAGCTGGTCATCGCCGGCATGCTGCACAAGGCGGGTATGAGTGACCGGCGCGACGAGCTCGAGGGCGCCGACACCACCGAACAGCGCGTCGACCTGATGCTCAAACTCGGCCCGTACGGCGCGTGGAACGGCGGTGACCTCGGCCTGCGCACCCTCCTCGACAACCCGCACGGCATCGACCTCGGCCCGCTCGAGCCACGTCTGCCGGGAGTGCTGCTGACCGCAACGGGACGCGTCGACCTGGCACCGCAGCCCTTGCTCGCCGATGTGCCGCGTCTCCGGGAAGGCCTCGCGACGACTACGCCGCCCATGGTGCTGATCGGGCGCAGGCAGCTGCGTTCCAACAACAGCTGGATGCACAACATCGAGGCACTCGTCGGCGGATCCAACCACTGCACCCTGCACATCCACCCCGACGACGCCGACCGCCTCGGCATAGGCGAGGCGGCCGAGATCACCTCGGCCGCCGGATCACTGACCGTGCAAGTGGAGCTGACAGCGGCGATCATGCCCGGGGTGGTGAGCCTGCCGCACGGGTGGGGACACGCCGCGAGCACCACCCAGTCGGTGGCCCGCGCGCACGCAGGCGTGAATGCCAATGCGCTGACCGACAATTCGATCGTCGACGCGATCACCGGAACCGCCGTCTTCAACGGAGTGCCGGTGACGGTCGGTCCGGCCTGATCGGTCGTCGTCCAGGAAACCCGAAGCAAACCGCCCGTTACGGTCCTTCGCAATACTGGACTCGCCACGCGGCACGCCGAACTCCCCTAGACTCCAATGAGATTGTGGTCACAGCACTTCGGCAGCAGAGGGGCCCCGATGCCTGGAACACAGGTCGGCAGCGACGGAGAGCACGAACTTCAGGAAACGTTGGGCACCACCGAACGCGCCGAACGGTTCTACGACGACCAGGTCATCGACTATCTGAACCCGATGATGATGGAATTCGTCACCCGGATGGACATGGCGTTCATCTCCACCGCCGACGCGCACGGCGAATGCGACGCCAGCTTCCGTGCAGGCACCCCCGGTTTCCTGCACGTGATCGACGATCGCACGATTGCGTACCCCGAATACCGTGGTAACGGGGTGATGGCCAGCCTGGGCAATATCCTCGAGAACCCGCACGTCGGCATCCTGATGATCGACTTCGTCCGCGACCTCATCGGCCTGCATGTGAACGGGAAGGCCCGCATGGTCGCCGACAGCGAGCTACGCGAGACCGTCACCGATCTGCCACCCGCGGAACGCGGCAAAGCGGCGCAGGTGTGGGTGGTCGTCGACGTGGAAGAGGCATACATCCACTGCCGCAAACACATTCCGCAGATGATTCCCGTCGCCCGCGACCGCCGTGAATGGGGCACCGACAACGTCCGCGCGAAGGGCGGCGACTACTTCGGTGTGAAGGCGGGCCGCCGGCACGCCGAAGTCAAAGCCGGCTGACCTACTTGATCTTGAAGATCACCACACGCTGCACGACGAAGTTGATCACCGTCGCCGTGCCCTGCGCCACGACGAACGCCACCGCCTGACGCCACCACTGGTCGGGCAGCGCGAACGCGAACGCGGCATACATCCCGAGCTGCACGGCGAACGTCACCGCGTACAGCGCGACGACCGCCACGAACCGCTTGCGGCTCGGTTCGGCCTGGAACGTCCAGCGACGATTGATCAGGTAGGCCGTCGTCGTACCGGCGATGAAGCTGATCGCCTTGGCGAGCACCTCCGGCACCCCGAGCACGTTCGACAGCAACAGCAGCAAGCCGAAGTCGACGATCGCCGAGAAACCGCCCGTGAGGGTGAACCGGACAATCTGCGTCTTCAGATCGACATCGGTACCCCCCGGCTCGTCGACCAGCGGAATTTCGGGGGGCAGGGGCAGATGCGGCTGTGCTTGCACGTGAGGAAGGGTACGAGACCGGTCACAGGTTGTGCCATGCCTGTAGCCTCTAAGCCGATGTCTGAGAACATTTCGACCACCAACGACGGGCCGTTTGCGCTTCCTACGCGTACGCGCAAGCTCACCGGTTGGGGTCGCACCGCACCCACCTCCGCCGAAGTGCTCTCGACCGGCGATCCCGAGCTGATCGCCCAGGCCGTGCGCATGGTCGCCGAGGACAACGACAGCAAGCCGGCGCATCTGCGACGCGGCGTGATCGCCCGTGGCCTAGGCCGCTCCTACGGCGACCACGCCCAGAACGCGGGCGGCCTCGTCATCGACATGCCCGCGCTCAACCGCATCCACCGCATCGACCGCGACACCCGCCTGGTCGACGTGGACGGCGGCGTGAGCCTGGACCAGCTGATGAAGGCCGCGCTCCCGTTCGGGCTGTGGGTTCCCGTGCTACCCGGCACCCGCCAGGTGACCATCGGCGGCGCCATCGCCTCCGATATCCACGGCAAGAACCACCACAGCGAGGGCAGCTTCGGCAACCACGTCCGCTCGATCGACCTGCTCGTCGCGGACGGTTCGGTGCGCACGGTGTCACCCGACAACGACGCCGAGCTGTTCTGGGCGACGGTCGGCGGCAACGGGCTCACCGGCATCATCCTGCGCGCGACCATCGAGATGGCGCCGACGGAGACCGCCTACTTCCTCAACGACGGTGTGAAGACCGCGACCCTCGACGAGACGGTCGCCGCGCACAGCGACGGCAGCGAGGCGAACTACACCTACTCGAGCGCCTGGTTCGACGTGATCAGCCCGCTGCCCAAGCTGGGCCGCGCCACCATCACCCGTGGTCGTCTCGCCAAGCTCGACGAGCTGCCCGAGCGGTTGCAGAAGAAGCCGTTGAAGTTCGACGCGCCACACCTGATGACGGTGCCGGACATCTTCCCGAACTTCACCATGAACAAGCTGACGCTGTCGGCCATCGGTGAGGCGTACTACGCGATGGGCGGGAACTACACCGGCAAGGTGCAGAACCTGACGCAGTTCTACCACCCGCTCGACATGATCTCGGAGTGGAACCGTGGCTACGGTTCCAACGGGTTCCTGCAGTACCAGTTCGTGGTGCCGACCGAGGCGGTCGAGGAGTTCAAGCGGATCATCATCGACATCCAGGCCTCGGGCCACTACTCGGCGCTGAATGTGTTCAAGCTGTTCGGCCCCGGTAACGACGCGCCGCTGAGCTTCCCGATGCCGGGCTGGAACATCTGCGTGGACTTCCCGATCAAGCCGGGCCTCAACGAGCTGGTCACCGAGCTGGACCGACGCGTGATGGAATTCGGCGGCCGTCTCTACACCGCGAAGGACTCGCGCACCAGCGCCGAGACCTTCCACAAGATGTACCCCCGGATCGACGAGTGGATCAAGGTCCGCCGCAGCGTCGACCCGAACGGCGTGTTCATGTCCGATATGGCCAGGAGGCTGGAGCTCCAGTGATCAACGCAGTTGGCAACCCGCAGACCATCCTGCTGTTCGGCGGCACCTCCGAGATCGGTCTCGCGATCTGCGCGGAGTACCTGCGCAAGAGCCCCGCGCGGATCATCCTGGCGAACCTGCCCGGCGACCCGCTGCTCGACGATGCCGTCGCCAAGCTGAAGGGTGCCGGTGCCACGGCGGTCGAGGTGATCGACTTCGACGCGCTCGACACCGACTCGCACCCGAAGGTGGTCGACGCCGCGTTCGCCGGTGGTGACGTGGATGTCGCGATCGTGGCGTTCGGTGTGCTCGGCGATGCCGAGCAGCTGTGGCAGGACCAGCGCAAGGCGGTCATGACCGTCGGCATCAACTACACCGCCGGTGTGTCGGTGGGTGTGCTGGTCGGCGACAAGTTCAAGGCGCAGGGGCACGGCCGGTTCATCGTGATGTCGTCGGTGGCGGGCGAGCGGGTTCGTCGCTCGAACTTCGTGTACGGCTCGACCAAGGCCGGCCTCGACGGCTTCTACCTGGGTCTGGGCGAGGCGCTTCGTCCCTACGGCCCGCGCGTCACCGTCGTGCGGCCGATGCAGGTGCGTACCTCGGCGACCAAGGCCCACTGGGAAGCGACCGGCTCCAAGGAAGCGCCGCTCACGGTCGATCCGGAAGACGTCGCCCGCCAGGCCGTCGCCGCCTCGGAGAAGGGCACCGAGATCGTGTGGACCCCCAACGAGGCCCGCTTCGTGATGTCGGCCCTGCGCCACGTCCCGCGCCCGATCTTCCGCAAGCTCCCCATCTGATCGAGAGCAACCGCGACTGCCGCACCGCCACTCCGGCGGTGCGGCAGTTTCTTTGTGCCGGGGCCTCGGCGCGAGCCCGACGGACTCGGCACGCTCCACTAGGCTGACCCGGACCGTCGAGCAGAGTGGACCCGGAGGAATGCGCGCCGATGACTACCGATGACAACGTGCGGGCGGGGCGCGCGACAGCGACCGGTCTCGCCGAAGGTGCCGCGGCGGCGCTCGTCGCACTGGTCGTGGCGGTGGTCGGCTTGTTCGCGTTCTCGGCGGTGCAGTGGCCTGCGTTCAACTCCTCCAACGTGACTCGGGCGCTGACCACCGTCGGACAGGTCGTCTCGGTGGGGCTGTTGGTGGTCTCGGTGTTGCTGATCCGGCTGCGGAAGTGGCCCGTGGTCGCGAAACTCGCTTCCTGGGTGGGCATTTCGGGATTCGTCACGGTGACGCTCGGGATGCCGTTGGCGGCGACGAAGCTGTACCTGTTCGGTGTTTCGGTCGACCAGGAATTCCGCACCGAGTATCTGACGCGGCTCACCGACAGTGCGGCACTGCGGGACATGACCTATGTGGATCTGCCGCCGTTCTATCCGGCCGGGTGGTTCTGGATCGGTGGGCGGGTCGGGAACCTGCTCGGCATGGACGGCTGGGAGGTGTTCAAGCCGTACTCGATCGGGATGCTCGCCGTGGCCGCGACGGTGGCGCTCGTGCTGTGGGCGCAGCTGGTGCGCGCCGACATGGCCGTGGGCGCCGCGGCCGCGGTGACCGCGATGACCTTGGCCTATGCCTCGCCCGAGGCGTACGGGGCGGTGCTTGTCGTGTTCATTCCGCCGGTGCTCGTGCTGGCATGGGGTGCGCTGCACCGCCGCTCGGGCGGGTGGGGCGCGGTGCTCGGGACCGGGTTGTTCCTCGGGGTCGCGGCGTGCTTCTACACGTTGTACCTGGCGATCGCGGCGTTCACCGTTGTGCTGATGGCGGTGATCGCCGCCGCGTGCGCGCTGTACGCACGGCGAGCGAGCGGCCGGGCGATCGGCAAGCGCGATGCGGCCGTCACCACCGAGCCCGCGTGGCGGGTGGTTGTCGTGCCGTTCACGCGGCTGGCGGCGATCGGCGTGCTCGCGATCGCGGTGGCGCTGGTGGTGTGGACGCCGTATCTGCTGAAGATGCTGTCGGGTGCGAAGTTGCCCTCCGGCAACGCTTTCCACTACCTGCCCGAGTCGGGTGCGCAGCTGGCGTTCCCGATGCTCGAGTTCTCTTTGCGTGGGGCGCTGTGCCTACTCGGGCTGCTGTGGCTGGTCGTGCGGGTGGGATCGTCGCGGCGGGCGCAGGCGCTCGGCATCGGCGTGGTGTCGATCTACCTGTGGACATTGCTGTCGATGGCGGCGACGGCGGCGGGCACCACCCTGCTGTCGTTCCGGCTGGAGCCGGTGCTGCTCGCCTTGCTCGCCGCCGCGGGTGTTTTCGGCTTCGTCGAGGGCGGCCGTGCGGTGTACCAGGCGCTGAACGAACCCGCGCCGGTGCGTACCGCGGCCGCCGCGCTCGCGGTGCTCGGCGCGATGGCCTTCGCCCAGACGATCCCCACCGTTCTGGTCCACGAGATCGACACCGCCTACACCGACACCGTGCCCACCGAAACACCCGACGCCTACGGCACTTTCGGTGAACGCGGCGACAAGCGCCGCCCCTCCGCCGTGGCCTACTACCACGCCGTCGACGAGGCTCTACTGGCCCAAACCGGCCGCCCCCGTGACGAATCCGTCGTCCTCACGGCCGACACCAGCTTCCTGTCCTTCTACCCCTACTTCGGTTTCCAGGCCCTCACCTCGCACTACGCGAACCCCCTCGCCGACTTCAAGGCCCGCGCCGACACCATCGCCGCCTGGAGCAGACTCGACTCCCCCCAGGCCCTCCTCGACGCCATGTCGGCCGCCCCCTGGCGCGCCCCCGACGCCTTCCTCTTCCGCCGCGACGGCGACAACTACACCCTCCGCCTCGCCGAAGACGTCTACCCCAACGACCCCAACGTCAAGCGCTACACCGTCACCTTCCCCCGCTCCCTCTTCGCCTCCCCCACCTTCACCACCACCGACATCGGCCCCTTCACCCTCATCACCGTCAACCGCTGAATCAAGGCTCGATACGGCGCACGGTGCCGACCTTGCCGATTCCTTTGTCGAAAGACGCGATCACCGAATCGGAGTCGGCTTCGGCGAGCGCGACGAGGTAGGCATCGGCGAATGAAAGCCGGTGGTGCTCATACACATCGACGGTCCGGATGAGGACGGCCGGATCGTCGGTCTGGATATTTCGGGAGCCGATCACGGCACGGGCCAGTGCCGCGACCTCGGGCCTGGGCACCCGGTACACGCTCTGCAGGACGTACACGGTTTCCGCGAGGATGAGATCCGGAAGGTAGAACTCGTCGGTCCCCGCGAGCAGGGCTGTGGCTCGTCGGCCCATCTCGGGTGGGTCCTGCGTGAAGTGCCTGACGAGGATGTTCGTGTCGAGGAAGATCGTCACTCCGGATTGGCCTCCCGCCACTGTCGCGCCCAGGCCTCGTCGCGGATCTCTTCCCACGAACGGCCGCGCACCTGTGGTGGGACCTGCACACTGCCCGCGAGATCCAGCAGGTCAGGTGTCTTCGCGAGCACCACGACATCACCTTCCACCCGGAAGTGCACGTTGTCGCCGGTGTGTAATTCCAGCGCGTCACGGACCGCTTTGGGCACCGTGATCTGCCCCTTCGATGTCAACCTCGCCAGCGCGTCCACAACGACTCCTTACTTCCCCACTGAAGTAAGGATACCGCAATCGAGTTTCACCAACCCTGTCTTCCGGGCGGGGAGGCGCACTACACTTGGCGGTGCGGAACGGTCGTCGTCGGTGGGGGTCGGCGGATGGCGAAGGTTATCGATCCTGCACGTTGTGGGTCCGGGTGGCCCGTTACCGGAGGAGGACTTCATGTCCGATCCGTTGCACACCAGGGTGTGCCTCACCGGAGTGAACTGCATCTGTCCGAGTATCAGTGTGTTCGTGGTGCCCGAGCCGCTGGTTCGGGGAGGGCAGATGCTGCATCTGCTGGAACAGGCGCCGGTAGCCGAAGGGGGGCCCGAACCCGATCCCGAGCTGATCGACCTGATCGAGGCGGTGCGCACGCCGTTGAATCTGCCCGGGCTCGCCCGGGTGCAGCGGGTGGCGTTCACCGGCCCACGGCACGATCCCACGGCGGCACGCACGGTGCTGCACGATCATCTGATCGAGGAACCGGCGCCGATCGGGCTCGATGTGGACGATCCGGCGGAGCTCACCCGGCTCTCGATGCTGCCCGAACACCGGATCGGAGCCCGGCGCATCGACGACTTCCAGGCGCACTCGGTGCGTCAGGCGATGGCGGCGGTGTACCAGTTTTTCGGTGTGGACCAGCGGGTACCCCTCGTCTACCACGGTTTCGCCGACCCCGGCGACGGCTGGTTCGCCCTGCGCGCATCGGCAGCCTGACCGGACATGTGTCCATAGACACCCGGTAGCTACTGGTGTGCGGAGCACCGATAGACAACAATATGTGCGGTTGCAGCGAACAAACCGCACAGTCCGTCGGACGGGGCGGGTACGCTGCGAAATGTTGACAAGTTCGGCCGACCGAAATCAGTTTTGGTAGCGCTGATCGGTACGGATGCAGAGGTATAGCTATGACGCTCAGCAGACCGGAGCGAATCGATCTCCTGATGCGGGAACACCGCCAGGACGCCGAACCTGCGCCACGGGAACAACTGCACTCACTCGGCGAAATCGAGAAGTTCGTGGTCGATGCCGCGATCGCCATGCTCTCCCCCGGTCAGAAGTTCGCCCTGCTGTGGTCGCTGCAGGTCGGCGGGCATCTGGTGGCGGGCGTTCAGGTCAAGGAGCGCGACGGGTCGGTCACCAATATGGTGCCGCCGACCGAGGTCGTCGAATACCTGGCCGACCACAAGCGCATGTCCTACGACCCGGCGGTCGGCGCCTGGCTGAGTGCGGAGATCTTCATCGCCGGACCCACCCGTTTCAAGGCCACCTACTCGGCGGGTACGGTCGCCGACTGGATGCCCGAGGTGTCGGTCGACGATCTGCGCGCCGAGTTCGTGGCCTACCCGCGTCCGGCCGCGGAAATTCCCGATTGGGCCCGCTCGCAGCTCGATTGGTCGAACAGGATGACCGGATAGGACGCGGCGCCCCCGCACGATCGGGTGGGGTGGCTAGCATCTACCCCCGTGCGACCGGACCGATCTGAACGAGCGTTCACCCGATACCGCCTGATCGCCCTCGTCTGTGGGCTGCTCGGGTTCGTGCTTGCCCTGCTCACACCGCTGTTGCCGGTGCGCCAGGACCGCGCGAGCCTCGATTGGCCGCAGGCGGGTGCGGCGAGTGTGCAGGCACCACTCGTGTCGTATGTGCCCCAGCAGGTGAACGCGCAATTGCCGTGTCCGGTGCTGCGCGGGCTGCCCGGCGGTGATGTGCGCGGCCCGGAGGGTGAGAACACCACACCGCAGCCGACGACCTTGCTCACCACGGTCCCGGCCGAATCCGGGCAGATCACCAAGGGTCTGAGCGTCGTCGCGCGCGAGGGCGTGCTCACGGTGCAGGCCCGCGATGTGCCGATGCTGTCGGCGCCGATCGAGGAGATCGCGAACTGCGACCACATCGCGATCGAATCCACCATCGCCGCAACGACTGTCGAGTTCGTCGGGGTGACGCGGGCCGACGGCAGCCCGTTCCGCAACACCGTCACCGTGGACAAGCGTCCGCAGATCGTCGGGGTGTACACCGATCTCGACGAAACCCAGCTCACCGGCGCCCGCTTCCACGCCGATATCGATTCCCGCTTCACCTCCACCCCGACGCCGCTGAAACTGGCCGTGATGATCGTGG
Organism: Nocardia sp. NPDC050413; assembly: GCF_040655475.1. Classification (NCBI taxonomy): domain Bacteria; kingdom Bacillati; phylum Actinomycetota; class Actinomycetes; order Mycobacteriales; family Nocardiaceae; genus Nocardia; species Nocardia sp. NPDC050413. The sequence continues at coordinate 60,018 of NZ_JBFAJZ010000010.1, read as the reverse complement.
CCGCGCTCGCCACCCTCGCCGCGCTGGTCGCCCTGCACCTGCTCGACCGCGCCGACGGCCGCCGTGCCCGCCACTTCCTGCCCCGGCACTGGTGGCGCATCACGCCGACCGACGTGGTCGTGGTGGCGACGCTGCTCGGCTGGCATGTGATCGGCGCGAACACCTCCGACGACGGCTACATCCTGAACATGGCGCGCGCCTCCGGCCCGTCGGGCTACATGGCGAACTACTACCGCTGGTTCGGGGTGCCCGAGGCGCCGTTCGGATGGTCCTACGAGCTGCTGGCCTGGATGACGAAGATCTCCGACGCCAGCCCGTGGATGCGGCTGCCCGCGCTCGCCGCGGGCCTGGTGTGCTGGGCGGTGATCAGCCGGGAGGTGCTGCCCCGCCTCGGTGCCCGGGTGCGGCGCGACAAGGTGGCGCTGTGGACGGCGGGCCTGGTGTTCCTCGCCTTCTGGCTCCCCTACGACAACGGTCTTCGCCCCGAACCGCTCATCGCGGCCGGTGCCCTGCTCACCTGGTGCGCCATCGAACGCGCGATCGCCACCGCCCGCCTGCTCCCCGCCGCCCTCGCGATCCTCATCGCCGCGTTCTCCCTGGCAGCGGGTCCGACCGGACTCATCTGCATCGCGGCCCTGATCGCAGGCACGCGCCCGGTCATGCAGATCATCATCAAGCGCGCTCAAGGTCTGCGTCCACGCGAAATCGCCGCTGACAGAGACGGACTCGACGCCGCCGAAGTGGCGAGAAGGTCGCGTGCCGACCGAGCCACGGCAGAGGCAACGGCCACCGAGGGCAAGCACGAGGCTCGCAACACAGCCGACGGTGCTCACGCATCCGGCCGACTTTCCCTGGCCACCAAGATCTTCCGCTATGCCGCTCTCCTGGCCCCGGGCGTAGCCGCAGGCACCCTCGTGCTGATCGTCGTCTTCGCCGACCAGACCCTGGCGACGGTCATGGAAGCCACCCGCGTGCGCACCCTGGTCGGCCCCAACGCGGCGTGGTTCGATGAACGCACCCGCTGGGATTCGCTGTTCATGCTCTCCCCCGACGGCTCGCTGGCCAGGCGTTTCGGCGTCCTGGTGATGCTGCTGTGCCTGCTGGTGTGCATCCTGCAGGTGTTGCGCAAGGGCCGCATCCCCGGTACCTCGCGGGGCCCGTCGGTGCGCATTCTCGGCATCGTCTTCGGTGCGCTGCTGCTGATGATGTGGACGCCGACCAAGTGGACTCACCACTTCGGTGTGTACGCGGGCCTGGCGGGCTCGCTGGCCGCACTTGCCGCGGTCGCGGTGGGCGCCAATGGCATTCGCGCACCACGCAATCGCGCCTTGTTCACCGCGGCGGTCCTGTTTCTGCTCGCACTCACCTTCACCGGCTCCAACGGTTGGTGGTATGTGTCCAGCTTCGGTGTGCCGTTCTGGGACAAGGCGCCGATGGTCGCGGGCAAGGGTGTGTCGACGCTGCTGCTCGGGCTCAGCGTGCTCGCCCTGCTCGTCGCCCTCTACTTCCACCTGCGTGACCCGTACCGCAAGCCTTCGCGCCCAGCCCGTTTCGACCGTTTCGCCACCATGCCGTTGACGATCGCGGCCGCGCTGCTGGTGGCGTTCGAGGTGGCGTCGATGCTGAAGGGCGCGGTCACGCAGTACCCGGCCTATTCGATCGCCAAGTCGAATATCGAGTCGCTGCAGGGCAATACGTGCGCCCTGGCCAACGACGTACTGGTGGAGACGAATACGGCCGATTCCCTGCTCACCCCGATCACCGGCGCCCCCGCCGACGGGCTGAGCACCGAATCGGTGGCCTTCACCCCGAACGGGGTGGCCGCCGACCTCACCGCCGACGCCGACGAGACCGTGGTCGGCGGAGCCAACTCCGTCGACAAGGACTCGGCCAACAAGACGACCAACACCACCGGCGCGGGCACCGGCGGCGGCACGAGCACCGAAGCGGGCATCAACGGCAGCACCGTCGCCCTGCCGTTCGGCCTCGACCCGGCCCGCACGCCGGTGCTCGGCTCCTACCAGGACGGTGTGCAGCAGCAGGCGAAGCTGACCTCCCAGTGGTACGGCGCCGATGTCGACGCCGTGCGCGACGATCCCGCCTACCAGGCGCTGGTCGTCACCGCCGCGGGCCGCATCCGCTACGTCGACAACGACGGCGTCGTGCACTACGGCCAGGACCTGATCGTCGAGTACGGCACCCGCGCCGAGGACGGATCGGTACAGGTCACCGGCTCGATCCAACCGCTCGACATCGGCCCGTCGCCGTCGTGGCGCAACCTGCGCGTGCCGCTGGACCGCCTGCCCGCGGGCGTGAACGCGGTGCGCTTGGTCGCCACCGACAACGACATCACCCAGAAGCAGTGGCTCGCGGTGACCCCGCCGCGCCTGCCGAAACTGGCCTCCCTCGACTCGGTGGTCGGGCACACCGACCCTGTGCTGCTGGACTGGCACGTCGGCCTGGCGTTCCCGTGTCAGCGCCCGTTCGAGCACCACGACGGTGTCGCCGAGGCGCCGAAGTGGCGGATCCTGCCCGACCGGGTGGGTTCGGACGCGGCCAACGCCTGGCAGGACGACATCGGCGGCGGCCCGCTCGGGTGGACAGGTCTGCTGATGAAGGCCGAGACTGTGCCCACCTACCTGGATCGTGATCTCGGTCGCGACTGGGGCTCGCTGGAGCGGTTCACCCCGTACGAGCCGGCGCCGCCCGCCGACATCACGGTGCGGGTGGTAGACCAGTCAGGACGGGCGAAGGAGCCGGACATCCGGGCGCGGTAGAGACTGGGGCAGCGCATGGGCAGTGATCGGGCAGTTGCGCTGCTGTTTCACGAAAACCCTAGTGTCACTACACATTTCGGTTCGGTGAAACACCCGTTAAGGACCCGCTCAACTTGGCCCGTTCTCAGGTTTGGCCACGTACCCTGGTGGGTATGACAGGAGCCTTCGATGACATGGACCTGCGGGATCTCGTCGACCTGCTCAGCGACGACGAGAAGAAGGAACTACGACCTGCCGTGATGCGGGTGCTGGAAAGACTGCCCTCCCAGGAGGTATTACGCCGCGACCTCAACCGTCGCTTGCTCAACGTCTGACCTTCCGCACACGGCATACAAACCGAAGGCGGGGACCACGATGGTGGTCCCCGCCTTCACGCTTTCCCGCCTCAGAACACCCGCAGCGGTCCCGGGCTCCAGAACCCGTCGCGACCGGTCGTCGCGGTCTCGAGCTGGGCCGGTTCGGCCTGGATGTGCTGGTCGTAGCGTTCCAGCGAACCCCAGTCGCGGGCCCAGTCGTCCTTCAGATAGGTGGGGATGGTCACCCGGGCGGCCAGCATCTGCGCGAAGCCGAGCGGGCCACCGAACTCCTGGGCCTGCCAGGTGTCGGTCGAGGAGATGGCCAGCGGGCGGTCGGGCAGGATGCGGTAGTTGGGCACCTCGGCCACGCCGTTCTCGTGCGAGAACGGACGCTGGCACGGGAACTGCAGGCCGACGGCCCAGTCGAGCAGCACCGGCTGGGTGCGGCCGATGAAAGTGTCGAGGCTCTGCAGCTTGGGCACACGCGGCGGGGTGAACGCCAGCCACTGGTCACCGATCAGAATCGGGTCGTTGGCCAGGATGCGCACGGCGTTCGCCTCGGGAGCCAGCTCGGCCAGCGGCACCCGCAGGTTGCGCCACGACGGCGCCGGGCCGATATCGCGCGGCTGGTAGGTGCCGAGCGGGGTGACGCTGCCGTCGGGGTTGCGCGTGCCGTACTCCACGAGCAGCGACTGGCCGTACTTGTCGGCGCCGGTGTCGTCCTTGGAGGCGATGCGGCCGGCCGCGCTGATGACGATCAGCGGGGACTCCTCGGTGCGCGCGGGCAGCCCGTACCAGGACGACTCGAGGCGGGCGCGCTGCTGCATGCCCTCCTGGTAGGAGCCGAGCACCGGCGTCTGCGCGGGATCGAGACCGAACGGCAGCGCGACGGTCGACCCGTTGACACCACGAGCGCCCTCACCACCGCCGGTGCCCGCGCTCTCACCTTCGGCGAAGGCGGCGCCGACCGACTGGTTGCTGGTGTTGCCGGTACCCGGCTTCACCTCGACGGCGTCGGCCGACAGGTCGCTCGGCACGCCGTTGGGGCTGAACCCTTCGGCCAGCGTGCCGCGCAGCGGGTCGGCGGGGTCGACGAGCGGACGCGACGGGTCGACGAGCGGGTCGAGTCTGCCGCTGTTCGGGTCGGCTTCCACCAGCACGTCGCGGGCCAGGCCGCAGCTCTCGCCACCGAGCGCGTCGATGTTGGAGCGGGCGAGCGAGTACGCCGGGTACTGCTGGGTGGCGCCCTTCACCAGCGAGAGCACCTCGAACGCGACCATCAGCCCGACCACGACGGTGAGCGGGATGGCGGCGAACTTGCGGATCCGCCTGCCGCGCTTGGTCTTCGCCGAGGGCTGCGGTTTCACGTAGTCCTCGCGCAGCGCGTACCAGCCGACCAGGGCCAATCCCACGCCGAACAGGATCAGCATCACGGTGTTGGACTGCACGCCGCTCAGCGAGATGGTCTTGTCGAACCACGGCACGCCGTAGCTGGACACGTACCAGTACCCGTTGATGCCCGAGAACGACAGCGCGAGCACGAACAGCAGTCCGGCGAGGAAGATCGCCCGGTTCTTGCGTGACCGCAACGCGCTCTGCGACACGGCCACAGCCGTCACCGCGGCGAGCGATCCGGCGATGCCCGCGTACGCGCCGAAGTGGTGGGTCCACTTCGTCGGGTTGAACATCATGAAGAAGATCGTGCCGAACACCACGGCCATCAAACGCCAGGTCGGACCCGACGCGATACCGGGCACCTGGCGGCGGCGCAGCAGCACCAGCAGCGTGGTGAACAGGCACAGCAGCATCACCAGGAAGGCGAAGCGGCGGGCCAGCGAACCGTCGACGGTCTCGACGAACATGTAGTAGTAGCGCAGGTAGTCCTCGTACCAGGCCAGGTTCGGGCCGGTGGCCTGGCGCACCCGGTTGGCCTCCTGGATACCGGCGAAGGTCTGGTCGCTGTAGACCACGGTGAGCACGAGCAGGCCCGCCGAGGCGATCGGCGCGAGCAGCGCGGCCGTGCCGAACTGGCGATGCCGGCGCACGATGATCCGCACCAGCGGCCGGATACCGGCCAGCAGCGCGGCCACACACATCAGGCCGGTCGGGGCGGCGGCCAGCGTGAAGGCGGCGACGAGCACCGCGATCCCGGCGGGCAGCAGCCGGCCGGTGGCGATGGCACGTTCGATCGAGACCCAGGTGAGCAGCGCGCCGAGGGCCACGATCGGCTCCGAGCGCAGGCCGTTGTCGAACGGCAGCCAGAAGGCGAGGAACACCAGGCCACCGGTCCACAGCGCCACCTGGCTGCGCTTGACCGCGTTGCCGAGGCGGGGCACCACCTCGCGGCTGATGACCATCCAGCACAGGATCGCGCAGATCAGCGCGGGCACACGCACCCACGGGCTGGCCGTGGAGATCTCGGCGAACACCTGGATGACGTAGTAGTACCAGCCGAACGGCGCCTCCGGCACGCCGTACCAGCGGAAGTAGTTGGCCATGTAGCCCGCTTCGGGCGCCACCCGGACCATCGAGAGGATGTAGCCGTCGTCGGAGGTGTTGGCGCCGACGAAATGCCACACGAGCAGCGTGCCGATCACCGCGCCGTCGGCCCAGGTGGGCTTGAGCCAGTTCTTCGGCAGGAACCGGCGGTGCCCACGCCCGTCGCTGCCGTCGAGCTGGGCGAGCGCACCGAGTGCCAGCAGGGTGCACAGCACGGCCGCGATGATCGCGATGAGCTTCACCGCCGACGGGCTCGACGAGAACCTGGTGTCGATGGTTGAGGTGAGCGAGAGGCCCTGGGGTACTTCGCCTTCCAGGTCGGAGAACACGCCGACGATCTGCGGGCGCAGGTCGCCGCCGAGCTCGCCCTCCACCGGGACGCGCACCGTCTCCGTCGCGCCCGGCTGACCGGGGATCGGCCGCTCGATCTCGGTCGTCAGGCCGTCGAACGAGGCGCGGGTGCGGTGCTGGTCGGAGGCGATGGTGATGGTCGAGCAGCCACCCATCTCCGAACGCGGCGCCGAGGCGACCACCGCGTTGCGGTCGACCACGTCGACGGCGGTGTCGGAGACGCGAACGAACAGCGCCTCGAGTGCGGCGCCGTCGCCTTGAGGCGGTGCGGTGGCCAGCAGCATGCCGCCCTGGGCGGGCAACCGGTCGACCGCGGCACACGGAATGGTGGCGTTGAGGTCGATCGGGACCTGCGACATCAGCGGCGCTTGCAGATTGCCGAGCTTGCCGTTCTGCGGCCAGTTCAGCTGCGCGGTGGTCTGGGTGACCGGCAGGAACGGCGTCGCCACCGCGAACACGGCTCCCAGGAGTCCGGCGATCAGCGCGATCCATCGCGCGATGCGGAAGTCCTTCGCGGAGGCCACCGGTTCTGCGGGTGGCTTGGAGAGAACAGCTGTTGCGGCGTCTGGCACGGTTCGCCATGGTATCTGCTGGGTTGACTCAGCGTTGGTGCGCGCGAGTCAGCGGCCGTTGAGTCGTCGGATTGCCAGTGTGAAGTTCAAGTATTTCATTAGGTTTAACCTGGTAGAGCCCGTGATCCTCCCGCCGGCCCCACTTGTTTCGCCATGATGCATATCAGCTATCGATCCAGGTCCGTTCGGAGCGACAGGCAAGTACCGTAGAAGGCACAGGAGTTATCCGATGATACCAGCGCGGGTTCTTCGCATTGATAAAAAGTGCGGTAACTGTTACACGCGGTAACGTCAGTGCATTCTAAGGCCGGAATCGGCGCATACGCACCCTTTTCACGAAAGTTTCCGCACGAAATCGTCGCGATGAATCGAGCGCTGTAAACAATTCCCATTCGTACTCTTGAACGTGACAGCTTTCATCCCGAAAGTCTGTCGGCTTCACCTAGGAGTACGCATGAGCCATACCAATTTCTATACGCGTGCAGCCCTGGCTTCCGTGAGTTGTGCGGCAGCCGCAATTGCCTTCGGAATAGGGCCGGCGCACGCCGCCGGATCCACCACCGTTTCGCCCGCCGGGGCGAATGTATCGGCTACCAATTCGGGGACGGTGAAGTTCGTGGCGGGCAGCGTCACGGTGACCTGCACGACCTCGAGCACCACCGGCGCGGTACCCGCCGCGCCGAACAACTCGAACCCGAGCGGGCCGGTGACGGTTCCGATCGCGGCGCCGAGCATCACCGGGTGCACCACGAGCATGTGGGGTGTGAGCGCCACCGTCACCACCAGCGGCAGCTGGGCGATCACCGGCCAGAACGGCTCACCCATCACGGGCAGTCTGGTGATTCCCACCGGCGGCGCGGTGATCAAGACCTCCGGTCTCGCCACCTGCACCGCCGTTGTCGCCCCCACGGCACCGGCGAATGTGGCCGGTTCGTGGACCAACGGGTCGCCGTCGACGGTGTCGCTGAACAACGCCTCGGCGCCCATCAAGGTGACCGGTGGATTCGGCTGCCCGACCAGCTCGACCACCGGAACGGTGACGGCCACCTACAAGGTGAACAACACCACCAACCCGTCGGTGCCGATTACCGTCGGCCCCTGATTTCAGGGTTGATATTCCGGTGACGGGTAACGCGACGAAGTCACCGCGAATCAGGTGAAGCACGCCGGCGTGCGATAAATAAAGGCCCGCATGCGTCCGATGGCGCATGCGGGTCCCTGCATTCAGGGATTCCGCGACGAGAATTGTTTCTCGTACGCGGATTTGTCGTGCCCGGGCCCGGATGCGGCGGTTATCGGCTCAGAGATCACCGCTGTGGATATCCGATCTGAACAGCCGATTCGGATGAGACCCCGCCTGCCGAACCCTCATGACTGGAGGTGTGGAGTTCAACCGTTTTATTGTGTTTAGAACCGGCAACTACCGATTTGCAACGGCCCCACCGATCGTTTCATTACGATGCCGAGTTACTATTACAGCAGGTCAGCAGCACCTTGCACTCGACGTCTGCAGCTTGGCACAGAGATAGTCGCAATAGTACCGATCAATTGCGCAGCCGTTAATAAGAACGGCGGTAACTGTTATGTCCGGTAACGGCTGGGCATTCTAAGCTAGTCGAGCCGCGTTCGGGCCCCGAACGGCGAGTGATTCCCGATGAAATGGTCGCTACGAAACACACGACATGAACAATGCCGATTCGTACTCTTGCTCCTGACAGCTTTCATTCCGAATGCTTGTCAGCTTCACCTAGGAGTACGCATGATCGAAAACAATCTCTGGACACGCGCAGTCTTGGCTTCCGTGAGTTGTGCGGCAGTAGCCGTCACTTTCGGCATCGGACCGGCCAATGCCGCCGGCTCCACCACCATTTCGCCCGCCGGCGCGAATGTGTCGGCGACGAATTCCGGGTCGGTGAAATTCGTTGCGGGCGGCGTCACCGTCACCTGCGCCACCTCGAGCACCACCGGCACGGTGCCCGCCGCGCCCGGCAACACGAATCCGAGTGGGCCGGTGTCGGTGCCGATCGCGGCGCCGAGCTTCGCCGACTGCACAACGAGTCTCCCCGGCACCAGCGCCACCATCACCACCAGTGGAGATTGGGCGATCACCGGCCAGAACGGCTCGCCCATCACCGGCAGCCTGGCGATCCCCACCGGCGGCATGGTGATCAAGACCAGTGGCATCACGGCCTGCACCGCCGTGGTCGCGCCCACCGCCCCGGCCGATGTGGCAGGTACGTGGACCAACGGGGCGCCCTCCACGGTGACGCTGTCCGATGCGCCCGCACCGGTCAAGGTGACCGGTGGGTTCGGCTGCCCGACCAGCGCGACCAGCGGCACGGTGACCGCCACGTACAAGGTGGACAACACCACCGATCCGGCGGCGCCGATCACGGTCGGCCCCTGATTTCAGGGTGATATTCCGGTGACGGGAATCGCGACGAAGTCACCGCGAATCAGGTGAAGCACACCGGTGTGCGATAAAGGCCCGCGTGCGTTCGGTACGCACGCGGGCTCCTCATCGATTATGTCCTCCGACGCGGTATTTCCCGGTCGGGGGCACCCTTCTGCCGGGAGCGGATTTACCGGCGCACCGGACCCCGGTCACTTCCATACCCCTCCCCTCCCTAGACTCGACCACATGACCAAGGTGAATCTCGTAACAAACTACGGACCGATCGTGCTCGAGTTGGACGACCAGGCCGCGCCGAACACGGTCGCCAACTTCGTGAACTACGTGAACTCCGGCCATTACAACGGCACCGTGTTCCACCGCGTCATCCCCGGTTTCATGGTGCAGGGCGGCGGCTTCGAGCCCGGCCTGAAGCAGAAGCCCACCCAGGCGCCCATCCAGAACGAAGCAACCAACGGCCTGAAGAACGACAAGTACACCGTCGCGATGGCCCGCACCAACGACCCCCACTCGGCCACCGCCCAGTTCTTCATCAACGTCTCCGACAACGCCTTCCTCAACCACACGGCCCCCCAGGGCCAGGGCTGGGGCTACGCGGTCTTCGGCAAGGTCACCGACGGCACCGAGGTGGTCGACAAGATCGCCGCCGTCCCCACCGGCAACGCGGGCCCCCACCAGGACGTCCCCGTCGACGACGTCGTCATCGAATCCGCAACCGTCGCCTGATTTCCCCGACGCTTGCCCGGGCCGCCACCTTTCTTTCGGTGGCGGCCCGTTTCGAAGAATTCGACTCGGGCACACTTATCACAGCACGGGCATCCTTGCCGCAATGAGGAATTCGACTACGAATTCCAAGCTCCGACTGCGGCGTTCGAACGCGTAAGAGATTTTCAGGGTCAGGCAACCCAGGCTTTCAACGGCTCTGTATCGAGTGTGACGCCGACGGGTTCGGGGATGGTGACCTGTGCGCCGAAGGGCTGGATGAGGATTCGCTCGTACTCACCGTCGACCGGATTGCTCCGCACGACTACGGAACCCTTCTCCCGATCGATCAGGAGATACACCGGAATGCCGGTTCTGGCGTAAGCGCGCGGCTTCTCGCAACGGTCCCGCCGATCCGTGTCCTGATCGTGTGATGTCACCTCGACGACCATCAATACCGGCGCAGGGTCGGCCCATTCGGGTTGTCCTGCGAAGACACCTGTCGGAGCGAGTGCGCCGTCCGGGCGCGCCCGACCTGTCCGATACGAGTCGACCTTCAGACCGCGTTCGGGAAACAGCCACAGTTCAGGGCGCAAGACGAGCAGGATACGCATCAGCCACTCGAGCACACAGTCGTGGTCCCCGTCCGGCACGGCCTTCGCCCCCAGCTTCCCCTCGACGAACTCCAGCCGTACACCCTCGGACACCTGACCGGCGACCCGCGCGAGTTCCTCGAACTCCCCGGTCGTCATAAGCGGCTCACGCGCTGCGGTCATGAATCAACGATACCCAGTGCATTCGCTTGACGAAGCATCCTTCGATGGTCGGCATGCGGCTCGCGAGCAGGTTGGAGCGCGATGAGGATGTGATCGGTTGGCCGGTGATCGCCGACGCGTGGGGACTCGGTAGGACTGTGTGAGGTTGCTCGGTGGGCGAGCGCAACGGCCTGCCGCGGGAGTCGCGGCAGGCCGTTGGTGAGGGCTACAAGGGCAGGACGTGGTGTTTGCGGGGGTTGCGCTGGAGTTTCTTGTCCTGGAGGAGTTTCAGGGCTCGGCGGAGTTCGAGGCGGGTGGTGGCGGGTTCGATTACCGCGTCGATGAAGCCGCGTTCGGCGGCTACCCAGGGGGTGGCGATGTTGGCGTTGTAGAAGTCGATCAGGTTTTGGCGGATGGCGGCGCGCTGGTCTTCGGGGGCGGCGGCGATCTGGGCGGCGCCGAGGAGGCTGACGGCGCCCTCGGCGCCCATCACGGCGAGGCGGGCGGTCGGCCAGGCGAGGTTGATGTCGGCGCCGAGCTGCTTGGAGCCCATCACCGCGTAGCCGCCGCCGTACGACTTGCGGACCACCAGGGTGATCTTGGGGACCGAGGCTTCCACATAGGAGAACAGGAAGCGGCCGCCGCGCTTGATGACGCCGACCTTCTCCTGTTCCACGCCGGGCAGGAAGCCGGGGGTGTCGACGACGAAGATCAGCGGGATCTCGAACGCGTCGCACAGGCGCACGAAGTGCGAGGCCTTGTCCGAGGCACGTGCGTCGAGGGCGCCGGCCGAGGCCAGCGGCTGGTTGGCGACCACGCCGACGCTGCGGCCGTCGACCCTGGCGAAACCGGTGATGATGTTGGGGCCGGTGCCCGCGCTGATCTCCTTGAACTCGCCGTCGTCGAAGATGCGCAGCAGGATGTCGTACATGTCGTAACCGGCGTTGTCGGAATCCGGCATGATCGTGTTCAGCTCACGATCGGAGTCGGTGATCTCGGGCTCGATGCCCGGGTTCACGACCGGCGGGAGCTCCTGGCAGCTGCTCGGCATGTAGGCCAGGTACTCGCGCACCCACTGGAACGCGGCGGCCTCGTCGACGGCAACGTGGTGGATGTTGCCGTACTCGGCCTGCGTCTTCGCACCACCGAGCTCCTCGAGGCTCACGTCCTCGCCGGTGACCTCTTTGATGATCTTCGGACCGGTGACGAACATGTGCGCCGACTCGGTCGCCACCACCACATCGGTGCAGATCGGCTGGTACACCGCGCCACCGGCGCAGTTGCCGAGGATCACCGACACCAGCGGCACCATGCCCGACAGCGGCTCCACATTGGTCGCCATCCACGCGTACCAGGCCAGCGAGCTGATGGCCTCCTGCACGCGCGCGCCGCCGGAATCGTTGATGCCGACCAGCGGGATGCCGACCTTGGCGGCGTACTGCATGATGCCGCACAGCTTGCGGCCGAACGCCTCGCCGACCGAACCGCCGTACACGGTCTGATCGTGCGAGAACACGGCGACCGGACGGCCGTCGACCTGTCCGTGCCCGACGACGACACCGTCGCCGTAAAGGGCGGTCGGGTCGCCGGGCTTGCGGACCAGCGCACCGATCTCGACGAAGGTGCCCGGATCCATCAGCATGTTGATCCGGTCTCGGGCACTCGGAATGCCCTTACGCGCCCGCTTTTCGATACCCTTCGCGCCCGCGGGCTCTTTGGCGAGCTCGAGCCGCTGGTTCAGATCGGCAAGCTTTTCGGCGGTCGTGCTCAACTAACTCAATCTCCCTTTGCGGAAATCGCGGCCAGCTTGGCGGCGAGGTCGGCACCGATCTGGCCGATCCGCGGTTCGTCGACAATCTGCAGGTGGTCGCCCGGAATATGGACGATCTCCAGGTTGGGAATGTATTCGTCCCAGCCGCCGTTCGGCTTGCGATGGGCGAAACGCGGCTCGAGTTCGATCGCGCCGTCGTGGTAGCGGTCGGCCAGGTACAGCACGACGTCACCGTCATACTGACGCGGCGAAATCTGCTGCAGCGCACGGTTTTCCAGCCATGAGGTGCGCTGATGTTCGAGCACACCCCCCGGAATCTTCGCACCGGACAGCTTGATCAGGTCGCTGATCATCGCGAACTGCTCGGTATCCGTCGCAGCGGCGAGTTCCTCGATCTGCTCCCGATCGAGCTCGGCGGGGACGTTGTAGGTCTTCTTGGCGAAGGCCTGGTAGCGCTCGAGGCGGCGCACGCGCTCCTCGGGGCTGTTGTCCTCGTCCTCGACGGTCATCGCGAGGTCGATCAGGCCGACATAGCGCACGTCGGCGCCTTCTTCGCGCAGCATCTGACCGACCTGGAGTGCGAGCACCGCACCCAGCGACCAACCGGCCAGCACGTACGGCCCGTCGCCCTGGAGCTTGCGCAGCTCGGGCAGGTACTGGCGGGCCCGCTCCTCGATGGAGCCGTCGACCCGCTCGAAGCCGTACATCGGGGTATCGGCGGGCAGACGCTTCAACAGCGGCTCGTAGACCAACGTGTTGCCACCGGCCGGATGGAACACGAACACCGGCACGGCGTCGGAACCTTCCACGCGAGCCCGCAGCGGACGAACGAACCCGTCCACATCGGCCCCGCTGTCCTGCAACCCGCGCACGATGTCGGACAGCTGCTCGATGGTCTCGCAGTCGAGCACGTCGTCGACGGTCACCTCGGCACCCACCCGCTCGGTGAGGCGGGCCGCCATCTTCTCGGCGACCTCCTCTTCCAGAATCGGGAGAGTGTTGAAGATGCCGCCGGGCGAGGCGCCTGTGACGACAGCCCAGGTGGCGTAGGTCAGCCGCTCGGCCGCGTCACGTGGCGGAACGTTGTCCTCGTCGGCACTCGCATCGGCGAAGTAGTCGATATCGGCAACGGCGGACTCTTCCGCAACCGGCTCGGCCACAGCCGCATCGCTAGCAGGCGCATCGGAAACCGACTCCCCCGCAGCACTTTCCGACGGAAGCTCAACACCGGCAGCCTTGGCCGCGGCCAACGGATCATCCCCCGCCGCGATAGCGGCCCGCGCCGCCTCCACGAAGTTCGCGTCGACCCCGAGCTCCACATCTTCGCCCGCGGCCCGCGCCGCAGCCTGCTTCTCCGCCATCGCCGCGACCTCGTCGCGGTGCTCGATCGCGTAGCGCAGCACCTTGGCCACCTCGTGCAGGCTGGCATCACGCACGGCCGACACCTGCAGCTGCGGGATGTCGAATTCGTATTCCACGCGGTTCTTGATGCGCATGGCCATCAGCGAGTCGAGGCCGAGTTCCATCAGCGGGATCTCCATGGGGAGGTCCTCGACGGCGTAGCCCATGGACTCGGCGACGATCACGCACAGCCGCTGCTCGACGGTCTCGCTGCCGTTGGGGTCCCAGCGGTCGCTGGTGGCGACGGCGATCTCGGCGGCCGACGGATCGGTGGCCGGAACAGCAACGGGTGCAACGGGTTCGGGCAAGGCAGCACCGGAGGTCACGACCGCGTCGAACAGCAGGGTGAACCCGACCGGCGTCTTGGCGTGCACCTGCACCGACGCGCCACCGAGGTGCGGGGTGAGCGTGGTGGTGAGGGTGCCGGTGGTCGGCAGTTCGGCGTGCGGGTGCGTCACCGTGACGGCGACATCGGAAAGTACCTGCGCGGCAGCGGCTTTCACGAGCGCGGTGAGGTCGGAGACCGAACCGGCCTGCACCTCCCACGCGTGGCGTCCGTCCGGCATGGCGACATGCGCGCCGGGCACGCGGGTGCTGCCCGAGCCACCCGACATCGTGACCTTGGGCCAGTACTCCTTGCGCACGAACGCGGTACGCGGGATATCGGCGTAATCACCTTCGGGCAGCAGCGAACTCAGGTTCACCGCATGACCGTGCACGTAGAGCTGGGCGAGCGCGCCGATGACACCGGCCGACTCGTCCTCCTTGCGCTTCAAGGTCGGGATGAGCTGCGCGTCGTGCACCCCGGCCGCGAAGGTGGTGCCCAGAACCTGCATCAGCGCAACGGAATTCGGCGCCAGCTCGAGGAACGTGGTGTGCCCGGTGTCGACGGCGGCCTTGATCGCGTTGGTGAAGTACACGCTGTGGCGCATGTTCTTCACCCAGTACGGCTCGTCGTGGATCGGGTCGGTGCCGGGCTTGAAGTACAGGCCCTCGTGCACGGTCGAGTACAGGCCGACCTTCAGCGACGTGGGCTCGATGCCGGCGAGTTCGGCGGCGAGTTCGCCGAGCAGCGGATCCATCTGGGAGGTGTGGCCCGCGCCGCGGGTCGGCAGGATGCGGGCGAACTTGCCCATGCCCTCCACCTCGGCGACGATCTGCTCCACCTGGTCGCGCGGCCCGCCGATGACGGTGTTCGTCGGCGCCGCGTACACCGCGCACTCCACATCGGGGAAGCGCGGCAGCAGCTGGGCCACGTCGTGGGCGCTGAGTTCGACCAGTGCCATATTGCGCACGTCGTCCTCGGTGATCATCTGCTCGCCCTCGCCCATCAGGCGCGAGCGGGCGCAGATCACGCGCACCGCGTCCTCGATCGACAGACCGCCCGCGATGTAGGCACCGGCGACCTCACCCATCGAATGACCCACCACCGCAGCGGGTTCCGCGCCGTGTGCGCGCAGCACCGCGGCGAGGCCGAGCTGGATGGTGAAGATGCCGACCTGGCAGGTGCCGACGTCGTAGTCCTGCTCGTCGTCGAGGAACATCTCGCGGATCGAGTAGCCGGCCTCGTCCTGCACCAGCTCGTCGACCTCGTCGACCGTCTTACGGAAGATCGAGTTCTCGGTGTAAAGCTGCTTGGCCATCTTGCGGTGCTGGGAGCCGAAACCGGCCATCACCCACACCGGACCGTTGGACGCGGGCGAGTCGGCGGTGAACACACCGGCGCCCGGCTTGCCCTCGGCGATCGCACGCAGACCAGCCACGGCCTCCTCGTGTGTCTTGGCGACGACGACACCGCGCGAACGCTGGTGGCTGCGCTTGGCCAGCGAACGGGCCACGTCGGCCAGCGGCACATCCTTGCCCGCACCCTCTAGCCAGTCGGCCAGCCGCGCGGCGGCACGCTTGCGGCGCGACGGCAGGTAGGCCGACACGGCGAGAATCACCGGCAGCGGCTCCTCGCGGTCGCCGTCCCACTCGAGCGGGGCCGGTTCGACGGCGGCCTCGGTGATCGCGACGGCCTCGGCGACCACATCGGTGGTCTCCTCACCCTCGACCTGGGCGGCGGCGACCTGCTCGGACGTCACGTCCTCGACGACGGGCTGCGACGGCACGTATTCCTGCAGCACCACGTGCGCGTTGGTGCCACCGAAACCGAAACCGGAGATACCGACGGTGGCGACACCGCTGTAGCGCGGAAACTCGGTCGGCTCGTCGACGACCTTGAGGTTGGCCTGCTCGAACGGGATGTACGGGCTCGGGCCCGCGTAGTTGATGTTCGGCGGAATCACGTTGTGCTGGAACGACATCAGCACCTTGGCCAGCGCGGGCACGCCCGCACCGGATTCGAGGTGGCCGAAGTTGGTCTTCACCGAACCGAGCAGGGCGGGCTTGTCGGCCTCGCGGCCACGGCCGATGACGCGGGCCAGCGCGTCGGCCTCGATCGGGTCGCCGATGGGGGTGCCGGTGCCGTGCGCCTCGATGTAGTCGACCGAGGAGGGGGCGATGCGCGCGTCGCGGTAGGCCGCACGCAGCACGTCGACCTGGGCGTCGGGGTTGGGGGCGAACAGGCCGTTGGAGCGGCCGTCGGAGTTCACGGCCGAACCCTTGATCACGCCGAGGATGTTGTCGCCGTCGCGTTCGGCGTCGACGAGGCGCTTGAGCACGACAAGGCCCGCGCCCTCGGAACGGACCATGCCGTCGGCGTCGGAGGAGAACGCCTTGATGTGCCCGTCCTTGGCGACCGCGCCGTTCTGGTCGAAACCGAGCGTGATCACCGGGGCCAGGATCATGTTCACGCCGCCGGCGAGCGCCACATCGGCCTCGCCGTCACGCAGCGCGCGCACGGCCTGATGCACCGCGACGATGGTCGAGGAGCAGGCGGTGTCGACGGTGATCGACGGGCCGCGGAAGTCGAAGAAGTACGAGACACGGTTCGCGATCACACCGGTCGACGCGCCGAGCAGGGCATAGCCCTCGGCCGACACCGGCAGATCCGGATCACGATCGCCAAGACCCAGCGAGGCGAGCAGCTGGAAGTCGCTGGTCGAGGAGCCGACGAACACGCCGACCTTGCCGCCCTTGAGGTCACTGGCCGGGATGCGCGCGTGCTCGAGCGCCTCCCAGGTGAGCTCCATCATCAGCCGCTGCTGCGGGTCGACCCGCTCCACCTCGACCGGCGACATCGCGAAGAACTCCGCGTCGAAGCCCTTCACCACGTCCTGGTCCAGGTAGCCGCCGAGGGTGTTGCCCGCCTCGATGGCCGCCGCGACCGACGGGTCGGCGCGGAACTCGTCCCAGCGGCCCTCGGGCAGCTCACGGATCGCGTCGCCGCGGCCCATGATGAATTCCCAGGTCGACTCGGGAGTGTCGCCCGCGCCCGGCAGCCGCGTCGACAGGCCGACCACGGCGATGTCGTGCGCCTCACCGGGGGTGAAGCTCGCGGTGTACTCGTCGGCCGACTCCTCGACCTCCTCCGGCTCACCGTTGACGATGATCTCGGCCAGCGACGCAATGGTCGGATGCTGGTAGATCACCGTGGGAGCCAGCGAAACGCCGGTGCGGTCCTCGATGTCGCCGCCGAGGGCCAGCGCGTCGCGCGAGGCCAGCCCGAACTCCTCCATCGGCCGGTCGACGGTGATCGCGTCGATCGACTGGCCGGTCGCGTCGGCGACCCAGCGGCGCAGCCAGTCACGCAGCTCGGCGACCGAGAGTTCGGTCTGCTCCGCGGGGAGGTCGGGGTTCTGGGTGGGCGTGCCCTCGTTGTCAGCCATCAATTCCTCAAGCTACCTGTCTGCGTACAGGGCGCGCCGTGGATTGACGCCCGGTGTGGTCGCACCGGGCGTCAGCTCCGAGCCGGTCGGCCGATTACTCTTCCGGTGCATCGGGGAAAGCCTGCTGGGTGTAACCACCGCGCAGCGTTCCCTCGAGGTAGGCGGCCTTGCAGGCGCGCCGGGCGATCTTGCCGCTGGACGTACGCGGAATGGAACCCGCGGGCACGAGCAGCACGTCACGCGCGGTGACGCCGTGGCGCTGCGAGATCGCCGCGCGAACGGCGTCGGCGATCGGGCCCGGGTCGGCCTTGCCGGCGCCGGGACCGCGTTCGGCCACGATCACCAGCTGCTCGGAGGCGTCGTCGGCGTCGAACTTCAGGCCCGAGTGGCTGTCGGCGGCGAAGACCTCGGCGGGCAGCTGGTTGGCGGGCACCGCGAAGGCGGCGACGAAACCGGGGCGCAGCGCCGTCGAGGCCTCCTGGGCGGAGTACTCGAGGTCCTGCGGGTAGTGGTTGCGCCCGTCGACGATCACCAGGTCCTTCACGCGACCGGTGATGTACAGCTCACCCTCGAAGTACACGCCGTAGTCGCCGGTGCGCATCCAGTCGGCACCGGGCTCGGTGCCCTCGGTGTGCCCACCCGGCTGCGCTTCGGCGATCTTGTTGCGGAACGTCTTGGCCGACTCGTCGGGGCGACCCCAGTAGCCGATGCCCATGTTCTTGCCGTGCAGCCAGATCTCACCGACCCGGCCGTCGGGCAGCTCACGGCCGCCCTTGGGATCGTCGATCGACTCCGGGTCGATGATCGCGGCCCACTGCGACAACCCGACGTAACCGCAGGAGACCTGCGCGATGGCGTTCGGCGCGGTCGGCTCGACCCGAACCATCCGGCCCGCGTTCAGCTCGTCGCGGTCGACGTAGATGTACTTGGCCTCGTCCTCGGACTTGGTCGCCGAGACGAACAGCGTCGCCTCCGCCATGCCGTAGCAGGGCTTGATGGCCGTCTTGGGCAGACCGAACGGCGCGAACGCCTCGTTGAACTTCTTCATCGAGGACACGGTCACCGGCTCGGACCCGTTGATCAGGCCGATCACGTTCGACAGGTCCAGCGACTCGCCCGCCTTCGGCACCCCACGCGCGGCGGCGTGCTCGAACGCGAAGTTCGGCGCGGCCGCGAACGTGCCGGCACCGTCGGAGACGGCGGCCAGCTCGTTGATCCAGCGCGACGGGCGGCGCACGAACGCGCTCGGCGACATGATGGTGATGAACTTGCCACCGACGGCGGGCAGGATCACGGTCAGCAGGCCCATGTCGTGGAACAGCGGCAGCCAGGTGACGCCGCGCGAGTTCTCGTTCATGTTCAGCGACTTGATCATCTGCAGCAGGTTCGTCCCGACCGCGCGGTGCGTGATCTCCACGCCGGCGGGGGTGCGGGTGGAACCCGAGGTGTACTGCAGGTAGGCGATGTCGTCGATCGCGGTGTCCGGCCGGACCCACGAGTCACCGAGGGTGTCGGGGATCGCGTCGACGGCGATGATGCGCGGGCGCTGAGCGGCGGGCAGCGAACGGAAGAACTGGCGCACGCCTGCCGCCGAGGAGGTAGCGGTGAGGATCGCCGAGGGCTCGCAGTCGCCGAGCACGGCGTGCAGCCGGTCGGTGTGGCCGGGCTCGTCGGGATCGAACAGCGGCACCGAGATGGTGCCCGCGTAGATCGCGGCGAAGAAGGAGATCACGTAGTCCAGGCCCTGCGGCGCGAGGATCGCGACCCGGTCGCCCGGGTTGGTCACCTGTTGCAGGCGAGCGGCCACCGCGCGCAGCCGAACTCCGAACTCCTGCCAGGTCAGCTCGTGCACCTCGCCGTCGCGTTCCCGCGAATAGTCGATGTAGCGGTACGCGAGCGTGTTCGCATCGTTACGGGTGTGCTTCTCGACGTGATCGACCAGGGTCCGACCCTCGGGAATAACGATGTTCCCGGTCTCGTCCAGGTAGTCGTCGAAAGTCTCTTCCATTCCTTCTTCTCCTCCGAGGCCGAGTCACCGGTGAATTCGTCCAACGCATTTCGACGTTGACGCCGGTGCGGCCACGACTCGCTATCGCCACCGGCCCCCGGAGCACGCCGGAGCGTGCATCCTGACAACCTGCGGATTTTCGAGCGGTCTGCGCGGTAGACCGCTATCGGCTAGATGTTCTCAAACCAGAGTCATGTTACAGAGAACCCCCGCTCAGTCCTCCCGCAGCAGCGGAATGACAGGCGCGAACGCGTCCATCTGGGTGGGGAAGATGCCGACATACGACATCGACGTGAGTTCGCGCACACGCTTGATCTGTTCGGCGATTTCCTCGAACGTGCCGATCGCGACGTAGGGCGAGTTCAGAATATCTTCCACCGACAGTTCCACGTCGACCTCGAGGTCCGGGTGCAGGCCACGATCGATCGCGCGCAGCGCCATCTCGGCGGTCTTCTCCCGGTCGTCGGTGATGACGATGGCGGTGATGGCCCAGTTCAGTTCGATGTCGGCGAACCGGTCACCGGCAGCGGCCTTGACGATGTTGACCTTCTCGATCGTCTTCTCGAGCGTGATGCCCGAGAGCAGGCCCTTGCCGTTCTTGGTCGTCTGCGGCACCACCGAGACGATATCGGCGTGCTTGGCCGCCAGGGCGAGCATCTTCGGGCCGCCACCACCGGTACACAGCGGCGGACGCGGGCCCTGCCTCGGGCGCGGCGTGCCCTTGATGCCGCGCACCTGGTAGTGCTTGCCCTCGAAGTTGCATTCCTGGCCGCGCAGCAGCGTGTCGAGAATCGTCAGCGACTCGTCGAGCTTCTCCAGGCGCACGCCCGGACGCTCGTACGGGATGCCCGCGTTCTCGAACTCTTCCTTGATCCAGCCCGCGCCGACGCCGACTTCCAGCCTGCCCTTGGACAGCACGTCGATGGTCGCCAGGTCCTTGGCGAGCACGACGGGATGGCGGAATCCGTTGGCAAGCACCGAGGTGCCGAGCCGGATCTTGCTCGTGGCCTGCGTGAGTGCGCCCAGCGCGGCGATCGGGCCGATCTGGTCACCCAGGTGATCGGGCACGACGAACGTGTCGTAACCCATCTCCTCGGCTTCCTGTGCCGTCTGGACGAACTTGCGCGCGCCACCCTCCTGCTTGTTGCCCTCGCCCGCCGCGGCGAAACGGAACGGACGCAGCGGCGTACCCAGCGCGGTCAACTCACCGACGGGTGCCCCAGCTTCGGTCATGAACTCTTCGCTCCTGGCTCTCCGGTGTGTTCGGGCGCAATCACCAGCGCACTTTACAGCGTGCGAGCGAACAGTACTGCGGATGTCACAGCGAGGCATGAACCACGCCAAACATGGCGGCCCTGTGACTGTGACAACCTCGTCTTGCGAAACTCAGGAATGCGGTGGATGGGGGGCGTTCTGGATGAGCTCGCTCGCCCAGTTCACCGTCCACTGGGTGGCCGTGGTGCCCTGTCCGTCGACGGTATTGCTCGCGTAGAGCGCATGCACCGGGTTGCCCGCCGACCGGATCAGCGCCGCGAGACTGCCCAGCGCGTTCACCGGATTGAGCGCCTCGCGCGGCGCGTCGCAGATCATGTCGCCGGGGGCGCAGATGGAGAACACCTTCGGTGCCAGCTCGCCGAAACCACCCTCACGCGGGCCGGTCATCGTGATTCCCGGCACGTTCACCCCCCGTAACGCGACTTCGGCACCCTCGCCCGCAGGCGGCGGGTCGCCGATCTCGGTCGGCTGGCCGGGGCCGGTGTTCGCGGTGCGGCGGCCGTCGGCGATCACGGTGACGCCGAGTACCCGGTCGGCGGGAATCGGGCCGTTGCCCGCGCCGATCTGGGCGGCCACGTCACCGGCGATGACCGCGCCCTGGGAGAACCCGGCGATCACGTAGGTGGTGAGCGGACACTGCTGGTGACGCTGGGCCAGGATGTCGGTGGCCCGCGCGGTGCCCTCGGTGCGGCTGTTGTTGTACGAGGCCTGACCGTCCGGCGGGATGGCGATGGGGTTCGAGAACTGTGCCACGTAGGGCACGGTGTACACCTCTAGCCGGTTCTCCGGGAACTGGGCGCGCAGCGGATTGGTGATGCTGAGCATCAGCGAGATCGGATTGGCCGTCGGGTTGTACGGGTCGTCATTGCTCGCCGACTCCCAGGTACCGGGAATCGACAGCAACATCACATCGGGACAGTCCGCCGACTGCGACGTCGGTGGCGGGGGCCCGGGCGGCGTCGGCCCCGGCTCACGCAACCGGCCCGCGAGCAGGTACCACAACAGCACGATGACGATGATCGCCAGGACGAGCAGCGCGAGTACCGTCAGACACCCCGCAGGCCAGAACCTGCGGGTACGTCGCGTCGGTCGGGGATTCATCAGCAGTAGGTGGCGTTCGCGGCCGCGATGTAGATCTCGGCGGCCTTGTTGACGTCCATCTTGGCCGGGTCGAACGCGGCGTCGGTGCCCGCCATCGCGGCGACGAAGGTGGCGATGTCGGCGTCACTCGCGCCGGTGCTCTTCGCCGAGCAGATGTAGGTGGCCGCGGTGATCGCGCTGGTCTGGTCGGCCGGATGGATGCCGTTCTTGCCGAGCTCGTCGAGGAACGCCTTGTCCTTGCCGGTGGCCGGGGTCTCCTCGACGGTCGGCGCGACCAGCGGCTGCTCGGGTGCCGAGGTCTCGGACTCCGGCGCCGCCGAGGTGGTGTCCTCGGCCGCCGAGGTGGCGGGAGCCTGCGTGGTCGCCGACGCGGCGGCGCTCGCACTCGACGAAAGGGTCGGTGTCTGCGAGGCGGTCGAGTCGTTGTCGCCGCAGGCGGACAGCAGGGCGACGGCCGCGAGGGCCGCGACCGATCCGGCTACCTTGCCAGGGATCCGATGCATGAAGATGTCTTTCCTCGATCGTTAGTCAGGGGAGCGGTCGCTGCCAAGGCTAGCCGGACACACGGGTGGTCCGGGCGCCCCGGCACGAACCTCAGCGAGTTCTCAGCCCGAGCTCACACACCGTGCACTTCGGATTTGCCGTCGCGCACCACGATGAACCCGGTCTGAAAGTTCTGCTGCACACCACCCGGAACGGTGAACTCGTCGCTCACCGGATACCCCAAACGGCCGTTCTCGAAGCCCTGTGCGGCCCAGGCGTCGGCCAGCGGGCCCGGTCGCACGGCGA
Source organism: Nocardia sp. NPDC050413 (assembly GCF_040655475.1). Classification (NCBI taxonomy): domain Bacteria; kingdom Bacillati; phylum Actinomycetota; class Actinomycetes; order Mycobacteriales; family Nocardiaceae; genus Nocardia; species Nocardia sp. NPDC050413. The sequence goes on along the minus strand of NZ_JBFAJZ010000010.1, from coordinate 37,538 downwards.
AGGCACCCGAGAGCGGACTCCAGTAGATGGTGCCGCCCTCGAACCGGGTGGCCCGGCCGAAGTCCTTCAGCGGCAGTTCACCCGACACGGGGAACCCGAGCGGGCTGTTCTCGAATCCGAGCTGGGCGTACTTGTCGAGGATGAAACCCTCCACGCGGTGCGCGCCGGTGGCGGCGCTGTGGAACATGGTGCCGTGCTCGAAGGCCTGCACCGCGCCGTCGCGGCTCGGCGTACGCGCTTCGGCGGCCAACGGGTAGCCCGCGGGTCCACCTTCGAAACCCTGCCTGCCCCATTCCTCGAGGAAGGCGCCGCGCACCACCTGCGCGCCGGTCTGCGGCGTCCAGTAGATCGAGCCGCCCTCGAAGGTCTGCATGCGGCCGCGCCCGTCGGGCAGGCCGTGCTCGTCGCCGGTCGGCAGCCCCAACGGCGAAGCGGCACCGCCGATTCCGGCATACGTGCCGCCGATCCGACCGCCGACGGCGTGGGTACCGGTCGCGGCCGAATGGAACACCCGGCCGTTCATGAAGTCCTGCACCACCCCGGCGCCCGCCGCGTACTCCCCCGTGACGCACCCGCCGAGCCAATTCGCCACCTGCACAACCGAACCGATCGCACCGCCCGCCGCGCACTGCACCCCACCGGGCTCCGTGCCGAGCGCGGCCGCTGCTTGCGGCCACGACTGACGCATCTCGAAATCCCAGTACGGCCACGAATGCGTGCCCGCCGGACGGTAATTCGCCTGCACGGGGATCGCGAGCTTCTCCAGCTTGGTCACGAAATTCTGCGTCGACAGACGCGAGAGGATCTCCAGTCCGGTGCCCGCCCAGTTCTCGCTCAGCAGCGGGATCTCGCCCGCCTGATCATGGCTGCCCGCCAGCCCGCTGCCGCTCGAGACGTACATGCTCACGCCTTTGAGCTTCTCCGCGAGCAGATACGGGTCGTGAGCGGCCCACTCGGGGCTGCCGGGCGGACCCCACATGGCCGACGACTCGAACCCGCCCGCGTCGCGGACCGCGAATTCGATCGCCTGCGGCATACCGAGCGTCGTCGTGGTGAGCAGGCCCGAGTACGAGGCCACGTATTTCATCAGGCCGGGATTGCGGCCCGCCAGGTTCATCGCGGCCGTGCCGCCCATCGAAAGCCCCTGGACGCCACGCACATCCGTCGTGCGCCAGTCACGTTCGAGCACCGGCGGAAGTTCCTTGGTGAGGAAGGTCTCCCACTTGTACACACGGCCGTTGTTGGGCTCGAGCCAATCGGAGTAGAAGCTGGACTGACCGCCTACCGGCAGCACCACGTTCACGTTCTTGTCGGCGTAGAAGCCTTCGGCGTCGGCGTCTTTGGTCCAGCCGTTCTCGTCGTCCTGGGCGCGCAGGCCGTCGAGCATCAGCATCATCGGGAACGCGGCGTCGGGGCGGGCGTGCCAGTCGCGGGCCAGCAGCATCTGCACCTGGATGGGGGTGTTCATGGCGGGCGAGAAGACCGTCAAGGCCACCCGTCGGTCCGTCAGCCACTCCACCCGTTGCACCGACGCCACCGCGGCCTGTGCGGGCGTGGGAACGGCGAGCGCGGGACCGAGCAGGGCGGCGGTCATGGCCGCGATTCCGAGGATCCGCCGAATCGGCGCCCGGAGACGATGTTTCTGCAACACGCGCGACCTCCTATCCCCACCCTGGGACACAGCCTCCGTCACGTTGTACCGCAGTACCGGCCGATAACCGGGGAAGACACGCGAAGCGCCCGCACAGCAAAAAGACCGGCCCACCCTGCGGGTGAGCCGGTCTTCTCAGCGTTGCTGTGCGGAAACTACTCAGGCACCGAGCGCGCCGAGGATCTGCGGGCGAGCCTTCCACAGCTGGTCTTCCCAGTACTTCCACGAGTGGGTACCGGTGGCCGGGAAGTCGAAGGTGGCCGGGATGCCGAGGCTGGCCAGACGACGCTGGAACGCCAGGGTGCTCACGAACGAGATGGCCTCGATGCCCATCGCGTTGGCGGTGTTGTACACCCCGCCCAGACCGGCCGGACGATCGTGCTGACCGGGCAGGCCGTTGGCCGAGGAGATGAACATCGGCAGACCACGCAGCTCCGGCGCGAACACCATCGGGTCCATCCGCAGCCACGCCGGGCTCCACGGAGCGGCCATGGAGTCGACGTTGAAGCGGCCCGCGTCGAGCATCATCACGCGGATGGCCTCACGCATGCCGGGGGCACCCCAGTTCAGCGGGCCCGACAGCGAGGAAGCGTGCTTGAACTGGTCGCGGTGCAGGGCGGCCAGCCGCAGCGCGGCCGGACCCGACATCGACAGGCCGAGCACCGCGTTGTTGTGGCGGGAAACGCCGTAGCCCTCGAGGAAGGCGGGGAGCTCTTCGGTGAGGAAGGTTTCCCACTTGTAGGTGGTCTTCTGACCGTTGGTGTTGGACGCGGCGGTCCAGTCGGCGTACCAGCTGGACTGGCCACCGACCGGCATCACCAGGGTGACGTTGTCGTTGGCGAACTGCTGCATCGCGTTGGTCTCGAAGGACCAGGCGTTGCGGTCGTCGCGGGCGCGCAGACCGTCGAGCAGGTACAACGCGGCATTGCCGCCATTGCGGGCCCACTGGACCTGGACCTTCACCGGACCCATCTTCGACGGGACCATCAGTTCTTCGTAGCCACCTGCGGGCGCACGCAGTGCGACACCCGGAACCGGCGCGGCGAACGCAGTCGGGGCCGCCGCACCCGCGGCGATCGGCAGCACGAGGGCTGCTGCGCCGACAGCTAGAATTCGATTACGCCAACCACGAGGTGCTGTGCCCCGGGAGGTACCCGGCTGGTCACCCTTCGGCGCGACGGCCTTGCCGAAACGCATGTGAATTCCGCTCTCTTTCTGCTGTTATGGCATGCCAGACACGTCGGTGCCGACAACCGGATCCCGACACTCCGGTCGTCAGAAGAGATGAAACAACGATCTGGTCACACTTACGCTCGCTGGAGGATATTCGACTGGCGAATTACTTGCAAGGGCAGGAACATTCGGCCCGCAAACCGGGTGCTGCAGACACAGAACCGGCGCCGAAATATTCGGCGCCGGTTCATGTTTTGTCAGCCGATATTGTTCGACAGGTCCGGGATCATGCGCAGGGCCTCGTCGTTCCAGGTGTTCCAGGCGTGGATGCCGAAGGGCGGGAACGAGTAGGTGACGTTGCGCGCGCCGAGGGTGGCCATGCGGACTTCGAAGGCGCGAGTGTTCGCCAGTGCCAGCGCTTCCAGCGCCATTCCGTTGACGGTATTGATGTTCGGCCCGTCGGAACTGGTCGGCAAGCCTGAGCCCGCCGCTATCCACAGGCGGGTGTTGTTGCGGACCAGGTTGGGGGCGAACACGAACGGGTCCATCCGCAGCCACTGTGGGCCCCACGGCGGGGCCATGGAGTCCACGTTGTAGCCGCCCGCGTCGATCATGCCGAGGCGGATGGCCTCACGCATACCGGGCGCGGAGATGTTCAGGTAACCCGAGTAGGCGCCTGCGAAGGAGAACTGGTCGGGGTGGTAGGCGGCGAGGGTGAGCGCCGCCGAACCACCCATCGACAGACCGAACACGCCGTTGCGGGTGCGGCTGAAGCCGAGCCGGTCGCCGAGCGCGTTGGGCAGTTCCCTGGTGAGGAAGGTTTCCCACTGGTACCGGTAGCTCTTGCCCGGTCCGCCTGCGAACGCGTCGATCCCGCCGGAACCGGTGGCGGGACCGGTGCCGGGCACACCGAAGAAGCTGCTCGGGGAATTCCAGTCGGCGTAGAAACTCGACATTCCACCGACCGGCATCACCACGTTGATATCTGCCCGCGCGAGCGCGTTGGGGATATCGGTCTCGATTTCCCAGCCGTTGAGATGCTCGGGGGCACGCATGCCGTCGAGGACATAGACCACTCGATTGGTGTTGCCGTTGGCCGCGCGCAGAATGCGCGTCTTCACCGGGCCCATGCCGGAATCGACCCAGAAGTCGAACGCGGCCGGGTTGAAGCCCGCGGCGGCCGGCGCGGCGGTACCGCCGACGGCCGTGGCGAGCGGGACGAGCAGAGCCATGGATACGCCCGCGGCCCATCGCCGCACCCACGATCCGCGGGTTGCGGTCTTCACGGGTCCACGCTCGCGGCGCAGTGTTCGCATTCGACTAGACCTTTCTCGGCAGACCGATAGCGCAAACCCCGAGCTACGCAGTCGGATTCCTCATCGGGCGCCGAAATGTGATCGAACCAGGGCAAAACGGACGATTCAACCTCGACGCATGCTCACTGAGTATCAAACGCTTCACGAACGCTTACATGTTGCTGGAAAGTGACCCGCAACACAACTCTCGGTGATCTGTCGCACATGATTCGTCACCGTCTTTGCCTCGGATCGTGACGCGAAAACACAAAACCGCCCGGGTGCGAATGCACCCGGGCGGTTTCGCGTGAAACCAGCCGACTCAGCCGATATTGGCCGAAAGGTCGGGGATCATGCGGTGGACTTCCGCTTCCCAGTTGCGCCAGTTGTGCACGCCGGTGATCGGGAAGTCGAAGGTGGCGTTGCCGCCGCCGAGGGTCGCCATGCGGACCTGGAACGCGCGGCTGTTCACCATCGCGAGCAGCTCGAGCGGAACGCCCTGCACGATTTCCATCGGGTTGGACACATCGCCCGCGCCGGGGATACCGCTGGCCGCCGAGACCCAGACGCGGGTGCCGTTGGCGACGAGGCGCGGCGCGAAGACAAACGGGTCCATGCGCAGCCACTGCGGGCCCCACGGCGGCGCCATCGCGTCGATGTTGAAGGCGCCCGCGGAGATCATGGCGGTGCGCATGGCCTCACGCATACCGGGCGCGGAGATGTTCAGGTAGCCGGAGAACGAACCGGCGTAACTGAACTGGTCGGGGTGGTAGGCGGCCAGGGTCAGGGCGGCCGAGCCACCCATCGACAGACCGAAGACACCGTTATTGTTGGGGTTGAAACCGAGCCTGCTCGACAGCGCGTTACGCAGATGCGTGGTCAGGAAGGTTTCCCACTTGTAAGTGTTCTTTTTGCCCGCCACCTGGGCCGGAGCGATCGACGAACCGGTCATCGACGAGCCGGTGGCCGCCGAACCGGTGGAGCTACCGCCCGAACCGGCGTCGAGGCCGAAGAAGTTGCTCGGCGCGTTCCAGTCGGCATAGAAGCTGGACTGGCCGCCGACGGGCATCACGACGTTGATGTTGGCGTCCATCAGCGCGCGGGCGACGTTGGTGTCCTTCTCCCAGCCGCTGAGGTCGTCCTGGGCCCGCATGCCGTCGAGCGCGTACACGACCCGGTTGGTGTTGCCGTCGGCCGCGCGGAAGATCCGCGACTTGATCGGGCCCATTTCGGAGTCGACCCAGAAATCGAAACCACTGGGATCGAATGCCGCCGTCGCGGTGCCGGTGGGACCTGCCACCGACGCCCCGAGCGGCAGCACGATCGCCAACGAAACCAGCACCGACCGCTTGAGCCAGCCGGCTCCCCTGGTTCTCAGACGTCCGCCACGCATTCTGTGTTGGGCCTTTCCTCGTGCGGTTCACGCGGAACCGCGGTTGCAATGACCGCCGACTGACATCCGGCACACCAGTGCGCCGACGGAAGTTCCTCGTTGACCCTATCGCTACATCGATAGCCTGGCGTTACCAAAAAGTAATTATGTGATCGATTCAGCGCTGTGGCTCGGGGTAGGGGTTGACCAACCCACACCGCTGGATCTCGTACTTCGGGACGCGGTCGATGCGGTACTTCGCGAAGGTCATCGCATTGCGGAGGTTGTGCTTGAACCGATCGAAGGTGAGGGGGTCACGCACGGAGATCATCAGGGCCTGCGTTTCGGGGCACGACATGGCGGTGCGTGCCTGGGTCACCCACTTCTCGTCCATGAACCACGGCATCCACGGATGGATGTCGACCATGCCCGAATCGACGACCACCCAGTCGGGGTACAGGCTCTTGTCGTGGCCGATGCGGCCGTCGACGAGCCGGTCCGAATGCGCGGCCAGCGGGTACGCCAGGCCCATCGGGTCGATCACGCGCACGCTCAGCGGCACGTTCATGCTGGTCATGCCGAGGTTGAGGAAGTACACGGTATGCCCGGCGCCGCCCTCGGGGATGGGCTGCGGCGGCGGGTCGAGGTACCAGAAGGTGAACGACGGCGAGTTCAGCAGCAGGCCGCCGTTGGGGTTGTTCGCGATGTCGTTCACCATCGCCCGCATGCGCGGGTAGTCGAGGTAGTCCTCGGCGCGGATCGGATGGTCGTGACCGGTGTTGAGCACGTAGTACACGCGCTCGTCGACGATGCCCGAGGCGCTGATCTTGGTTCCGGTGGTGATGGCGGTGGTGCTCGCCGCGTACAGCGACCAGCCCGCCGTGCCGAGCAGCGCGACGAGCAGCACCGCGAACGACCAGTCCCGTGCCGCGAACGCGCGCACCGGGATGGGGACGACAGCCACCGGGAGCAGCAGCAGGAACAACTGGGTGAGCAGCATCCGGCCGTGCATGAAGTCACCGCCGACGCGCACCGCGTACACGGTGAGCAGCACGCCGCTGAGCAGCACCATCACCACGACCGCGCTCGGCGAACGGAACCACGAGCGAATCGCGGCGATCGACCAGGTGGGCTTCACCCGGAACCCGTGCGCCATGGCGGCGAGCACGCCCGCGACCAGCAGGACGAGCAGCGGGATCCACAAGTAGTAGGGCCCGACCAGATCGGCCAGGTACTTCAGACCCTGCCCCCACTTGGCACCGCCCGCGTCCTTGGCGACGGCGGTGTTCGGATAGGGCAGGCCGTAGTAGCCCATCCGCCAGATCTGGTAGGCGACCGGGACCAGCCCGGCGACGAGAACGATCAACGCGCGCAGCACCACCGGCCCGAACCGGAACTGCGGCATCGGCGCGAGGAAGATCATGCCGAGCGCGAGCGCCCCGATCAGGGCGGCTTCGGGCCGGACGAGTGGTGCGAGACCGGCAAGGAAAACCAGCCCGAGCAGCCCCGGAACCCGCACGACCGCGGCCTGGCTCCAGCGGATCATCAGCCACCACAGCAGCCCGACCCAGCAGATGACCAGGCCGCTCTCCAGCCCGGAGGTGGCGTAGTCGCGGGCGGGCGGCAGCGCGATGTAGACGAGTACACCCGCCGGGATCAGCAGCTGACCGGTGCTTCCGCCCCACAGCCGCGCGGTGCCGAGCATGGCGAACACCATCGCGAGCACCGAGACGACGAGCGCGACACCGAGCACCACGTATTCGAGCCTGGCCTGGGTGACCCAGCTGAAGAACCAGACGATGTAGGTCCAGGCGGTGCTGGTATTGGTTTCGACCCGCTCGTCCATGTTGAAGACCGGGCCGTTGCCCGCGAGCAGGTTGCGCACTGTGCGAAGGACGATGAGCCCGTCGTCGGCGATCCAGCGCCGCTGCCAGGCACCGATCGCGAACAGCGCGGCGGTGAGCACGACCCCACCGACGAATGTGGCCCGGGACGCGGCTGCGAAACGCGCGGCCGGGCGCGCCTGTTCGGCGCTGCCCAGCCGTTCGTCTTCAGATGATTCCCGCTCCGCTACCACGATCTCGTCAGGTGAGATAGACAGCGACACCTACCGCTCCGATCCAGGCAATAGCGAGGAACTGCAGGATGCGGTCCCCCAGCGCGATCTCTTCGGGTTCACCGGCCTCGCCACCATCGACGTCGACCGCGTAACGCAGGACTGCGATGGTAAACGGCACCATCGAGATCGCGTACCACTGGGTGTCACGGGCCTCACCCTGCTGGAACGCCCACAGTCCGTAGAACACCACGAGCGCGGTGGCCGCGAGCGTCCAGACGAAGCGCAGGTAGGTGGGGGTGTAGTACTGCAGCGACTTGCGGATCTTGGCGCCCGTGTCGAGCGCGATCTGCAGTTCGGCGTAGCGCTTGCCCGCCGCCATGAACAGCGAACCGAACGCCATGATCAGCAGGAACCATTGCGACAGTTCGATATCCGCGGCCGCGCCACCGGCGATGGCGCGCAGCAGGAAGCCCGAGGAGACGATGCAGATGTCGAGCACGGCCTGGTGCTTGAGCCCCAGGCAGTACGCCAGCTGGATGCCGATGTACACGGCCATCACCACGGCGAGATGCCACGACGCGAGGAACGAACCGGCGATCGAACCGACCAGCAGCACGGCGGCCAGCGCGTAAGCCAGGTTGACAGGAACGACGCCCGCCGCGATCGGCCGGAACCGCTTCGTCGGGTGGGCGCGGTCGGCCTCGACATCGAGCGAGTCGTTGACCAGGTAGATGCCCGAGGCGGCCATGCAGAACACGACGAACGCGATCGCCACGTGCGCGAGGATCCCCAGGTCGCTGACGGCTTCGGGGCCCGCGGCGAGCGGCGCGGCGAGCACGAGCACGTTCTTGACCCACTGACGTGGGCGAACGGCCTTGACGAGCCCGCCGGCCAGGGTCTTCGGCGGGCCCTTCACAGCAGCCTCGTCCAGGACGGCGGCGGACGGTTCTTCGCTCATCTCAGCCAGAGTTCTTTCGGTAGCGGTCACGGGCGGCGTCTCTTTTCGGCGGCGAGCACGGCGGCGGCCGACGCGGCCCCCAGTGCGGAACCGGCGAGCACATCGGAAGGGTAATGCACCCCGAGCACGACCCGGGACAACAGCATCGGTGGCACGAGCACCGCAGGCAAGGGTAGCCCGGTGAGCCTGCCGAGCAACACCGCCGCCGCCGTCGTGGAGGTGGCGTGCGAGGACGGGAAGCTCAGCTTGCTCGGCGTAGACACGTTGACCTGCACCGACGGATCGTTCGGGCGCGGACGGCGGACGATGCGCTTGATGACGATCGACGCCGCGTGCGCCCCGACCGCGCCGACGGCCACGCCCGCCCACTGACGGCGGCGCGGCTTGTCGACCAGCCAGCCCGCCGCCGCGATGCCGACCCAGCCGAGCGCGTGCTCACCGAAGTGCGACATCGCCCGCGCGGCCGACACGACGGCCGGGTTGGTGCCGATGGTGCCCTGCACCGCGTTGAGGATCGCGACCTCGACGGGCACCTCCACGTACTCTCCACTGCACGCGCAGTCGCCGCCACAGCCCTCGTCGAGGAGTTCCAGTTCCGGGTTGATCGCGTTCACTTGCTCGTTCCGTTCAGGCCGAAGGTCTTCTCCCACGCCGCCGTGCTCGTCAGCTCGGCGTGCGCGGCCCGGTAGCGCTGCTGCATCTCCGGGAAGCGGGCGGTGAGCTCTTTGCGCAGGCGCAGAGCTTCTTTGAGCAGCTCCGCCGCCTTGCGCGGGTCGCGCTTGCGGTACACCACGCCACGGCCGTCGGCGGTCGTCACGGTCACGCCGTCGACCTGTGAGAGCAGGAACCAGCGCGCGTCCAGCGTCGGCACGTTGAGCTGCGGTGTCTCGTGGGCGGCCGGGTCGGCCTTGCGGAAGTTGTGCACCACGCCCTTGGCCAGGCGCGCCACCTTGGCGATGGGGTTGCCCGGCTCACCGACGGCGCCGACACCGTGGCGGCTGGCCAGCGGCAGTTCGGTCGACGACGGAACCACGACGGCGTCCGGGTACTCCTTGCGCATCGCGTGGATCTTGCCCAGCGCGCTCGGCAGCAGGTCGAACAGACCTTCCGGCCCGGCGAGGAAGTCGCGGATCGCCTCGTTCTGGATGGCGACCGTGGAGTACTCGAGGCACAGCAGGTGCTTGAGGGTGGCCTTCACCGTGTTCACGATCATCGGCTTGCCGTCGCCCGGCAGGTGCAGCGAGGCGACGACCAGGCGGTTGCGCAGGTGGAAGTAGGCCTGCCAGTCGATGGCGTCGTCCTTGTCGGACCAGGCCATGTGCCACACGGCCGCACCGGGGAGAGTCACCGTGGAATACCCGGCCTCACGCGCGCGCAGACCGTATTCGACGTCGTCCCACTTGAGGAACAGCGGCAGCGGCTGCCCGATCTGCTCGGCGACCTTGCGCGGGATCACGCAGGTCCACCAGCCGTTGAAGTCGACGTCGATGCGCCGGTGCAGCAGCTTGGAGTTGTCGCGGTCCTTGAGCGGGTACTTCGAGAAGTCGTGGTCGTACTCGACGTTCGGCGCCGAGGACCACATGAAGATCCCGCGATCGACGACCTCACCCATGCTGTGCAGGTGCGAGCGTTCCTGCAGGTTCAGCATCTGCCCGCCGACCAGCAGCGGCGACTTGGCGAACCGGGAGAACGCCAGCGCGCGCAGGATCGAGTCGGGCTCGATCTCGATGTCGTCGTCCATGTAGACGATGAACTCGGCGTCGGTCTTGAGCGCCTCGTACATGACGCGGCTGTAGCCGCCGGACCCGCCGAGGTTGGGCTGGTCGTGGATGCTGAGCCGGTCGCCCAGCGTCGCGGCGGCCTCGGTGAAGCCCGGCTCGTCGACGACCTTGCGGTTGCCTTGGTCGGCCACGATCACCGCGGCGACATTGCCGAGCACCAGCGGGTCCGAGCCGAGGGCGGCCAAGGTCTTCACCAGGTCGGTCGGCCGGTTGAAGGTGGGCATGCCGACGGCGATGCTGCCGGTGCCCGGCGCCTCCTGCGGCGCGTACCAGCCGCCCGCGAGCAGGGTGACCGCCGTGTCCGTGGTGATGTCGAACCAGATCCAGCCGCCGTCCTCGAACGGGCCCAGGTCGGTCTCGAACTCCACCGACACCGAATCCGCACCCTGCGGAACGGCGAACTCCTTGCCCTGCACGTGGATTCGCGAACCGTCCGCCTTGGAGCGGTACACGTCGACGCGACCGTGCCCGGCCAGCTCCAGCCGGAGCACCACCGACTTCAGCACGCTCCACCGACGCCAGTAGCTGGCGGGCAGCGCGTTGAAATAGGTGCAGAACGACACCTCCGACTCCGCGCCGATCGAGAGCGCGGTGCGGCTGGTGGCGTGCGCGCGGCGGGCGTTGGTGGTGGATTCCTCCAGGTAGAGGGTCCGCACGTCCAGCGGTTCGCCCGGGCGCGGCAGGATGACGCGTTGCAGCAGCGACTTGGCGCGGGTCTCGGTGGTCACGTCTTCGAGCATCGGTTGCGCGCTCATGCCTCGTCCACCAGGGGCGCGCCCGACTCGAGGTGCGGACGGAGCACGTTCTCGAACATGCTCAGCGCCGAACCGATCGCCATGTGCATGTCCAGGTACTGATAGGTGCCCAGACGGCCACCGAAAAGCACCTTCTTCTCGGCGGTTTCGCGCTTGGCGCGCTCGCGGTAGGCGAGCAGCTTGGCGCGATCCTCCGGGGTGTTGATCGGGTAGTACGGTTCGTCGCCGGTCTGGGCGAAGCGCGAGAACTCGCGCATGATGACCGTCTTGTCGGTCGGGTAGTCGCGCTCCGGGTGGAAGTGGCGCGGCTCGATGATGCGGGTGAACGGGACGTCGGCGTCGTTGTAGTTCATGACGCTGGTGCCCTGGTAGTCACCCTGCTCGAGCACCTCGGTCTCGAAATCGATGGTGCGCCAGCCCAGTTCGCCTTCGGCGTAGTCGAAGTACAGGTCCAGCGGACCGGTGTAGACGACGGGGGCGTCGGGGTTGGCGGCGGTGATCTCGTCACGCACGTCGAACCAGTCGGTGTTGAGGCGCACGTCGATGAGCTCGGAGGCGGCCATGTTCTCCAGCCACTTCGTGTACCCCTCCTTGGGCAAGCCCTCGTAGGTGTCGTTGAAGTAGCGGTTGTCGAAGGTGTAGCGCACCGGCAGGCGGGTGATGTTGCCCGCGGGCAGTTCCTTCGGGTCGGTCTGCCACTGCTTGGCGGTGTAGTCGCGCACGAACGCCTCGTAGAGCGGGCGCCCGATCAGCGAGATCGCCTTCTCCTCGAGGTTCTGCGCGTCGGCGGTCTTCACCTCGGCGGCCTGTTCGGCGATCAGCTTCTTGGCCTCTTCGGGGGTGAAGTAGCGGCCGAAGAACTGCGAGATCAGACCCAGCCCCATCGGGAACTGGTAGGCCTGGCCCTTGTGCATGGCGAACACGCGATGCTGGTAGCCGGTGAACTCGGTGAACTGGGTGACGTAGTCCCACACCTTCTTGTTCGAGGTGTGGAACAGGTGCGCGCCGTACTTGTGAATCTCGATTCCGGTTTCCGGATCGGGCTCGGAGTAGGCGTTGCCACCCAGGTGGTAGCGGCGGTCGATCACCAGCACCCGCTTACCCAGCACGTTCGCGGCCCGCTCGGCCACGGTCAGGCCGAAGAAGCCGGACCCGACCACGATCAGGTCGTACTGGTTTGCCTGGCTGGCGGAATCTGCGTTGACGGAGTTACCCGGGGACGATGCGGCGGTCACGGGTGCCCAGCGTATCGGAAGACCGCCGATTGTCCCGGCGGAGTCCATGACCGACTCCTGACCTGTGCTTTTATCAGCCACTACCCGGCTGGCGCCGAACCGACGGCGATGTGTACGGCACTCTCGGGTGTGAGTCGCTGTTCCGGGGCGGGATGCGAGCGTCAGTAGTGGGGATATGCGGTCGGGCGGCCGGCGCGGATCCAGCGGCCCGTCGAGGGGGCTGCGGTCAGGATGAGGATGATGAGGGGGAAGAACGAGATCACGAGGGCGCCCGCGATCGCGCCGCCGGCCTCCGATGAGGAGGCCTGGCTCAGTGCCATGAGGACCGAGACCCAGGTGCCTGCCAGGGCGAGGACGGACAGCAGGATGAGGAGCACTCGGCCTGCGGTCTTGCGGCGGAACAACAGGATCGAGCCGAGGAACCACAGCAGGCTGGGGACGGCGCCGATGGCGAGGCCGATGGTCACCTCGGACCGGCCGGCTTCGTCGGTGGCGCTGGTCGGCTCGGTGCCGAAGATGAAGGCCGCGGCGATTCCGAGGCCGCCGAGGGCGATCAGCGACAGCAGCAGTGAGATGACCGCAGCGGTGATCGCCGTTCCTCCGCCGGGGCGTGGCCGGCCGTAGCCAGGCGGATACGCACCGTAAGCTGGTGCGCCGTAACCGTATTCGGCATAAGGCTGAGCGCCGTAGGGCTGAGCGTAGGGGTCGGGGGCGTAGCCCGGTTGTGCATAACCCTGCGCCGCGTACGGGTCGTAGCCCTGCGGGCCGTGCGGATACCCCATCGTTTCCCCCTCCTGATGAGCTGTGTGCCCTGGTGCTGACCAGCTGAAACTATACGACCGGTCCGACAAGACCTTTCGGGCGTGCGCGCGTGTAGGCCGCCGTCCACGGCAGGATGGCCATGAGCAGCACGATCGCGCCGAGACCGGTCGCGGTGCCCGCGGCGGTCCAGTTGTGATCGACGATCGCCGTCACCGCCCCCGGCACCCCACCGAGACCGACGAAGATCGAACGCAGTACCGACTGGTCGGCGAACCAGTGGATGCCGTACCCCGAGTCGTAGCCGATGAGCGTGGCGAGCAGGGCGAGCAGCCCGAGGCCGAGTTGCGCCGCGGCGGCGACGATCAGCACCCAGCGACCGGTGTCGTCGCGGCGGGCGAGCAGCAGCGCGCCGTAGCCGAAGGCGAACGCGGCGGCCAGCGCGCCGAGGGTGCTGAAGAGCACGAGCGAATCGTCGAGCAGCTCCGGCTCGCTGAAGAAGGTGCGCAGGACGTACGCCGCGCCGAGCAGATTCGCGACGGCGGCGAGCGCGCCGAGGGTCACGGCGACGACGGCCGTCACGTCACCGAGAGTCGTTGTCTTCTCCTGCTCGAGCATGGTCCGACCGTATCCCGTCCGCCGCTATCGCGTCGCGGTCCAGCGGCGCGTCGGCTCGATCACGCTGAACGCCACGATCACCACATTGAGCCCGAGCCAGCAGTCCAGCGGCCCGAACCGCCAGCCGTGACTCGCCCCGTTCAGCACCACGACCAGCCCCGTCGCGCCCGCCATCACCGCCGCCATGGTGAGCAGCACTCGCCTGCCGAGCATCCGGCGCCGCAACAACAGCACCGCGCCGAGCAGATACACCACGCCGAGCCCGCCGACGATCCCCGCGCCCACATAGTCGAGATCGATCTGACGCCCGAGCGTCCGCAGCACCGCGGTCGCCACCCCGACGACGATCCCCGCCACGCCGACCAGCACCCCCAGCCAGCCCGCGATCAGCGCCGTCACCGCGCGCGAAGGCCCCTCCGGCCGCACCTGCTCCACACTGTCCCCGCTACTTGTCGTCGTTCGGAGTCAGTTATACGGCGGAACCGCCGGGCGTGGGCCGCTCGGTGGGGCGAGCTGGGGATTCGGTTGCGTCGCGACCCATCGGTTGGACGAGGGAAGCACCGTGAGCACCAGAATGAGCGCGGAAACCGTCGACATCCCGACGAACATGACTTTCGACGAGACGGACGAATGCGTGGCCAGTGGGCCGAGACAGGCGAAGATCCCCAATCCACTACCGATGGTCACCATGGTGAGCCCCGCCGGTCGTCGCGCGAGCAGCAACACCCCACCCAGTCCGAGCAGCACGGCGAAGACGGAACCGGTGAACAGCTCGATCTGGTTTTCGAGCTGCATCCGGTCCCAGTCGACATCGACCCTCGGGTCGCGCATGCTTTCCACCACTTTCAGCCCGGCGTAGCCGCCTTGCGCGAGCGCCAGCCCGGCAAGACCGCCGAAGATCGAGATGATCCCCGCGCTCATGACCGCACCGGGCGGCGACCAATCCAGGCTCCGACGCCGTGGCGGCGGCGGAAATCCCTGCGGCCCTGGCTGATTGTGCATTTCTCCCCCGAAAATCCGCGACGGCGCCCGCGGCGAGCGCCGATCGGGAGCCTACCGGCAGGCTCCACCCGCGCAACGCGATCGACCGCGCCCGGACGGTGATCGTCCGGGCGCGGTCGCTGTTTTCACACCCCGTCGCGCTCCGGCCAATCCCTACGCCGGATGCGCGGCGGCGTACGCGCGGAACGCATCCCGGATGTACTCGGCGGTGTTCTCACCGTGCACGTCGTAGTTCTTCCGGAAGCGCGGATCGGCGACGTACATCTCGCCGAGACCGACGAGGTACTCGTTGGTCACCGGCCGACCCTGCGTACCGTCACCGAGCCAGGCACGGTGGCGTTCGACGATGGCCTGCACCGTGTCGCCTTCCACCGGAAGTCCTGCGGCGTGCGCCTTTCCGAAGTCGGCAGCGATGTCGAGCTGGGTCTGCAGGAACTGCTGCTTACCCTCTTCGCTCAGCGAACGCCACCAGCGGTCGCCGCTCTCGTAGGCCTCCTTGCCCCAGCGCTGGGTGACTTCTTCCTTGTACTGCGTGTGGTCGAAACCGTCGAAAACCTCTGCGGCCATGAGCGGTTCACCTCTTTCCGTCTTGTGCAACGTGGTCGACACCGACTCGATCTGCCGCGCGATCCGATCCTGTTGCTGCCGAAGCAGTTCCAGGTGGGTGCGCAGCGCGTCGGTGGTGTTCTGTTCACCGGCGAGAACCTCGGCGATCACCGGAAGGCCGAGCCCGAGTTCGCGCAGCAGCAGAATGCGCTGCAGGCGGACCAGGGAGTTCTGGTCGTAGTAGCGGTAGCCGTTGGCGCCGATCCGGCTCGGCTCCAGCAGCCCGAGCTGCCCGTAGTGGCGCAGCGTGCGGCTGGTGGTGCCCGCGGCCTTCGCGAGGTCCTGAATGGACCATTCACCCACCATGACCAGCTCCTTTCTCGTCGATGAGACCAGTCTGCAAGTTGACGCTACGTCAAGGTCAACACCGAAAGTCAGAACCCGATCTCGACCTCGACGGTGTCGCGTTCGGTGTACATCCGCCAGTACTCGGCGCCGAGTTCGGCGTTGCCGATGCGCGGTAGCACCATCCCGTCGGGGATCAGCTCGGGATGAGCGTCGACCTGGTGCTGCACCGCGCTGTTCTCGATGAGCGAGCCGATGGCGAGCAGCCCGGCGAACACCCCGGTGCCGTCGAGTTCGGCCGCCAACTGCCGGACATACGCACGCTGGGCGCCGAGGGCAACGCCCATATTCGCGAGGTAGGGCTGCAGATTCACCTCGGACGCACCGGAGGAGAACAGCAGCGCACCCCGACCGCGCGCGAGCATCCCGGGCAGGAGTTCGCGACCGAGCTGGATCGACGAATACACCTTGAGCGCGAACGGCACCTCGAGCGCGGCCCGGTCGACCTCACGGGTCGACGCACTGCGCACCGATATTCCGGCGGCGGCCGCGTGCACCGCCACCTCGATCGGGCCCAGTTTCTCCTCGACCCGGGCGATCACCCCGGTCAGCTGGGCGGGATCGGTGATGTCGGCCGCGAAGGGCTCGGCATGGATCCCGACAGCGCGCAACCCCGCTACGCGCTCGGCGGCCGCGCCGGGATCTCGTCCGATCGCCGCTATCCGAAAGCCATTGCGCCCGAACACCTGTGCTGTTCCCGCGCCTAGCCCTGGTCCGTATCCGAAAATCGCGAGTGTGCGCATCCGGTAAGCCTCTTCAAGTTGAGTGCTGGTTCAAGTTATCGGCAACGTAGCACTAAGTTGAACCCTGGCTCAAGATATTTCGGCGGGCCGATTTGTAGGATCGGCGGATGCCCGAGGACAAGCCGTTGCGCAGCGACGCCAAGCGCAACCGTGACGCCCTGGTCAGCGCGGCCCGGGAACTCTTCGAGGAACGCGGCCTCGACGCGCCGCTCAAGGAGATCGCAGCGCGAGCGGGCGTGGCAATCGGCACCCTGTACAACCGATTCCCCACCCGCGACGAGCTCATCGCCGCCGCCGTCGACGACCGGGTCGGGGCGGGCGCTCGCATCGCCGAGCAGGCACTCGAACTCGACGACCCGTGGGAGGCGTTCGTTTTCCTGGTCGAGGGCATCTGCGCGCTGCACGCCGAGGACCGCGTGCTCGGCGAACTCGCCCTGCGCAACCCACCGAGCCCGGCCCTCGAACGCGCCCGCGTGCACGGTCACGATCTGATGCGCCGAATCGTCACGCGCGCACAGCGGGCCGGGGCATTGCGCCCGGACTGGACACTCGAGGACATCGCCTTCATCACCTGGTCACACACCAGCGTGCTCGCCGCGACCGCGCACGTCGCCCCCGATCTGTGGCGCCGCAACCTCGCCCTCATCCTGGACGGCCTGCGCGCGAAAGCCGCACACCCCCTGCCGGTTCCGGCCCTCACCGAGGACCAGCTGATGCAGGCGATGCGCGGCTGACGGCCCCCTCCGCCGAGGTGGGTACTTCTTCGGGGCCGCAGTCCAACGGCACTCGGTCTCAGCGAGAGGCGACGACCGGCTCTTGTGACACGGTCACGACGCGGGCGGGCTTCGCCGGGATCTGGCCGAGGACGGTGCCCGCGAGGGCGATGACGAGGCCGAGGACCTGTAGCGGGGCCAGCGCCTCGCTCAGTGCGAGCCAGCCGATGACCGCCGCGGTGACGGGGCTGAGCAGGCCGAGGAAGGAGACCGAGGTGGCCGAGACGCGGGCGATGCCGCGGAACCACAGCCAGTAGGCCAGGGCGGTGCCGATGATGCCGAGGTAGAGGTAGCCGCCGACGGCTTCGGCGTCGAGGGCGGGTGGGGCGCCTTCTACGAACAGGGCGAGGGGGGTGATGAGGAGGCCCGCCGCGGTGAGCTGCCAGCCGGTGACGGTGAGCGGGCCGACGCCGGTCGGGTGGCCCCATTTCTTGGCGAGCACGGTGCCCGCGCCCAGCGAGGCAGCGGCTGCGAGGCCCGCGAGTACGCCGACGGTGTCGAGTTCGACAGTGCCGCGCAGGACGACGAGGCCGACCCCGAACACCCCGATCAGGCCGGCGAGAACCTTACGGCGAGTGGGTGTTTCGGCCAGCAGGACGGCGGCGAAACCCAGC
Organism: Nocardia sp. NPDC050413; assembly: GCF_040655475.1. Taxonomy (NCBI): domain Bacteria; kingdom Bacillati; phylum Actinomycetota; class Actinomycetes; order Mycobacteriales; family Nocardiaceae; genus Nocardia; species Nocardia sp. NPDC050413. The sequence continues at coordinate 19,799 of NZ_JBFAJZ010000010.1, read as the reverse complement.
GCGAACATGGGTGCGATCGCGGCGAGCACGCCCGCCACACCGCCGGGGAGCCGGTAGGCGGCGAGGAACAGCAGGGGGAAGAAGACGCCCATGTTGAGCGTGCCGAGCACGGCGGCGCGGCCGATCCAGATGCCGCGCGGGAGGGTGCGGGTGATGGCGAGCAGGACGAGACCCACGGGGAGCGCCCGCATGAGGGCGGTGAACAGCGGCCGGTCGGGCGGGAGGAATTCGGTGGTGACGGCGTAGGTGGAGCCCCAGGCGATGGGGGTGAGGGCGGTGAGGGCGAGGGTGCGCGCATCGCCGTGGGTTGCGGTCGTCATGTTCGCTCCTGATTGATAATCTCAACGTTGAAATATCTACTCCTGGCGATGCCTCAGCGTCAAGTAGATGAATGTTGAGATATTCAACGGAGAGAGGAACTCGCATGTCCGATGCCGTGGACTCGATCGTCGAACACTGGAATCGCGAACGCCCCGATGTCGACGTGTCGCCGATGGCGGTGATCGGCCGCATCACCCGCCTCGGCCGCCTGTTCGATCAGGAACTGCGCACGTTTTTCGCACAGCACGACCTGGAGCGCTGGGAATTCGACGTGCTCGCCACCCTGCGCCGCTCCGGCGGCACCAAGGGCCTCACCGCGGGCGCCCTCAACCGCGCCGCCATGGTCACCTCCGGCGCGATCACCAATCGCATCGACCGGCTCGCCGCGAAAGACCTGGTCCGCCGCGCCCCCTGCGCCGACGACCGCCGCTCGGTCTACGTCCAGCTCACCGACAAGGGCACCGAACTCGTCGACCGCCTGCTGCCCCTCCACGTAGCCAACGAGGAACGCCTACTCGCCGGCCTCTCGCCCGAAGACCGCGACAACCTCACCGACCTCCTGCGCACGCTGTCCATCGCCCTGGGTGACACGTCGATCAGCTGACCAGAACCGTCGCAGGGTCGCCCCGGCTCACGCGGACAAGGGAGGACCGTCGTGCGCTATTCGGTCGGGACCGCGCTCGCCTGCAGCGGTGGCGGGACGGCGCCCGGGTCCGGTTCGAGGATCTGTTCCGGCGCGAAGTTCGGGTCGACCCCGCTGCTCATCTCCGGCCCGGGGGCGGCGTCGGTCCCGCTCGCGTCCGGTGTGGCCGCAGCATTCGGATCGGTGCTGACGCCTGGGCCTGTCGCGGCGCCCGGGTCTGTCGCGGCGTTCGGGTCAGGCGCGGCGTTCGGGTCAGGCGCGGCGTTCGGGTCAGGCGCGGCGTTCGGGTCAGGCGCCGGACCGACATCGGCGAGGTTGGGCAGCTGGGGTGCGCCCTCGACAAGTGGGTCACCCTGCGCCCCACCGGGTTTCGGTCGCGATCCGGCGGAGCCGGGCAGCTGCTCGCCGACCTCGGGCACCAGCTGGAGCAGGGTGGAGAAGTCGACCACTTGGGCGCCAAGGGTTTTCGTCGCCACGATGACACCGTTGATGTACAGGCGGTAGGTGCCCGCGCGTTGGGGCAGCATCATCTCCGGGCCGATGGGGGCGCCGATCGAACTGCCGGGGCCACCGAGGCGGCGGTATTCGGTGTCGATCACCGACTCACCCGCCAGCGCTTCGATGGTCGGGCCGGGATCGGCGGGGAGCTCGGGAAGCGCTGGGATGGGCAGGGATTCGACGAGGTCACCGGGGGCCGGGCCGACGGCGAAGGTTTCGATGTCGGCGGGTCGGCCGCCGTCGGGAGCGGCGGAGTACTCCGAGCGCAGGATCAGGCCGTCGCGCAGCAGTACCGTGCCGACGGTGGCGGCGACGGCGTCGGTGGTTCGCGCGTCTTCCTTGACCGTGCCCGGGTAGACCTGGCAGTCGGTGGTGTCGCAGGTCTGCGCGTACGGGTAGCGGTCTTCGGCGAGGGCGTAGGAGCGGGCGGCGATGGCCTGTGCGCGCAGGGCCTCGAATGCGCCCTGATCGGCCCAGTTGGCCTGCATTTCGGCGGGCAGAACGCCGGCGAGATAGTCCTCGATATCGACCTGGTTCACAGTCCGGTACGAACCGTTCTCCAGCGCGACGCCGAGCGCGCCGCGATAGGCGGTGCCACCGCAGAGAGTGAGGTGTTCGTCGGCGGGACGACCCGGTCCGGCACCGATCGGGTAGACGTACGGATCGTCGGTTGCGCTCTGCCACAACACTTCTCCGTCACAGCCCGCGGTCACCACCACGCTGGCGCCACCGTCGGGCATGGGGGTGAGGTGGGCGGCTTCGCCGGGTCCGATCATCCGGCCCGCGACCTGCGCGCCCGCGGCGGCATAGGTGTCGAGGGTGGCGTCGTCCTGGGCTTGCAGGCGTACGCCGATGGTGGTTGCTCCGATTTGGCCGAGTTCCGCCCCGGGGTAATAGTGGCCGAGGATCTGCTCGGCGTTCCAGCCCGCGCGCGCGTTGTCGAAGGCGCCGACCTGGCTCATGCCGCGGCCGTGCCCCGCGCCGACCGTCGGCTCCACGTCGGGCAGCAGTTGCCACAGCCCGAGTGCCCCGGTGAGCACGAGCGCCGTACCGCCCACCAGCACCGGAAGGGGTGGCGTCGCGAGTATCGGAACCGCACGGCGGCGGGTGCCGCGACGGGTCTTGCGGGCGATCGAGGTATCCGCTCTCATCCTGCGCTCCCACGGTTCGGGGGTTCTACCGGCGGAGCTCGCGTCGGCATGTCGTCCGCGCCGAGCGGGTTCCGAGGGCTACATTCGAGCAATCACATAACTCTCGAGTTGAGGTTTAGATGTGTGACGTATGTTAACTAGTGTGGTGTGTGAGGCAAGAGGAAGCAAGCATCACTTGCCGGTGATCTGCCGCTAGGGATGACACTGCTCGACCCTGATTGGAGAGGCACGTGCGATACCGAAAGCCGAAACGTTCCTACGTGCTACCGGTGGTCACGACCCTCGCGGTCGCCGCGCCGATCGGCGCGTTCGCGCTCAGCGATTCGACCGATTACCGCAGCGCGAACACTTCCCAGTTCGCGGCGGTGCAGCCGGAGCTGTCGGAGGTCGCGCTCACGTCGGTCCCCGACATCACGATCCCGCTGCGCGAGCTGACCGGCCTCGACCTGCCCGACCTGCACCTGTCGGACCTGCGCATGCTCGGGCTGCCGTCGTCGATCCCGATCCCGCCCGGAATCCCCGCGCCGCCGGGCGTGGCGCTGCCGACGGAGATCCCGCTCCCCCAGATCCCCACCAAGGCTCCGTCGACGCCGACCGAGCAGGCCGCGCCATCCGCCACCCCCGGTGCGGCGCCCGCGCCCGGACGACCCCCGGCACCGACCACGGCAGTTCCGACCGCTCCCCCGGCGGCCGCGCCACCGGCTGCTCCCGCACCGGCACCCGGCGCGCCCGCACCTGCCGCGCCACCCGCCGCCGCGCCGGCACCAGCTGCTCCCGCGGCTCCGCAGGACCAAGCGCCGGCACCAGCCGAATCAGCTCCGGCGCCGGGCGCGGCTGCCCCGAACGCCCAGGCACCGGCAGCCCCCGCACCTGACGGTGCCGCACCGCAAGACCAGACACCGACCCAGGCGCCGGGCGCTGCACAAGGCCAAGCCGCCCCCGCCCCGCAGGCCCAGGTGCCGGCGGCCCGGAAACTCCCCGCCGGAGCGAAATTCATCGCCGACCCGGAAAACCTGGAACCCGGCACCACCCCCGACACCCCGGCTCTCGCGCCGGGCGCGGTCGACCCGGAACTCGTCGACGAGGTCGGCGCCCAGGTCAAGGAGCTCACCCAGGAAACGCCGTTCAGCATGGTCGCGCTCACCGCGCGTGACCTGGTCAACACCACCACCAAGCTGCGCGCCCGCCAGCCGGACGGCAGCTGGGGCCCCTGGTACAACGCCGATCCGATCGACACGCGCGCCACCGATCAGACCCCGGCCGACGCACCGACCGGCACCGAACCGATCTACGTCGGCGAGACGACCGCCGTGCAGATGCTGGTGACCCGCAAGCCCACCGCGGGCCCGGATCACGACCCGGCGCACCTCACCGAGGCCGCGCTCAAGGCGGTGCTCATCAATCCGGGCCGGGCGGCGATCGATGCCGCGCTCAACGATGTGGCGGCGGCCCTGCCGGGCGGCGGTCCCAAGGTCATCACCCGGGCGCAGTGGGGTGCCGACGAGTCGATCCGCTGCCAGGAACCCACCTACGACGACGGCATCGGCGGCGTCACCGTGCACCACACGGCGGGCCGCAACGACTACAGCAGGGCTGAGTCGGCGGGCATCGTCCGCGCGATCTACGCCTATCACGCCGAAACCCTCGGCTGGTGCGACATGGGCTACAACGCCCTGGTCGACCAGTACGGGCAGATCTTCGAGGGCCGCTACGGCGGCCTCGACCAGGACGTGCAGGGCGCCCACGCGGGTGGGTTCAACGAGAACACCGCCGGTGTGGCGCTGATGGGCAACTACGAGAACGAGCAGCCGAGCAACGAGGCGATCACCGCGATCGGCCGGTTCATCGGGTGGCGCACCGGGATCGCCGGTCTCGATCCCGAGGGCGAGACCGTGATGTACTCCGAGGGCACCGAGTTCACCCCGTACGCCCAGGACGAGGCGGTGGAGTTGCCGGTGGTGTTCGCGCACCGCGACGTGGGCAACACCGACTGCCCCGGCGACGCCGCCTACGCCATGATGGACCGCATTCGCGCCATCGCCGCGGGCAATTCGGTCACCAACGACGCGTCGAGCAACCCGCATCGTCCGCCGAGTAATCAGGCGCGGGCGCCGCAGGGCAATATGGCCGAGCTGGGCGCGCTGGTGGACAAGTTCCTCGGTCTGTCGAGTGAGAATCCGATCGCCAAGCACTGGGTGAGCCGCGGTGGTGCCGACGGTCCGCTCGGCGCGCCGCAGGCGGACCTGCTCGCGGGTGCGGGCGGGCGTCAGTACGCGAAGTTCGCGAACGGGTTCGTGTATTCGGGCGAGAACGGTCAGGTGTTCGAGGTGGTCGGCGCGATTCTCGACCGCTATCTGAGTCTGGGTGCCGATGCGGGCGTGCTCGGCCCGCCGACGGGCAGTTCGTACCTGGTCCCGGACGGTCTTCGCACGGATTTCCAGAACGGTTCGCTGGTGCTCAACGAGCTCACCGGCATCGTCACCACCTTCTGGAAGACCTACAACGACACCTACGAGCAGGAGATGAACGGCAGCAAGCCGGAACAGGCGCCGCCGACCACCGCGCCCACGCTCGGCCTGGCAGTCCCGGCCGAACCGGGCGCACCGGAGGCCGCCGCACCGAGCGGTCCGCAGGCACCGACCACGACGCCACCCGCCGGTTCACAGGCTCCCGCTGGTTCACCGGCGCCCGCAGGTCCTCCGGCGCCGGCCGTACAGCAGGCACCTGAGCAGGGGGCTCCGGCACAACCGGCCCCAGCCGAGCCCGTCCCCGCGGGCTGACCTACCGCAGCAACGTCAGAGCCGGTGCGCTCCTCCGGGAGAGCACCGGCTCTTCGTCATCAGCCCGGAAAGTTCACCGGTTCGGTCCCCTGGCTCATCGAGGCCGAGCGGCGACAGCGCGCTAGGTCCACCACCGCTCGAGCACCATCGCCACCCCGTCGTCCACATTCGTCCCGGTCACCTCGTCGGCCGCCGCCCGCGCCTCGGGATGCGCGTTCCCCATCGCCACCCCGTGCCCGGCCATCGTCAGCATCGGCACATCGTTGGGCATGTCCCCGAACGCGACGATCTCGTCCTCGCGCACGCTCATCCGCCGCGCAACCTCGGCCAGCCCGGACGCCTTGGTCACCCCCGGCACGGCGAGTTCGATCAGCCCGTGCTCGGTGGAGTAGGTGATCTCGGCGCGGTCGCCGATGAGCGGGGCCAGCGCCGCGCGCATCTCGGAGCTGCGGGCCGTGCTGAGCCGGATCAGCATCTTGATGGCCGGTGCGTCGATGACCTCGGCATGCGAGACGACGGTGTCGTCGGGATTGAGCCACGCGTGTTCGTACGTCGGCGAGCTGACGAACTGCGGCGTAGCGGCGTCGTGCGCGCTCACCCCCACCCGTTCGGCGGCGAGCCCGCACCCGGGTAACGCGCGTTCGGCGATCTCGGCGAGCCAGCCGAGGGTCTCGGTGTCGAGGGTGTGGCTGGCGAGCACGCGGTCGGTGGCGCTGTCGTAGACGACGGCGCCGTTTCCGCAGATGGCCAGCGGTGCGTAGCCGAGTTCGCTGACCACCGGGTCGATCCAGCGGGGCGGTCTGCCGGTGGCGAGCACGAAGGTGGCACCGTCGGCGAGGACGGCGCCGACGGCGGCCTTGGTGCGGGGCGAAATCCGGTCGGCGTCGTCGATGAGGGTGCCGTCGACGTCGGTGGCGACCAGCTTCGGTTTCGGGTGCGTGCTCGTCATCGTTTCCATCCTGCCGCACGTCGGCACGCGGCGGCGCGTGACTGTCCTTATGATCAGGGCTTGATTACCCGATCCAGAGGGGACTGATGACCGGCTTCTTGGTGCGGCGCGCGCTGAACTACCTCGTGCTCCTGTTGCTGGCTTCGTTTCTGACGTTCAGCCTCGCCTCGCTCACCTTCCGTCCGCTCGACAGTCTCGAGCAGCGCAATCCGCGCCCTCCGCAGTCGGTGATCGACGCCAAGGCCGAGCAGCTGCATCTCGACGAGCCGATCCCGCAGCGCTATCTCACCTGGCTCGGTGGTGTGGCGCAAGGCGATTTCGGGACGACGCTGGCCGGGCAACCGGTGAGCGAGGAACTGGGCAGGCGGGTCGCGGTGAGTCTGCGGCTGTTGATCCTCGGATCGATCATCGGCACGGTCCTCGGTGTGCTGATCGGTGCGGCGGGCGCGATCAGGCAGTACAAATTCAGCGACTATTTCTCGACGGTGCTGTCGCTGCTGGTCTTGTCCACACCGATCTTCCTGTTGGCGACCTTGCTGAAATACGGTGCGCTGGAGATCAATACGCTCACCGGCAGCCAGATCTTCCTCTATACGGGTGAAACCTCGGCCACCGAGATCACCGGCCTGTGGAACCAGATCGTCGACCGCGTACAGCATCTCGTGCTGCCGACCTTGGCGCTCGCCCTCGGCGGCATGGCCGGGTACAGCCGTTATCAGCGCAATGCCATGCTCGATGTGCTGCAGAGCGATTTCATCCGGACTGCGAGAGCCAAAGGCCTGACCCGTAATCGGGCGCTCTACAAACACGGCCTGCGCACCGCGCTGATCCCGATGGCCACGATTTTCGCCTACAGCCTCGGCGGCCTCATCACCGGCGCCACCTTCACCGAGAAGATCTTCGGCTGGCACGGTGTCGGTGAGTGGCTTGTCGACTCGATCAATGCCCAGGACCTGTACGTGGTGGTCACCGTGACCGCGTTCGCCGGGCTCGTGGTGCTCGTGTCGGGCCTGCTGTCCGATATCGTTCTCGCCCTGCTCGACCCGAGGGTGCGTGTGTCATGACCGAAACCGAACTGATCGTCGTCGGCGCGCCGGAGGTCGCGGCAGCCGGTCGCCGCAAACTGGTGTGGCGGCGTTTCCTGCGCAACAAGCCCGCCGTGGCCGGTGCGGTGATCCTGGTGCTGCTGCTGATCGCCAGTTTCGCGCTGCCGCCGCTGCTGCCGTGGGACTACCAGCAGATGGACTACAAGGCGCTGATGAAGCCGCCGAGCCTCGAGCACCCGTTCGGCACCACCCAGATCGGGCAGGACGTGCTCGCTCAAACCCTGCGTGGCCTGCAGAAATCGCTCGTCATCGGCTTCTGTGTCGCCCTGTTCTCCAGCGTGATCGCCGCGACCGCCGGTGCGGTGGCCGGGCTGCTCGGCGGCTGGACCGACCGGGCCATCATGTGGCTGGTCGACCTGCTGCTCGTGGTGCCCAGCTTCATCATCATCGCGCTGTTCGCCCCGCGCACCAAGGGTTCCGGGTCGATCGCGATCCTGATCGTGCTGCTCAGCGTGTTCGGCTGGATGATCGCCGCACGCATCATCCGTGGTCTCACCCTCAGCCTGCGTGATCGCGAATTCGTCCGTGCCGCACGGTATATGGGCGCGCCGACGCGCAAGATCATCGTGAGCCACATCGTGCCGAACATCGCCTCGATCCTCATCATCGACACCACCCTCGCCGTTGGTGCGGCGATCATGGCCGAAACCGGTTTGAGCTTCCTCGGTTTCGGTGTGCAGCCGCCCGATGTGTCGCTGGGTTCGCTGATCGCCGCGGGCACCAAGTCGGCGCTCACCTATCCGTGGTTGTTCCTGTTCGCCGGTGGGCTGCTCATCACGATCGTGTTGTGCGCCAACCTGGTCGGTGACGGTCTGCGTGACGCGTTCGATCCCGGCGCCCGTGGTGCGCGCAAGTGGCGCAAGGACAGCGCCGAGCGTAAGGACCAGGCGCAGGTGGAGTTGAAGAAAGCCGAGAAGCGATGACGAATTCGACCGCGCCGCTATTGGAAGTCACCGACCTGCGGGTGTCGTTCCCCGGCGAGGAGGGCCGCGTCGAGGCGGTGCGCGGTGTGAACTACACCGTGTCCGACGGTGAGGTCCTCGCGATCGTCGGCGAGTCCGGTTCCGGGAAGTCGGTGTCCTCGCTCGCGGTGATCGGGCTGCTGCCCGAGCAGGCGCGGGTGCAGGGTTCGGTGCGGTTGCGTGGCCGCGAACTGCTCGGCCTCGGCGACAAGCAGATGTCGAAGCTGCGCGGTTCCTCGATCAGCATGGTGTTCCAGGACCCGCTCTCGGCGCTCACGCCGGTGTACCGGGTGGGCGACCAGGTGGCCGAGGCGCTGCTCGCGCACGGCACGATGAGCCGCAAGGAAGCCGGCGAAAAGGCTGTCGAGCTGCTCGAACTCGTCGGCATTCCCGATGCCCGGGCGCGTTCGCGTGCCTTCCCGCACGAGTTCTCCGGCGGTATGCGTCAGCGGGTGGTGATCGCGATGGCCATCGCCAACGATCCCGCCCTCATCATCTGCGACGAACCGACCACCGCGCTCGACGTCACCGTGCAGGCGCAGATCCTCGACCTGCTGCGCAAGGCGCGCGACATCACCGGTGCCGGCGTCATCATGATCACCCACGACATGGGCATCGCGGCGACGCTCGCCGACCGGGTCGCGGTGATGTACGCCGGAAAGGTCGTCGAAACGGCCCCGGTGACAGAGCTTTTCGCGGCGCCGCGCATGCCGTACACGGTCGGTCTGCTCGGTTCCATCCCCCGCATGGACGGTCCTGCTCGCACCCCGCTGATCCCGATCGTCGGCGCACCGCCCGCCATGCACGCCCTGCCGCCGGGGTGTTCGTTCGCGCCGCGCTGCCCCGTCTCGATCGACGACTGCACCGCCGCCGAACCCCCGCTCGAGCGGGTGAGCCCCGGCCATTCGGCGGCCTGCATCCGCACCGCCGAACTCGGCACACCGGAGCTGTTCGACGCCTACCGCGCCGATATCGCGGCCCAGCCGCATCCCGACCGCACCGATGAGGACGTGGTCCTTCGGGTCACCGACCTGGTGAAAACCTTCCCGCTCACCTCGGGTGTGCTGTTGCGGCGGCGCACCGGCGAGGTGCGGGCCGTCGACGGGATCAGTTTCAGTGTGCGGGCGGGCCGCACGCTGGCGCTGGTCGGCGAATCCGGTTCGGGCAAGTCGACGACGCTCACCCAGATCATGGATCTGGTTCGCCCGCAGTCGGGTTCGATCGAGGTGCTCGGTCACGATGTCGCCACCCTCACCAAGGCGCAGATCCGGGAGATCCGGCGCAAGATGCAGATCGTCTTCCAGGACCCGAGCGCCTCGCTCGACCCGCGCCTGCCGATCTTCGACGTGCTCGCCGAACCGTTGCGCATCGATGGCCGTTCCCGCGACGAGGTGAACAAGCGGGTGCCCGAGTTGTTGCGGCAGGTCGGTCTGCGGCCCGAGCACGCCGACCGGTACCCGTCGGATTTCTCCGGTGGGCAGAAGCAGCGCATCAGCATCGCGCGGGCGCTCGCGCTGGATCCGTCGTTGCTCGTGCTGGACGAACCGGTGTCGTCGCTGGATGTGTCGATTCAGGCCGGTGTGCTGAATCTGCTGCGCGATCTGCAGGCCGAGCGTGGCCTGTCGTATCTGTTCGTGTCGCACGACCTGTCGGTGGTGCGCAATCTGGCCCACGACATCGCGGTGATGTTGCGCGGGAAGATCGTCGAATCCGGTCCGGCGGAGCAGATTTTCGCGAATCCTCAGCACGAGTACACCCGCTCGCTGATCGCGGCCGTGCCCGAACCCGCCGTGAGCGGCTGACCTTGGAGGAGACGCCATGAGAACCCGACGCCTACGCACGCATGGTGCCCGGCTGCGCTGCGCGGCCGTGGTGGTGGCCGCCGGGATGATCGTGGCGGGCTGTGGCGGCGGTGACGACGCGGCCGACGGGTACACCGGCGCGATCGGCAGCTCCATCGACATCAATCCCAAGGACGTCGGGGAACTGCGCGAGGGCGGGAATCTGCGCCTGGCCGTCACCTCGTATCCGGCGAACTGGAACACGCTGTCCAACGACGGCAACGACGGGGAGATCGGCGAGATCGTGCGCGCCATGCTGCCGCGCGCGTTCGAAGTGGACGCGTCGGGTCAGCTGACGGTCGACACCGACTTCTTCACCGGCGTGGAGTTGACCAGCACTGATCCGATGCAGGTGACCTACACGATCAATCCCTCGGCGGTGTGGTCCGACGGCACGCCCATCACCTGGGAGGACATCGCCGCCCAGGCCAACGCGCTGAGCGGGCGCGACAAGCGGTACCTGATCGCGATCACCAACGGTTTCGAATTCGTCGAGAAGGTAGAGCGCGGTGTCGACGACCGACAGGCCGTGCTCACCTTCAACACCCCCTACGCCGACTGGCGCGGACAGTTCGCGGGCAACACCAACCTGTATCCGAAGTCGGTGACCAGCACACCCGAGGCGTTCAACACCAGCCTCGCCGATGCGATGGGGGTGTCGGCCGGACCGTTCATCGTCACCGGAACCGATCGCGGTCAGGGACGGATCACGTTGGGCCGCAACCCTCGCTGGTGGGGCGACAAGCCGGTGCTCGACACCATCACCTACTCGGTGCTCGACCATTCGTCGTGGGTGCAGGCGTTGCAGAACAACGAACTCGACCTGGTCCGGTTGACCACCCTCGAAGATGTGCAGACCGTGCGCGGTACCCAGGACCTCGTCGTGCGCCGCGCACCCGGCAATCGCTGGCGTCACATCACGTTCAACGGTGCGCCCGGCTCGATTCTCGCCGAAGAAGGTGTGCGCGTAGCCATTTCGAAGGCGATCGACCGCCAGCACATCGTCGACGCCTTGCAGGGCGGACTCGTCGAAAAGCCGACTCCGCTGAACAACCACATCTTCCTGCAGGGCCAAAAGGGTTACCAGGACAACAGTCTCGGCTTCGACCCCGAAGCCGCCGCCCGCGAACTCGACGCCCTCGGCTGGAAACTCAACGGCGACGTCCGCGAGAAGGACGGCCGCAAGCTCGTCATCCGAGACGTGATGTACAACGACCCCACCTGGGTGCAGATCGCCCAGATCATCCAGCAGAACCTGGCCGCGATCGGCGTCGGCCTCACCATCGATACGAAACCGGGCGCGGGCTATTTCACCGACGTCATCCAGCCCGGCGACTTCGATGCCGCCCAATTCATCTTCCAGGGCGACCCGTTCCCCCTGAGCAGCATCCGCCAGATCTACTACTACGACCCCGACGACCTCCAGGGCAATTACGGCCGCATCGGCTCCCCAGAACTCAACGCCCTCATCGAACGCACCCTCACCGAACTCGACCCGGAAAAGTCCATCGAACTCGCCAACCAAGTCGACCGCAAAGTCTTCGAAGAAGGCCATTCCCTGCCACTCATGCAAACCGACGGCAGCGTCGGCGCCCGCTCGACGCTGGCCAATATCGGTTCACCGGGGCTGGCCACCTACGACTACACGAAGATCGGATTCCTGAAATGACCACAGCTACCTATGGTTCCCGGCTGCGCCGCGCCGGATTTCGCGTCGCCGCACCAGTCGCCGCGCTGACGCTGCTGCTCGGTGGTTGTGGTTCCGGTCCCGACCTGGAAACCGGCTCGAGTTCGATCACGGCGATGAACGACATCAACCCCAAGGAACGCGACGAATTGCGGGACGGCGGCAATCTCCGCCTGCCGCTCACCGGTTTCCCGCCCACCTTCAATGCCAATCACATCGACGCCGACGGCGAGGTGAGCGATGTGGTCGGGTGGACTCTGCCGGGCACGATCAATGCCGATGCCGCAGGCAACATCACGGTGGACCACAACTATTTCACCGACGTGCAGCTCACCAATACCGAGCCGCAGCAGGTGACGTACACGATCAATCCGAAGGCGGTGTGGTCGGACGGTACGCCCATCACCTGGGAGGATCTGAAGTCGCAGGCACATGCGTTGAGCGGTCGCGATCTCGGTTATCAGGTGTCGGCGACGCAGGGCTACGACCGTGTCGAGAAGGTCGAGCGCGGCGTCGACGACCGACAGGCGGTCGTCACCTACGCCAAGCACTACGCCGAATGGCAGGGCCTGTTCAATCCGCTGTATCCGAAGCAGAGCACCGCAACGACCCAGGCCTTCGACGACATGTACCGCAACGAAATGCCGCTGTCGGCGGGGCCGTTCATGGTGACGGGGATCGACCGCGCGCAGCAGCGCATCACCTTGAACCGCAACCCGAAATGGTGGGGTGACACCCCGAAGCTCGACACGGTCACCTACAGCGTGCTCGACTATTCGGCACGGCTGAACGCCCTGCAGAACAACGAACTCGACGCTGCGACGGTTTCGGGCATCGATGAGGTGAAGACCGCGAGCAATTCCCCCGGCATCAAGGTGCGCCGCGCACCCGCGCCGCGGTTCTCGCACTTCACCTTCAACGGCGCGCCCGGTTCCATCCTGGCCGACCCGAAGCTGCGCGTCGCGATCTCCAAGGGCATCGACCGTCAGGCCATCGCCACCGCCACTCAGAACGGCATTGTCACCGACCCGAAGCCGCTCAACAACCACATCTATCTTGACGGCCAGAAGGGCTATGAGGACAACGCGCAGTCGGTGTCCTACGACCCCGCCGAAGCGGCCCGCATGCTCGACGAACTCGGCTGGAAGCTCAACGGTGACGTCCGCGAGAAGGACGGCCGCAAACTCGAGATCCGCGATGTGATGTACCAGCAGGACAGCTGGGTGCAGATGGCCCAGATCGCCCAGCAGAACCTGGCCCAGATCGGCGTGAAACTCCACATCGAGACCTACCCGGGCAACGGCCTGTTCACCGATGTCATCGACCCGGGCAATTTCGATATCGCGCAGTTCACCTGGTCCAAGAGCATTTTCCCGCTCGGTGCGCTCCCCCAGATCTACGCCTACAACCCGGAAAACCCGCTGAGCAACAAGGGCCGCATCGGCTCCCCCGAACTGAACGCCCTGATCGAGGAGATCATCTCCGAGCTGGATCCGGAGAAGGCGATCGAAATGGCCAACGAGGCCGACCGGATCATCTTCGAATCCGGTTTCTCCCTGCCTATCGTGCAGTCGGCGGGCACGGTCGCGGTGCGCGAAACCCTCGCCAATTACGGTGCCTCGGGGTTGGCTTCCTACGACTACACCAAGGTCGGCTTCGTCAAGTGACCTCGGCCCGCTTACGGAAAGGGCGCAATCCCATGCGAATTCGCTCGCTCGGTACCCGATTCGCGGTGCCATGTGTGGCCATCGGCCTGATTCTGTCCGGGTGTTCGGGCGACACCGGCGGTTCCTCCGGGACCAATCTCATCGGCACCGGCAACGACATCAATGCCCACGATGTGGCCGACCTGCGCGACGGTGGCAATCTGCGATTGGTGCTGAGCGCACTGCCGGAAACGTTCAACTATTTGCAGGTCGACGGGACCACCGAGAACACCGGCGATGTGATCGAGCCGCTGCTGCCTTCGCCGTACACCAGCAACGCTGCGGGCGAATTGTCGATCAATCGCGACTATTTCACCGATATCCAGCTCACCGGTACCAACCCACAACAGGTGACCTACACGATCAATCCGAAGGCCGTGTGGTCCGACGGGACGCCGATCACCTGGGAAGATCTTCGCTCGCAAGCGGCGGCACTCAGCGGCCGTGACCCGGCATATCTGATTTCGGCGACCAGCGGGTTCGAGCGCGTGGAGAAGGTGGAGCGCGGTGTCGATGATCGGCAGGCCGTCGTCACCTTCTCCCAGCCGTATGCCGAATGGCAGGGACAGTTCAGTCCGCTGTATCCGAAGGCGAGCACCGAATCGGCCGCGGCATTCAACGACCGTGACCGCAATGGTCTCGTGGTGAGCGCGGGGCCGTTCCAGATCAGCTCGATCGACCGCACGCAGAACCGGATCGTCCTGTCACGCAATCCGGCCTGGTGGGGCGCGACACCCAAACTCGACACGATCACCTTCAGCGTGCTCGACAGTTCAGCCTGGCTGCCCGCCATCCAGAACAACGAACTCGACGTCGCCTACATGTCGGGGATCGAGAATGTCACCGGCGCCAAGCAGGCGGCGGGCGTGGTGCTGCGGCGCACGCCGGAACCGAGCTGGTCGCACATCACGTTCAACGGCGCGCCCGGTTCGCTGCTCGAGGACCCGCAGTTGCGGATCGCGCTGTCCAAGGCGATCGACCGGCAGGGCATCGTCAATGCCGCGCAGAACGGCGTGGTCGACGATCCGAAGCCGCTGAACAACCACATCTACATGCAGGGCCAGAAGGGGTACCAGGACAATTCCGGACCCATCTCCTTCGACCCTACCGCGGCGGCGAAGATGCTCGACGACCTCGGCTGGAAACTCAACGGTGAGGTCCGCGAGAAGGACGGGCGCAAGCTCGAACTCCGCGATGTGATGTACCAGCAGGACGGCTGGGTACAGACCGCGCAGATCGTGCAGCAGAACCTGGCACAGATCGGCGTGAAACTGAACATCCAGACGGTGCCGGGCGCCGGGCTTTTCAAGGACGTGATCGACCCGGGGAACTTCGAACTGGCCCAGTTCAGTTGGGGCGGAAGCGTGCTGCCGCTCGGTGCGTTGCCGCAGATCTACGCCTACGACCCGAACAACTTGAAGTCCAACAAGGCCCGGATCGGGTCGCCGGAGCTGAACGCGCTCATCGAACGCACGATCTCCGAACTCGATCCCGACAAGGCACGCGAACTCGCCAACGAATGCGACAAGCTGATCTTCGCTTCGGGCTATTCGATTCCGCTGCAACAGGCTTCGGGCACCTATGCCGTGCGGGAGAACCTCGCCAACTACGGAGCGTTCGGCCTCGCGTCACCCGACTACACCAAGGTCGGCTTCCTGAAGTGAGCCTGCGCGCCCTCACCTATCCACTGGCGGTCACATCCGGCACCCTCGTCGTCATCGCGGCGTGGATGCCGTTCGCCGACCTGGATCAGGTGAGTGCGCTGGCCGTGGTGGCGTTGGGGGTGCTCGGGTACACCGGCTCTCAGATGGCGCTGGCGTTCGGGGTGTTGCCCAGCGGGGTCGCGGCGCGGCGGGACGGCCGCGGGGTCGCGACGGGGCGGCGGGTTCGGCAGCAGCATCGGCTGGTTAGTCGGTCGTTTCTGGAGATCAGCGTGGGTGAGCGCACGGTGTGGCAGCCGGTGTTCTACGAACCGGCACTGTCCACCCTCACCCCCACCGAGCTGAGCATCGCCCCGCGCTCGATTCACGCGGGCCCGACCAGGTTCCTCCCCTCCGGCCGGGCACGCACCACCGAACCCCCGGGCAAACTCGTCGACAACCCCACCCGTCCCGCCGACCCACCCGCCTTCACCCCGACCCGGCGCCTGATCCTCGACGCCCAATCCACGGTCGCCGCCCCTTTCGCCGGCTTCCTCTGGGTCTACGTCATGAACGGCGGCCTCCCCGCCTTCATCGGCGCCACCACGGTCGCCGCCGCCACCGCCACCTGGCTCTCCGCCATCCGAGGCTCCGACCCCAGCTGAACGATTGATCACCACGCTCTGATGGCGGCATCGGCCGAGAGGCTCCCGCCACCACAGCGTGGTGATCTCATGCCGAGCCGAGGCGTGATGGCCGCGCGGTCGGACGCGGCGGCACCTGGAGTGGCGCTCGGACGCTACTGGTCTTACCACTTGACCACCTAGCCAGAACGGCGCATGCTTGGGGTATGGCGTGGACTCCTGTTGTGAAGCGGTCGGTATCCGGGGACGTGTTCGAGCAGATCGCCGAGCAGGTTCTGGGTGGGGAGCTGGCCGTGGGGAGTTCGTTGCCGAGTGAGCGGCAGCTGGCCGAGGCGTTGGGGGTTTCGCGGCCTGCGGTGCGGGAGGCATTGCAGCGGTTGGCGGCGGCTGGGTTGGTCTCGGTGCGGCAGGGGGAAGCGACGACGGTGCTGGATTATCGGCGCAGTTCGGGGTTGGAGGTGCTGCCACGGCTGTTGCTTCGGGGGGAATCGATCGATCCGGCGGTCGCGCGGAGCATCCTCGAGGCGCGGTTGCACAACGGGCCGAAGATCGCCGAGCTCGCCGCGCGCCGGGTGCGAAGGGAGGCCGCTCGCGGGGGCGGCACGACGCCGTCGGCCGAGGCCGCGCCTACGCCCATCGCGGAATCGGCGGTGGACGGCGAGTTGACGCTCCTGCACGAATCGGTCGAAAGGCTTGTCGCCGAGTCGGATCCACTCACCCAGCAGCGGATCGCGCTCGAATTCTGGGATCACGTGCTCGATCTCGCCGACTCGATCGCGTTCCGACTGATGTATTCCATGCTGCGCGCCGCCTACGAACCCGCGTTGGCCGCGCTCGCGCCGATCATGTCCGCCGAGGTGGGCAACGGGGGCGCGTATCGAGACCTGGCCGCCGCGATCGACGCGGGCGAGCCGGAACGGGCCGCCGAACGCGCTCGGGCACTGCTCGAGCCGGCGACCACCGCTCTCATCCATGCCCTCGACGGGGCATGATCCACCCGAGGAAGCACCATGACTACTGACCGTCCGACAACGTCGTCGCACGAAACCACCACCGGCGCAAGCGAGAAGGCTCCCGAACGGACCGGCGCAGGCTCCGCCGAGCACGCGCACCGCACGAAGCGAAGCGAATCGGCGGGCGGCTCGGGGCGAATTCGCCGCAGCATGTCCCTGGGCGCGGCGGGGCGAGAATTCCTCCGGCATCCATCGCCGTGGATGATCGGCGCGGTACTGATCGTCGCCCTGATCGCACGCGTCCTGGTCGGGGATTGGCAGCTCACCGACGCACTGGTGCCGGTCCTGATTCTCGCGGCATTCCCGCTGATCGAATGGGTCATCCATGTCACCGTGTTGCATTGGCGACCAAAGCATCTGGGCCCGATCACCCTGGACAGCGAACTGGCCCGCAAGCACCGCGCCCATCACACCGATCCCCGCGATGTGCCACTGATCTTCATCCCACCGAAGTCGCTACTGCTCACCATCGTGGCCCTGGTGGCCGTCGCGCTGCTCGCGTTCCCGCGCCTCGGTCTCGGCCTCACTTTCCTGCTCACCATCACCGTTCTCGGCCTGCTCTACGAGTGGACGCACTACCTGATCCACACCGACTACAAGCCGAAACATGCCGCGTATCGGGCGATTTGGCGCAATCATCGCCATCACCACTACAAGAACGAGCACTACTGGTTCACGGTAACCACCACCGGCACGGCCGATCGACTGCTCGGCACCGCGCCGGACCCGGCCACCACGCCGACCTCACCGACCGCCCGAAACCTGCACGCACACTGACCCTCCGCCCCTGGCGCCCGGCTCGCACCCCGCGAGCCGGGCGTTTTCCGTTCGAGCGAATCCACTCTTGACACATTTATACCCTAGGGGGGTAAGGTACCGTCCACGAGACGCACTCCGCTCGAAAGGACGAAAGTCGTGACTACGCAATCGCAATCCACCCGCAGGTGGTGGGCGCTGGCGGTGATCGCCGCCGCGCAATTCATGGTCATCATGGACACCTCGATCATCGGGATCGCGCTGCCCAAGATGCAGGCCGAACTCGGCTTCACCCCCGGAAATCTCACCTGGGTCTTCAATGCCTACGTGATCGCCTTCGGCGGTCTGCTCCTGCTCGGCGGACGGCTGTCGGACCTGTTCGGTGCCCGCCGGGTGTTCGGGGCGGGTTGGCTGGTGCTGGCCGTCGGTTCGGTGATCGCCGGTGCCGCGGGCTCGGTCGGCGTCGAACTGGCCGGTCGGGCGATCCAAGGAGCCGGTTCGGCACTGATCGCACCGTCGGCGCTCACGCTGCTGATGATGTTGTTCGGCGGTACGCCACAGGAACTCACCAAGGCGCTCGCGGTGTACGGCGCGGCTGCGCCTGCAGGTGGTACGGCGGGCGTGTTCCTGGGTGGCGTCATCACCGAATATGTGAGCTGGCCTTGGGTTTTCTACATCAACATCCCGATCGCCGTGCTCGCGCTGATCGCGGTTCCGCTGTTGATGCCCGCCGCACCCGCCCGTAAGGGTTCCATCGATCTCGCCGGATCCGTCACCGTGACAGCCGGTTTGGCCGCGGCCGTGTACGCCATCGTGCAAGCGCCGGAGGTCGGCTGGGCATCCGGGCAGACCTGGGGTGTGCTCGCCGTGGCCGCCGCCTTGCTCGCCGGTTTCGTCGCCATCCAGTCGCGCCGCTCGGAACCGCTGATGCGGCTGAGTATCTTCCGCGCACCGAACCTGGCCGCCGCCAACTTCGCCCAGTTCGCGCTGGCCGCCGCGTGGGTGCCGATGTGGTTCTTCCTCAACCTGTACCTGCAGCAGGTACTCGGCTACAGCGCGTTCCCCTCGGGCGCGGCGCTGCTGCCGATGACGACGCTCATCATGCTCGGCATGGTCGTGCTCGCCCCGAAGGCGATGCAGCGGTTCGGCGCCAAGCCGATGATCGTGACCGGCCTGGTGGTGCTCGGTGTCGGCCTGGGCATCATGTCGCTGGTTCGCCCCACCGGCAACTTCTGGGTCGACGTGCTGCCTGCCTCGCTGGTGGCCGCGGGCGGTATGTCACTGGCGTTCATCCCCTCGCTCGGCACCGCCATCTCGGCCGCGCGACCGGAGGAGGGCGGGCTCGCCTCGGGCATCGTCAACGTCAGCTACCAGGTGGGTTCGGCGCTCGGCCTGGCCGCGATGACGGCGGTGGCGGCCGCGTTCGGCGCGGGTGAACTGGGCGATCCGACGGCACTCACCGACGGTTACTCCGCCGCCTTCCTCGGCGCGGGCCTGCTGGCCCTGGCGGGCGCGGGCATCGCGGCAGCAACCCTGCGCAGCCCCGCCGAGGACAAGACCCCCGCCCAGGTTTGACAACCTACCCTAGGGGGGTATGGTAATTATGACGACGACAGAGGAGAAGATCATGAGCACCACCGTGACCGTCACCGGAATGACCTGCGGCTGCTGCACCAACAAGGTGCGCGACAAGGTCGGCGCCCTGCCCGGCGTCACCGGCGTCGAGGTCGACCTGGCCGCAGGCTCGGTGACCATCGAAGGCGCCACCCCCGACCGCACCGCCCTCGCCGACGCCGTCACCGCGGCCGGCTTCCAGCTCGCAGACTGAACCCGAAACGGAGCATCCCGATGAACGCAACAGGCAAGTTCGCCGGATTCACCCTCGGCCTCGCGGCGGTCTTCGGGATCGCTCTCGGTGTCGGTGCCCTGGTCGGTCCGGAGCCCACCCAGGCTCCGGCCGGGCACGGCGAGCACTCGGCGGCGGCACCGGCCGACGACCTGCCTGGCGGCCTGCTGGTCACCGACCAGGGCTACACGCTGGCGCTCGACACGACGGTCGTGAAGAGCGCGGCACAGACGCCCGTCTCGTTCCGCATCCTCGA
>NZ_JBFAJZ010000009.1:0-253954 GCF_040655475.1 Nocardia sp. NPDC050413 | reverse complement strand
AGCCCGAAGAGGGCCAGGAAGGGCTCGGCCCGCTCTCGGGCCGGGTGCTGTACCCGGTGCTCAACGGCAACGGCCAGAAGATCCGCGAAACCCTCGACGCCCTGTCGTCGGCGCTGAAGATCGGTGTCGACAACAAGGACGCGATCTCCAACATCATCATCAAGCTCAACGAGCTCACCACCATGCTGGCCGACAACGACCAGTCGGTGCGCGACTTCAGCAACCAGGTCACCCAGATGTCGGGACTGCTCGCCGAACAGGCCCCCGGCCTGCAGGCCACCCTCGACCAGCTCAACGGGTTCCTGGCCAACACCTCGAGCACCTTCGGCGAGCACGCCGACGAACTGTCGGCCTCGCTGACCGGCCTCACCACCGTCACCAACCAGTTGCGGGCCAACTCCCGCGACATGGTGGAGATCGTCGACGTCGTTCCGCTGCTGATGCAGAACATCGACGGCGCGATGAACAAGGAGAAGGGTTTCGTCCGGCTGCACGGCCTGATCGGTACGACCCTGTCCGGTGAGATCGTCAGCCTGTTCTGCGAGCGCATCCAGATGCGCTCGGACGGCTGCCGCACCGGCAAGGTCGAGGATTTCGGTCCCGACTACGGGTTCACCGCCGCACTGCTTGGACTCACAGAATGACCGGACCCATGACGAACAAGCTCCGCCGCACCCTGCTCGCGGCCACCGCGCTTGCCACCGTGACCATCACCACCGGTTGCGGTTTCACCGTGGAAGACCTGCCGCTGCCCAAGCCGGGCGCCGAAGGCGACACCTACACCATCCACGCCGAGTTCGACAACGCGCTGAACCTGCCCGACCAGGCCAAGGTGAAGATCGGTGGTTCCGATGTCGGGGTGGTGTCCTCGATCAAGACCAAGAACTTCACGGCCGTGGTGGACCTGCAGATCCGCTCCGACATCGACCTGCCCAAGGGCAGCACCGCCGAGCTGCGTCAGGCGACGCCTCTCGGTGACGTGTTCATCGCCCTGAACCGGCCGAAGAACAACACCGGCACCGGCGGCAACCTGGCCGAGGGCGACACCCTCACCCAGGAGTTCACCTCCGCGGGCGCCACCGTCGAGGAACTGCTGATCTCGGTGTCGATGCTGTTCAACGGCGGCGGTGTGGCCAGCCTCAGCCGGCTCGGCACCGAACTCGGGTCCATCCTCAACGGCCAGGGCGGCAACCTGGCGCACCTCATCACCCAGATGACCGGTGTGATCGGCGAATTGAACAACAACAGCGCCCGGGTCGACTCGGTGCTCTCAGAGTTCAACACCCTCGCCAACACCATCGAGGCCAACAAGGCCCAGCTCGGTCAGGTGGCCGACACCCTGCCGCAGGCCATCGGCGCGATCGCCGAGAACAACCGGGCCATCGGTGACCTGCTCACCAAGGTGTCCACGGCAAGCGCCGCGATCGGCGACTACGCCAACACCACCGGTGACCAGCTCTCCGAGCTGCTCACCAACCTCGACAACCTGATGAACGCCCTCGCGGCCTCCGGCGACAGCTTCGGTTACGTCATGGATCAGCTGATCGACATCAAGCCGAAGGTCACCCAGACCTTCCTCGGCAAGTCGCTCGCACCGTACGCGACGCTGACGAACCTCGATGTCGGCCTGCTGACCGACCCGGCCAACAGCAAGTTCCCCGATATGAAGGACGTGAACGACTTCGTCGGCAGCTTCATCCAGGTGCTGCAGATCGTTCAGGGCCGAGTGGGAGGCCACCGATGAACAGGGTCAAGAAGTTCTTCAGCAGCAAGATCGTGCTCGCGAACTCCGCGCTGGTCGTGGTGCTGATCATCGGTGCCAGCTACCTGCTGGTCAATGTGATGCGGGTGAACCCGCTGCGGTCGGAGTACGACGTCACTGTGACGCTCGACCGCTCCGGTGGCCTACAGCCGGGCAACGACGTGACGCTGCGCGGACACCGGATCGGCAAGATCGACACGGTGGACCTGATCGACGAGGGCCAGGCCATCGCGGTCAAGGCCGTGATCGACAAGAGCTACAAGATCCCCGTCGACACCATGATCCAGGTGGCGGCGCTGTCGGCGGCCGGTGAGCAGTACATCGACTTCCGGCCCAACAGCGACGCCGGCCCGTTCCTGCGCGACGGCGCGGTGATCGAGTACAACCCGGAGCAGATCAAGACGCCCGTCCCCGTGTGGGCGGTGCTCGACGATACGAGCGCGCTGATCGGCTCGGTGAATCCGCAGCAGTTCAAGACCATCCTCGCCGAACTCGACATCGCGCTCGGCGCGGGCCCGGATCGGCTGCGCGGCCTGATCAACGGCACGAGTCTCGCGGTGGCGGGTCTGCACAACCTGCTGCCACAGACGGTGAATCTCATCGCCAACCTGCGGGTGATCGCCGACACCACCTCCAACGCCCAGCCGGATCTGCAGACCCTGACCCGCAACTCGGGCTCGTTGCTGACGCAGTTCAACAACGCCAATGCCGAGCTGCAGGCGGTGCTCGACAACGCGCCGGCACAGTTCGAGGCGCTCGGCGCGGTGCTGGACAAGACCGCCGATCCGATCAGCGGGCTCGCGGCCAACTTCGTCGCGATCACCCGGGCGGCACAGTTGCGTCAGCCGGCCCTCCGGATGCTGTTCCCCTCGCTTGCGCAGGGCCTCGAGTCCATCGCGGTTCCCGCCCACGACGGTGAGTTCCACACCATCATCGATATCTGGCCGCGCCCGACGTGTAACTACAACACCGAGTACCGGCGCAACGAAGAGGTGCAGGACGGGTCGATCCCGAAGTGGAACTACTGCATCAACCCGCCCGCTGACCTGCAGATCCGTGGTTCGGCCAACGCGCCGCGCCCGAATGTGCCCAACAACGGCGCGCAGATGCCCCCGGGTGTGGAGCCGAACGAACGCACCCCGATTCCGGCCAAGTGAGACCATGCCCGGTCCTACGCTCCGGCGTAGGACCGGGCATACTCGGCGGGGGACATTGTGGCCCGCCTCACGGGCCCACGAACGAAGTCGGTGCGAGTGTGTGCCGGGAAAGAGCAGGATTGATCTAGATGACCAGCGACGACGCCGAGAGCAAGAAGGACGCTACCCCGGCGGAAAAGCCCGAATCGGCCGCTACCGAGACCACCGCCGACGAGACGGTGAAGCTCGACAAGGCCGAGTCCGAGACGCCGAAGGCGGCCGAGCCCGCCGCCACGGCGGCAGCGGCCCCCGCGGAGCCCGCCGCGTCGTCCGGGGCCAAACGCCCGGTCGGCTGGCTGGTCGCGGCGGGTACGGGTGTTGTCGCTGTCGGCGCGATCACCGCCGCGGTGGTGTTCTTCCTGCAGAGCAGCGACCGGGGCGACAAGCTCGACGCCATCGAGGAGTCGACCAAGGCGGCCTGCGCTTACGGGCGGGTGGCCACCAACTACGACTACTCGAACAACATCGACAAGTACTTCGAGGACATGCGCTCGGGTGCCACCGGCGACATCAACGAGCAGTTCACCCAGGCCGGTGACATGCTCAAGGGCCTGATGGTCGAGCGTCAGGTGAAGTCGCGCGGTGAGGACATCCAGTGCGCGTACCTCAGCGGCGGCGAAAACCAGGCCAAGGCCATGGTGACGCTGGCGCAGTACACCTCCAATGCAGCCGCTCCCGAGAGCGAGCCGATGAACATCGCGATCGAGATGACCCTCGACCGCGAGGGTGACAAGTGGCTGGTGAGCAAGATGGAGTCGCCGGTGCTCAAGAACGGTGGCGGCCTGATGGGTGGCGTACCGGGAGGGGCTCCGCAGCAGCCCGCACCGGAGACGCCTGCTCCGGCGCCCGCGCCCGGAAACTGATCCGGTAGTACGACAGTGCCTCCGGCGGAAGCGATTCCGCCGGAGGCACTGTCGGTTGCGGACACACTCCGGTCGCGCCGCGTCAGAACAGGGTGAGTGTTCCCGACGCTGTCGGCGCGACCGGCTTCCCCGTGGTCCGCGGCTGGGTGGTTCGGGTGGTAACGGGTGTGGCGGCGTGTTCGTGGCCGTGTGCCGCGGCGTCGCGTGCGGCGATGCCCGCGAGTTTGTCGGCTTGCTCGTTGAAGTAGTTGCCCACGTGCCCGCGGACCCAACGGAATCGCACGGGCCCTTCGCGGGTGGTGATGGCGCGGTCGATCTGCTTGATGATCTCGACGTTCTTCACCGCGCCGCCGGTGGAGGTGCGCCAGCCGTTGCGCCGCCAGCTGCCGATCCATTCCGAGGCGCATTTGATGGCGTATTGGGAGTCGCTCTCGATGAGCATCGGTTCGGTGCCGGGGTGGGCGAGGATGGCTTCGAGGACCGCGCGTAGTTCCGCGATCTGGTTGGTTCCGCTGGCCGCTCCCCCGCTGGCCACCGGTCCTTGATGATTCACCCAGGCCCAGCCGATGGCACCACCGGGATTGCGCAGGCAGGACCCGTCGGTGCTCACGATGATCATGACCGCCACCCTAGGCGATGCGGCCGACAAGATCGGTACCGTGGAATGCCTCTATCTCCCTTCGCAACCGCGATTCTGTGCGGCGCAGTGCCGATCTCGCGGCCGCGTCGACGAGGCCCTGGCACATGCGGCCGAACGCACCGCGTGGTGGTGGATAGCCGGCTTCGGCGGTCAGTACCGACCGTTCGTAGCCGAGTGGGTCGAACCGTAGTGTCACGGTTCCGTATACCCGCCCCCGCAGGGTATACCCGATCACCGCGCCGCGTCGGTATTCGGTGATCTCGCAGGTGAGTGTCATCGGGATCACCCCGCCCAGGCGAACTTTCAGCGAACAGCTCGCGCCGAGTCCCTGTGCCGGTGTCGCGCCCTGTGCGGTGACGGAGGTGACGCCTGCCATCCAGCGTGTGAGATGCCGGAAGTCCTCCGTATAGGCGAAGGCCGCGTCGGTGGGCGCGCCGACGTCGCTCGCGTACCTGATGTGGCCCACAGGCCAAAAATACTACAAGAATCCTATTTATTTGCTGGAAGCTGGATCTGATCCACCAGATACCGCGCGATCGGCATGGCCGATGTGGCGGCGGGGGAGGGCGCGTTGAGCACGTGGACGGACCGTGGCGTGCGCTCGATCAAAAAGTCGTGCACGAGGGTGCCGTCGCGCAGGACGGCCTGCGCCCGGATGCCCGCGCGATGGGGCAACAGGTCGGCGGTGCCGAGTTCCGGGCAGTACCGGCGGCATTCGGCCAGGTAACCGCGTTTGAACAGGGAATTGCGCAGCTCACGCACCCCGGTGCGCAGGTGGGTGCGGGCCACCCGGTGCACGCCGGGGAAGCGCAGCACGTCGAGGGCGTCGCGCCCGTTCACGCTGCCCTTGGGGTAGCCCTCCCTGGCCAGCCCGAGTACCGCGTTCGGGCCGACGGTCAGGTCGCCGTCGATGGTCGGGCTCAGGTGCACGCCGAGGAACGGCAGGGCCGGATCGGGCACCGGATAGATCAGCGTCCGCACCAGTCCGGCACGTTCGGCGGGCAGGCGGTAGTACTCGCCACGGAACGGCACGATGCGGAAGTCGTTGCGGATTCCCGCCATTCGGGCCATGCGATCGGCCTGCAGACCGGCACAGACCACGAGAGTCTTCGCGACGACCGCCCCACTCGGGCCGGAAACCGTGACGGCCGAGTCCGTTTCGACGATCGACTCGACGGTCGTGCCGAGCATGATCCGGCCACCCATGTCCTGTACCTGCGCGGCCAGCGCGGCGGTGACCTTCGCGTAATCGATGATGCCGGTGGCGGGCACGAAAAGCGCTCCGACACCACGAATTCCGGGTTCACGGCGGGACAGTTCCGCGGCATCGATGGCCTCCACCTCCACGCCGTTGGCGATGGAGCGCTCGTAGAGATCGAGCATCCGGGCGTGTTCGGTGGAATCGGTTGCCACCAGCAGCTTCCCGCACACCTCGAACGGAATGTCGTTGGCGGCGGCGAACTCCTTGGTCCACTGCGCGCCCGCCCGGCACAACCTGGCCTTGAGGCTGTCGGGTGGGTAATAGATGCCGGAGTGGATCACGCCGCTGTTATGCCCGGTCTGATGGGCGCCGAGCGAGTGTTCCTTCTCGATCAGCACCAGGCTCGCGCCGGGGTAGGCGCTCAGCAGGCGATGTGCGGTGGCGACACCGACGATGCCGCCACCGATCACGCAGAAGTCGTACACCCCGTCCTGGGTACCGCCGGAAATCACACGCCGACGGTAGTCGGCTCTTCGACGGTCTCGGATCCGGGCTGGTCGCCGGGCGCTTCGATGCGCACGGTGTGCTGGCCGAGCGTGGGGTCCGTGAGCACGAATTCCACTGCGCCCCTGCGGGTGTCGACCTCGGTGTGCAGCGAGGTGACCCCCACCGGCTCGGTGGTGATGCCGAGATACTTGCCGGCCTTGTTCAGCGCGTTCGTATCGACGGTGAAGCTGACGATGTCGGTGCGCGGCGTCGCGGCCTGGGCGCCGACATAGGTGGTGCCGATGCGCAGTCTGCCCTCGAGCGCCCTGCCGTCCAGTGCCTGGTTGCTCTGCGGGGTCGCGGCAGTGGCGGTCTGGTGCTTGACGGCCGGTGCCCGGCCTGCCTCGGGGACGAAGCGTTCGGTGGTCCAGGCCAGTTCGACCACGTCGTCGGCGACGGCGCGGACGGAGTCGTCGGCCCGGTGGTGTTCTCCCGGATCGGCGATGTCGGCGGGGGTCGGGTTGTCGCGCGGCGGCACGAGCTGGGGCATGTTGTTGACGATGTAGGCACCCGCGGCCACGGTGAGGCAGAGGCTGGCGGCCCCGGCGGCCACCGTCGCGGACAGCCGCGCGATCTGTGCAGGTCGATGTGCGGTCACGATGCAGTCCTCCCGGTGGGTGTGGATCTACCCGAGCGCTGTGCTCGCATCGTTGAAAGCCACGCGCTGATGCCCAGGTTACGCCGGTGCTAGCTGGAGTTAGCACCCCTGATGCTGAGATCAGGGTCACATCTGAAACGTGCGTGTATCGCACCTGGTGGGCGCGCGTGTCGACGGCGTGGTTGTTTTCCTCACGCCCCACGGGGTATTCCGGGAGTGCAGGCGAGCGTCATTCACGACTGCCACGGGCCTACCCCGGCCAACGTCGTCCGGGGCAGTCAGGAATGGCGCTCAGGGAAGACGCTCGCCTGTACCCGCTCAGCCGAACTGGTTGGGCTCTCGGCCCGGGCCAGGGGGACCCGCGAAAGCCTGGGCGATGGTGAGCCAGTGGTCGGCGTCGGGGCCCTCGGTGGTCAGGGCGGTGTCTTCGCGGTGGCGGCGCTGGGTGGCTACCAGGCAGAAGTCGAGGGCTGGGCCCGATACCTTTTGTTTCGCGTCTTCGGGACCCCACGTCCAGAGGGAGCCGTCGGGGGCGGTGAGTTCTACGCGGAATTCTTCGGCCGGGCCGGATTCACCGTGGACGGTGTAGGCGTAGTTCCTGGCTCGCACGCTGATGTGGGCGACGGTGCGCAGGCGGTCGGTGGGGGTCCGGGTGACGCCGAGCGCGTCGGCCACGTCCTGACCGTGCGCCCAGGTTTCCATGATGCGGGCCGAGATCATCGAGGCGGCGCTCATGGGCGGGCCGAACCAGGGCAGTTTGGTGCCGGGTGGGACGGCGGCCAGGGCGGCGATCAGCTGTTCGCGGCCCGCACGCCAGCGAGGCAGCAGGTCGGCGGGCGGTGTCTTGGCCAGTTCCTCGGCGGCCTCGTCGACGAAGGTGAACATCTTCGCGGCGGCCTCGGTGAGCAGCTCGGTGAACGCCGCGTTGTCGGTGGCGGCCAGGACGGAAACCTCGTCGGTCCAGGTCAGGTGGGCGATCTGGGTGGCGATGTCCCAGCCGGGAGCCGGTGTGGGGGTCTGCCACTGTTCGGGGGCGAGCGGGGCGACGAGTTTCTCCAGGTCCGCGCATTCGGCGGCGAAATCGTCGAGCAGCGCTGCGAGGTCAGCCATGTGATTCCTTGGGGCGAAGCGTCGCGCCACCGGTCGGGTGCGCCGTCGACACCCAGAATCGCAGCGCCACCCCAAAAATGCAAGCACGCGTGCTTGTTATTGCCTACCAGCCGAAGATGAGCAGGTGAATCGCCCCGACGGCGATCCCGAGCGCCCCACCATGCAGGTACAGCAACCAGGCGTCCTGCTCCACCGACGCGTAGAACATCTCCATGAACTCGCCGGGCGTGAGCGTGCGCAACTTGCGGGCCGCGAAGTCGTCGATCTTCTTGGCCTGCTCGCGCACGAACTGCTCGTCCTCGACCATGCCCGGCGCCATGCTCAGCCCGGCCCCCGCACCCGAGACGGCGAGGTTCTCGAACTGCTTCTTGCCCATCGCCGCGCGCACCATGAACGCGGTCGGCCCGAGCTGCCGATGGATCTCCTCCGACACCACCCGCTCGATGAGCTGGCGCGTCTTGTCTCCGTTCGGTCCCTCGAGCAACTCGTTGGACAGATTTTCCACGGTGAGCACCTGGTAGGCCAGGATGTGGGCCAGATCGGTCGCGGCCTGCGGCTGGCGCTTGGCCAGCAACGCCTGGCGCCACAGGTACTTGTAGCGCGGCTGCGGGTCGCCCGGCTCGAACACCATCTTGATGGCGATGACGTTCACCGTCACACCGATCATCGCCGAGGCGAAAAGCACGATCACCCAGGCCGGGATGGCGCCCCAGTACGGGATCTGCGAGTGCACGTGCAGGTAGAGCGCGAGGATCAGACCGAAGGGCGCACCGAGCAGACCGATGCGTGCCATGAACTTCAGCTCGGGCGCGGCGATGGTCGTGGTGAGGTCCTTGAGGATCTGCGGGTTCTTCTCCAGGTACCGGATCACGAAGTTCTTCACGTCCAGCAACTGATCGATATTGTCGCCGAGGCTCTCGAACGCGCGCCGCGACAAGGTCGGCAGCTGCCGGTCCACCCGCTGGTAGACGGCCTGCTTCATCTGCCGGGGCAGCGAGCGCCACAGGTCGGGATTCTCCCGATACATGATCTCGTCGACGATCGACTGCACCTGTGGACGGGCGTGTTCGGCCAGGTAGTCGCCGATGCCGTCGAGGTCGAGTTCGTGGATGAAGTCGCGTGGGCTGCCGATGCGCATCAGCGCCTTGTCCACGCAGATGCTTGCCATCTTCTCGGCGCGCGCGGGAATGAAGCCCTGGAAACCGAGCATCCGCCCGTCGCCGGAGAACGTCGGAAGCACCTGCACCCGGCGGGGCAGGTACGGGTAGAGGATGTGCAGCATCGGCACCCGGAAACCCTTGAAATGCAAGGGCCAGAACAGCATCAGCACGCCGGTCCAGTTGGTGAGCCAGCCGGCCAGGGCGCTGAAGATCGGAAAGCTCACGAGATCGACGACGAATTTCGTCTGGCCGGTGAGCTCTTCCCAATCGATGAAGAGTCCGGAGGCCAGTGTGGTCATCGAGGTGCCCCCTAGAGCTGACGCGCGAATTTCGTGAAGAACGTGAGAATAAGGCAACCACATTCTGAGCGGTCATGACGGGGTGTCAACGAACTGACCACCCGCCGCCAGCGGTGCAGCAACCGTTCGGCATCCGGTTGGCGATAGGCTTGGACCACGCTTGACGACGAGTTCTTCCCACCACCACCTGTGTAGAGGGAGTCACCGTGAGTGTTCCGCAGGATCATCTGAATCGTCCGGTCGCCGTGATCGGCGCGGGCACGCTCGGCAGGCGGATCGCCCTGATGTTCGCCACCCGGGGCGGCAAGGTCCACATCGTCGACCCGACCGCGCAGGCCGGTGCCGAGGCGGTGGATTACGTGCGCGAACAATTGCCCACCGTCGCCGCGTCGGTGCCGAGCGGGTCGCCGGGTTCGGTGGAGTACATCCAGGACCAGGCGAGTGCGGTACGCGGCGCCTGGCTGGTCGTCGAGGCCGTGCCCGAGATCCTCGACCTGAAGAAGAAGGTGTTCGCCCAGCTCGACACGCAGGCCGACGCCGACGCGATCGTCGCCTCGAACTCGTCGTCGTACGCCAGCCGGTTGTTCACCGAGGACTGCGACACCCGCGAGCGCATGCTGAACACGCACTTCTACATGCCGCCCGCGTCCACGGCGCTCGATGTGATGTCGAACGGGCACACCTCGCGGGAGGTGCTCGATTTCGTGCTGCGCACCTTCCCCGAATACGGTCTGCACCCGTTCCTGTGCCGCAAGGAGAGCACCGGTTTCATCTTCAATCGCATCTGGGCCGCGATCAAACGCGAAGCACTAGAGGTGGTCGCCGAGGGCGTCTCGGTGCCCGAGGACATCGATCAGATGTTCGTCCTGAATTTCGGGACCAAGGCGGGACCGTTCCGGATGATGGATCAGGTCGGACTCGATGTGGTGCTCGATATCGAGGAGCATTATCAGAAGGAGAACCCGAATCTGCCCGAAGGCCCGATCACGGTGCTGCGCGAGTATGTCGACGCGGGCAAGCTAGGCGTGAAATCCGGGGCGGGTTTCTACGACGACTACCCGAAGCAGGGCTGAGCGGTGACCGAGTTGCTGGCCCTCGATCTCGCCGCCGGTGCCGTCCTCGCCGTCTCACTTGACGGCAGCGAGGTCCGCACACTGGTGAGCGGGCTCGATCAGACACCGGACGGCATCGTCGTCGACCAGCTGCGCGGCCACATCTACTGGACCAACATGGGCCGCCCCGATCCCGGCGGGCGGCCGGGGATCGAACCGGAGTTCTTCTCCCGCAACGGTTCTCTCGAACGAGTCGACCTCGACGGCGGCAACCGCACGACCGTCCTCGCGCCCGGGTCGTTCACCACGGGTAAACAGCTCACCGCCGACTTCGAAGCGGGCCGGTTGTATTGGTGTGACCGTGAAGGCATGTCGGTGCTCACCTGCGACCTGAACGGTGACGACCTGCGGCCACTCGTCGTCGCGGGCGATGACGCACAGCTGCAGACCAATTGGTGCGTAGGTATTTGCCTCGACACCGATCGCCGCCTCGTCTACTGGTCGCAGAAAGGCTCTCCCGACGCGGGCGAGGGCCGGATCTTTCGCGCCCCGATCGACCTGCCCGCCGGCATGGACCCCGCCGCCCGCACCGATGTCGAAATGCTGTGGGCGGGATTGCCGGAGCCGATCGATCTGGAACTGCGCGGCACCCACACCCTGATGTGGACCGATCGCGGCGCCGAACCCGACGGCAACTCGCTCAACGAGGCTGCCGTCCAACCCGACGTGGGCGGGCCGAAGATCTTGTCGCGCGGGTATCGGGAGGCCATCGGGTTGGCCGGGTTCGACGCCCACTTCTATGTGAGCGATCTCGGCGGCTCGATCCGCCTGGTCGACCTGGGCGCGGGCACCGACACCGAACTGGTCCGTATCGGTAACCCGCTCACCGGTCTCGCCCTAGCCGACCTGTAGCGGGGGTCGCAACACCACCCGGACGGTGATGTCGATCCACCGCCCGATCAGCAGCGTCGGCGCGCGCAGACCGAGCTGGGTGCGGTCGAGGACCGTCGAGGCGGTGACGGTGACGGTCGTGTCGGTGACGTCGAAGGCGTCGACGGTGAAGATCAGCGGCACGGTCCGTCCGCGCGCCGAGGCGACCCCGGCCACCCGCCACCGGCCGTCTTCGGCGGTGATGTCCTCGGCGGTGAATGTCATCCGTGGGTGACGGTCCAGGTCGAGCAGGCGTGGTTTGCGCAGGTCGCGGTCGCGCCGGGCATGGCCGGTGTCGATCGCGGCGAG
This sequence comes from Nocardia sp. NPDC050413, assembly GCF_040655475.1. Taxonomy (NCBI): domain Bacteria; kingdom Bacillati; phylum Actinomycetota; class Actinomycetes; order Mycobacteriales; family Nocardiaceae; genus Nocardia; species Nocardia sp. NPDC050413. Next base: position 242,288 of record NZ_JBFAJZ010000009.1, on the reverse strand, counting down.
GTCGATCACGCCGGTGGCGGTGACCGGTCGGCCATCCGGCGCCAGCGTGAGCAGGCCTGCCATCACCGGTGCCTCGCCACGGACAGGGCGCCCGAAATGGCCCACCCGGAAGGCGGCGGTGCTGTGTTCGGTATCGGCCACCCAGTCGGTGGCCGTCATGATCGGGTTCACGACCGTGCTCCTTCGGCGTAGATGGTCGCCCGGTCGCGGTGCACGTGGACCGGGTAGATCTCCACCCGGTCGGGGCCGGGCAGCAGGGCCGGATCCTCACCCGGCAGCAGTTCGGTGGCGAGGATGGCCGCGCGCACGGCGTGGATGGCGGCCTCGGTTTCGGCGATGCCGATCACCAGGCCCGATCCGTCGTCGCGGCGCAATTCGTAGAAGTCGAGCAGGCCGGGCACGGTGGCGACGGCGGGCTGGATGCGGTGGGTGGCGGCGAAGTCGGCGGCCGCCAGTTCCGCGGCGCCGCGCGGGCGGTCGAACCAGACGAGGTGTGCGTACATGATGTGCTCCTGACCTGCGATGACGTGGTGATCTCAGGATCGCCGCGGGCGGGCTCGCGCGGATCAGTGCCGGTACGTATTCGCGGTACTGAACTTCGCCCTGTGCGCGGATACTGGGACGATGCAGACTCCGGTCGTCGGGCGGCACGAGGAGCTCGCCCGGTTGCGGGCCGCGGTGTTGGCCGCGCAGTCGGGTTCGGGTCGTTTCGTGCTGGTGAGCGGGCCCGCCGGGATCGGCAAATCGTGGCTGGCCGACCGGGCCGCCGAGCTCGCCGCCGAAGTGGATATGCCGGTGGCGCGCGGCAATGCCGTCGACGACGCGGGTATGCCGCCGCTGTGGTTGTGGCGGCGCGCGGCCCGTTCCGTGCCTGGCCTCGCCGCCGCGCTGGACACGGTCGCCGAGCCAGGCGCCGCGACCGAACGCCGGTTCCGGATGTTCGCCGAGGTCGCCGACGTCCTCACCGCCGCGTCCTCGGGCCCCGGTCTGCTGCTGATCCTCGAGGACCTGCACTGGGCCGACCCCACCTCGCTCGCCCTGCTCGGCCACGTCGCCGCCCAGACCGAGCGCACCGGACTGCTCATCGTCGCCACCGCCCGCGAACCCGCGGGCGACGACCTCCTCGCCGTCCAGCCCGACTGGCTACGCCTTCCGCACGTCCACTTCCTGTCCGTCCCAGCCTTTTCCGAGCCCGAGGTCCGCTACTGGCTCGAATGTCGCCATCTCCCTGCGGAATACGCACCCCGCGTCCACGCCCGCACCGACGGAAATCCCCTCCTGGTCCGCCTGGTCATCGACTCCGACCCCGCCCGCTCCGGCGATCCCTTGATCGAGGTCCCCGGTTTCCGCCGCCTCGTCCTCACCCGCCTCGACCACCTCTCCCCCGAACAGATCGACATCCTCGGCACCGCGAGCGTCCTCGGCGAACGCATTGACGTGGATCTCCTTGTCCGCGTGTACGAGTCGGTTCGCACGGAGTCTGTGCGGGAGCGGGTGCTGCGGGCGCTCGACGCGGCGACGGCGGCGGGAATCGTGCGCCGTTTCGCCGAGGGCGCGAACGGGTTCGCGCACGCGTTGATCCGGGATGCGGTGTATGCCGATCTGGCGCCGTCGCGCCGGGCGGTGCTGCATCGGGCGGCGGCGGTCACCTTGGCCGAGACCTGCGGGGACGGGCTTGCGGGGCTGATCGCGACGCATTGGCGGCAGGCGAGTGGGTGTGGTGAGTCTTCGTCGTGCCTGTACTGGTCACGGGTGGCGGCGCGGTCGGCTCGCGCGGCGGCTGCGTACGCGGAGGCGATTCGGTTCGGGCAGTGGGCCATCGACGCGGCGGGGTCGGCTGCCGAGGAGCGGGCCGAGTTGCTGATCGACCTCGCGCGCGATGAGTTCGCGGACGGACGGATCGCCGACAGTCTCGAGCATTGCGTGCGGGCGAGCGACCTCGCCGAGCAGGTCGGCCGCCCCGATCTGCTCGCCGAAGCGGGTCTCGTCGTCCACGGCGTCACGACGCCGACCGTCATGACACAGCTGGATCACCTGTGTGGCAGAGCTTTACAGCAGCTGGATCCTGCCGAGCACGCCGATCTGATCGCACGCATACTTGCCCAACGAGCCCTGTCGGCGGCCGATCGCGGTGCGGGTGCCGAGGCCAGGCGCCTGTCGGAGCAGGCCATGCGCGCCGCCGAGGGTTCCACCGATCCCGATGTCGCGCTCGACGTCATCCATGCCCGCCACCTCTCACTGGCCACCACCGAATACCTCGAGGAGAGAACGGCACTGGCCGCGCGCGCGATCGAGATCGCGGTCGATGCCGAACAACCACTGGCCCAGCTCTGGGGATATGTGTGGACAACCGACGCCGCCCTGCAACGCGGCGACCTCCCCGCCTTCGACAATGCCCTCGACCACATCGAACTCCTGGCCGACCGCCGCAAGCTCCCGGTGGCCCGCTGGCACCTACTGCGCTTGCGCGCCACCCGCGCGGCCCTGGTCGGCGAACTCGACGCCGCGCTCGAATTCGATGCCGCCGCCTATGAATTGTCCCTCGGCATCGGTGACTATTCCCTCGCCGGCCTGCACCACGCCTTCCGGGGAATGCACGCGGTGATCGTCGGCCACGTCGACCGCACCGCCATGAACGAAGCCGTCACCGCGCTGGCCTTCGCCCCGAAAATACCCATCGCACAACTGTTCTCCCCGATGATGCACGCCCTGGCAGGCGACCTCGACGAGGCACGCGCCCTGTTCGAACCGTTCCGCTCGCTCCCCGACACCCTCGAGATAGGTCCACGCTGGAACGGAACGGTGTACTCGGTCGGCCTGGTAGCCGAACTGCTCGACGACGCCGACACCGCCGACCGGGTCTACCGTGTCCTGGCCGGCCGCGAGCACAACTACGCCGCCGACGGCACGGGCGCCCTGATCTGCGTCGGTTCCCTGGCTCGCGTCCGCGCCGACAACGCCAGGGTGGCAGGCCACCTGAACGCCGCCATCGACCTCTACCGCCTCGGCCTCACCATGGACACCGAAATAGGCGCCCACCCCTTCATCGCCCTCGGCCACCTGGGCCTTGCTCGCGCCCACCTGGCCCGAGCCACCCGCGTTCCCGGCGACCCCGGCCGGAGGGTCGACGACGACGCCGACCCCCATGCCGAGCGCGTCACCGACCTCTCCTCGGCTCGCGCAGCCGCCGAACAGGCCGCTACCGCATTCCGGCGTCTCCACATGCCCCATCGCCTGCGGCAAGCCGACGACCTGCTCGCCGCGATCACCACCGCTACCCGCACCGCCGACCCCCTGACCGCCCGCGAACGGGAGGTACACGACCTCGTCGCGGCGGGCGCGACCAACCGCGAGATCGCCCAGCGCCTGGTGCTTTCCGAGCGGACCGTCGAAACGCACGTCCGACATATCCTCGCCAAACTCGGCATCACCACCCGCACCGAGATCCCTCGCCGCCCCGCCGAGCGCCCGCATTCCGGATAACCTCGCGAGGTAGTTCGTTCGAAGGGGATCTCACGCGATGCAGCCGTTGAACGCCGATGACCCGCGCCGGATCGGGGACTACCGGCTACTCGGTGTCCTCGGCGCGGGCGGTATGGGCAAGGTGTATCTGGGCCGTAATTCCGGTGGTCGCACGGTGGCGGTGAAGGTGATCCGGCCGGATCTGCTCGGCGATCCGGAGCTGCGCGCGAGGTTCCGCCGGGAGGTCGCGGCCGCCCGCCGCGTGGCAGGCGCTTTCACCGCACCCGTCCTCGACGCCGAAGTCGACGCTCACCCGCCGTGGCTGGCAACGGGCTACGTGGCCGGTATCTCCCTGTCGGACGCCGTCACCGAGTACGGCCCTTTCCCCGAGCGATCCCTGCTCGCCCTCGCGCACGGCTTGGCCGAGGCACTGGTCGCTGTGCATTCGGTCGGCATCGTGCATCGCGACCTGAAACCGTCGAACGTGCTGCTCGCCGTCGACGGCCCCAAGGTGATCGACTTCGGTATCGCCCGCGCCACGGAGGACACGGCGCTCACCACCACCGGAAGAGTCATCGGCTCACCGGGTTTCATGTGTCCCGAACAGATCACCGGCGAACCGCTCGGTCCCGCCTGCGACGTCTTCGCCCTCGGCGGCGTCCTGACCTTCGCCGCCTGCGGGCACGGCCCGTTCGGCACAGCCGACATGGTGCAACTGCTCTACCGCATCGTCTACGAGCAGCCGAGCCTCGACGCCGTGCCACCGAACTTCCGGCCGCTGATCGCAGCGTGCCTGGCCAAGAACCCCACCGACCGCCCGACTCCCCAACAGGTGCTTGCCGAGTCGAGAAAGATCGGCACCCCGGACGGCGCAGGCTGGCTCCCTCCGCTCGTCATGCAGGACGTGAGCATGCGCGCGGTGCGACTGCTCGACCTCGACACCGCCCCAGGAGCCCGCCCGACGGCCGTCCCCCCGAGCCACCGCACTGACCAGACTGCCCTCGCGGGCATCTCCGCGCACAGCAGACCATCAGGCGGGCACTTCTCCTCACATGGGCACGCCCCGTCACCGAGGAACGCTCCTCGTCGCGCTCGAACCCGCACCCTTCTGATCGCGGCCGTCTCCGTGACAGCGGTCGTCGCCGCCGTCATGGCCTCGCTGATCGGCATCCGGCTCGGCGATCAATCGGGCACCGCCACGCTGACGATCCCACCGGGCACGCCGCCGACCGGCACCGAGACCAGCACCCAGTCGGTATCGACCGTCCCGGATTTCTTCATCGGCACCTGGACCGGTCAGGCCGCCGACGGCCTCGTCACCTTCGACATCGTGCTGACCATCCGTTCGGGCGAGGTCGGCCAGGAGCTGGCCACGGCGTCCAATACGGGCCAGATCTCGCAGACGCGCTGCGAACGAGCCGAGACGCTCACCCAGGCGACCGCCGACCGCCTCGTCTTCCGCGCCCGCCTCACGGGCGATACCTACGGCGACTGCGTCGACGACGGCAACACCTCCACCGTCACCCGCCAATCGGACGGCACCCTCCGGTACAGCACGCCCGGAGTGTTCGGCGGTTCCATCGCGGGCACCCTGCACAAGAAGTAGGTAGAACAGGTTGCTGTTCAATTGCCGGAAGACTGCCGAATGCGCTCCTAATCGGGCGACTGACCAGTAACCTGAGGCCCTGTCGGACGTCCTCGAACGGCCGATATCGCGATAGTGACAATCTACAAACGCACAGGTGATACCCGTCTCAGAAATTCTGCCGTTGCGACCTGAGTCACTCCTGTGCCAGACTCTCGTCCCACACTGTGAAGCCGTTCGGTCTCACAATGTCCGGAAAGGGAGTTGATTGAGTAGGCGGCAGGCGCACGTATTTGCCACCCTCTCGTCGGCTGCGCGCGAATCAATCGAAATCGACAAGTGCCAAGGCGGCACCGGTCAGCAGATCCACCAGTTCGCTGACCGGCGGCCGGGACTCGCGCAACAGCCACTCGTGGGCGACTCCCGTCACCGCACCGGTGAGCAGGGCGGTGGTGAGTTCGGCGTCGCCACGCAGGCGTACGCCGATGTCCACCAGTGCCGAACCGATCAGCACCGACCACGTGTGCCTGCGCGAGCGGCGGTGGTTCTCCATCCGGTCGCTCACCCCGACTACTTCGATGAGCGCGACCTGGGCCCGGTACGGGTCCGAGCCGAGCGATTCGAGGTACGCGCGGAATCCCGCGTGCAGCGCGAGCTCGGGGTCGGTGGGCGTGGTGAGCTCGGCGAGCGCGGCGGCGACGGCCGCGGCGGCGTCGTCCTGGATGCGGTCGTAGGCCGCGACCAGCACGTCTTCGCGGGTCTCGAACTCCTCGTAGAACTGCCGCTTGGACAGCCCGGCGGCCGCGCACACCTCGGCAAGCGAGCACGTGGCGTACCCGCGTTCGGCGAAGATTCGCGTCGCTGCTTCCAGGAACCGCTGTCGGCGCTCGGCTTTACGCGCGACGACCGTACGACCCCCATACCGTCTGTCCGCTGTAGTCACCTCTCCAAAGTATCTGAAACTCCGGATAACACAGACATTCCTGTGAATTCCGGGTCGCTCCATTTATCCACCGAACGAAGGACGGCCGACCAGTGCTGAGCACCCGAGGATCGCGGACCGCAGTGTCTGCTTTCGTACTAGCGGCGAGTGCTGTACTCGTGGCGCCCACGCCAACCCTGGCCGCACCGCAGCACGCGGCGCAGCAGAGCGTTCCCGCCATCGCGGAGAACGTGCCCTCCGAGACGCTGGCAGCGCTGGCACCGACGATCGTAGGCGCCATCTCCGGCCCCGGCCTCATCGCCGACGGCGGACAGGCCGCGATCCTGGCCCAGGCGCGCCTGCTGCTGGCGACCCCCGGCATCCCCGCGCAGGTCAAGTCGACCCTCGAGCGGATCATCAAGTTCCTCGACGGCAGCGGCGGTGGTGGCCCCGAGCTGCCGCCCGCCGACGGCCCGCGCATCGCGCAGTTCCTGTACCCGACCATCGGCAAGGGCTGCATCGGCCCCACTTCCGACTCGGTCGGTACCGCGCTCGCGGTCCCCGGCCCGGCCGAACTGCCCCCGCCCGGACCGGGCGCGGGCCAGACCGGCTTCGTGTTCACCGCGCTCGGCACCAAAACCCCGACGGTCGAGCAGAACCCGCCGATGACCGTGCAGTGGGTCAACCTGGACAACCGCCGCACCGGCACCCAGGTGCTCACCAACGCGGCGGGCATCAACCCCGACGGCCCCGCCACCCTCTCGGCCATCGCCGACACCGGCGCGGGACGGGTCGTCGCGGTCGTCACCGGCTCGCTCACCACCGAAACCGCCGACGGTAACCGGACCTGCTCGTTCGCCCCGACCATCGGGTTCTTCTCCGTCGCCTGAACCGGCACAACGCAATTGGAGTTCGATCTATGAAGTTTGCCGTCCCCGGCCTGATCAGCGGGCTGGCCGGCGCGATCCTCGGGGTGATTGCCGTGTTGGGCATCACCGCTGGCGCGCAACAGAATTCGATTCCCGAGCCGGAGACGACCGGTGACCCGGGCTCGTCGCTGCTCGGCAACGTCACGTACGGCAGCCGATGAGCAACGTGCGCAGGATCATCGCCTGCATCCTCGTCGGTCTCGGTGCGCTGCTGCTCGCGTGCGCCGCCATGATTCCCACCTACACCGTCGGCAAGGTGGCCAAGACGCCACTGGACCTGCGGATCACCACCATCGCCAAGAGCGTTCCCGGCGAGGAAGCCCTCGTGCTCGACGCCAAGTCGCTCACCTCGCCCGAGGGTTCGGCCAAGATCGACACCAACGTGCCGATCGTGTCGCAGCGCTTCCTCACCGTCGAAGAGCCGTCGGACGCCGACGAGATGACCGTGCAGGCGGGTCAGACGCTGCGTCGCGACGACCGCGACGGTGACACCGGGCTGCTCACCGCCTCGGTCGACCGGGTCACCATCGACCGCAAGACCGGCGAGCCGATCCCGGTCTCGCCCAACGGTTCCATCGCCGTCAACGTCGACAAGTCGGGCGCCTCGGTGGCCGACCCGTCGCAGCGGCGTGGTCTGCAGTACCGGTTCCCGATCGGCACCGAGAAGAAGCCCTACCCGTACTTCGATCTCAACGCCCGCGCCACCTACGACATCGACTTCGTCGAGGAGTCCGAGGTCAACGGCGTGCCGGTGTACCACTTCCGCCAGACCATTCCGGTGACGAACATGTGGGACGTCGTCCCGGCCGCCACCAACAAGCTCACCCTGCCCGCCGCCAAGTGGGGCCTCGAGGGTGAGGAGCCGGTCACCATGACCCGCTACTACACCAACACCCGCGACGTGTGGGTGGAGCCGAGGACCGGCGCGGTCCTCAAGGGTGGCGAGTCCATCCACCTGTTCTACGGCCGCAGCGCCGACAAGGTCGACGTCACCGCGCTCAAGGCGCACCTGGTCTTCGACGAGGAGACCATCAACGCCCAGCTCGGCGTGACCCAGGAGAGCCTCGACAAGCTCGATCTCTTCGGTAAGACCCTGCCGGTGGTCTTCGGCATCCTCGGCGCGATCCTCGTCATCGCGGGCATCGTCCTCGGTGTGCTGAGCAGTCGTGGCCGCATCATCGATCCGCCGACCGAAAGGCTCCAGCGCAACCTGTAGAACCCTCGAAACACCATCAACGCACGAACGCCCTCGGCTCCCACCTACCCCTCGGGAGCCGGGGGCGTTCGGCGTTTCGTTCGCCGTGAGTGAACGGTTGCCGGGGTCGGAACAAAGTGCGATCTTCTGTAGTTGAGTCAGCAAAGCTCAACTTTTGGAAGGGTCGATATGACTACAGCTCAGAACCTGCCGGTGCTGTTCCTGACCGATCCGATCGTGCTGCCGGGCATGGTCGTGCCCATCGAACTGGACGAGTCCGCGCAGGCCGCCATCGACGCCGCGCAGGCAGGCAAGACCGGCGCCGTGCTCGTGGCGCCGCGACTGGACGAGGGCTACGCCTCCTACGGCGTGGTCGCCACCATCGAACAGATCGGCCGGATGCGCGGTGGCGCGCCCGCGGCCGTGCTCAAGGCCGAGCGCCGGGCGCGGATCGGGCACGGGGTCACCGGGCCGGGTGCTGCGCTGTGGGTCGAGGCCGAACCCGTCGAGGCGCCCGCGCCCGACGAGCGGACCACCGAACTCGCCGCCGAGTACCGCAAGCTGGTGATCGCCGTCCTGCAGCGCCGTGAGGCCTGGCAGATCATCGACATCGTCAACCAGCTCGACAACCCCGAAACCATCTCCGACACAGCCGGTTACGCGCCGTACCTGTCCAACGAGCAGAAGCGCGAACTGCTCGAGACCCCCGATGTCGCGCAGCGGTTGACCAAGCAGATCGAGTGGATCAAGGCGCACATCGCCGAGGTCGAGGTCACCGAGAAGATCAGCGAAGAAGTGCGCGACGGCATGGAGAAGAGCCAGCGCGAATTCCTGCTTCGCCAGCAGCTCAACGCCATTCGCAAGGAACTCGGCGAGGACGAACCCGACGGCGCCGACGACTACCGCACCCGCGTGGAGAACGCCGACCTGCCCGAGAACGTGCGTGCCGAGGCGCTGCGCGAGGTCGGCAGGCTCGAACGCGCCAGCGACCAGAGCCCCGAGTCGGGCTGGATCCGCACCTGGCTCGACACCGTCCTCGATCTGCCGTGGACGGTGAAAACCGAGGACAACACCGATGTTTCGGGTGCCCGCGCGATCCTCGACGCCGATCACCACGGGCTCGACGAGGTGAAGGACCGCATGGTCGAGTACCTCGCGGTGCGTTCGCGTCGCGCGGCGCGTGGGCTCGAGGTCGTCGGCGGCCGCGGCTCGGGTGCGGTGATGGTGCTCGTCGGCCCGCCCGGTGTCGGTAAGACCTCGCTCGGTGAGTCGGTCGCGAAGGCATTGGGCCGCAAGTTCGTTCGCGTCGCCCTCGGTGGCGTGCGCGACGAGGCCGAGATCCGTGGCCACCGGCGCACCTACGTCGGCGCCATGCCGGGCCGCATTGTGCGCGCGGTGAAGGAAGCGGGATCGATGAATCCCGTTGTCCTGCTGGACGAGATCGACAAGGTCGGTTCCGACTTCCGCGGTGATCCGGCGGCGGCGCTGCTCGAGGTGCTCGACCCCGCGCAGAACCACACCTTCCGCGATCACTACCTGGACCTGGACCTCGACCTGTCCAACGTGCTGTTCATCGCGACCGCCAACGTCATGGACACCATCCCCGGCCCACTGCTCGACCGCATGGAGCTCATCACCGTCGACGGCTACACCGAGGCCGACAAGGTGGCCATCGCGCGCGACTTCCTCGTCCCGAGGCAGCTGGAGCGCAACGCGCTGACGGCGCAGGAGGTCTCGATCACCGAAGAGGCGCTGCGGGAGGTCGCGGCGAACTACACCCGGGAGGCCGGGGTTCGCCAGATGGAGCGTTTGGTCGCGAAAGCCTTGCGCAAGGCGGCAACTCGCCTGGTGACCGGTGATGCGGAGCCGAGCAGTGCGGCGTCCACGGGCAAGGCGCAGGTCAGTGCTGCTACGGACGGCGAGGCGACGCTCGGGTACGACCCCGAACTCGGCTACGACAATGTCATCGACATCAGCACCGGTCCGCAGCCGGCAGGCCAGGTGCAGAGCCTGGTGATCGATGTGGACAACTTGACCGACTACCTCGGCCGCCCCCGCTTCACCCCGGACTCGGTGGAACGCACCGCCGTCCCCGGTGTGGCGACGGGCCTCGCGGTGACCGGTGCCGGTGGTGATGTCCTCTACATCGAGGCCAATGCCGCCGAGGGCGAGCGTTCGCTCACCCTCACCGGTCAGCTGGGTGACGTGATGAAGGAGTCGGCGCAGATCGCCCTCACCTACGTGCGTTCGCACCTGGAGGAGATCGGGATCGAGCCGAAGGTGCTCGACCGCAACATCCACATCCACTTCCCGGCGGGCGCGGTCCCCAAGGACGGTCCGTCGGCCGGTGTCACCATGGTCACCGCCCTGGTGTCGTTGGCGCTGGATCGTCAGGTGCGTGCCGATGTGGGTATGACCGGCGAGGTCACCCTCAACGGGCGGGTGCTGCCGATCGGCGGGGTGAAGCAGAAGCTGCTCGCCGCGCAGCGAGCCGGCCTGAAGACGGTCTTCATCCCGGCCCGCAACGAACCGGACCTGGACGAAGTGCCCGCCGAGGTGCTCGAGGCCCTGGACGTGCGCCCCGTCGCCGACGTAGCCGACATCCTGGCCTACGCCATCGAGCCCATCGCCGAACCGGCTGCCGACGGTACGTTCGCCGTCAGCGCCTGATCGAAAAGGGGGCCGTGCATTCACGCACGGCCCCCTTTTCGTGCGCCGGGCTACCGGCTGACGGTCGGCGGTAGTTCGGCCATGTCGGCGGTGACGACGGTGAGCTGGTCGGTCTCGTATTCGTCCTCGTCGTCCTCGAATTCGGTGTCCTCGTCCGTTTCGGCCGTGGGGGTCAGGTCCTTCTCGACGCGGCGGGTCGTGCCCTGGGCCACGGCGCAGTGGATCGGTTCCTCGCCCTCGGTCTCCGCGTAGACGTCGCAGTGGGTGACGGCCTGGCGGCGGGTGGCGCCGAGCACGGTGGCGTGCACGCGCAGCCGCTCCCCCTTGGCCGGGCGCAGGTAGGTGATGGTGAAGCCGCCGGTGAGGACATTGGGGCCGAGGACGGTTCCGGCGGCGAAGGTGAGTGCGTTGTCGGCGGCGTAGGCGAGCACCCCACCGTGCACGAAGCCGAACTGCTGGCCGTGCTCGGGCTGGATCTCGATCACCAATGTGGCTGCGCCGTCGCCGAATTCGGTCAGCTCGGTACCGACGAGACGAGCGAAGGGTTGCGCGGCGAGTACCTGCCGGGCCAGGTCGAGGTCGAGGGAGGTGGCTTCGGTCGGCATCGGGTGTTCCGTTCTTCGAGTGGCGGTGCTCGGTGACTATTCGGCGCCCTCGACCCGCAGGGTCGCCCAAGCGGCTGCGGCGAGTTCGGGAGCGACATCGGTTGGCGCGGTACGGATATTGCCACCAAGCCATTGGCGGCTGTATTCCTGTGCCGCCCCGAGCCACAGGGCGTAGACGAGGTCGAGTTCCAGGTCGCGCACCGTGCCGTACGCGACATGGGTCCGCCACCAGCGGCGGACCGAGGTGAAGAACTCCAGATTGCGCTCGCTCTCGCGCACACCCGGCGGGCGCGCGGCGGTGAGAACGGTCGCGCGGTACTGGTTTTCCTGCACCCAGCGCAGATGTGCGTGCACACCCGCGACCACGCCGGTCTCGGCGTCGGCACAGTCGGCGACGGCGGCGTAGAAGTGCTGTTGATAGTCGGTGAGCGCGTTGACCCAGACCTGCCGGTACAGGTCGGCCTTGTCGGGGAAGTGGTGGTAGAGCGCGCCGACGCTGGCTTCGGCGGCGGCGCGGATGTCGTTGAGCGTGGCATCGAGGACACCGTGTTCGGCGAACTGCCGCTCCGCGGCGAGCAGCAACCGATCTCGGATCTTCATGAACAGAATTTAGTTCTGTTTTGCGCCGTGCGCAAGAGCCGGGCTCCCTCGCGGCGCTGATGCGATAGAACGGAACAGTGCCCCAGTGGCTCCTGCATGTCGATCTCGACCAGTTCCAGGCGGCGGTGGAATTCCGGCGTCGCCCCGAGCTGCGCGGACAGCCCGTCATCGTGGGCGGTGAGGGCGACCCTTCCCAGCCCCGCAAGGTGGTGACCTGCGCTTCCTATCCGGCCAGGGCCTTCGGCGTGCGCGCGGGGATGCCGCTGAAAGCCGCGCAGCGCAAATGTCCCGAAGGCGTGTTCCTGCCGCTGGACATGGCGACCTACGAGGCCGCCTCCGCGGAGATCATGGCCACGCTCGCCCGGGTGGCCGGTGCAGTGGAGGTGTGGGGGATGGACGAGGCCTTCGTCGCCACCGACGGTGATCCCTGGCAGCTCGCCACCGAAATCCGGAGTGCTGTCACCGAACTGGACCTCACCTGCTCCGTGGGCATCGGGGACAACAAGCTCACCGCCAAATTGGCCACCGGTTTCGCCAAATCCACCGGCAAAACGTCCGCCGAACCCGAACACGACCCAGGTGCCGCCGGGGGTATTTTCCAGCTCACCGCCGCGAACTGGACCGAACTCATGGGCCACCGCCCCACCGATGCGCTCTGGGGTGTCGGGGCACGCATCGCCAAACGCCTGGCCGAACTCGACATCGCCACCGTCGCCGACCTCATGGCCGCCGACCGCCAACGCCTCGCCGCCGAATTCGGCCCCAACACCGGCCCGTACCTGTGGGTCCTCGGCCACGGCAAGGGCGACACCGAACTCACCACCACCCCGCGCATCCCGGTGGGTCGCAGCAAGTCCGAGACCTTCCCGCACGACCTCACCGACCCCGACGAGATCCGGCGCGAGGTCGCCCGCATCGCCACAGAAGTCGCCGAGGAAATGCGCGAACACCGCCGGATCAGCACGCGGGTATCGGTCACCGTCCGCACCAAAACCTTCTACACCCGCAGCAAGCAGCAGAAACTCCCCTCCCCCACCGACGACATCACCACCATCACCGACACCGCCCTGGCGATCATCGACCGCTTCGAGCTCGACCGCCCCGTCCGCCTCCTCGGCGTCCGCCTGGAACTCCTCCCACTGGACGAGTGATCACCACGCTCTCCTGTCGGCAACGGCCGAGAAGCTCACGCCACCAGCGCGTGGTGATCACGCGTCCAGGTCGGGCTGGGAGCACATGCCGGAGGATTCGATTCGTCGCTGAGCGGCTCGGTGACTCGTATGCTCGGCTCATGAACTTCTCCGCGATGGTGGCCCGTGAGTCGGATGGTGGGATCGTGCTCGGTCGGGAGGAGGTAGGGGACGACTTCCTCGGCACCGGCGATGTGACGATCAAGATCCACTACTCGAGTGCGAACTACAAAGACCTCCTGGCGATCACGCCGCGCGGCGGGGTCGTCCGCAACTACCCGATCGTCCCCGGCATCGACCTCACCGGCGAGGTGACCGCCTCGGAGTCCGAGGACTTCGCCGTCGGCGACCAGGTGATCGCGCACGGCTACGACCTCGGCGTCGCCCGCAACGGCGGCTTCGCCGAATACACCAGGGTGCCTGCCGAATGGGTGGTGAAACTGGACGGCCTCGACACCCGCGACGCCGCGACCATCGGCACCGCGGGCTTCACCGCCGCGATGAGCGTGCAGGCCCTGCTCGACCGCGGCCTCACCCCCGACGACGGCGCGGTGCTCGTCACCGGCGCCACCGGCGGCGTCGGCACCGTCGCCATCGACATCCTGTCCGGCCTCGGCTTCGAGGTGATCGCCTCGACCGGCAAGACCGACGCGGGCGACCTGCTCGCCGAACTCGGCGCCAACGAGGTGATCGGTCGTCTCCCCCTCGACCCCGAGGCCAAGCCGCGGCCGCTGAACAAGGCGAACTGGGCGGCCGCGGTCGACAGCGTCGGCGGCAAGTCCCTCGCGTTCGTCCTGAGCTCCATCGGTTATGGCGGCGCGGTCGCGGCCAGCGGTCTCACCGGTGGCTCCGACTTGCCCGCCACGGTGCTGCCGTTCATCCTGCGTGGGGTGAGTCTGCTGGGTATCGACTCGGTGTTCCTGCCTATCGAGAAGCGTCGTGAACTCTGGGCGGCACTTGGCAAAGAACTACGCCCCCGACACCTTTCGGCGATCGAGTCCTTCGCCCCGATCACCGAGGTGGGCGCCGTGCTGCAGTCGATCAAGGACGGCGCCCACTCCGGCCGCACCGTCATCGGCGTAGCCAACGAGTTCTGAGCGGCCGGACGCTACCCGGCGGGGAAAGACGCGGGGAACAGTTCGGCGCCGGGGCGGCGTAGGAAGTCGCGTTCGGAGTAGGCCTCGCGCATCCGATCGAACAACGACTGCGCGCGGCGCGTCATGGCGACCAGGTCGATGCCGGGAACGGCACCGTCGCGCAGGGTGATGCGGCCCGCGACCATAGCGAAGTCGGCCGAACGGCCGGTGCTGTTCATGCACAGGGTGCGGATGGGGTCGTCGAGGACGCCGTCGCGCGGGTCGTCGAGGCGGAAGGCGACCAGGTCGGCGGTCGCCCCCACCGCGATCCGCCCCAGGTCGGGTCGGTGCAGGGCCTCCGCGCCGCCGAGGGTGGCCGCCGTGACGTAGTCACCGTAGGTGGCGGCGTCCAAACGCGACGCCAGCACCTTGGCCAGGGTGACGCCCATGTCGATGCCGCGCACCAGATCCGGCGGGAACGAGTCGGTGCCGAGGCAGATCCGCACGCCCGCCGCGCGGTATCGGCCGAAGCTGTCGAGCGCGGCGCCGTGCCTGGCCGAGGTGAGCGGACAGTGCACGATCGAGGCACCCGAGGCCGCGAGGATGCCGAGGTCGTCGTCGGTGTCGGCATCGACGTGCGGGTGGGAGTCGAGGTAGATGCCGTGCGGGATGAGCAGATTCGGGCCGAGCAGACCGGTCTGCCGCAGCACCGTCAGCGGTGGCACCCCGAACCGCTCGAGCACGAACGCCCGCTCATGCAGCCCCTGCAGGGCGTGCAGGCGGACCAGGGCGCCGGTGTCCGCGGCCAGCGCCGAGGTGCGATGCAGCAGGTCGGCCGACAAGGTCTCGATCCGGCACGGCAGCAGGGTTCCGTGGATCAGATCGGTGTCCTGCGCGGCGGCCCAGTCCAGGAACCGCGCCGCGCCGTCGAACCCGTGGCGGCCGAGGTCGTCGTTCCAGTAGATGGACCGCGTGCCGTCGTCGTCGACCACATTCACCCCGGAGCGGTACGCGGGGCCCAGGTAGACGCGCAGGCCGAGCCGCCGCGCGGCCCCGGCCATGGCCACCGCGTCCTCGTAGGTCTCCGCCCAGTCGCTGTGCACTTCCGAGGCGATCGGCATCGCCGTGGTAACCCCGTGCAACAGCAACTGGACGAACCCGTACTCCCGGATGAACGCCCGCTCCTCGGCATCGAACACCGCCCGCCGCCGGTGCGTCGCGTACTCGCGCGACCACTGCAGCCCGAGCCCCAGCTCCGGTGACTGCCAGGAATCCAGGATCGTGTGGTCGATATCGGTCAGCGCGTCGAGGTCGATGAGACCGGGCATCAGTACCACGTCACCGAGCTCGATCACCTCGTCGGCGGGCTCCGCGCCGCGCGGCCCGACGGCCACGATGCGCGCATCGGCCACCACGACTTCGGCATCGGTGAGCATCACGTGCCTACCGACACCGTCGGATGTGTATGCAAGCACATGGCGCGCGCGAATGCTGCGTCGCATCGTCAATTGTCACTCCGTCCCCAACGACCGGGAATCTCGAAGCCGTCGAGCTCGATGTCGACGGAAACCACTCTGCCCCGGTGGATTACGGTGCGTTCGGCCGGTCGGTCCATCACGGCCGAAGTCGGGCTGACACCGTCGACAAGGAAGAATTCGGCCGGATCACCGACCGCGAATCCCGGATGCGGATCGCTGCGATCGAGCGGGCGCAGATTCCGATCCAGCACGCTCGCCCCACCCCACGTCGCCACGGCGAGGGCGTGTTCCACGTGTTCGTCGGAGCCGTACCCGTTGACGAACGCGAGTTGCCAAGCGCGATCGAGCATGTCGCCGTTTCCGTAGGGCGACCAGTAGTCCCGCTGCCCGTCCATCCCGACCCCGACGCGCACCCCGGCGTCGGCCAGATCGAGCAACGGCAGCGCCCAGCCCTGCGCGCCCGCCGCATGGGTGAGCGCGATATCGAACTCCGCCAGCCGCTCGATCATCGCGGGCACACCGGGCAGCCCGCCGGTCAGGCAGCGAGCGTGCGAGATGGTCGCCGAACCCGACATGCCGAGGGCCTGCACACGTTCGATGATCAGGGACAGGGTGAACAAGCCGAGCTCACCCGCTTCGTGCAGGTGGATATCGACACCGACCTGGTGTTTCTCGGCCAGCCCGAACACCGCGTCGAGATGGCGCACCGGATCGCGATCGAGTTCGCACGGGTCCATCCCGCCGACCAGATCCGCCCCCGCCGACAGCGCCGCGTCCATGAGGTCGACGACACCGGGCTCGAGCAGGATCCCGACCTGCGGAAACGCCACGATCTCCACATCGCACACGTCCGCGTAGCGCTCCCGCGCCGCGAGTTCGCCCTCGAGTTTCGCCAACCCGGTATCGGCGTCGACCTGCGCGTGGCTGCGGATGCGCGTGGCGCCGTTGGCGACCGCCACCGCCAGGGTGAACGAGGCGCGCTCGGTCACCGAGCGTTCCGCCGATCGCCAGTGCCGACGATCGTTCATGATCCGGCCCCAGCGTCCCGGCATCCCGGTCTGCGCGCGGAAGGGCAGCCCGAGCCTGCTCGAGTCGAGGTGCAGGTGCACGTCCGACAGCGCGGGTAGGATCAACCGGCCCGCACCGTCGACGTGCTCACCGGCCTGCACCGACGAGCCGGTGGCAGCGGTCACCGCGGCCACCGTGCCGTTCTCGATCAGCAGATCCACCGGCGCTTCGCCCCAGGGCCGGACGTCGGTGACGATCAGCGAATCACCCACGCGCTCAGTCCTTTCCGAAGGAGGCGTCGTCGACGGTGATCATCCCGTCGGCGCGTGGCTTCCAGTTCAGCGCCGGATCGACCGCGTAGCTCGCGTCGGGGGTGTAGAGGCCGAGCAGCAACGCCTTCGTATCGTTGAGGGTGAACAGTTCGCGGTAGACGTCGATCCTGGCCTGTCCGGCGACGGTCCTGGTCTCGGCGACCAGCGCCTGGGTTTCGGGCAGCATCGCGTAGTCGTTCCACTGCCCGCCGAACATCGAGGCGATCGGCGCGTCACCGTCCATGGTCGAGGGCGCGTAGGTGTTGAGGTAGATGCCGGTGGCGGCCTTCTTGGTGTAGATCATCTGCGAGTGGCTGCTCTGATCGGTGCCGTGCAGGGTGAGGGTGATGCCCACCTCGGCCAGGTTCGCCTGGATGGCCTGGGCGATTTCCGAGCTCAGCGGGATGCGTCCGTTCGTCGCGTACTGGAACGGGATCGGTGTGCCGTTGTAGCCCGCCGCCGCCAGCAACTGCCGTGCCTTGGCGGTATCACGCACGGGGGCCGGGTATTTCGGGTCGTGGCCGCCGACGTTCTCCGACACCAGCTGATTCTCGACCGTCGCGCGACCCGCCAGCAGACTCTTCACGATGCCGTCCCGATCGATCGCGAGCGCGATCGCCTCGCGTACCCGCTGATCGGCAAGCGGACCGGCTTTGGCGTTCATTCCGAGGAAGGTGACGCCGTTGGACACTCGGGACTCCACCCGCACGCTCGGCGAGCCTTCCACGGCCGCGACCTGATTCGGCGCCACCAGGGCCACGTCGAGACTGCCGGACTGGACACCGTTGAGCCGGGCATCGGCATCGGCGACCGTTTTGAAGGTCACCGTCTCGAGTGCGGCCTTCTCACCCCAGTAGTCCGGATTGCGCTGGACGACGTATTCCACCCCGCGGGTGTAGTGGTCGAACTCGAACGGCCCCGAGCCGACCGGTGCGGCCGCGAAGCCCGCCGAACCCAGCTTCGTGTACACCGCCTCGGGCACGATCGAGACGCCGGTGGTGATCGTCGGCCAGGCGGAGAAGGGCGCGTTGAGGGTGAACACGACGGTGTTGCCCGGACCGGGGGCGGCGGAGGTGAACATCTCCATGTAGGTGGCCGGGTCGCCGTTGGGGGTCGCCTTGATCTGGTTGTAGGTGAAGGCGACGTCGGAGGGCTTCAGCGGTTCACCGTTGTGGAATTTCACGTCGTCGCGAATCGTGAACGTCCACTGGGTGAAGTCGGCGTTGTGTTCCCACTTGGTCGCCAGGCGTGGGCCGATCACCCCTTCGCTGTCGAAGCGGGCGAGCTGGTCGAAGACCGCGAAGTAGTAGTTGTAGCCGGCCAATGAACCGTCGCTGATCGGGTCCGCGACATCCGTCGGTTCGGTCACCGCGCCGACGACCAGCGTTTTCGCCGACGCGGCGTCGGTGCCCGCTGGTGCGCACGCGCTCAGGGTGAAGGTGGTGAACGCCAGGATCGCGAGCCCGGTGGACACGCTGCGGGTGAGGGGTCTCATGGGTTTCCTAATCTTTCGTGGAGCGGGGGAGCGGGTGCAGACACGCGGCGACGTGGTCGGGGCCACCGTGTGGTTCCAGTTCCGGGATGCGGGTGGCGCAGTCGGCGCCTACCAGCGGGCAGCGGGTGCGAAAGGTGCAGCCGCTCGGCGGGTTCGCGGCGTCGGGGAGTTCGCCGCGCACCAGCGTCGAGGTGTCGCGTCGGCGTCGATGCGGGTCGGGGACCGGCGCCGAGGCGATCAGGGCGCGCGTGTACGGGTGCCGGGGTGCGGTGAACACCTCTTCGGTCGCGCCGATCTCCACCAGCTTGCCCAGATGCATCACCGCCACCCGGTCCGACAGGTGCCGCACCACCGAAAGGTCGTGCGCGATGAACAGATACGACAGGTCGAGTTCGGCCTGCAGGTCCTGCAACAGGTTGATCACCTGTGCCTGGACCGAGGCGTCGAGCGCGGAGACCGGTTCGTCGAGCACCAGGACTTCCGGGCGCGGGGCGAGCGCTCGGGCGATACCGAGCCGCTGCCGCTGACCGCCGGAGAACTCCGCGGGGCGCCGGTCGAGCGTGTCCCGACCGAGGCCGACCTGCTCGAGCAACTCCAGCACGCGCGCCCGGGAGTACCCACCGGCGATGTGCAACGGTTCGGCGACGATGTCGTGCGCGGTCATGCGCGGATCGAGCGAGGAGTACGGGTCCTGGAAGACCAGTTGCACCCGATTGCGCAGTGCCCGGCGCGCGGCCGGTCGCAAGGTGGCGAGGTCGTGGCCGAGGATCCGCACCGACCCCGCTGTCGGCTTGTTGATCCCGAACAGCGTGCGGACCAGGGTGGACTTTCCGCCGCCGGATTCGCCGACCAGACCGAAGGTCTCACCACGCCGGACTCCGAAACTCACCCCGTCGAGAGCGCGCAGTTTGCGCGTGCCGAAGAGGCCGTGGCGACTGGTGAAGCTCACCTGGAGTCCGTCGACCCGGATCACTTCCTGGGCGATATCGATCGCGGTCATGCCGAAATTTCCTGCCGGAGAGGGGCGGTGAGCGCCGGTGGGCAGGCCAGGGTGCGGCCATCACCGAACTCGGCGAGAACTGGTGTGGCCGTGTCACATTCGCCGGACTTGCCCGCGAACTCGCAGCGCGGTGCGAACCCACAGCCGGGCGGTCGCCTGCTCGGCGACGGTGGCGACCCGGGGATGGCATAGGCGCGACCCGTCCCCGTCTGCCCGAGCAGACTCCGCTGCAGGCCACGGGTGTAGGGATGGGCGGCGTCGTCGAAGATCTGCCACACCGTCCCCGTCTCGACGACCCGGCCCGCGTACATGATCGCCACCCGATCGGCGTGCTGGGCGACCAGCCCGAGATCGTGGGTGATCAGCACCATCGCCGCGCCGCTGCGGGCGCGCGCCTGCGCGAGCACCTCCATGAGCTGGGCCTGAATGGTCACATCGAGTGCGGTGGTCGGCTCGTCGGCGATGAGCACCGCCGGATCGTTGGCCATGGCCATGGCGATCACCGCCCGCTGACGCATCCCACCCGACCATTGATGCGGGTACGCTCGCGCCCGTTCGGCGGGCTGCGGAATGCCCACCGCATCGAGGAGCTCGACGACCCGCCGCGCCCGTGCCTTGGCGTCGAGCCGCTGATGGACCGCCAACGCGCGCCCGATCTGGGCGCCGACCCGGCGCACCGGGTTGAGCGTTGTCATCGGGTCCTGGAAGACCATGCCCAGCTCGGCGCCGCGTAGTCGACGCAGGGTCTCGTCGTCGGCGCCGACGAGTTCCTTTCCGCGAAAACGCACGCTGCCGGAGAAGATCGTCAGCGGTGCGGGCAGCAGGCCGAGCACGGCGAGCATGGTCACCGACTTGCCCGACCCGGATTCGCCTACGAGACACAGCACTTCGCCTTCGTGCAGGCGCAGGCTCACCGAGTCGACCAGTACGGTGCGCGCACCGGCCGACTCGTACCCCACGGTGAGGTCGGTGATTTCCAGGAGAACGCTCATGCCGCAACCTCTTTCACGAGGGCGCCGCGGGGCGCGCGCCGCGTGCGACGCAACCCTTCGCCCTCATCGGTGAATCGCCGACTCGCCAGCAGGGTTCCGCCGATCACCAGCAGCAGCGCGACGGCGGGAACCATGGTCAGATACGGCGCCTGGCGCAGATACTTCTGTCCGTCGGTGATCATCAATCCCCAACTGGGAGTAGGTGCTTGGACGCCGAGCCCCAGATAGTCGAACGACGAGATCATGATCAGCACGTTGCCGAGATCGGCCGTGGCCAGGATCAGCACCGGCCCGGTGACGTGCCCGAGCACGTGCTTGCGCATCACCCACCCCGAACGCGCCCCGAGCAGCTTCGGCGCGATCACGAAATCACGCCCCGACAATCCGAGCGCGACCGAACGGGCCACCCGGGCATAGCCGACCCAGAAGGTGACGGCGAGGATCGTCGCCATCAGCGCGGTACTCGGGCCGCGAATAGCCGAGACGGCCATGATCACCAAGGTCATCGGGACAGCGAGCTGCACGTCGGCCACGCCCATCAGCACGCTGTCGGTGACGCCGCGGAAATAGCCCGACACCGTCCCGATCGCCATCCCAATGAGCGCGTTCACCACCACGATCACCAGCACGAGCCCGAGCGTGATCCGCCCGGCCAGCGCCAGCCTGCTCGCCAGATCGCGACCGAGCGAATCGGTGCCGAGCAGGTAGTCACTGTGGGTGAACGGCGGCGAGAACGCGGCCGAAAGATCCTGTGCGTACGGGTCGTAACCCGGTAGCAGCGGAAACAGCAGGGAGAACAGGACGACCGAGAGGATCATCGCGACACCGACGATCGTGCCGTACTTGCCGCGCCTCATCGCACTCTCGCTCTCGGGTCGATGACGCCGTAGAGCACGTCGATGGCGAAGTTGACGATCACGAAGATGGTGGCGATCACGATGAGACCGGACTGGACCACCGGAAAGTCCCTGTTGAACACCGCGTCCAGCATCAGCTGCCCCAAACCCGGCCAGGCGAAGACGTTTTCGACGATCACCAGCCCACCCAGCAAGGTGCCCAACGTGATTCCCGAAATGGTGAGCACCGGCAACAGCGCGTTGGGCAGCACATCGCGAAGCAGCACCGACGAACGCCGCTCACCGCGCGCGTAGGCGGTGCGCACGTAGTCCTGGGAGCTCTCGGCCACCAGCGAGTTGTCCAGCAGGCGCGAGTAGACGACGAACTGTGCCGTCGCGATGGTCACCGCGGGCATCACGATCGCGAGCGGATCGGCGCCGGCCAGCGACGGCAACCAGCCCAGCGTCACCGAGAACACCAGCACCAGCAGCAAACCGAACAGGAAGTCCGGTACCGCCAGTCGCGCCGCGCCGATGCCGAGCGCCACCCCGCGCAGCGACCAGCGGCCGCTGAGATGGATGGCGAGCACCACGGCGACGGCGAGCGCCAGGCCGATCGCGAAACCGGCCACACCCAATTGCAGTGAGGCGGGCAGGCGCTGCAGGACCAGCGTCATCGACGAGGTGCCGGTCTGCTGATAGGAGTCCCCGAAATCCCCGGTCAGCGTCCCGGTCACGTAGTCGACGTATTGGGTGAGTGGCGGTTTGTCGAAACCGAGCTCGGCTTCGAGCGCCGCGATGTCGGCCTCGCTCGCCGTTTCCGGCAGGAGGGAGGCCACCGGGCTGCCGGTCGATCTGCCGAGTACGAATGCCAGCGAGATGACGGCGAACACGGTGATCACCGCTTGGGCGAGGCGGCGGATCAGGTAGACGGCCAACACCGGTCCTCTCTATGGGCCGAAATTTCATTCGGTATACAGAATTGGATTTGGGTGTATCCCCGTTGTGTTCCCGACGTTTCGGGTCCGTGAATGATTTCGACCCTGACAACCGGCGGTAATGCGATCGTCAAGGCCGGTTTCCGGCCCTGTCGAGAGGCTCACGCGCAGCTCTACCGGATAGCCGAAGATATATTTGGTCGACCGAATGGAAAAATTCATGGTGGCGGCTACACTGCGCGCTCACCGGGGAGTGGACCCCACGGCTTCGTAGACTGACCCGGTGGCCCGAAAACTACGTCCGGCGGCAGAAGCCGTCGACGACACCTCCCAGACGCGCCGGATCTACGACGATCTGCGCCGCGCGATCATCACCGGGGTGTACCGCGAAGGCGAGAAGCTGCCGGAGGCGCGGCTGGCCGCCATGCTCGGAACCTCACGCCTGCCGGTGCGAGAAGCCTTGGCGCTGCTCGAATTCGACGGCATCGTGAGCGCGCTGCCGCGGCGCAGCGCGGTCGTGCGCTCCTGGGACGCCACCGCGGTGGAGGAACTCTTCGACGTCCGCATCGGCCTGGAACCCCTGGCCGCCCGCCTCGCCGCCGCCCGCATCAGGCAGGGGCACGACAGTTCCCCGCTGCGGGCGGCACTGCGAGAAGCGCAGGAGGCCACCGACTCTCGCGATGCGCTGCGCATCGCCGAGACCAACGCGAAGCTGCACGGCGTGATCGTCGAACTGTCCGGCAATTCGTTGCTCACTCAGCTGATGCGCACCATCCTCGCCCGCATGGCCTGGCTGTTCTTCCTCACCACCGAACGCAACACCGAGGAGCAACGCGACGAACACCAGCACCTGATCGACGCGATCTCCTCGGGTGACGAACGCCTGGCCGAGTACGCCATGCTCAGCCACACCGAAGCGGGCCGCACGCCGACCTTGGCGATCGTCACCGCGCTGCGGGAGTGATTCGGCGTCTCGCGGGTCAGGCGATGGCCGGTGCTACCGAGTCGTCGGCGAACTGGGTGCGGTACAGCTCGGCGTAGCGGCCGTCGGCGTTGAGGAGGTCGGCGTGGGTGCCTCGTTCGATGATGCGGCCGTCTTCCAGGACGAGGATCTGGTCGGCGGCGCGGATGGTCGAGAGGCGGTGGGCGATCACCAGGGCGGTGCGACCGGTGAGGGCCTCGGTGAGGGCTTCCTGGACGGCGGCTTCGGAGGTGGAGTCCAGGGACGCGGTCGCCTCGTCGAGGATCACCACGCGCGGCTGCTTGAGCAGCAGGCGGGCGATGGTGAGGCGTTGGCGTTCGCCGCCGGAGAGGCGGTAGCCGCGTTCGCCTACGACGGTGTCGAGGCCGTCGGTGAGCGAGTCGACCAGGTCGCCGAGGCGGGCGCGGCGCAGGGCGTCCCAGAGTTCGTCTTCGGTGGCTTCGGGGCGGGCGAGCAGCAGGTTGGCGCGGATGGTGTCGTGGAACAGGTGCCCGTCCTGGGTGACCAGGCCGACGGCGCGCTGGATCGACTCGGTGGTGAGCTCACGCACGTCGGTGCCGTTGAGCCGGACCGCGCCGGAGTCGACATCGTAGAGTCGCGAAACCAGTTGGGCGATGGTCGATTTGCCCGCACCGGAGGAACCGACGAGCGCGATCAGCTGGCCGGGTTCGGCGCGCAGCGACACATCGTGGAGCACCTCCACCCCGCCGCGCGTGTCGAGCGTGGCGACGTCCTCTAGCGAGGCGAGCGACACCTTGTCGGCCGACGGGTACCCGAAGTGCACGCCGTCCAGTTCCACCGAGACCGGGCCGTCGGGCACCGCGACGGCGCCGGGCGCGTCCTCGATCAGCGGCTTCAGATCCAGCACCTCGAACACCCGCTCGAAGCTGACCAGCGCCGACATGATCTCGAGCCGGGCACTCGCCAGCGCGGTGAGCGGGGTGTAGAGCCTGGTCAGCAGCAGCGACAGCGCGACGACCGACCCCGCGTCGAGGCTGCCTGCCAGCGCGTACCAACCGCCGAGACCGTAGACCAGGGCCAGGGCCAGCGCCGACACCAGCGTGAGCGAGGTGACGAACGTGGTCTGCAGCATCGCCGTGCGCACCCCGATATCGCGCACCCGGGTGGCCCGGACCGCGAATTCCGCCGACTCCTGCTGCGGCCTGCCGAACAGCTTCACCAGGGTGGCACCGGGCGCGGAGAACCGCTCGGTCATCTGCGTGCTCATGGCCGCGTTGAGCTGGGCGGCCTCGCGCTGCATCTCCGCGAGACGATTACCCGCGCGCCGGGCCGGGATGACGAACACCGGGAGCAGCACGAGTGCCAGCAGCGTGATCTGCCAGGAGATGCTGAGCATCACCGCGAGGGTGAGCAGCAACGTCACCAGGTTGGTGATCACGCCGGAGAGGGTGTCGCTGAACGCGCGCTGCGCCCCGATCACATCGGAGTTCAGCCGACTCACCAGCGCACCGGTCCTGGTCCGTGTGAAGAACGCCACCGGCATCTTCTGCACGTGATCGAACACGGCGGTCCGCAGATCGAGGATCAGCCCCTCACCGATCCGCGCCGACAACCAGCGGATCACCAGTCCGAGACCCGCGTCGACGATCGCCAACCCCGCGATGGCGAGCGCCAGAATCACCACCGTGCGCGGCGCCGACCCGTTGACGATGTCGTTGACCACCTTGCCCGCCAGCACCGGCGTCGCGACACCCAGCACGGCGGCGACCACGCTGAGCAGCAGGAACGCCGAAATCCGGCGCCGATGCGCCTGCGCGAACCGCAGGATCCGGCGCGCGGTGGCCATGCTGAACGGCCGCTCCTCCTCCGGCGCGTTCATCCGCCGATACATCTGGCTGTAGGCCACGGACTCGATACTCATGTGTGCTCTCCCTCGGCTCCCCGCCCAGTCAACTCCTGCCCACCGACAGTAGAACCTCAAGTTAGGTTGAGAGCAAGCCGAAGTTCGCCCGGCGTGCGTCCGGGTGGGCGCCCGGGTCGAGGTAACTACCGGGAATAGGCTGGACGAGTGACGAATCGCGTGGATGCGGAGCGGGCGGCCGATGCTTTGCGAGCGCGGGTCGGCTGTGTGGTCGATGTGTCCTCGCGCAGACTGGCCGAGTACTCCTCCGACGCCTCCAACTACCGCGTCCGGCCCACCATGGTCGTGTTCCCGCGCGGCGACGACGATGTGGCGGCGACGCTCGAATTCGCGCGCGAGAACGGCCTGTCCGTGACCCCGCGTGGGGCGGGCACCTCCGTGGCCGGAAACGCGATCGGCCCCGGGATCGTCGTCGACTTCAGCCGCCATATGAATGCCGTTCGTGCGGTCGACGTGGAGTCCGCGACCGCACGGGTTCAACCGGGTCTCGTACTCTCCGACCTCCAAGCCCACCTGCGCCCGCACGGCCTGCGCTTCGGTCCCGATCCCTCCACCCAGGACCGCTGCACCCTCGGCGGCATGATCGGCAACAACGCCTGCGGCCCCCACGCCCTGGCCTGGGGCCGAACCTCCGACACGGTCCGTGGACTGCGCATTCTCGACGGAACGGCCACCGAACGTCGCTTCGGCGACGTCCCTGCGCGGTCACACGCCGACGGCCGACTGTTGGACAGCGGCCTCCGAACATCCAGGCTTTCCGCGATACCAGGCCTGGCGGAATTCACCCGCGACAACCTCGCGGTACTGCGCACAGAACTCGGCCGGTTCGACAGGCAAGCCTCGGGATACAGCCTGGAACACCTCTTGCCGGAACGAGGTTCGTCGATAGCGAAGGCTTTCGTAGGCTCAGAAGGAACGTGCGGCTTGCTGCTCGAGGCCGAAGTCGAGCTTGCTCCCCTGCCGGACGCGACCGTCCTCACTGTGCTCGGCTATCCCGATATCGCCTCGGCCGCAGACGATATCGCGGCCGTCATGCAGTGCGCACCGATCGCGGTGGAGGGGATCGATGCCGGTCTGCTCGACGTCGTGCGCACCCACCGCGGCACGGTCCCCGACCTCCCACGCGGCCGCGGCTGGCTGTTCGTCGAAACCGCAGGCGCCACACCCGCCGAAGCGCTGGCGGTAGCCCGGCAGCTCGTCAGGGAAGCCCACGCCGACGACCACCGCATCGTCACGGATGCCGCTGAGACGAAAGCACTCTGGCGAATCCGGGCCGACGGCGCGGGTCTCGCCGGCCGCTCCCCCGACGGCAAGCCGGCCTGGCCTGGTTGGGAGGACGCCGCCGTCCCACCGGAGAACCTCGGCACCTACTTGCGCGAATTCGCCTCACTCACCGATGAATACGATGTGACCGGGCTCCTCTACGGCCACCTCGGCGACGGCTGCATCCACGTCCGCCTCGACTTCCCCATCGCCGACGCCCCACAGCGCTTCCGCTCCTTCCTCTTCGACGCGGCGCATCTGGTTGTGCGCCACGGTGGTTCACTGTCCGGCGAACACGGTGACGGTCGCGCCCGCTCCGAACTGCTCGAGGTCATGTACTCGCCGGCCGCACGCACTGCTTTCGCCGGCTTCAAATCCCTGTTCGACCCGGACGACATCCTGAACCCGGACGTGTTGGTCGCCCCGCGCCCCGTCGACACCGACCTGCGCGTAGCCGGCCTGAGCCCGGTCCGGGCCGAGGGCTTCGCCCTCCACAACGACGACGGCGATTTATCCACAGCTGTGCACAGATGTGTAGGAATCGGCAAGTGCCGAGCCGACACCGGTGCGTCGGGTGGCTTCATGTGCCCGTCGTACCTGGCGACCGGCGACGAAAAGGACACCACACGTGGTCGCGCGCGGGTCCTCCAAGAAGTGGTCCGTGGGGAACTGGACTGGCGCGCAAAGGAAGTCGAGGAATCCCTCGACCTGTGCCTGTCGTGCAAGGCCTGTTCCTCGGATTGCCCGGCAGGCGTCGACATGGCCACCTACAAATCCGAGACTCTCTACCGCCGCTACTACCGCCGCCCCCGCCCGGTGGACCACTACGTGCTCGGCCAACTCCCCCGCTGGCTGGCTCTGGCTCAACATGCCCCACGCCTGGTCAACACCCTCGCCGCCGCGACCTTTCTGCGCCGAATCGGAATGCGCCTGTCTCGCATAGATACTCGCCGCGAGATGCCGACACTCGCACCGAAGTCGTTCCGCCGAATGTGGTCGGCGCTGGGCGGAAACCAGCGCACCGCGCCACTATCGAGTGCACACCCTTCCTTCGCACGGGTCGCGATCGACCGTGAACACGCCACCCAGCCAGGTGAACGCGGCACCGTCATGCTCTGGATCGACACCTTCACCGACCCTTTCGACCCCGAAAATGCCCTCGCCGCAACCGAACTCCTCGAAAGACTCGGCTACCGGGTCGTCATCCCCGCCACCCGCGTCTGCTGCGGCCTCACCTGGATCAGCACCGGCCAGCTCGACGGCGCACGCACCCGGCTGCGCGCCACCGTCGACGCGCTTGCCGCCCACGTCGCCGAGGGCGGCAAGGTCGTCGGGCTGGAACCGTCCTGCACCGCCACCCTGCGCGCCGACCTCCCGGAACTGCTCCCGGACGACCCACTCGCAGCCCGGGTGGCCGCGTCGGTCCGCACGCTCGCCGAATTCCTCCTCGAGCACCCGGACTGGCGACCACCGGCCCGCGCGGACACGGTCGTCGTCCAGCCGCACTGCCACCAGCACGCCGTCGGCGGCTTCACCGCCGAACGAACCATCCTCGCGGCGATGGGCGTGACGATCCGGGAACTGGCCGGTTGCTGCGGGCTCGCCGGGAACTTCGGCATGCAGCACGGCCACTACGACATCTCCGTAGCGGTCGCGAACAATGCTCTGCTCCCGGCGCTGGAAACGCTGGCGCCGGACGCGATCTTCCTGGCCGACGGCTTCTCCTGCCGCACCCAGGCCGCCCAGCTGGCCCGCAGACCCGGCCTGCATCTGGCCAGGTACCTGCTGGAACGGTGACCGGGGCTCAGCTGCCGAAGGGCAGGGTGCCCGGCGGGATCTGATACCCGGAGCTGC
Source organism: Nocardia sp. NPDC050413 (assembly GCF_040655475.1). Lineage (NCBI taxonomy): Bacteria > Bacillati > Actinomycetota > Actinomycetes > Mycobacteriales > Nocardiaceae > Nocardia > Nocardia sp. NPDC050413. The sequence goes on along the minus strand of NZ_JBFAJZ010000009.1, from coordinate 214,015 downwards.
CCGCGAAGATATTGCCCCATGCGGCGAGCAGCCAGTTGAGCGCGTCCGTGATCATCCGTTGCCTCCTGTGACGGGGGGATGCCGACTGTTTGCCGACGAGGGTTTCATCGTCGCGCATGTGGTGGGTATTACGAAATGGCGTCGTCGGGGGAGAAGGGCGCACAATGGGTCGGTGCGTGACCAGACCCTGAACCCGGACCTGGCCGGGCTGTCGCGGACGGTCCGGTCGAGCAGGCCCTTCGACGTGGGGCTCACGGTGGCGCCCCTGCGCCGGGGGATGGGCGATCCCTGCCATCGCACCGACCCGGACGGCTCGCACTGGCATGCCTCACGCCTGCCGAGCGGCCCGGTCACCTACCGGCTCACCCAGGACGGCCGTGACGGCGTGCACGCGCGCGCCTGGGGTCCCGGTGCCGAGGAGTTCCTCAGCGGCCTGGACCGCATGCTGTGTCTCGAGGAGAACGTCGAGGATTTCGCTCCCGAGCACCCCAAGCTGGTCGAGGCGCACCGCCGCGTCCCCGGCCTGCGCATGCTGCGCACCGGCCTCGTGCTCGAATCGCTGATCCCGGCGATTCTCGAACAGAAGGTGCACACCAAGTCCTCGTTCGCGGCGTACCGCACGCTGGTGCGCGAGTTCGGCACCAGGGCCCCGGGACCGGGCGACCTGATGATCGCGCCGGACGCGGACACCTGGCGGCGGATCCCGTCGTGGAAATTCCATCGCGCCAATGTGGGCCCACAGCGTGCGCAGACGATCGTGCGCGCCGCCCGCGTGGCCGACGCCATCGAACGCACGGCCTGCCTCGACCCGCGCGAGGCGGCGACCCGGCTGCGCAGCATCCCCGGCATCGGCGTGTGGACCGTCGCCGAGACCGCACAGCGCGCGTTCGGTGACGCCGACGCCCTCTCCGTCGGCGACTACCACCTGGCCGCGACCGTCGGCTGGAGCCTGCTCGGGCGCCCCATCGACGACGACGCCATGGTCGCCTACCTGGAACCTCTTCGCCCACACCGGTATCGGGCCGTGCGTCTGCTCATGCTCAGCGGCCAGGCCCACAAGCCGAAATTCGGCCCGCGCACACCGATCACCGATCACCGCGACCGCTGATCGATCGGCCCCAATCCACTGCACGGAACCGAAGGGAGAGTGCAGGATTCCCCACAGCGCGAATCGAAGGAGCACGGCTGTGGCCACTGCATCTAACCGAACTCCGGCGGCGTCTACGCTGCCGCGCCGTCAACTCGGCCGCCATCTGCGGGAATGGCGGACCAAGGCGGGCCTGACCATCGCCGAGGCGGCCAAACGCATGGAATGGGGCGCGAGCACCCTGCAACGCCTGGAAAAGGGCCACGCCGACCGCATCCGCACCATCGATATCAACGAACTCTGCCGCATCTACGGCGTCCCACGCGAGGTCACCGACGGATTGGCCGGCCTGGCTCAGCAGGCCGCCGTCAAGAGCTGGTGGCACGCGTACGGCGACCTCATTCCCGAGAACTTCGACATCTACATCGGATTGGAGGCCTCCGCCCGCACCCTGCGCACTTATCAGTCCGAGCTCGTCCCCGGTCTGCTGCAGACCGCAGACTATGTGCGCACCCTGAATCAGCTTGCCTGCCCGAAAGATTCACCCGCCGAACTCGAACGGCGCGTGTCGCTGCGCATGCAACGCCAGACTCTGATCGGGCGTGAACACGAACCGGCCGAACTCGATGTCGTTGTGCACGAGTCGGTCTTGCATCGCGTCGTCGGTAATGCCAAGGTGATGGCTGCGCAGTTGCGCCATCTTGCCGATTTCGGTACCCGGGGCAATGTCGCACTGCGTATTCTGCCGTTTGCCGCCGGTGTTCCACTCGGAGTCTCCACCGGACCTTTCACGGTTCTCGAGTTCGGCACCGATGGCAGCGGTAAACCGGTCGAACCACCGGTGGTGTACGCCGAAGGCTTTACCGGCGACCTCTACCTGGAACGACGCACGGATGTCACACGGTACGACCGGGCTCACGAGTGCCTCCGGCGCCATGCGCTGGATTGTCAACCGAGTAGAGACCTGCTCCGGCGGGTCGCGAAGGAGTATGTGGCATGAGTTTCGATCTCGTCGACGCACACTGGTTCAAGAGCACCCGCAGCAGCGCGAACAAAGATTGCGTGGAAGTTGCCTTTCTGTTCGGCGGTCACGTCGGCGTGCGTGACAGCAAGAATCCGGCCGGGCCCGCACTGGTCTTCGACGGACCGAGCTGGGACGCCTTCACCCGCAGCATCGACACCGGGGTACTGGCGTGAACACCAAACGCGATATCGATCTCACCGGGGCCACCTGGCAGCGCGCCGGCGACGGTGACGACGCGAGCGTCGAGGTGGCGATGCTCGACGAGGGCAACGTGGCTCTGCGTGACGGCAAGAACCCGGACGGCCCGGTGCTCGTCTTCACCCCGAGCGAATGGGCGGCGTTCACGGCGGGCGTGCACGACGGTGAGTTCGACCGCCCGTAAACGTTTGCCGAATGCCCCCGGTGGGTAATCCTTCGCCATGGACCGAGGGTTGAAGAAAACTGCACCCCGGTACCGGAGGCTGGCGCCTGAGGACGGGGTGGAACGCCTGATCGTGATCCTGCTTTTCGCGGTATCGGCGATCGGAATCTACACACTCACCGGATCGTTGCTCGCGGCGCTGTTCATCGGATTACTGGTCGGATCGGTAGCGGTAGGGACCGTGGCTGTCTTGTAGCGGACAGCCACGGTCTCACCGCCGGAACAATTTATTGCCGAGCCAGACAATCGGATCGTATTTACGGTCGACCACCCGTTCCTTGAGCGGAATCAACGCATTGTCGGTGATCTTGATGTGTTCCGGGCACACCTCGGTACAGCATTTGGTGATATTGCAATAGCCCAGGCCCGCGTCCTCCTGAGCGAGTTCGCGCCGGTCGGCGGTGTCGAGCGGGTGCATCTCCAGTTCCGCGATGCGCATCAGGTAGCGCGGCCCGGCGAATTCCTGCTTGTTCTCCTCGTGATCGCGCACCACGTGACAGGTGTTCTGGCACAGGAAACACTCGATGCACTTGCGGAACTCCTGCGAGCGCTCCACATCGACCTGCTTCATCCGGTACTCGCCCGGCGCCAGCTTCGGCGGTGCGAAAGACGGGATCTCCCTGGCCTTCTCGTAGTTGAACGACACGTCGGTGACGAGATCCTTGACCACCGGGAAGGTGCGCATCGGGGTGACCGTGATGACCTCGTCGGGAGCGAACGTCGACATGCGGGTCATGCACAGCAGCCGTGGCCGACCGTTCACCTCCGCCGAACACGAACCGCACTTGCCCGCCTTGCAATTCCAGCGCACCGCCAGATCGGGAGTCTGGGTGGCCTGCAGGCGGTGGATGATGTCGAGCACCACCTCGCCCTCGTTCACCGCGACGGTGTAGTCCTGCAGGTCGCCGCCGTCGATGTCACCGCGCCAGACCCGGAAACGAGCGTCGTATCCCATGGTCACGCCTTTCCTTCGGCCGCCGGATGGGCCGCCAATTCTTGCTCGGTGTAGTACTTTTCGAGCTCGGAGAATTCGAACAGTGCCAGCAGGTCTTCGCGCATGGGAGTCTGTTCCTTGCGGGTCACGGTGACGCCGGGAACCAGTCCGTCCGAGTGCGCCGGATCCAGCGCACAGACCAGCAGCGAATTGCGCCAGGTCGGATCCATGCCCGGGTGGTCGTCGCGGGTGTGTCCACCTCGGCTCTCGGTGCGCAACAGCGCCGCCTGGGCAACGCATTCGCTCACCAGCAGCATGTTGGCCAGGTCGAGCGCCAGGTGCCAGCCGGGGTTGAAGTGTCGGTTGCCGACCACGGTGACCCGCGCGTACCTGGCGCGCAGGTCGGCCAGTTTGTCGATGGCCTCGCGCACCTCGTGTTCCTTGCGGATGATGCCGACGAGGTCGTTCATCGTCTCCTGCAGCTCGGCGTGCAGGGTGTAGGGGTTTTCGCCTGCGCCGTCGGTCGGCGGATCGGACGGTGCGAGAGCGATTTTCGCCGCCGACTCGATATCGGCGTCGGTGGGTGCGGGGCGCTCGGTCAGCCCGCCGACGTAGGCCGCGGCGCCGAGGCCGGCCCTTCTGCCGAATACCAGCAGGTCCGACAGGGAATTTCCGCCGAGCCGATTGGAACCGTGCATGCCGCCGGAACACTCACCGGCAGCGAACAATCCGGGCACCACGGCCGCACCGGTGTCGGGATCGACCTCGATGCCGCCCATCACGTAGTGACAGGTGGGCCCCACCTCCATTGGTTCGGCGGTGATGTCCACATCGGCCAGCTCCTTGAACTGGTGATGCATCGAGGGCAACCGCCGCACGATCTCCTCGGCGGGCATCCGGGACGCGATATCCAGGTACACCCCACCGTGTTCGGTGCCGCGACCCGCCTTCACCTCCTCGTTGATCGCGCGTGCCACTTCGTCGCGGGGGAGCAGGTCGGGAGTGCGGCGCGCGGAGTCGTTGTCGCGCAACCACTGATCGGCCTCGTCCTCGGTCTCGGCGTACTGGCCCTTGAACACCGGCGGGATGTAGTCGAACATGAACCGCTTGCCCTCGGAGTTCTTCAGCACGCCGCCGTCGCCGCGCACACCCTCGGTGACGAGGATCCCCTTCACACTCGGCGGCCACACCATGCCCGTCGGATGGAATTGCAGGAACTCCATATTGATCAGCGTGGCGCCCGCGCGCAGCGCGAGGGCGTGCCCGTCGCCGGTGTACTCCCACGAGTTCGAGGTGACCTTGTAGGACTTGCCGATACCGCCGGTCGCGAGCACCACCGCTGGCGCCCGGAACAGCACGAATTGCCCCGACTCACGGTAGTAGCCGAACGCGCCGGCGATCTTTCCGTCCTCGGTGAGCAGCTCGGTGACGGTGCACTCGGCGAAGACCTTGATCCGCGCCTCGTAATCGCCGGTCGCCGCGTAGTCCTCCTGCTGCAACGACACGATCTTCTGCTGCATGGTCCGGATCAGTTCCAGCCCCGTCCGGTCACCAACATGCGCCAGACGCGGGTAGGTGTGGCCGCCGAAGTTGCGCTGGGAGATGCGGCCGTCGGGCGTCCGATCGAACAGCGCCCCATAGGTTTCCAGCTCCCAGACCCGGTCGGCCGCCTCGCGGGCGTGTAGCTCGGCCATCCGCCAGTTGTTGAGGAACTTGCCGCCGCGCATCGTGTCCTTGAAGTGGGTCTGCCAGTTGTCCTTCTCGTTGGCATTGCCCATCGAGGCCGCGCACCCGCCCTCGGCCATCACGGTGTGCGCCTTGCCGAACAGCGACTTGCACACCACCGCTACCGAAAAGCCTTGCTCGCGTGCCTCGATCACGGCTCGCAGACCCGCGCCGCCCGCCCCGATCACCACGACGTCGTAGTCGTGCCGTTCCACCTCTGGCATCGAAATGAAGCTCCTCGCGTTGTCGCGGTTCAGTTCACGAACCGCAGATCCGAAATGGTCTGGCTCGCCACCAACATCACGTAGAAGTCGGTGAGGACGAGGGTGCCGAGCGTGGTCCAGGCCAGCGCCATGTGGCGGGTGTTGAGTTTGGACACTTGCGTCCAGAACCAGTACCGCACCGGGTGAGCCGAGAAATGCTTGAGCCTGCCGCCCGCGATATGCCTGCACGAATGGCACGACAGCGTGTACGCCCACAGCAGGATGACGTTCACCAGCAACACCACATTGCCCAGGCCGAAGCCGAAACCGCCGCCGCTGCCGTGGAACGCCGACAGGGCGTCGTAGGTGTTGATCAATGAAACGACCAGCGCCACATAGAAGAAGTAGCGGTGCGCGTTCTGGATGATGAGCGGCAACCGCGTCTCGCCGCTGTAGCGCGCGTGCGGTTCGGCCACCGCGCACGCCGGCGGCGACATCCACATCGACCGGTAGTAGGCCTTGCGGTAGTAGTAGCAGGTGAGCCGGAACCCGAGCAGGAACGGCAGCACCACGAACCCGAGCGGAATCCACATCGGCAGCTCGGGAAACGGCGTACCGAAATGACTCGAACCCGGCACACACGAATCGCTCAGGCAGGGGGAGTAGAACGGCGTCAGATAGTGGTACTCCGGCACCCAATAGGCCGTGCGCACAAACGATCTGACCGTCGCGTAGGCGACGAAGGCGGTCAGGCCGAGGGTGGTGAGCAGCGGCGGCAGCCACCAGCGGTCGGTGCGCAACGTGCGCGCGGCGATACGGGCCCTTGTCCGGCTGAAGACGCCGGTCCCCGCGGCGGGGGCGGTGGTCGGTGCGGCACTCACGGTCGATGCCTCGCTGCTCTGCAGGTGTGCGGCGGCAATCATTCCCCACCGCTGTGGACTGTGATGTGGAGCACCATACGCCTGTGTTCCGGCCGCTCGAGTCGGGTCGCACGCACTCACCTGCCCCGCATGGCGGTGATCTCCATCACAGCGTTGCGCCTGTGAAGCCGCGTCATGCCGGTGCAACAAACGTGTGGTGCCCTATGGCCATGAGAAGAGCCGCGATCGTGGCGCCGGTCCGCACCCCGAGCGGGGTGGAGGGCGGGGCGCTGTCGGGAATGCCCGCCGAGTGGCTGGCGACGACGGTCCTTTCGGCGGTGATCGAACGCTCCGGCATCGACCCGCTACGCATCGAAGACGTCGCCATGGCCTGCGTCGACGGTGGCCTGGCGAACGTGCCTGCCGTCGGTGCGCTGGCCGCCCGCGGCGCCGGGCTGCCGTTCGCGGTGCCCGGCTTTCTCACCGACCGGCACGGCGGCAGTGGGCTGCAGGCCGTGATCACCGCGGCCATGATGGTGCAGACCGGCGCCGCCGACGTGGTGGTCGCCGGGGGAGTGGAATGCGTGACCACCCCGGCCGGCCTACCCGGTGGCATCGAGGGCCTGCACAATGCCGAGGGCCTGGCGAGCTACTACGGGATCGACCGCGCCGCGGCCGACGAATTCGCCGTGGCCAGCCATCGCAAAGCCGCGCGGGCCTGGCGTCAGGGCGCGTTCGGCGCGGAAGTGGTTCCCGTGGATGTCGGCCCGCGACACGGTGGTCACCAGATCGGCCGTGACGAAGGCGTGCGCGACGACCTGTCCACCCACACCCTGGCCGGCCTGCGGCCCCTGCTGCCCGACGGTGTGGTGACGGTGGGCAACATGAGCAGCCACCGGCTCGGTGCGTCGGCCTGCCTGGTCGTCGCCGAGGACCGGCTGACCTCGCTCGGCCTGACCCCGATGGCCTTCCTCGCGGGCTGGGCCGCCGCGGGCTGCGACACCTCGGGCCCCGCGCTCGGCGCCGCACCGGCGGTTGCCAAACTGCTCGGCCGCACCGGCCACACGCTCGACGATGTCGACCTGCTCGAGATCAACGAGGGCTACGCGGTGGAGGTGCTCGCCCTGGCCACCGCTTGGGAACTCGATCCGCTCGACCGCCTCAACGTGAACGGTTCCGACATCGCGCTCGGTCACCCCGTCGGCGCCACCGGCCTGCGGATCATGACCACGATGCTGCACGAATTGGGCCGTACCGGTGGACGATTCGGGTTGGAAGCCATCGCCCTCGGCCACGACCACGGCATCGCCGCGCTGTTCGAATCCGCCGAATCCGACGAGCCGGTGGAGACCCCACGCGGGGCTCGCTTCCATGGTGTCCGCGGCAGTCGGCGATTGGGGAGACACCGCGCCTGACCGATCAGCCGGCACCGCGCACGCGGCAGTGTGTCAGGCCCGTGCACCGCTGACAGGGGTCGGCGCGGCAACCCGGAGGCTGCCGCGCCGAGGTCGTGCTCCTACTTGGTCCTCGGCCGCGAGTGGAAGCCGAGACCCTCGTCCTGCGCACCCATCCAGGCCGCCTCGTCGGACTTGCTGTCGGGAACATAGATCGGTTCCGCCCGGCGCGGTACGGCCAGTTCCGGCGGGGGCGCCTGCTCGAAGTCCTCGGCGTCGATGACGAGCCGCTCGAGGTCGTTCTCCAACCGGCGCACGGTGGCCGCGTCGCCGTAGTTGGAGCGCAGTGCGCCGATCGATTGCCGGAGTTGGCCGACCGCGTAGCGCAGTTCCGCGATATCGCTGCGTGTCATCGTTACCTCCTGGGTATATGGCGGGCATGCCGACTCGCCGGATCACGGGCACGCCCGAAAGCTCCCGGGCCGCGCTGCACCGAGCTGTGTGACTCACCACACAACGTGATCTCCACCACAGTAACTGATCTTTTCGGTTTACGCCCGAAGTTGCTGGGGATTCGGCGGTTGCCGTCGGATAACTGTTGGATGTCAGCCCGCGATGGCGTAGCGGTTGTGAATGCTCACACCGGCCCGCTCCACCAGCGCCGCGATGGCGTGGGCCACCTCCTCGGCGTGTTCAAGAATCACGCTGTGACCGGCGCCTTCGATCCGGACCAGCTCGGCACCGGCCAGCTCCGAGGCCAGCGCGATCGAATGGGTGAACGGCACCATCAGGTCGGCCGACCCGGCGAGCACCAGCGCGGGCAGGTCGCCGAAGCGGCGCAGGGTGTGCGCCTCGTCGAAAGTCAGCAGCGAGTTCAGGAAGCCCGCCATGGTGAGCAGCGCTGTCTCGTTGAGGATCGCCGTGGCGATCGCCGTCGTCCGGGTGCGCTCACGTCCCTCACGGATCAGCGGCCCGAACACCCAGCGTGACAGGCGCTTCGAGGCCTGCATCACGCGTGGTGCGTGGACCACCGCGCGCTGCAGGGAGGCGACGGCGTGCCGGTTGAGCAATCTGCCGAGACCCAGCTCGGTGAGCCCGCCCGCCGCGCCCGCGATGAGGCCGACGCCGGTGACCCGCATGCCGATGGTCTCGGGGTAGAGCCGGGCGTAGGCGAGCAGCACCATGGCGCCCATCGAGTGCCCGACCAGCACTACCGGGCCGGCCGGTGCGATGGTGCGCAGCACCGCGTCGAGGTCGGTGGCGAGCTGGTCGATGGTGTAGGTGTCGTGGTGGGCATGGCCGGATTCGCCGTGGCCGCGGTGGTCGTAGAAGACCATCTTGGTGTCGGAACTCCACCGGTTGCGTAGCTGTTCGCGCAGGTGGGCCCACGATTCGGTGTGCAAGCAGTGGCCGTGCACGAAGACGACGGTCATCGGGGCGTCGGGGGAGCCGTAGGTGCGGGTGGCGATCGGCGTGCCGTCGTCGGCGACGACGGTGCAGCGGCGGGCCTCGGCCGTTGTGGTGTCCATGGGCTGGGCCTCCTGGTCGACTGGGTGCGCGGGCTGTGGTGGTGTTTCGACCTAGGTAGCCCTGGCGTTAACCGGGCATGTCTCGCGTTATTCAGCCGATGCGCAAAAGACTCCGGCGTGGCGGTTCCCGTGATCACAGGAATCTCTAAAGGAATCTAGGGTTTCATCTAGAACTACGAAGAGGAGTGTCGAGAGGGCGTTCCTCAGCCATCTATATCGATGTCTAGTGAAACAGCTATAGAGTCAGATATTTCTATACGCTGCGCAGATAGCGCCCGAAATGCGGAACCGTGAAGCCGATCGTCCCGCGCTCGGCGGAGTAGATCAGGCCCTTCTTGATGAGCCCGTCGCGGGCAGGCGAGACCGAGGCGGGTTTACGGCCGAGCTCGGCGGCGACCGCGGCCGTGGCGACCGGGCCGTCGTCCCCGGCCAGATCGGCCATCGCCCGCATGTACTCGCGCTCCGCGGGGGTCGCGCGTTCGTAGCGCGAGCCGAAGAAGCCGACGGCGAGTTCCTCCTCGGCCGCTGGGGAGGCCACGGCCACGTCCTCGGCCGTGATCGGGCTCTCGGGCGCCTGATCCCAGGCCGCCTTCCCGTACGCCTGCACGAAATACGGGTACCCGTCGGCCCTTTGGTACAGCGAGTCGAGCGCCTCGGAGGTGAACTTCACCTCCTCCCGCTCGGCCGGCGCGATCAGTGCCTGATCCGCCGACTCCCGATCGAGCCGATCGATGCGGTGATAGCTGAACAGACGCTCGGAATAGCTCTTCGACGCCGACAGCACCGCGGGCAGGTGCGGCAGACCCGCGCCGACCACGATCAGTGGCGCGGCATCCTGGCTCAATTCGTGGCAGGCGCCGCAGATCGCCGACACATCGGCGGGTCCGAGATCTTGCATCTCGTCGATGAATATGCCGATACCCACCCCGATCGCGGCGGCCAGCGTCGCGGCCTCCTTGAACAACTCGATCAGATCGATCTCGATATCGCCGGAATCGGCCCGGCCGGTCACCGCGGGCACATCGATACCCGGCTGCCAGCGTTCGCGCATGCCCTTGTCGGCGGTGGCGCGCAACGCGAAAGCCTTGAGGATGCCGAGGAAATCGTCGACCTGCTCCGGATTGCGATGCGCCATCGCGACCGCGCGCACCGCCATGTGCAGCGCCGAGGACAGCGGCCTGCGCAGATCCTGATCGGGCCGTGCCTCGATCTTGCCGGTACCCCAGCCGCGCGACACCGCGGCCGACCGAAGCTGATTGAGCAGCACGGTCTTTCCCACTCCGCGCAACCCGGTGAGCATCACGCTGCGCTCCGGCCGCCCGCGCGCCACCCGTTCCAGGACGATGTCGAAGGCGGCGAGTTGCTTGTCGCGCCCGGCCAATTCGGGCGGACGCTGACCGGCGCCGGGAGCATAGGGATTGCGCACGGGGTCCATGCCTGGCAACCGTAGCGCGTGTGCACGGCAGAATCTCGGTAACTCTGTGCCGTGTCCTAGATACTGCTAGCGAACCCGAGAAAGAACGGAGCCCGATGTTCGAGGAGCCAAGCTCGGAGCAACCGTCGCGAGACGAGGACGCCACGTCACCGATCTACCTGACGCCCGCCCAGGTCGTCGCCGGCTGGCGGGTGCCGCCCGGCGCGCACCGTGCCGACACCATCAAGCGTGGCGTGTTGGCCGCCCTCGCGGCGGGAACCGGCGACATGAACCCCGTGGAGGCCGTCGCCCACATCGCCATCGGTCCGGTCGTCGCGGCGCTTGGCCGGCTAGAGGCCGATCTCGCCGATGCCCGCAGCCGCATCGCCGAACTCGAACAGGCGCTGCGCGACCGCGACGGGCAGTGACATCGGGAGACCCCATCGTTATCCCTCTCGACACGCCGTGGCAGCGCGCTGAACAGGGCTTTGGTGGCAGTGAGAAAACAACTTGCGGGCACCGCTGGACACCGTGGATCACAGGCCGTAATCTTCTCGTGACTTAGTGGAGTCTGTCGCTTCGTCAGAGAAGCGGCGCCACGGGTCACCGCCGAATAATCGTGTTGTCCAAGCGAACACGACAGCGCGGCGGGTGAGCAGCAAGATCGGAGACTCGTCTCGGTGGGTAAACACAGCTTGCAGCGGGATTCTCGTCTGCCGAATTCCGTCAAGGGTGCACTCGTCATGGGTGCGGTGGCCGCCACAACCGGTGCGATGCCAGCGATTTCGCAGGCCGCCACGATCAACATTCCGGGCCTCGGCAATTTCGATCTGCCGCCCGAACTCGAGCAGCCCGCCCAGCAGGTGGAAAAGCAGCTGCAGTCCATGGTCGCCCCGCAGGGCCAGGCCGCGCCGCAGCTGCCGAGCGTGCAGTTCGACAACCCCTTCGAGCAGCAGCAGCAGTCGGCGGGCAACATCGCCCTCGACGCCGCGCGCAGCAAGCTCGGTGCCTCCTACAACTGGGGTGCCGCGGGCCCGTCGAGCTTCGACTGCTCCGGTCTCGTGCAGTGGGCCTACCGCCAGGCCGGTGTCGAGCTGCCCCGCACCAGCTTCGAGCAGTCCCACGTGGGTGCGCCCGTGTCCTTCGACAATCTGCAGGCCGGTGACATCGTCATCACCAACGGTGGCGGCCACGTCGGCATCTACGCCGGCAACGGTCAGCTGCTGAACGCCGTGCAGTCGGGCACCCCGGTGTCCTACACCCAGCTCTCCGCCGACGACGTCGTGACGGCACGCCGTATCGTCTAAGGGGTGTCCCCAGCGGAACAACGATCACCCGACCAGGCCCGCGTCGACGCGTGGACCTGGTCGGTTCGTCTGTTCAAGACCCGGTCGGCGGCGGCCGATGCCTGCCGCGCCGGGCACGTGCGCGTCAACGGGGTGACGGTGAAACCCGCCCAGCCGGTGCGTCGCGGTGACGAGATCAGGATCCGGCACGCCGGGACGGAACGCATCGTCGTGGTCGAGCAGATCATCCACAAGCGCGTCGGCCCGCCCGTGGCCGCCCAGTGCCTGATCGACCGCAGTCCGCCGCCCCCACCGAAGGAAATCCTCGCAACCTTGCCACGCCGCGATCGCGGTGCGGGCAGGCCGACGAAACGCGAACGCCGCGAGACGGACCGGCTGATGGGACGCACCGACTGATAGCCCGGCATTCGCTGGATGTGGATGCGGAATCATTGCGGTGGTCGGTCGTCGCCACCATCGCCTACGGTGGCACTCATGGGTGAGCACAGAGCTATGTTGACGACGCTTCTCACCTGTGGTGTCGCCGCGATCTCCTCGGGCCCACGGCTGCTGTGGCCGCGCGGCGCCGACACCCGCTTCCTCGCCGCCCTCGAGCAGGCGCCACTGCCACCGGCGCGCCACACCGTCTCGCTCGCCGCGCTCACCCAAGCCGAGTTGTCGGCACCGACGGCGGCGGTCGTCGAGGGCACGCGGACGTTGCGTTGCACGCCGCTCACCATGTCGGCCTTCCTGATCCGCCACCCCGAGGCCACCTTCCTGGTCGACCCCGCCCTCTGCGCAGGCGTGCACCAGCGGGTGCTGCCCGAACTTCCCTTCCCCATCGCGCGCGTGGTCGCCCTCGACGACCCCGTGCGCGGGCTGAGTGAGGCACTCGCCGACCACGAACTCACCGGCGCCGACATCGACTTCGTGCTGCCCACCCACCTGCACTGGGATCACGTCTCCGGGCTCTACGAGTTGCCCGGCTGGGTGCCTATCCGTGTACCGGGTGCCGAATATCGCTGGGCCATGGGCGATTCCGGTGCGCCGTTCGCCGTGGCGCGTGGCCCGCTGCGTGGACGGGTGTTCGACCTGTACGACCTCGACGGCCCACCGGTACTCACCTTCCGTCGCAGCCACGACCTGTTCGGCGACGGCTCGGTCCTCATCGTCGACCTGGTGGGCCACACGCCGGGCAGCGTCGGCGTGCTCCTGGCGGTCGACGACGGCAGCCGCGTGCTGCTGGCGGGCGACGCGGTGTGGAGCAGGCGGCAGATCGAACTGATTCGCGAAAAGGCGCCGATCCCTGGCGATTTCGTCGACCACGACCGCACCGCCGCGTTCGAGACCATCCACCGCCTGCACGCCCTGCCACCGGAGATCGAAGTGATCCCCGCCCACGACCGCGCCGCCGTCAACGCCCGTGTCGCCGCATCCTGACCCGGCGAGCAGCTCAACCGGCCGTGAGTCCTTCGGCGACGCTGGAATACCTTGGCTGCCAACCCAATTCCGCGTGCGCGAGTTCGCTGGAGATCCGCATCGACGTATCACCCATCAGCGCGGCGATATAGGGCACACCGAGCCGAACCAGCCACAGCGGCAACCGGATCGGCCGTGGCGCCTGCTTGCTGTGCCGCACCAGGCGGAAGAACTCACCCCAGGTGATCGGGGTGTCGTCGGCGAGGTTGTAGGCGCGACCGGCGACCCCACGTTCCAGCGCCGCCACCGTCGCGGCGGCGGCGTCTTCCACATGCAGCCAGCTGTTCACCCCGCCCTCTCCGCGCGGGCCCACCGGCTGACGCTTGCGCATCATGTCGCCGAAGAGGTCGCTGAACGCGCCCGGACCGTAGAACAGCCCGTAGCGCAACGCGATCGCCTCGAGGCCCGCCGCGAACGCCTGCTCCTCCGCCGACACGCACGCCCGCACGACTTCGTCGGCCACGCCGCCGTCGTAGACGCCGAAGGTGTCGCGTTCGGTGAGCGGAACCGTGCCGTGGTCGCGGTAGCCGTAGCCGAGGATCAGCGACTGGGTGAGAAAACGCCGCGCGCCGACGAGCTCGGCCGCCTCGAGCAGATGGGCGGAGCCGACCGTGCGCAACAGGCCGGTCGGATCGTCGGCGGGGATGCGGCGCTGAGGCTTGGCATCGCGCAGCGCGGTGGCCTGGTGGATCACCGCATCGGCGTGCACGCCGTCCAGTGCGCGCAGCAGTCCCTCGCGGTCGAGAACATCGGCGGTGACCGGTTCGGCACCGAGTTCGCGAACCAGCCCGTGGTTGGCCGGGTTGCGCACGATGGCGGTGACGGCGTGCCCGTGGGCGGTGAGTGCGCGGATCAGAGGGCGCCCGATGGCACCGGTCGCCCCGGCGAGCAGAACCTGCATGATCGTTCCTTCCGGTGAGGTGGTTCCTTGCTTCCTGGACGGGACGCGGCGTCGTGATGTGACGGTCTGTGACCCGGTTCACGCTGGTCAAAGGCGACTACGAGATTGGGTGATGTCACGGCGGTTCCACGGCGTGTCGGTGTGTATCGTGCGGCTCATGCGAGTCGACGGGCGGGAGATCCCGGTCACGGGGAGTCTCCTGCAGCCGAGGATCAGGCGGACGAGTGACATCGTCCGGGTGGTCGCGGCGTCGTTGGGCGTCGGCGTCGTGGTGGCGGGTTCGCTCATCACGCGGCCCGAATGGTTGGCGCTGGAACGGTCCGTCGCCAAGATCGTCGACTTCCTCAGTCCCGAGCAGTCGACGCTGGTCTACCTGATCTACGGGATGCTCATCCTGGCGTTGCCGTTCGCCATCTTCATCGAACTCGTGGTGCGCCGACAGTGGAAACTGCTCTTCGGCTACGGCGCGGCGGGACTGCTCGCGGTGCTGGCCCTGTCGATCACCGGGGCTGGCATCTCCACGCCCAAATGGCATCTGCCGGTGCCCGACCGATTCGACACGTTCCTTTCCCAGTTCCTCGACGATCCGCGCTGGATCGCCATGCTCGCCGCCATGCTCACCGTGTCGAGCCCGTGGTTGCCGGTGCGGCCGAGGCGTTGGATGTGGTTTCTGCTGCTGATGTTCGCGCCGATCCACCTGGTGGTGAGTTCGGTGGTGCCCGCGCGGGCGATGCTCGGTCTGGTGGTCGGCTGGCTGGTCGGCGCGGTGATCGTCTGGCTGGTCGGCACACCCGCGCTCGAGGTGCCCCTCGACGCTGCCGTGCGCGTGCTGGCCGAACGCGGATACACGGTGAACTCGTTCCGGGTGGTCCGCCCCGCCGGTCGCGGGCCGCTGCTGCTTGCCACGGCTGTCGACGGGCCCGAATCCGAACTCATCGTCGAGCTGTACGGCAAGAACCAGCGCAGTTTCGGTGCCATCCGCCAGCTGTGGCGCTGGCTCACCTTCCGCTCCAGCGAGACCGCGCCACTGCACGGCTCGCTGCACCGCGCGGTGGAACATCGCGCGCTGCTCGGTATCGCCATCGGCGATCTCGGCATGGCCTCGGCGCATCAGGTCGCGGTGGCGAGCCTGAATCGTGGCTGGATGCTGTACGCGCACACCGTTCCTCGCGGCACACCCTTGCGCAAGCTCTCCGCGCAGGTGCTGCCCGGGGTGTGGCGTTCGCTGGTCCGCCTGCACGACAACCAGATCAGCCA
This sequence comes from Nocardia sp. NPDC050413, assembly GCF_040655475.1. Classification (NCBI taxonomy): domain Bacteria; kingdom Bacillati; phylum Actinomycetota; class Actinomycetes; order Mycobacteriales; family Nocardiaceae; genus Nocardia; species Nocardia sp. NPDC050413. The sequence goes on along the minus strand of NZ_JBFAJZ010000009.1, from coordinate 198,501 downwards.
CGGCGACCTGCGCCCCGACCATGTGCGAATGTGCCAGGGCGACACCCTCTTCAACGGTTTCGCCGCCGCCGAATTCGGGGCGTCGGACTCCCAGCGCCAAACCGACATCGCGCAGCTGCTCGTGTCGACTACCGCGCTGTTCGGCAAGCACGAGGCCGTGTCGGCGGCCGTCGGCGTACTCGGCGAGAGTGCCGTCGTCACCGCCGCGAGCAGGCTCACCAAGTCGGCCATGCCGGCGGGCATCCGCAAGACGGTGCCGCAGTGGGCCAAGGTGATGGCCACCGCGCGAGAAGAGGTGCGGGAGCAGACCGGTCACGACCGCATCGGCTCCGAACAGCTCACCCGGTTCACCCGCAACCAGGTGATCCAGCTGGTGCTGCTCGTCGCGCTCGTCTATGTGGCCTACCCGTTCTTCAGCCAGGTGCCCACGTTCTTCAGCCAGCTGCGCACCCTGAACTGGTGGTGGGCGCTGCTCGGCCTGGTCATCACCGCGTTCACCTATGTCGGTGCGGCGGCCGCGCTCGGTGCCTGTGCCGACGGGCTGGTCCGGGTCCGCGACCTGTTCCTCGAACAGTTCGCCAACACCTTCGTCGCCACCACCACCCCGGCCGGTGTCGGCGGACTCGCCCTGAGCGTGCGGTTCCTCGTGCAGGCGGGCATGTCGACCGCGCGCGCCACCGGAGCCGTCGCCTTGCAGCAGTCCATGCAGGTGCTCACCCACCTGGTGCTGCTCGTGGTGTTCAGCGTGGTCGCGGGCACCTCGACCAACCTCGCCCACATCGTGCCCGACGCCACCGTGCTGTACCTGGCCGCCGGAGTGGGCGTCGGATTGATCGGCGCGTTCATGTTCGTGCCGAAACTGCGCCGCTGGGTGAACCATTCGGTGTGGCCGCAGATCCGGGAGGTGGTGGGCGAGGTCGTCGCGCTCGCCCGCAACCCGATGCGGTTCTCCGTGATCGTCGGTGGGTCGGCGGTGATCACGCTCGGCAAGGCGTTCGTGCTGTGGGTGAGCGTCGAGGCCTTCGGTGGCGGAACCGATTTCGTCGCCGTCACGATCGTCACCATGATCGGCGGCACGCTCGCCTCGGCCGCGCCGACCCCCGGCGGCGTCGGTGCGGTGGAAGCGGCGCTGATCGGTGGTCTTGCCGCCTTCGGGGTGCCCGCCGAGATCGCGGTACCCGCCGTGCTGCTCTATCGCGTGCTCACCTGCTGGATCCCGGTGGCGCTCGGCTGGCCGATCATGCGCTGGATGGGCGAGAAGAACATGATCTAGTTCGCCCGCAGCGCGATGGTGAGCCCGTCCTTCTCGCAGATCGACGGGACGGCCGGATCGGGCTGGGCGTGGCAGTCCCAGCCGTCGACGTCGAGCTCGTCGGACGGCTGGATCGTCGTCACGTAGGTGGAGGCGACATTGATCGCCTCGGTGCAGCCGGGTCGACCCTCCGGCGAGCCGACGGCGATCACCGTGCGGGTGCCGCCGACGGCGTCGGTGACCGGCCCGCAGTCCACGTCCTCGACGGGCTCGTCGGGGGCAGCGCTGGTGGTCCTCGACGCGGTGGAAGTCGCCCTTGTCGTGCTCGATACCGCTGCGCGGGTCGACTCGACGATCTCACTCGGCGGGGCGACCACCTGGGCCGATGTGGTCGGCGCGACGGTGCTGTTCGGATGTGCGGACTGGTTGCCGGAGTCCTCACCACAGCCGGAGGCTCCGGCGATCACGGTGAGCGCGGCGACCGCACATACGACGAAATGAACCTGCTTCAACGCATCCTCCAGAGTCGGGGGTCCCGCCGATACGTGCGCATTCAATCACGATGCGGCGCAACGCTGTCTGATCCGCGCGCAGCAGAATCGGGAATTCTCGCTGTCCGAATCGTCGGTTGCCTGCCGGTCGCTGAACATGCCGGTCGGTCGGATCGGTTTTCTGATCGGCCGGGGTGGGGAATCAGCGCGAGGATTGCCGACCGTGCCAAGCGTCGTGTCCAGCGCCTAAGCTGTCTGGGACGTAGCCGGATCATGACCGAGAGGTGTTTCTTCGATGGGATCCCGGACGGTGGTCGCCGACGTCGCCGACGAGCTGGCCCGCCGTGTCGCCACCGGCGAGTACCGGCCGGGCGAGCTGATGCCCTCGGTGCGCCAGGTCGCGGACGAATTCGGGATGAACCGGGCCACCGCCCAGCTCACCCTCGGCAGGCTCGAGTCCTACGGCTTCGTCGAGGCGCGCCGCGGCAAGGGCTTCACCATTCGCGATGTGCGCTCCGAAGGCGGGATGGACGCCTACCGGCACCTGTTCCGCTTCTCCCTGTCGGCGCCCGAGATCGCGGCGGAGATGTTCGCCGACATCGTCGAGGTGGAACGCGGCATCGTCCTCGAGGCGCTGCTCACCTACACCGGCGCGGCGAAAACGCTGGACCACCGCGAACTCGCCGCAACCGTCGACGAGCTCGAGGCGCTCGCCCGCCACGCCGTGCCCGACTATCCGCGCATCATCGCCACCGAGATCGCCCTGATCCGGCGGGTGCTCGGTGCGCTCGGGATGAGCATGCAACGCGCGGTGCTCAATACGATCGGTGACATGGTCGCCGAGGTGCCCGAGGCGGTCACCGCCTACTTCGCCGTCGCCGCCGACCTGCACGTGCTCGTCTGGCGTGCGCTGCTCGCGGTGTGGGAGTCGGGATCCGAGCCGACAGAGGCGCAATCGGCCCTGTTCGTCGACCTTTTCGCGCTGTACCACGAGAAGGTGATCGCCCGGTTCGACGATCTGCTCGGCATCACCGGAACCGCGGCCGAGGCCGAATCAGCCTGAGCTGTCTGGGTCGCCGTGGCGGCGGGCCTCGGCGGCGTGCCGCGCGTCGGCCGTGTGATGCCACGGCAGGTGCGCTCTGGGCACGATCGAATCGAGGATCGGTCCGACGTGCGGCGGGTAGGAGGCCCGCAGGCCCGAACCGACCATCACGCCGAGCGCGATCGACATCACCGACAGCAATGCCGAGGCAATCACTTCCAGCCCGCCGCTCGCGGCCCCACCGTGGGTGCGCATCACCAGCTCCGAGATGCCCGTGAGGCTGATGCCGCCGGGCACAAGCATCCAGAACGCGGGCAGGAACGCCACCTGCGTCGGCGGTGCGTTCTTGCGGTTCCGGATCAGGTAGGCCGCGGGCACGGCGACGAGCCCGCCGAGAAACGTGCCGGTCAGCGGACCCGACAGGGCCTTACCGGCGAACTGCGCGAGATAGGTGATGTAGAGGACGAGCAGCAGCCAGCCCACCGAATTCTGCGGTGCGCTCGACCGCCACGAATGCCCGTACCCGATCAGCAGCACCCCGAGCAGCGGTGCCCACCAACCCAATTGGGCCGAACTCACCGGAACCGTCTGCAACTGCCCGAGCAGACTGATGCCGACGAACAGTCCGAAGGCCAGCAGGAACAGCATGTTGATGCCGTAGACGAGCCGACTGGCCCCCGCCACCATCGACCCCGTCGACAGCTCGATCGTGCCGTTGGTGAGCATCGCCCCGGGCAGCAGCGTCGCAACGGCGGGGATCAGCAATTGCTGCGGCTGACCACCGGCCAGCGCCCCGGGAAACCCGAACGACAGCATCGCGACCACGGCCGCCGCGACCACCGGCAGCGACGACTTCAGCAGCCGGAACCGGTCGGCCAGCTGGGTGAGCAACCCGACGATCAGCCCGAGCACCACGTACCCGACCAGTGCCCGCGCCCCGGGATTGAGCATCATGCCGATCCCGACCGTCAGCACCACATGACCGAGCAGGATCACCAACGGCGGACTGCCCGGTTTCGCCGACAGGATCTTGTCGAGGTCGGCCGATGCCTCGGCGGGTGGCGGCGCGTCCTGCTCGATCTTGTCGATGAGCTTGTAGAGCCCGGCGATCTGGTCGAGTGGCAGGGTGCCCACCCGCGCGTCGAGCATGTCGACCGCGGAGCCCTCGTGCGTGCGAACGCGCACGAACACCGCCGTGGGCAGCACCATGAAATGGATGTTGTCGGTGGCGTATCGCTTGGACAGCCGGTCGAGGATCTGCTGCACACCCTGGGAGGTCTCGCCCGAGCCGACCAGCGCCACGCCGAGGCGGCACAGCAGGTTCAGCAGATCGGCCGGTACCGGTGGGTCGTCCACCGGCGCCGGCCGGCCGGGGTACTGGGCGCGGGTGGTCGCCACGGCCTCGGCGACCCGCTTGCGCGCCGCCGCCCACGTGCTGATCCTGTGTTCGGAAGCCATGTCACCGCCGTCCGCAACCGTTGGGCACTGTGCACCTGGGTGAGATACCGCGAGTCTAGGCGAGCAGTGCCGTCGCGACGGTGTGGCGCCGGCAACCCACCGGCATCCGGACGGTCAGGAGTTCAGGGTGCTGAGCCGATCGCACGCGGTGACGTATTCGTTCACCAGTCGCTCGATCACGTCGGCGCTGCGCTCCACCTTGTTCATCATGCCGACCACCTGGCCCACCGGATTGAAGTTCACGTCCTTGGCGGCCTCGGGGTAGCGGTGGCCGCGCTTGACGCCGTCGAGGGCCACCATCATCTGCAGCGGCATCGGCAGCGGGTCGGGAGTGTCGGTCGATTCCCAGGCGTCGGTCCAGTCGTTGCGCAGCATGCGGCACGGCTTGCCCGTCCACGACCGCGAGCGGATGGTGGAGTGGCTGTCGGCCTCGAGGTAGGTCTCCATCTGCGCGGGCGGCACATTGGCCTCCTCGACGGTGAGCCACAGCGAGCCCGTCCACGCCCCCGCCGCGCCCATCGCCAGCGCCGCGGCGACCTGCGCGCCGTTGCCGATACCACCGGCGGCCAGCACCGGCGTGTCGCCGATCGCCTCGATCACCTGCGGCCACAGCACCAGCGAGGACACCTCGCCGCAGTGCCCGCCACCCTCGGTGCCCTGACACACGACGAAGTCGAGGCCCGCGGCCTTGTGGTTCATCGCGTGCTTGACCGAACCGCACAGCGCGCCGATCACCCGGCCGGAGTCCTGGATGCGCTTGATGACGTCGTCGGGCGGGGTGCCGAGCGCGTTGGCGACGAGCTTGGCCTTGGGATGGTTCAGGATGACGTCGACCTGCGGGCCCGCGGTGGTCGCGGTCCAGCCGAGCAGCTCGTTGTGGTGTTCGCCGTCGGGCAGCGGCGGCACATTGTGGTCGGAAAGGATCTGCTGGGCGAAGTCGCGATGGCCCTGCGGAACCATCTGCGCCAGTTGCTTTTCCAGCTGCTCGGGGGTCAGGCCGTCGACACCCTTGCCCTCGTACTTCGAGGGGATCACCAGGTCGACGCCGTAGATGCCGTTGACGTGTTCATCGAGCCAAGCCAGCTCCACCTCGAGCTGTTCGGCGGTGAAGCCGACCGCGCCGAGCACCCCGAGTCCGCCCGCATTGCTCACCGCCGCCACGACGTCGCGGCAGTGGGTGAAGGCGAAGATCGGGAATTCGATGCCGAGCTGTTCGCAGAATTCGGTACGCATACCGAACTGTAACACGTTCTAGTTTGGTGGAGAATGCCCAATTTCTAGAGTGCCGCGTCCTCCAGCGCCGACAGCGAATCCTCCAGGTGGTCGAGCAATCGATGCAGGTCGGGCAGGGTGCGACGGCAGCCGACCAGGCCGAAATCGAGGTTGTCGGCATTGGAGGTGAGGGTGATGTTCACGGCCTGGCTGTCCAGTGGGATGGAGAGCGGGAAGACCGCGTCCAGGCGCGCGCCGTTCCAGTACATCGATTCGCGCGGACCGGGCACATTGGAGATGACGATGTTGAACGGCGGCGCCGTCATCGACGCGAACCCCGGGAGCAGCATCGCCGCCATCGGGCTCACCACCGCCCCGGACACAGCGAGCGTCTGCAGCGGACCGAGGCCGTGATACACCTGCTTGTTGCGCCGCATCGAATCACTCACCACCCGAAGGCGTTCCGCCGGATCCTCGATATCGGTACCGAGATTACACAGCAGCGCAGCCACTTTCACGCCCTGCGTGTCGACATCGTCCTCGTCGCGCAACGACACCGGGACCATCGCGATCAGCGGCTTGTCCGGTAAGGCGTTGTGCTCCAGGAGATATGCGCGCAGCGCGCCCGCCGACATCGCGAGCACCACATCGTTGAGGGTGGTGCCGGTCGCCTTCTTCACCTGCTTGAGCCGGTCCATCGACCAGCTGCGCACCGCGCACTTGCGGGCGCCACCGATCGGCACGTTGAGCAGGGTGCGCGGCGCCTCGAACGGCAGGGTGAGCTGCTGCTCGAGCAGTCCGGTCCTGGTGGCTTTCAGCAGCGCGGCCGCCGAGGAACTCGCCGACGACAGCGCGCCGAGCAGACCCGTCTTCGGCTGCGCGGTCCGCGGTGTGCGCTCCTTACGTGGCAGGTTCCACGGAACCGTCACATCGGTGGCGAACGGGTCGGTGGTGAGGGTGCGCTGCATGATCCGCTGTGCGGAGACGCCGTCGATCAGTGCGTGGTGCATCTTCGCGTACAGCGCGAAGCGGCCGTCGGCCAGACCCTCGATGAAATGCATCTCCCACATCGGGCGGTGCCGGTCGAGCAATGCGCTGTGCAAGCTCGAGACGTGGTCGAGCAACTGGTCCATCCCGCCGGGCGCGGGCAGTGCGCTGTGCTGCACGTGGTAATCCAGGTCGACCTGGTCGTCCTGGGTCCACGCCAGCTGCGGAGCACCCAGCCAGGTGGCCGGCCGCCTGCTGAAGGTGGGCCGAACGGTGTTGTCGGCCAGTAAGGTTTCGCGCAGTTCGCGAAGATAGTCGGGCCCGGCATCCTCGGGCGGTTCGAACAGTTGCAGTGACCCGACGTGCATCGGGTGCTCCCGAGATTCCGCGAGCAAGAACAGCGCATCCAACGGCGCTATGAGATCCATGCGAGATCGCCCCCTGAGGACAGGTGATGGCAAAGACTTCAGAATCGACCACGCTGTCGGGTACGGCACCCCTGCGTGCCGTATATCCACGCTACCCGGTGGTCCGGGGTGCCGTCAGCCGAACGTCGCGACCATGCCGAACTCCACAGCGCACAACTGCTTCGCTTCGTCGTGGGAAACAGCGGTCCGGATGGGCTGGCCTGGGTTCCACCGAGCTGCGAAATCAGCGCGCCCGTCGGTCTCGCATGCGATCGAGGATCAGGCCCTGACCGTTTCGGCTTCGCGTGGGTCGATCGCGTCGCGCGGATCGTTGTCCGGGTTTTCGGCCGGGTGCTGTGATTCCGCGATCGCCTGAGTCTCGGGGGAGTGTTCAGGTTGGGACTGGGTGCCATCGGATTGCTGTGGCACGGACTGCAGTTGCTCCGTCACCTGCTCCGACTCGGGCTCCTCGGAATCTTCTGTCGGCGACGGGGTTTCGGCAACCACCCGCATCGGGGCCGGAGCCGGTTCCGCGCCTACGGTTTTCGAGGCGATCTCGATCCCGAGTTCGATCCGGGTGGTCTCCACCAGCGCCCGCTCCTGCTCGGCCGCATGACGCATCGCCTTCTGCCACAGCGACGCCATCTCCTCGAGCTCCTCCACCGTCGCCTCCACATCGATATGGAGCTTCAGGCGCTGCATGGTGATGTGCTGGGCGGCGGTGAGCGTGCGCAGCAGGTCTTCGCACTTGTTCGGGATGCGGCGATGGGCCACCACCCGCAACCGGGTGAGCATGGCGCTCGGGCGATCCCAGATCACCTTGTGGATCTGCGCGCCCACATTGTCGATCTCGTCGACGGTGAGCAGTTCCCAATCCCCACAGCTGGCCAGATCGGCCCGCACCGACGCCGAGGTCTCCAGGATCGAAGCGACCGCGGCGAGCACTGCCTCGCGCCGCCACGCCTCGTGATCGCGTTGGTCACCGACCATGTTCGACAGCTCGACGTGGCGTTGCGCGGCGTCGAGCGCCTGCCTGCCACGCTCGTCGGCCGCCGCGAGTGCATCGCGGTGGGTTCGGTTGTTGGCGATCACGCCGACCAGAACTGCGCCGGCGACGGGGAGCGAGCCGAGGAGTGGGAGCCACTGAGTCACCCGCCGATCATTGCACCGAGGCCCGTCACAGTCACCATGATCGGCGCGTCGGACCGCGATGTCGGTGCGTTCCCGGTGGGCGCGGACACGAAAAACCCGGTGCGACACGAGGTCACACCGGGTTCTTCGGCGTCGATCAGTTCGTCGCGGTGGTGGACGGCTCGACAGTGGTGCTCGGCGCGACCGTGGTGGTCGGCGCGACCGTTGTGCTCGGCGCGGGCGCCTGGGTGGTGGTTTCCGGGGCGGCGGCCTGGTTGGTCGCCGGTTCTTCGGTGGTGGTCGGCGGGGCCGTCGTGGTGGACGGTGCGACCGTCGACGATTCGACGGTGGTCGTCGGCTTCGACGTGCTGGTCGCCGCCTTCGACGTGCTCGACGTGGGCTCGGCGACCTTGGACGTGCTCGGCGCCGCCGAGGTGGTCGTGGTCGCGGGCTTGGTCGGCGCGGCGAGCGCGGCCGTCACATCGGAGTCCTCCGGAGCCGACTTCGCGTCGACCGTCTCGCCCGCCTGCGCCTGCTTGGCCAGGTGCGTCAGCCAGGCGGCGGCGTACTCCGCCGAGGTCAGCGGCTTACCGTTGGCCGCATCGGAATCGCGCCAGTAGTCGAAGTGATGACCGGTGCCGTTGGGGCCGAGGGTGAGCTGGTACGGATCGCTCAGCGCGACCGGGATGGTGTTCTGGTTCGTCACGATCAGCCCGATGATCTCGTTGAACACCTTCTGCGGCAGGTACGCCAGCGGCGAGACCTTCTCGGCCGCAATCGTGTCCGCCTTCGCGGGCGCCTTGGTCTCGCCCGGCTTGTAATCCGGGTCCGACACCTTCAGCAGCACATCGAGGAAGGTTTCGTCGCTGGCCATCCAGTTCGGGTTCGCGGCGATATCGGAGAAGGCGGCCATCGCGATCCGGCCGAGGGTGAACGCCATGTCCTGGCCCGTCGCCGGGGTGAGACCGTCGCGCTGCAGATCGTCGACATTGATCTGCCTGCCCACGTTGGCGGCCAGTTGCAGCAGCGAAATGTTCTCCGGCGCGGCGCAAGTCAGGTCGCCCTCGGAGCAGAACGAGGCGATCTTGCCGTTGAGGGCGCCGAAGTCGCCGCCCGTGGTCACGCCCTTGCCCGAGATCGGCTTCGTGCCGTCCTGGTACTTCTGGTCGAAACCGTCCGGGTTGGCGAACGGGTCCTCGGCGCCGATGAACGGGCCCTCGCCGGCACCGCGACCGGCATCGGCGAACATGACCACGCCGAGCACGTCGTCGGGGTCGACTACTCCGTAGCCGTCCGCCGGGTCGTCGTTGCCGATGCCCTCGGCGACGCGGCGAACCACGTCGGCACCTTCGCTGTAGCCGACGATGGAGAACTTGGTGTCCGGGCACGCCGCGGAGATCTCCCGCATCACGCGCTGGGTGTTGGCGACACCCGCGTTCACCGCGTCCTCGTAGGTCGACATGTCCGCCGGATAGGCGATGTACACCGCCGCGTACTGGCCTTCGGCCAGATCGTCACGTGGCGCGTTCACCACCGGGTCGACCCACACACTGCTGTGGTCGCCCGACAGCGCGGCGGGCAGCGGGTTGCCGTTGGCGTCGAGCAGCATGGCGGTGGTGCCCTCGACGGGGGTGTCGTTGCGTCCGGCCACCGAGATGGTCACCATCTCGCGGCACTCGGTCACCGATGTGGTGAGGGTGTATTCGGGGGAGGCGGGCTTCGATGTCACCGCGAACGACGCGGCGACGATGGCCGCGACCCCCAACGCCGCAGGCGCGGCAACAGCAGAAGCGATGCGATGTTTCGCGAGAAACGCACGCAGATTCATATGTTGATCCCGTTCGAACGACCTACAGGTGGGCAGGCCCCCCGACGGGCCGCATGTCACGAAACATGTCGCCCCCACCTGCAAGATCGTTACTGCGGCGTACGGGACCGTATGCCCCCATTTCCGTGGTCATGTGGGCTCGCTATCGCCGTGAGGGTGATGGCGCGGGCCGGGTGATAGCGTCCGAATGGAACAATGGCGACGTGAACCGACCCGTCATCCCCAGGTAGGACTATGACCTCGCACCTCCCGGCCGACACCGTGCACCTCGCGCTGCTGCCCGGCTTCCTCGACCCGGTGAACCTGCTCAACTCCTTCGGCACCTGGATGCTCGCCGGGCTCCTGCTGGTGGTGTTCATCGAGTCCGGGTTGCTGTTCCCGCTGCTGCCCGGCGATTCCCTGCTGTTCACCGCCGGGTTGATCGCGGCGTCGAAGTCGACCGAGATCGAACCGTTCGCGCCGATCGGGGTGCTGCTCGTGCTGATCCCCGTCGCCGCGATCCTCGGCGATCAGGTCGGGTACGTGATCGGTGCGCGCGGTGGGACCGCGTTGTTCAAGAGCAACGACGCCCGGTTCTTCAAGAAGCGCTATATCGACGAATCCCACGAATTCTTCGAAAAGCACGGACCGATCACCATCGTGCTCGCCCGCTTCGTCCCCATCGTGCGCACCTTCGCGCCCGTGGTGGCAGGTGCGTCCGGCATGCGGTACCGGACGTTCCTCGTCTACAACGTGGTCGGCGGTATCGCCTGGGGTTCCGGTGTCACCTATCTCGGCTTCCTGCTCGGTCAGATCGCCGTCGTCCGCGACAATGTCGACCTGATCTTCCTGCTCATCGTCGCCGTCTCCGTGCTGCCGATCGTCGTCGAGGTCGTCAAGCGGATGCGGCGCAAGGGTTCTCCCGACGAAGACCCCACCGAGCGCGTCAACTCCTGACCGGCCGGCCGGGAAGTTCGTCGCTTCCCGGCCCCGTCGGCCTCATCCGGCGATTTCGCGCACCGAATCCGCGATCGCCCGGAAATCCTTCCGCAGGATCGCACCGTGATTGCTCGGCACCTTCGCACCGAGCTCGATGTTCTCGTTGCGGGCGACAGCCGAATCCAACCCCTTGCGGATCTTCTCCTGCTCGTCCTTCTTGCTGCCGAACGACGTCCCCGAAGCGATCACGTACCGCACCGGAACTGTGATCGCGTCCAGCACCGGACCCAGCGCACTCTCCCGCGAGAGTTTCCCGAGCTCGATATTGCTCTCGGCCTGCTCGGCCGCTGACAACCGCGGCGTCAACCCCGTCGGCCGCAGCAACAGCATCACCCAGTTCAATCGCTTGAACAGTTTCCGGATCCGCTGCTCCATCGCGTCGTCGAGCCAGTCGTACGGAAACGCGCCGTCCACGAGCACCGCCCCGATGGTGCGCTCCGGATTCCGTTGCGCCCAGTGCGCTCCCACGACCGCGCCATAGGACCACGCCACGACAATGGCCCGCTCCACACCCCTGGCCGCGAGCACGGCATCCACATCCCGCACCGCCGCCTCGAACGAGTAATCCTTGGATGTCTTGGACTTCCGCCCACGCCCCCGCTCGTCGAAGGTGATGTGCCGGAACCCGTCACCCAGTTCGGCAATGGTCTTCTTCCAGTAACCCTGGGTAGCGAACTGCCCGTTCAGGTAGATCACCGGAATCCCGTCGCCACCAGTGTCGGTCACGGCCAGAGCGGTGTCGTCCACCTCGACCATGCCGCTCCACGCATTACCCCGAGTAGTTCCCTGAGCAGTCATCGCTCTTGCCTTTCAGTCGTTCTCGCCGTTACGAGAACCACTGTCACGCCGTCCCCTGATACCGCCCTGACATCCCACCTACACGCCCGCTGACACGCCCGCTGACACGCACGGCGCATGACTAGGTCACCACAGCTGTCCAAGTCGGCTCCTAGTGCCTTCCAAACCTCGGGGAGCATCCTCGGAATACACGAGAAGTCCCAGGAAGGAAGCCGAAATGCTTGTTACGACCGGCCAGATCATCGCCACCATCGCCGTCCTTGCCAATGCCGTCGTCTACGGCACCGATGTCTGTGGAGCGGTGATCATGCGCTCGGTGTACCGGAAGCTCGACGACGCGACGGTCACCGTGAGTGCGGGATGGGGTCACTACTACGGCGACAAGCGCATGCCGGTCATCGGCGCCGGAGGCATAGTGACCGCGGTGCTCACCCTGCTGATCGCGCTACTGGCCGGCCAGCTAGGCGCCGCCGTCGCCGCGGCAATCACGGTGGCCGCTCTATTCACCTGGCTCGCCCTCTACGTGCGCATCGCCAAGCCGATCAATTCCCAGCAGACCGCCGCCGCTCTGTCGGGCATCATTCCGCCGGATGCCCGGGCGCTGCAAAACAAGTGGGACAGCATCCTGAAGTATCGAGTCACCCTGCAGTTCACCGCCATCGCAGGCCTGTGCACCGCACTGATCCTGTTCTGATCCGAATTCACCGAGGCGAAAAGGGACGCAAGAATGTCTTCTGGGTAAGCGCACCGCCGAAAAACGTTGCGTCCCTTCGCTCCGAAAGCCCTGACACCATGAAATCCGCACTACTGCGCGCGCTCGCCTTGCTCGCCACCGGCCTACTCGTCGGCGCCTTCGGTTACGGCGCCGCGAATCTCATCCCGACGTTCCACCGGGTGCCACTACAGATGCGCCTCGAATTCCATACCGAGCTGATGCGCAACAACAGCATCAGCATGCAACTCACCATGGCCGTTGCCGCACTGAGCTGCCTCGCCCTCGCCGTGGTGTCAGCCCATCGTGACCGTCTACTCGCCGCTGCGGCAACGGTATTCGTGATCAGTTCGTTCCTGATCACTCGCCTCGGCAACGTGCCGATCAACCACCGGATCAACGACTGGGCGCGCAACGGCGTCTCCGCCGACTACGCCACCCTGCTCACCCGCTGGGACATCTTCCATTTCCTGCGCACCGGAACAGCATTGGTGGCATTCATGCTGATCATCACGCTGGTGGTGGCAGCGCCGAGGAAGCGGTAGGACGGTGCGCGCGACGACTCCCCGCGCACCGGTCAGCCGCGCGCCATATCCACGAACCGGCTCAAATGCAGCTGGTGCGCAACGGTGATCGTGGCCGTCGGACCATTACGGTGCTTGCCGACGATGAGGTCGGCTTCGCCGCCGCGCGGGTCGTCGCGCTCGAACGCGTCCGGGCGGTGCAGCAGGATGACCATGTCGGCGTCCTGCTCGAGCGAGCCGGACTCGCGGAGGTCGGACACCATGGGGCGCTTGTCGGTTCGCTGTTCCGGACCACGGTTCAGCTGGGAAATCGCGATCACGGGAACTTCGAGTTCCTTCGCGAGCAGCTTGAGGTGACGCGAGAATTCCGAGACTTCCTGCTGCCGCGACTCGACCTTCTTACCCGAGCTCATCAGCTGCAGGTAGTCCACCACAACGAGTTTCAGATCATGACGCTGCTTGAGCCGCCGTGCCTTCGCCCGGATTTCCATCATCGTCAGGTTCGGCGAATCATCCACGAACAGCGGCGCCTCACTGATCTCACTCATCCGCCGAGCCAGCTTCGTCCAGTCGTCATCACTCATCCGCCCGGACCGCATATCGCCCAGCTTGATCTTCGCCTCAGCCGAAAGCAGACGCATCACAATCTCGGTCCGGCTCATTTCGAGCGAGAAAATAACACTGGCCATGCCGTGCTTGATAGAGCAACTGCGCATGAAATCCATTCCAAGGGTCGATTTACCGACACCAGGCCTCGCGGCGACGATGATCATCTGACCCGGGTGCAGACCGTTGGTGAGCTCGTCCAGTTCGGTGAAGCCCGTGGGGACGCCGAGGGAGATTCCGCCTCGGGAGGCGATGGAGTCGATTTCGTCCATCGTCGGCTGGAGGAGTTCTTCGAGGGGGGTGAAGTCCTCGGTGGTGCGGCGTTCGGTGACCTCGTAGATCTCGGCCTGGGCGCGGTCGACGACCTCGGCGACGTCCTGGCCGTCGGCGCCCGCGTAGCCGAACTGGACGATACGGGTGCCCGCTTCGACGAGGCGGCGCAGGATGGCCTTCTCGGCGACGATCTCGGCGTAGAACCCGGCGTTGGCGGCGGTGGGGACGGTCTGGGTGAGCGTCACCAGATAGGCGGGGCCGCCGATGCGTTTGAGCTCGCCACGGCGGTCGAGGCCGGCGGCGACGGTGACGGGGTCGGCGGGTTCGCCGCGACCGTACAGGTCGAGGATGGTGTCGTAGACGGCCTGGTGGGCGGGGCGGTAGAAGTCGCCGGGACGCAGCACCTCCACCACATCGGCGATGGCGTCCTTGCTGAGCAGCATGCCGCCGAGGACGGACTGTTCGGCAGCCATGTCGTGCGGGGGTTGACGGCCGAAGTCCTCGCCCGGGGGCTCGGGTGGAAACTCGGTATGCGCGCGGTCACCGGTGGTAGTCACCAGAATCGACCGTCCTCTCTGCCCGCAGAACCGGGGGTTTCACATCGATGTACTCGTTGTACTCCCGGGCACCGACACGAGTGCCAGCAATCGGTTCCCTGCACGATTCCCGGGGTCACGTGCGAGGCGATGCGATGAACCTAGGCGACGTTTTCGAGCCACGCCAAACCGACATGTGCACACAACTGTGGATAACTTGGGGGTAGTTCACCTGTTGTTGTGCAGCCCCTGTGGAAAACGTGGGGAAAACCCAGGTCAGTGCGGTAGAACGCCCTGATAGATCGCCCTTTACCAGACTTCGGCCCTGTGGATTAAAGAAGTTGCGGCGTGTCGGCGAACGTGAACAACCGGGCGTGTTGGGTAAACAGCGGGCGTTCACGTTATGACCGGAGTCACAATTCTGCCGGTCGGTTTCCTCGGTAATCCACAGGCTGAATAACAGGAGGTCAGGCAGTTGCCGACTGTGGGCTGGGTTACCCGACCACAACGAACCCGAATCTCGGCTACTCGCCAGCTATCGGAGAAGATCCCTCGACAAGGGCAGCAGAAACCACCCCCGTGACAACACGGGGGTGGTTTCCGGCGAAACTAGTTCGCAGTGACCTCGAGGTCGAACTTGGCAACCACATCGGGGTGCAGGTGCACCACGATGCCGTGCTTGCCGGTCGCCTTGATGTGCGACTTCGGCAGCTCGATGCTGCGCTTGTCGACCACGGGGCCACCGGCGGCCTTGATGGCCGAGGCCACGTCGGCGGTGGTGACCGAACCGAACAGCTTGCCGCTGTCGGCGGTCTTCACGGCCAGCGAGACACCCGTCAGGCCCTCGATGGCCTGCTTCAGCTCGTTGGCGTGATCCAGGTCGCGCACCTTGCGGGCGTCCTGGGCGCGGCGGATGCCGTCGACCTGCTTCTGGGCGCCACGGGTGGCCTGGATGGCCAGACCGCGGGGCAGCAGGAAGTTGCGGCCGTAGCCGTCCTTGACCTCGACAAGGTCGCCGGGGGCGCCGAGATTGTCGACATCAGCAGTGAGGATGAGCTTCATCTGTCCGACTCCCTTTCTCAGCGAGCAGTCGACACGTAAGGCAGCAGAGCCACCTCACGCGAGTTCTTGACGGCAACGGCGATGTCACGCTGGTGCTGCACGCAGTTGCCGGTGACGCGGCGGGCGCGGATCTTGCCGCGATCGCTGACGTACTTACGCAGCAGCGTGGTGTCCTTGTAATCGATATTGACGATTCCGGACTTGCTTTCCTTGCAGAAAGCGCAGGCCTTCTTCTTCAGTACCTTTTCGCGCGCGGGCGCTTTAGGCATGGTTTTCTCTCCGTACTATGAGTGCCGTTCGATCAGAACGGCGGTTCGTCATCCATGCGGCCGCCGCCCCCGAAGGAGCCGGCCGCGGGCGCGCTACCCCACGGGTCGTCGTCGCCGGCATTACCTGCCGGGCGTCCACCACCACTGTTGGCGTTGTAGCCGCCTGCGCTTGCACCACCACCGGCATTACCGGAACCACCACCGAAGCCACCGCCTCCGCCACCACGACCGGCCTTGGAGACCTTCGCGGTCGCGTACCGCAGCGACGGGCCGACTTCGTCGACCTCGAGCTCGACGACCGTGCGCTTCTCACCCTCGCGGGTTTCGTAGGAGCGCTGCTTGAGCCGTCCGCTCACGATCACGCGAGCGCCTCGGGTCAGGCTTTCGGCGACGTTCTCCGCTGCTTCGCGCCAGATGTTGCAGCGCAGAAACAGTGCCTCGCCGTCTTTCCATTCGTTCGAATTGCGATCGAACACACGGGGAGTCGAAGCGACGGTGAAATTCGCCACCGCTGCGCCCGCGGGCGTGAAACGAAGCTCGGGGTCTGCCGTCAAGTTTCCGATGACGGTGATGACCGTGTCGCCTGCCATGGGGTTCCTCCTGCTCGGGGGTGCAGTCCACATCCTGGATTTGCGCTGAGCCTAAAGCCAGGCTCCGACACAAAGGAGGTGAACTACTTGTCGTTGCGCAGAACCTTGGTGCGCAGCACCGTCTCGTTCAGGCCCAGCTGGCGGTCGAGCTCGCTCACGGTGGCCGGGGTCGCGGTCAGGTTGACGATCGCGTAGATGCCTTCGGCCTGCTTGGCGATTTCGTAGGCGAGCCGGCGGCGGCCCCAGATGTCGACCTTGTCGAGCTTGCCGCCCTCGGTCTTCACGACCGAGAACAGATTATCCAGGGACTGCCCGACGATGCGCTCGTCCAGGCTGGGGTCGAGGATGACCATCACTTCATATTGACGCACGGACCAATCACCTCCTGTGGACTGGTAAACGGCCACGGACTTTCCGTGGCAGGAGGGTTCGTTGCGTCAGCAACCCGCCAAGGCTACATGAGCAGGTAGTTGCCGACGAAATCGATCTTCGCGGCGGGTATGCACCGGGCGCCGGGGCAACAGCCGCTTAATGTGGTCGACATGACCACGGCCGTACCGCAGCAGCATTCGGCACGCCGTGCGGCGACAGCCACGGCGTTGACCTTCCTGATCGTGCTGTTGTGCGGGCTCACCCTCGCCCTGGCGTATGCGAACAAGGCGCGGTGCGCGGGCGGCGCGATCGACGAGTCGGGCCGCAGCCTGATCTTCGAGGAGCGCAAGGACACCGCTGTCTGTTATTCGGATATCCAGTTCCTCTGGCTTGGCCGCGATATCGACAATCACGTTTTCCCGTATGTCGACGGCGCCATCACCGACGACGGCGCGCTCACCGGCGGCGCCGTGGAGTACCCCGTGCTGAGCGGCCTGCTCATGTGGGCGGGCGCGATCGGCGCGACCAACGACGCCGACTTCCTGTGGCATTCGGCGTTGCTGCTCACCCCGTTCGCCCTGCTCACCGCCTGGATGCTGGCGCGAATGGCCGGTCCGGCCGCACTGCTGTGGGCGATCGGTCCGCCGCTGGTGCTCTACGCCTTCCACAACTGGGAACTGCCGGTGGTGTGCACGGCGGTGGCGGCGGTCTATGTGATGACGATGCTGACCGGTCTGTCCGTGCGGACCCGGGGAATCATCGCGGGAGTACTGCTCGCGCTCGGTTTCTGCCTCAAGATCTATCCCGGGATCTTCGTGCTGCCCTTGGCCTTCTACGTCCTCACCGAGGGTGCGCCGCGCGACGGGCGCCGGTTGCGTGAACTCGATGTGGCAGGCGCGGCGCAGACGTTGCTCGCGGCGATGGCGACGGTGGTCGCGGTGAATCTGCCGTTCGTCCTGGCGGGGGTCGAGGGCTGGCGGGCCTCGATCACCTTCCAGCAGATGCGGCAGGCCGACATCACCACCAATTCGATCTGGTACTGGGGTCATCAAGCCCTGTTCGGCCGGACCGCCGAAACGTCGGCAAGCTGGCACACCATGGTCTCGGTGGTCTCACCGCTGCTGATCTTCGCGTCGTTCGCCTTCGCCCTGTGGCTCGGGTACCGCCGCTGGACCCCGGCCTCGGCGTTCCCCTGGGTGGGCGTGAGCGGCGCGATGCTCGCCGGTTTCCTGCTTTTCCACAAGGTGCACTCACCCCAATACACCCTGTGGATAATTCCGTTCCTCGTGCTGCTCGAGGTGCCGTGGACGCTCGTCGCGGGCTACCTGATCGCCGACATCGCGGTCGGCGTCGGCGTCTTCCGCTACTTCGCGGCGATGGGCGAGGGAAAGAACGTGCACCTCATGGAAGGCATCGTCCAATTCGGTGTCTGGACACGGGTGGTCCTGCTCGTCATCCTGTTCTTCGTGTTCCTGCGGGCTGGTCCACGCCGGACCGGCCGGCGCGTCTCAGGACAGCTCCGGCGCGAACTGCAACCGGCCTGAGAAACGACAACGGCGGCGGATCCGTCGAGGATCCGCCGCCGCAGGTCACCACGTCTAGACCGACGCGGGTTCCTTGGTGTCTTCGATCGCGTCCGGCTCCGCCTTGCGGTTGCGGATGATCGAGCTGATCAGCGCCGCGCCGATGAACGCCACACCGATCAGGCCGGTGATGAGCTCGTCGACGTGCACGCCGATCGAGACCAGCAGGATCGTGGCCAGCGCGCCGATCGCCCAGTGGGCGCCGTGCTCGAGGTACACGTAGTCCGCCAGCGTGCCCTGGCGGACCAGGTACACCGTGATGGACCGGACGAACATCGCGCCGATGAGGCCGAGGCCCAGCGCGATGATGATCGGGTCGGAGGTGATGGCGAACGCGCCGATCACACCGTCGAAGGAGAACGAGGCATCGAGCACCTCGAGGTAGAGGAACAGGAAGAACGCGGCCTTACCGGTCGCCTTGACCAGCGTGGAGGGGCCGCCCTGCGGGCCTTCTTCGAGCTCCTCGGTGTGGAACATCGAGCCGAGGCCGTCGACGAGGATGTAGGTGATCATGCCGAGCAGGCCGGCGATGAGCACGGTCGAACGCTTGTCGTCGGCGGCGAGGAACTCCGCGACCAGCACCAGGCCGGTGCCCGCGACGACGACGGAGAGCATGTCGAGCTTGCCCGCCTTCGCCAGCGGCTTCTCCAGCCAGCTCAGCCAGGTGATCTCGCGCTCTTCGAAGATGAAGTTCAGGAACAGCAGTGCGAGGAACATGCCGCCGAAGGCCGCGATCTGCGGATGCGCGTCGGTGAGCAGCTTCTCGTAGCTGGGGCTGCCGTCGGGGAACTCGAGGGCATCGTTGGCCGGCGGGTTCAGTGCCAGGTCGAAGGCTTCGACCGGGTTCAGTCCGGCGGTGGCCCACACGATGGCGAGCGGGAACACCAGACGCATACCGAACACGGCGATGAGGATGCCGACGGTCAGGAAGATCCGCTGCCAGAATTCGCTCATCCGTTCCAGCACGGTGGCGTTGATGACGGCGTTGTCGAACGACAGCGACACCTCGAGGATGCCGAGGATCGCACACAGTGCGAGGGCGGTCAGACCACCGTAGAGGTAGGCCACGACCAGCGAGAGCACCGTGATGACGATGGACAGGCCGAAGATGCGCGTTATCACGCGGAGGGACCTTTCTGTGTCACACGAGCAGGGGGCCCGAAACCTGGAGCCCCCTGCTCATGATGATGACTAGACGTTGACGCCGTAGTCGCGGGCGATACCGGCCAGACCGGAGGCGTAGCCCTGACCGATGGCGCGGAACTTCCATTCGGCACCGTTACGGTACAGCTCACCGAAGACCATAGCCGTCTCGGTGGAAGCGTCCTCGGACAGGTCGTAGCGGGCCAGCTCGGTGCCGTTGGCGCGGTCGACAACGCGGATGTAGGCGTTGCGCACCTGGCCGAACGACTGCTGACGGGTCTCCGCGTCGTAGATCGAGACCGGGAAGAAGATGCTCTCGATGGTCGGCGGGGTGTTGGCCAGGTCGACGTTGATGACCTCGTCGTCGCCCTCGCCCTCACCGGTGGTGTTGTCGCCGGCGTGCTCGATCGCGCCTTCAGGGGACTTCAGGTTGTTGAAGAACACGAAGTGCTTGTCGGACACGACCTTCTTGTCGGCGCCGGTCGCGATGGCGCTGGCGTCGAGGTCGAAGTCGGTGCCGGTGGTGGTGCGCACGTCCCAGCCGAGGCCGACCGCGACCGCGGTCAGGTTCGGGGCCTCTTTGGTCAGCGAGACATTGCCGCCCTTGGACAGACTGACACCCATGCGGGAATCCCTTCGGTTAGTCCGGTGTGTCGTTTCCCAGCATGTCCGAATCGCCGGGTACCGCTACGACAGTAATAGGTTTCGGCGAACTTGCGTAGGAACAACCGAGAGCCCTGGTAGCGAGGAGGAATCTCCTACGATCGGGTCAGCGGGCGGGTGACCGCTGCGTGGTTCGGAAAGGGGATACGCCGGTGACACCTCGCAGACGCGGCTGGTTCAGGTCCGGGCCGGACAATGCCTGGATCAGTGGGGCGCGGGCCGCGACGGCCGCCGCCTTTCTCGATATGGATCGCAGGCAGACGGCAGCGGAGGCGGGTGTGGCGGCGAGCGAGCAGGTGTTCCCCGAGCGCCACATCGGCGCCGTATGGGAACCGGTGCGCGCGCGGTGCTATGCCGCGTCGGGCGCCTATCTGAGTTTCACCGACGAACTCGACAGCGCCGAGGCCGCGGGGACGGCGATCACCGACGGCCCGGCCAGGGCCGACGCGCTGGTTCGTGAGCTCGCCGACGCCGCGCGCGGGGTCGACGAGTTCTATCACGCGCATCGGGCCGGCCTCGAGCACGCGGTGAGTGTGCGGGCGTCGGTGCCGCAGTTGCTCGCGCAGGTGCGGGCCGAGGCCGAGCGGGAACTCGCCGCGGCCGAGTCGTCGGAGTACGTCTCCTACCCTTCGGTGGCCGCGGGCGTGCGGAAATTGAGTGAGGCACTGGTCACAGCCTCCGGGGTCGACCCGGGTACCGCCGTCGCGGCCGCGCGGGAGGCCGCGACAGAGGTCCGCCAGGCGTGTGTGGAATTGCGGGAAGTGTTGGCGGAGGCACCATCTCGTGCCAACGCGGCGTCCAACGCGATCGCCTCGGTGACCACCCGGCTGGCGGCCGTGCGCAACCGCGCCGACGCGCTCGGCCCCGCGTACTCGGCGTTGTTGCGTGAGTTCAACGCTGCGAGTTCGGCGGATCTGACGAACAATGAACGCGAAAGCCGGCGCGGTATCGAGGCCGCGGACGCGGCGCTGGTACGCGCGCGTGTCGCGGCTGCCGATCGCGACCCGGAGACCGCCCTTGACCTGACAGCGACCGCGCGCGAACACCTCGCCGAGTCCGAACAGCTCGTCGACGCCGTCACCCGGCGGCTCGAACTGTTGCGCGAGGTACGTGCGGACCCCGAAGCGCAGCTGCGCACCGTACGATTCCGGCTGCGGGACGCGCAGATGCTCGCCGTCGATCGAGGGCTGGTCGGCGAGTGGGGTTCGGTGCTCGACGCGCAAGCCGAACGCCTCGATCGCATTACGGCCGGACTGACCGGTCGTCATCCAGACTATTGGGCGTATGTTTCTGAACTGCGAACCGTCGCGGAGTTCATCGCCGGAGTGGTCGATCGCATGCGAAAAACCGTAGGAACCGACAGCACTTAGGACCGCACACGACATGACACGGGTCGACGAATGAGGTGGGGGGAATGACCGCAGGCTACGCCATCGCACCGGAGGTGAACCTGCGAAAGCAGGTGCCGCTGCGCCACTTCCACAATTTGCAGGGCCCGCGCAGCCGTGAGTTGTTCCTGGTGGAACCGGAACCGATACCGGGAACCGCCGACCGTGAACTGCTCGCCACCGCTCTCGGCGCCACGCTGTACGTGCCCGCGACCCGTCCCGACCTGGCCGCGACCATCCTGCGTCGCGCCGCGCGCGGCGTGTGCTCGATGGTGATCGACCTCGAGGACGCCGTGGCCGACCATCAGGTCGACGCCGCGAAGGAACACGCGGTCGCCACGCTCGACCTGCTCGCGGGCGTCGCCGACCCGGTGCCGATGCTGTTCGTCCGGGTGCGCGACGTGCAGACCGTCACCGAATTGGCCGACCGGCTCGGACCGGGCGCCGACATGCTCACCGGTTTCGTCTTCCCCAAGTTCGACGCCGTCACCGGGCCCGCCTACCTGGCCGCGCTCGACGCGGCCGGTGACCGCCTCGGCCGCCCCGTCTACGGCATGCCGGTGCTGGAATCGGCGAACCTCGTGCATCGCCAGACCCGCGACGAACAGCTCTCGCGCATCGCCGAGCTGCTCGCCGAGCATCGGGACCGGTTGCTCGCGGTGCGCATCGGCGCCACCGACATGTGCTCGACCTTCGGCATCCGCCGCGACCGCGACCTCACCATCTACGACGTGCGGGTGATCGCCGACGTGATCGCCGACATCGTCAACTACCTCGGCCGCGCCGACGGCACCGGTTTCATCATCACCGGACCGGTGTGGGAGTACTTCGCCGACCACGAGCGCATGTTTCGCCCGCTGCTGCGCACCGCCCCGTTCGAGGAATCCGACGCGGTGCCGTTCCGCCAGTACCTGGTGAGCCGCGACCTCGACGGGTTGCTGCGCGAGATCACCCTCGACCGCGCCAACGGCATCCAGGGCAAAACGGTGATCCACCCGTCGCACGTGGCCGCCGTGCACGCGCTGTCGGTGGTGACACACGAGGAATACGCCGACGCGCTGCACATCATGGAGGCCGATGTCGGCGGGGTGGCTGCCTCCGAATACCGCAACAAGATGAACGAGATGCGCCCCCACCGCAGTTGGGCCCGCCAGACACTGGTCCGGGCTCGCGCGTTCGGGGTGGCGAACAAGGGAGTGTCCTTCGTGGATCTGCTGACAGCGATGGTCGCGGAATGACCGCGGTGCGCACGATCGAAATGCCTTGGGCCACACGTCATCTCGGAATTCGCCTGCATCACGGACAGGCTTTCGCCACGGGCGCGTCGCAGGAAGTGACCGCGATCGCCGAGTCGGACGTGCTGCCCGGCGCGCTGTCGATCGGTGAATTGGTGCGTCCGGGTCTGCGTCGGAATCCGCGTCGCGCGCATCTGCTGGTCTCGACCGTGCTCGGCAAACACCTGCCGACCGACCCGCACGTGGTGATCGGGGCGGGCAACCGCCTGGCCGACCTGGTCGCGGACAAGCTCGGCGGGCAAGAGGCGGTGGTCCTCGGATTCGCCGAGACAGCAACAGGTCTCGGTCACTGTGTGGCCGCGCGCCTGGACGCGGGGTGCTACCTGCATTCCACCCGTCGACACGAATCGCGGGCCACCACGCTCACCGGTTTCGAGGAGGGGCACTCCCATGCCACCTCGCACCTGCTGCAACCGGCACCGGCCGACATCTTCGCCAACGATCTGCCGCTTGTCCTCGTCGACGACGAAATCTCCACGGGCGATACGGCTATCGACGCCGTGCGCGCCCTGCACGAGTTCGCACCGCGTTCGCACTATGTGCTCGCCTCACTGGTCGATTTGCGGACCGCCGCCGACCGCGACAAGTTCGAGAAGTTCGCTGCCGAACTGGGCGCTCGCATCGACACCGTATGTCTGGCAACAGGTCTGGTCGACCTTCCTGACGACTTGGTCGACGCGGTCGCGGCCCTTCCGGAGCCGCGACTCAATCCCGAAGCGGCGCAGCCCGGTTCGTACGCGCGCCTCGAGGTGTCGTGGCCGAGCGATGCTCCCGAGGGTGGGCGGCACGGGATTCTGCGCACGGACAAGGCAGCTTTCGACGACGCGGTGAACGGTGTCGTCGACGAAGTGCGTGCACGACTGGATGCCGAGTTCAACGGGCGTCCGGTGATCGTGCTCGGTCACGAAGAACTCATGTACCTGCCGGTGCGCCTGGCTGCCGGACTGGCCGACGCGGGCATCCCCGCTCGCTTCCAAACCACCACTCGTTCGCCGGCCTACGTTCTCGACGAACCCGGCTACCCGCTGCGCAGAGGTTTCCGCTTCACCGCCCCCGAACCCGACCCGACCGCACAGCGCTACCTCTACAACGCGCAGTGGGAAGGGGAGAACCCGGTCCTGCTTGTCGTCATCGACCCGCCCGCCGACACCGCGGAACTCGTCGCACCGGGTGGATTGGTGGATGTACTCACGACATCCGGCGCGGATGTGCTGGTCGCCGTTGTCCCGGGGGCCGACCCTCGCGTGCTGAACTCCTCGCGCACTGCGCAGGTATCGGACGAGGGTACGCAATCAGGGGATGGGTTGATCCGGGCCACGAACGGCGCACCGGGCAGTGCCGCCGGCCAAGACGAGCTGGTGGCTCCAGATCACGAGCCCGTGGAGTCGCGGGCGTTCCCGGCGCCACTGCACGGCCCGGAGTTCGGCTCCTACGCGCGCGAAGACGTGTCGTGGCTGCTCAAGGATCTCTCCGATGTCGACCTGGAAGCCGATGTGGCCGAACGGGAACGGCGCATCCAGGCGGGCAAGGCTCATTACGCCGAGTCACTGCCGGTGGAGTATCAGCCCGACGCCGCCTACCGCGAACTCTTCGATCGGGTGCTCGCCGACAGCGCCGAGCGGCTCGCCCTTGCCGTGGCGACGGTGGCCGAACTTGTCGTCGCCGAACGTGGCGAGAACATCGTGCTGGTGTCGCTGGCGCGCGCGGGGACACCGATCGGTGTGCTGATGCGGCGCTGGCTCGCGAGCGGGATCGGGCGTCCGGCCCTCGACGCACCGCATTACGCGGTGTCCATCGTCCGCGACCGCGGCATCGACTCCGTCGCCCTGGATTACCTTGCCCACCACCACGATCCGTCCACGATCGTGTTCGTCGACGGCTGGACCGGCAAGGGTGCCATCACCCACGAACTCACCGCCGCCCTGGACGCCTATCACGCGGCGGGCGGCGCCAGGTTCGACGACGAACTCGTCGTGCTGGCCGACCCGGCCAATTGTGTGCGAACCTTCGGCACCCGTGACGATTTCCTCATCGCGTCGGCCTGCCTGAATTCGACTGTCTCCGGCCTGGTTTCACGCACGGTCCTGAACGAGAAGCTGATCGGTCCGCGCGACTTCCACGGCGCCAAGTTCTATCGCGACCTGGCCTCCGACGACGTGTCGAACAAACTGATCGACACCGTCACCGCCGCCTTCGAAGCCATTCGCGACAAGGTGCCCGCCGCCGTCGCCGCGATCCGGGATTCCGATCGAACACCCGACTGGTCGGGTTGGGCGTCGGTGGAGAAGGTGCGCGCCGAATACGGCATCAGCACAGTGAATTACGTGAAACCCGGCGTCGGCGAGACCACCCGGGTGCTGCTGCGTCGCGTACCGTGGCGGGTGCTGGTGCGGGAAGCCGACGCACCGGAGCACGCCCACATCCGCCTGCTCGCCGCCGCACGCAATGTCCCGGTGGAGGTGGTGCCGGATCTGGCCTACTCCTGCATGGGCCTGATCAAGGAGCTATCGCAGTGAGCGTCCTGTTCGCCACCGACCTGGATCGCACGATGATCTTCTCGCGCAACGCCTTCCACGGCGCGGAAAACGTCGAGAAGGAATGCGTCGAGTACTACGAGGGCGAACCCCTGTCCTACATGACCACCACCGCGATCGCCCGTCTGCGCGAGTTGGCCGCGAACGCGCCGGTGATCCCGACCACCACCCGCACCATCGAACAGTTCCAGCGCATCGAATTACCCGGTGCGCCGTGGCGTTTCGCCATCACGAGCAACGGCGGCAATATCCTCGTCGACGGCATTCCCGACCCGGCGTGGCGGTTGTCGATCGACGATCAGGTCAGCGCGACCGGCGCGACCTTGGCTTCCGTCGGCGCCGAGTTACGTTCGCGGATCAGCGATTCCTGGGTCACCAAGTATCGCGAGGCCGACGAATTGTTCTGCTACCTGGTCGTTCGCCCCGAGGCGGTCCCGGCGGGCTTCCTCGCCGAATGGGACACCTGGTGTCGCGCCAACGGCTGGTCGGCCTCCCAGCAGGGCCGCAAGATCTACACCATGCCCGACGCGGTCTGCAAAAGCCTCGCCGTCGCCGAAGTCCGCCGCCGCCTCACCGAATCCGGTGATTTACCCGACGGCGCGCAACTGTTCGCCGCGGGCGACGGCGCCCTCGACGCGAACATGCTCGAATCCGCCGACGCCGCCATCCGCCCCCGCCACGGCGAACTCGAAGAACTCGCCTACACCGCCCCCAACCTCACCGTCACCACCACCGCGGGCATCCTGGCCGGCGCGGAAATCCTCGACTGGTTCCACGCCGCCCTCCCCGTCGCGGATCCGGTCTAGTACTGCTGCTGGCCTGCGAGTTTCTGGGTGACGACGGCCTGGATGCGTTGCAGGCCGCCCACGCTGACGCCGCTCTGCAGCTGGCCCTCGATGGTGCGGACCAGGGCGTTGTCGCTCATCACCTTCTCCGAGGACTGGATGAGGACGGTGCCGGCGCCGGTGAAGTCGAACTGGCGTTCCTCGCCGGAGGTGGCGCCCATCGCGGCCGCGCCCGCCGACAGGAAACCGGTGATCCAGCCCTGGTCGTAGTGGTGGCTCGGGGACGGGCAGTCGGCCCAGCCGACGAGCGCCTCGGGGTCCACCCGCAGCGGTGGTTCGGCGAACATCACCGGTCCGTTGGACGAGGCGAGGAACTTGCCGGTGCCGATGAGGGTGAGGAAGCCGGGCACGATCGACTGTTTCAGCGCGAGGCCCGGCTCGAACGCGAGCAGGTTGGCGCCGCGGATCGTGAGGTTGCCGTCCTCGAGATCGTAGGAATTGATGTCGTAGCCGCGGTCGCCGATGATGAGCTTGCCGTGGCCCTCGGCCACCACGTACTCACCGGCGAACAGCGGCGCCGAGAACTGACTGCTCACCATTTGGGTGAGATGACCCTGCAGACCGTGCGTGAGCAGCTGGAAATTGATCTGCCCGTAGTAGGCGATCATGGCGCCCTTGCGCATGAACCACGGCCCGGTCAGGTCGATGCAATAGGCGTAGCTGTTACCCGGAATATTGTCGCTGGCACCGAGATTCATGGGGGACAGGATTTCGCTCATGACTCACAACTTCTCTTCGGAGGCCTGCACATACACGACACCCTGACCGTGGCAATGCAATTGCATCGCCTCGCCCGATCCGCGACCCACCGCGTCGCGCCAGCTCATCGCCGCCTTCAATTCGGTCTGCACGTTTCCGTACGCCGCGACGAATGCCTGCGGGTCGACGACCACCGGATTCGGCCCGCCCACTTGCAATTCCAGGAATCCGCCGTGCGCCAGCAGCACCGCCGAACCCTGACCGCTCAGTTGCGTGGTGAACATGCCCTGCCCGGTCGCCACACCCGCGGCGGCCCCGCGCAGCGCACCCATCAGGCCACCACCGCCACCACCACCGGAACTGGCCACCGACACCACCGAGGCCTGCAACCCGGCGGTGTTCGCCAGCAGCCGCGAGGCCTCCACCCGCAGCACCGCACCGGGCTGCATCTGCACCACGTGCACCTCGAGCCCGGCGAATCCGTAATGGACGGAACCGTTTCCGCGCGCAAGCATGGTCCGCTCGTGTTCGCCCGCCATCATGGCGCCCGCCATGCGCATCAGCCCACCGCCGCCGCCCATGCCGCCACCCGCGCCGGGAATCTGGTGGGGGGAGAACTGCACCTGGCCGGTGTAGAACAGCATCGCGCCGGTACGCCCGACCACCCCGCCCGCCTGGGCGACGTCGACCTTGACGACCTTGCTGTTGACCTTCTCGAACATCGTCGCTTCCCTTACCGTTCCGCGGGCTGGATCAGCACAACGCCCTGGCCGTCCCACCGCAGCGAGAACGCCTCGCCCGCGTCCTGGCCGACCATCGTGCGCCAGGAGACATCGGTGACGAACGACTGGTTGAGATTGCCGCGCGCCGCGACGAACGCATCGGGGTCCACGATCAGCGGGTACTGCGGCGACACCTCGAGGTGGATCAGCGGCCCACCGGCCGACAGCAACGCAACCTGGCCCTGACCGCTCACCGTCGTGGTGAAAAGGCCACTGCCCGAAGACATTCCACCCACACCGGCGAACCGCACGTCGGTGCGCAGATTGCCCGCGAAGGCAAGCAACTGCTGCGACTCGACCTGCAACGTGTCGTTGTTCAGGTTCACCACGGTGACGTTCTGGCCGTTGACCGCGAAGAACACCCGGCCGTTGCCGGTGCACTCCATCAGCGACAGCTTCTCGCCGGTGGCGCGGCGCTTGAGACCGTTGAGCACGCCCTCGCCGCCGCCGAAGCCGGCCGATTTGAACTGCACATTGCCCTCGTAGGCAACCATCGAGCCCGCGATCGCGCGGATACTGGTCCCCGCGAGATGTGCCTCGATCACTTTCTTCGATTGTTCGAACAACTGCGCCATTCCTGGCCCCTTTGTAAGGCGGGTGCGACGCCCCGTTCCGACAGCGACGTCACCCTAACCGATCGGGAGGCTGAACGCCCGGGCCCGGTTTCTCGTACAGTGACAACAAGACCGCACCGACAAGCGAAGGGTCGAACTTGTCTGCAACACTCGCCAAAGGCCAGAACGGTCCACTGGCCGTCAGTGACGTGGTGATCTCACTCCAGCTCACGGCACCGGCCGATCTGTCCGCGCTGCTCGTCACCGAGCAGGGCAAGGTCCGCACCGACGCCGATTTCGTGTTCTACAACCAGCCGAGCGGTCCGGGTGTGGACCTGCGACCCGGTCCGGCCGGTCAGCCCGCCTCGCTCGCGGTGTCGCTGCCCGCCGTGCCCGCCGAGATCGACCAGATCCGCGCGGTCATCACCCTCGACGACGCGACCAGCAATTTCGGTCGTTTCGCCCCGCCGACCGCGATCATCTCCGACGCAGCGGGCAACCAGCTGTACTCGTACCTCATCGAGGGCCTCAACGCCGAGTCGATCGTGATCGCGTTGGAGCTTTACCGCCGTCAAGGTGGCTGGAAGGTGCGCGCCGTCGGCCAGGGGTACGCCGGTGGCTTCGCCGCGCTGGTCACCGATCACGGTGTGCAGGTGGATGATTCGCCCGCGCAACCCGCCGCCGCACCGCAGCAGGCCGCACCGCCGCCGCCCCCGGCGCCGAGTTACCAGCAGCCCGCGCCCGCCTACGCGCCGCCCGGTGGGGGTTACCCGCCGCCCGCACCGCCGCAGCAGCCCCCCGCGGGTGGTGGCTATCCGCCGCCGCAGCAGGGTGGTTACCCGCCGCCGCCCGGTGGGGGCTACCCGCCCGCCGCCTCGCCGGCCGCGCCGCCGCAGCCGACCGGGGAGATCAGTCTCAGCAAGGACCGGCCGGTCAGCCTGCAGAAGGGGCAGCGGGTCACCCTCCGCAAGGAAGGCGCCGCGCTCACCTTCGTGAAGATGGGTCTGGGCTGGGACCCGGTGCGCACCCGTGGCATGTTCGGCAACCGCACCGTCGACATCGACCTCGACGCCTCGGTGTGCCTGTTCGCCGACCAGAACCTGGTCGACGTGGCCTACTACGGTCAGCTCTCGTCCAAGGACGGCTCGGTGCGCCATCAGGGCGACAACCTCACCGGTGAGGGCGAAGGCGACGACGAGATGATCCTCGTCGACCTCACCCGCATCCCCGCCCACATCTCCACGCTGCTGTTCATCGTCACCTCCTACAAGGGGCACACCTTCGAACAGGTGCAGAACGCCTTCTGCCGCCTGATCGACGGCACGACCAACGGCGAACTCGCCCGCTACACCCTCGCGGGCGGCATGCCCTTCACCGCGATGGCGATGGCGAAGGTGTACCGCTCCGGTGGTGACTGGAAGATGCAGGCGCTCGGCGAGGGTTTCCAGGCCAAGCACCCCGGCGAGGCCGTCCCGCAGCTCGGCCGTTTCCTCGGCCGCGACTGACCTTCCGCACCACACAGCAAGGCAGACACCGTGATTCACCTGAAGGCAGGGCAGAACACCGCACTGACCGCCGACTCCGTGCGTTTCACCGCCCAGACCACGGGCACCGTCGAACTCGGCGCGCTCGTGGTCGGCGAGGACCTGCGGGTGCGCGACGAACACGATCATGTGTGCGCGTCGCGTCCCTCGGCTCCCGGTGTGCGATTCGGTGGCGGTTCGGTGGAACTGACCCTGTCCCAGGTGCGTTCGGACGCGCACGCCGTGCTGCTGTTCGTCGCCGCCGGGCACGTGCTCGGGCCGGTTACCGCGTCGTTCGCCGAGAACGGCATTCCCACAGCGGAATTCGTCATCTCGCCGACGGCGGGAGAGAGTTCGCTGATCTGTCTCGAAGTGTATCGGCGGGGCTCGGGATGGAAGTTGCGTGCGCTCGGCCAGGGTTATGCCGGTGGCGTGGCTCAGTTGTTGAGCACACATGGTGTTTCCGGCCAAAGTGCTTCGGGTACCGCATCTTTCGGGCACAACGTGGTAGATGGCGTGCCGTCGGCGCCCGGTGGTTTCGGGTCGGGCGCGCAGGGCGATTCGTTCAGCGGTAGTGCCCACGGTGGCGTACCTGGCGGTGCTGCCTTCGGCGGTGTGCCTGGCGGTGCTGCCTTCGGCGGTGTGCCTGGCGGTGCTGCGCAGGGCGGTCACGTTCCGGATGGGACGGTGCCCGTGGCGCCGATTCATGGAGCAGGCGCGTCGGCGGGACCAGCTTCGGGCCATGCTGCTGCCTCGACCGAATCGCTCGCCCAACCGACGCCCGCCCCCGGCATCCCCCTCGAAGTCGACCACGGCCTACAGCGCATGTGGATGATCTTCGAGGACGCCGCACGCTCCGCAGCAGCCCTCGTCTCGGCGCGCGACTACGCCGTCAAGCGCCTGGATCAGGAACTGTCGGAAGCGGTTTCGAATCCGGCAACGCGAAACACCCCCGCCGCTGACGCCGCCCGTCACGCCGCGCAACGCCGTCACGACGAGCTGGTCGGTCGCGCCGATGCCGACCACCGCCGCGACAGCGACATGCTCGCCCGCGAGATCGCCGAAGCCGACTCCGTGATGCCCGCAGCCCTGGCCTCCTGGCTGGCCCCCGCGTGGACCACCCGCGCCGCCGCCAGCGATGGCATCCGCCTCGGCGAGCTCTACGCCCCCGACCGCGGCGACCTGCGCGTCCCGTATTGCGTTCCGGTGCCGCTGAATCGGCCGCTGTGGGTCGACACCGAGTCGAGCGCCGCCGCCTCCCGCGTGGTCGGCGCCCTGCTGGCACGCCTCGTCGCCGCCATCCCCGACCGGCCCACCCGCATCGACCTGATCGACCTCACCGGTGGCCTACGCGGCCTCGCCACACCCCTGTCCCCGCTACTCGCGGGCCCGGTGATCGCCGACCACCTCGACATCTCCCCGCGCCTGGCCGAACTGGCCAACGCCGCCGAACTGGCGGAAATCGCCTACCACGCAGGCGAAGTGGCGCCCCCGAAAGAACACCGCATTCTGGTAGCGGCCGACTTCCCCCACGGCTACCAAGCCGCCGACGTAGTCCGCCTCGGCCAGCTCATGGTCCGCGGCGACCTCATCGGCCTCTCCCTCCTCATCGTCGGCACCGCCACCCCCGACGCCGCCGACGCCCCCGCCACCCTCCTCTCCCAATCCTGCCGCCACCTCCCCACCCTCCCCGGCACCCCCCTCTTCGACCCCTGGACCGGCAACGCCTGGGAACTAGACCTAGACATGCTCCCCCTCGAACCCGAACTCCAGGCCCGCTACCTGCGGATGTAGGACCGCTCAGTAGACGCGGGGCGGTCCCGCATCTACTCGGACGGTGTTCGGATTCGCGGTGTCGGTCCAACTCCTCCGTGGCTGGAGGAAGTGGGGGAGCCAGGGCAGGAGTGGGTCCGGGGCGCGGTCGAGGATGCCGCCTGCGGGGTCGTCTACGTGGTCGCGGCGGACCAGGTCGGCTTCGGGGCGCAGGATTTGGTAGATGATCATGGCGCACAGGCCGATGACAGCCAGGTCACGCAGCACCACCGTGGCGGTGAACCACTGTTCGGGGAGGCCTTTGTTGTCCTCGCCGAGGTAATAGAACATGCGTGGCACCCAGACCAGGGCATCGATTGTCATCCAGGCCAACAGGATTCGGCGGTGGGGGAGCGCGAGGACGGCGAGGGGGACCAACCACAGGGAGTACTGCGGGCTCCACACCTTGTTGGTGAGCAGGAACGCGGCGACGACAAGGAAGCACAGTTGGGCGAGGCGGGGGCGGCGGTTGGCGGTGAGTGCCAGGTAGGCGATGCCCGCGCAGGCCAGGACGAACAGCAGTAGCGAGACCGTGTTCAGGATGGCCGGGGGCTCACCGTGCGACAGCGGACCGTCGAAGCCCTCCCAGCCGGTGAATGAGGAGATCACGTTGTAGATCGAGTCGGGATCGGCGTGACGGGTGGTGTTGAGGCGGAAGAACTCTCGCCACCCGTTCGGGAACAGCACCGCGATCGGCAGGTTCACCGCACCCCACGTACCGAGGGCCGCCGCCACAGCGAGCGTTGCCGAACCGAGCGGACGATGCGCGAAAATCCGTGTGCGCGTCGGTGTTGCACGCAGCCAGGCGCGAGCCGCGGCGAGGCTGTCGATATCGCGTAATCGCAGACCGGCCTGAGCGGCGGGCACACGTTGCATCGGATCGGTGCGCAGACACAACACGATGATCGGCCCGAGCAACAGCAGCGGATACAACTTCGCCGCACCGCCCAGACCGAGCAGCACCCCGGCGAGCACGGGCCGCCGCCGCGCCCATGCCAACAACCCGGTGGCCGCGAAAGCCGTTGCGAGGGCGTCGAAATTGGTGAAGATGTGCACGATCACCAACGGCGACACCGCGATCAACGCGGCATCCCAGACCCGTCGCCCGGCCAGTCGCGACGACGCCCACACCGTGATCAGCCACCCAACGGCCAACCCGAGCGCGACCACATTGAAGTACACGACAACCGACAGCGCGCCGGGCAGCGGCAGGTGATCCCACACATTGCCGATCTGCATGGCCGCGTACTGGTAGAGCCCCGAAAGCACCGGGTACTCCATGTATCTGACCTCGGTGCCACCCTCGGGTGTCGACTCGATCCAGTACTTCTTGTACGGGAACGCGCCCTCGTTGAGCCGTTCGGCACCGTAGAGCGGCACCGTGTCGGAGTAGCACATGGCCGTGTACTGACGGCCGTTGTTCCAGTCGAGCATCAGCCCGCCAGCGCCGTCGTCGGTCTGCTGGATGCAGCCCGCCTTCGTCGCCCAGCCGAGCGCGAGGAAGACGACGGTGAAGGCGAACAGCACCCGCAGCGGCGTCCAGAACCGGACCCGCCCGATCAGCGCGTGCGCGCCGACCGGGCCGCCGATCACCGTCGACAGTTGCGAGGTGAGGGAATCGTTGCGGCTCGGGCGGTCTCGCGCGTCGATCGAACGCAGGTCCGGTGCCAATGGTGCGGGCGACACGTACTGCGGCTCGCGGCCGGGCCAGGTGTCATTCGGCGCCGGCTGGTCCGCGAGTTGCTGATCGGTCACGACATCCGAGGCTACCGGTGGCTATCGGGAGCGCGTCGGTGTGGCTCCCGCGCCGCCGCTCTCCTCGTCGTCGTTGCCGCCACCACCAGGCCTGCCGTTGCCGTTGCCGTTGCCGTTGCCGGGTGACTCGCCCGGCGTCGCGGTCGGCTGACCGGGCAGCGGGCCGGTGGTCGGCTCGGCCTGCTGCGGCGCCTGCACGGCGGGCTGCTGCACACCGGGCACGGGAATGCGGATACCGGGCAGGATCTCCACCTGCGACGGCACGATCACCGGCGGCGCGATGGTCGGCGCGGTGGTCTCCGGCGCCGTGTAGGGCGCCGACCATTCCGGCACACCGGCCTGGCCCTTGATCGCGGCGGGCTTGGGGAACGTCTCGGTGGGGGTCCCCGCCAGGGCGCCGTCCATCGTGGCCTTCCAGATGTCGGACGGCAGGCCGGAACCGTAGATGTGCGAGCCACCGTAGTTCTTCAGCGGGTCACCCTGTTCGGTACCGACCCACACCGCGGTCGACAGCGACGGCGTGTAGCCGACCATCCAGGCGTCGCGGTTGTTGCCGGTGTCGCCGAGCTGGTGGGTACCGGTCTTGGCGGCCGATTCCCGGCCACCGGCCAGGTTGTGGTTGTTGGAGTAGGCCGCGATCGGCTTCATCGCCGCGGTGACGTTGTCGGCGACGGCCGCGCTCACCCGCTGCTCACCGGCCGGTTCGCCGCGATCGAGCAGTACCTGCCCGTCGGCGGTGACGACGCGCTGCACGAAGTGCGGTGCGTGGTACATGCCGGAGGCGGCCAGCGTGGCGTAGGCCGAGGCCATGTCGAGCGGACGCGACTGGTACTGGCCGAGGATGATGCCGTTGTTGGGGCCCGCGCCGTCGGGTTCGGTGAGCGTGGGGCCCACGCCCGGCAGTTCCTTGGCGATGCCGAGCTTGTGACCCATGTCGGCGATCTTCTGCGGACCGTTCTGCATGTCGAGCTGCATCCGGTAGAAGCTGGTGTTCAGCGACCGCTTCAGCGACTCGGCGATCGTGCACATACCGCACGACTGGCCTTCGACATTGTTGATCTCGATGCCGTTGACCTTGAGCGGCGAGCTGTCGTACATCTGCGACAGCGGAATGCCCTGCTCGAGGTTGGCGGCAAGACCGATCACCTTGAACGACGAACCGGTCGGCAGACCCGCGTTGGCGAAGTCGTAGCCCTGGCCGTCCTCACCGCCGTAGTAGGCGCGGACAGCACCGGTGCGTGGGTCGATGGACACCACCGCGGTGCGCAGGTTCTCGGGTTCGCCGTCGAGCTTGTTGCGCGCGGCGTTCACCGCGGCTTCCTGGGCCTTCGGGTCGATGGTCGTGGTGATCTGCAGGCCCTCGGTGTTGAGCTGCTGCTCGCTGATCCCCGCGGCCGACAGCTCCTCGAGCACCCGGTTCTTCACGTGCCCCTCGGGGCCGGAGTCCAGGCTGTTCTCGCCGAGCGACGCGATGGGCACCACGGCCGGGTACTGCATCGACTGACGTTCGGCCGCCGACAGGTTGCCGCCGGAGACCATGCCGTCGAGGACGTAGTTCCAGCGCGACTTCGCGCCGGTGGGGTTCTTCTCCGGGTCCAGCAGCGAGGGCAGCTGGATGGTCGCGGCGAGGACGGCGCCCTCGGACACGGACAGCTCCTGCACCGGCTTGCCGAAGTAGGCCTTGGCGGCGGCGTCGATGCCGTACGCGCCACGACCGAAGTAGATGGTGTTCAGGTAGGCGGCAAGGATTTCCTCCTTGCTCCACTGGCGGGCCATCTTGGCCGAGATCACCAGCTCGTGCATCTTTCGGGTCATCGAGCGCTCGTCACCGACCAGCGCGTTCTTCACGTACTGCTGGGTGATGGTCGAACCACCACCGGCGCTTTCCTTGCCGAGGATGTTGTCGCGGGCGGCGCGCGCGAAGCCCGAGACCGAGAAGCCCGGGTTGGTGTAGAAGTCGCGGTCCTCGGCGGCGATCACGGCATTGCGCACATGCGGCGGGATCTGGTCGATGGAGACCTCGGTGCGGTTGCCCTGCGGCGGGACCACCTTGCTGATCACGCTCGTCCCGTCGGAGGCGTAGATCATGGCGACCTGGTTGGTCTCGAGGTCCTCCGGCTTGGGCACCGAAACGGTGGTGTAGGCGACGAGGAAAACGGCACTCGGCACGACGATGGCCAAGGCCATCAGGACATACAGTGTCCGGCGCACGGCACGCCACGGCGATTTCTTGGTCACCGAACCATCCCTACCCGAGCCGTCGTCGCCCCCGCCACCATCGCGGCGATTGCGTGGCCCGACCGGCGGCGGTGTGCCGCCGGTTCCGGTGGCGCGGCGTTCACCGGTGGTCGGTCCGCCCGGGCGGCGACCCGCGCCGGGTCGCGCGGCGACGGGCGTGCCACCGGTGCGCGGACGACCCGCCTCCTCGCGCGCGGTCCGCGGCGGATGGCTCGCCCGCACCGTCGACTCGTCGACACCGGGACGTGGAAGTTTCTGAGTGGCGCCGACAGCCCCTGCGGCGGGCGCGGCCGCACGACCCGGCGCGGGCCTGCCCTGCGGCGCACCGGGACGGTCCTGCGGCGCACCGGGACGCTGCGGCGGCTGACCCGGCCGACGCGGCGGCATCCCACCCGGCGGCGGCGCGGGCTGACGGTTCTGCGGCTGCGGACCACGCGCACCCGGCGCGGGCCCACGACCGGTCGGTGCGGGCGGACGCCCACCCGGTCCACCCTGCGGGCGCGGCGGTCCGGCGGGCGGCGTCGGCCGACGCGGCGGCCCGACAGGACGATCACCGGACTGCGGACCTGGTTGTGCACCCCGCGACGGGCGGCCGCCGCGCGGATCGTCACCGTAGGGGGAGGGCTCGTAGGGCGAACTCACTGACCAGATCTCCATAACTCGTAAGGTTCGACCGGCACACAACATCCGCGCCGGAGGACCGGCGCGGATATTTTGCACCCCGAACTGCGGCGCGTCACGCGGCCGCTGTCATTCGGCCGCAGAGCGACGTCCCGCTCTCGGTCCCGCCCGGCGACGGGCGGGCGCGGGCGCCGACCCGAGCACGTACGACTGCACCAGGTGGTTCCAGCTGCACGAGCGGCACACCTCGACGACATGCACCGAGAATTCCTCGTTCGACTCTGCCATCCGCGTCAACTCGTCGGGTGTGCGCGCCGACCCGGCCGCCTGGCCGAGCCCGTCGCCGAACACCCACGACACCAACGTCAGCTGCTCTTTCCGGCAGATCGGGCAGGTCACCTCGCTGCCGCGGCCGTGGAACTTCGCGGCCCGCAGCAGGTAGGGATTGGCATCGCACACCTCGGCGACGCCGACCCGCCCCGCGTAGACATCGGCGAGCAGCGACCTGCGCCGGAGCGCATAGTCCACCACCTGCCGCTGAATTCGCACGATCACCAGAGTAGCCGGGATTGATTTCCACCGCCGGTGCCACCGCTTGTTGCCCCCGGCGGCCTTAGACTCCCGATACCGGGTACTTTCCGGGTCTTTTCGCAGGTGAGGCATGGCAAGTAGATGGCAGATTCTCCACAGGCGCGCTCCGTCGCCGATCCCCGGACAAGGGCGCGTGATATCGATCGCGCCGAGGTGTCGACCGTGCTTGACGCGGCCTACGCGGAGGGCCAGCTCGGTGCCGAGGAGTACCACGACCGGGTGAAACGGGCCGGTTCGGCGCGCACACTCGGTGAATTGCGTGGTCTGACCGCCGATCTGCAGTCGCCCGCGGTGTTCGGCCCGACGACCGAACGGAAGCGCCTCGGCCGCAGGCATTCCGGCGAATACCCAGCCAGAACCAAGGCGCGCGACGCCGACCGAGCCCGCACCATCGCCGCCCTCGACACCGCCCGCGCCGACGGTCAGCTCGATGCCGAGGAGCACACGGCGATGACCGAGCTGGCCGCCGAAGCGCGCACGCTCGGTGAGCTGGCCACCCTCGTCGCCGAGCTTCAGCAGCGCCCGGCGACGCCGGTGAAACCCAAGGCGCGCAACACCTTCCGCATCGTGACGATCGCGGCCGTCGTGCTCGCGGCGGTCGGCGGCTTCGCCTGGACGATCGGGGCCGACGAACCTGCGGCGAAGGAGACCGCCGCGTCGGTCGACTACGACGCGGCCCCGCCCCTGGTGATCCCCACCCCGAACCTCAACACCATCGCCGGATTCGTACAGTTCCGCGACGACTACCGCACCAAGTTCGGCGACGCCGTGGTCGATGAGGCAGTGCTGCACGACGAGCACGCCTCAGCGGTCCGCCGCGCACCCGACAACGGTGACTGGACGGTGAGCTACACCTATCGCGGCGGATTCGAACGCTCGAATTCGCAGGTCGCCACCCGTGACCGCAAGGCGGTCGACATCGACCTGGCCCAGGTGAACACCGACGCTCTCGCCGCGGTGCTGAACACCGCCGCCACCACCCTCGGTGTACCCGACGGCGTGGTCACCCACTACCGGATCGCCAACGACACCTGGGTCGGCAGGCCCTCGATCACGGTCTACGTGCGCAACGAGGTCTCCCAGTCCGCACATCTCGTCCTCGCGCTCTCGGGCGAAGTGCTGAAGACCTACCCGTACGAAAGATGACGCCATGAAGACCACCTCCCCGGCGAAGAACCTGCGGGCCCGCGACGCCGACCGCGCCGACGTGTGCGCCCTGCTCGACGCCGCCCTTGCCGACGGCCAACTCACCGAGACCGAACACGGCAAGCGCACCGCCACCGCCATGCGCGCCGAAACCTTCGGCGACCTCGACCGCCTCGTCGACGACCTGCAGATCCCCGACGGCCTGGCAGCCACCCCCGTCGCGCGCGGTATCCCCCGCGCACCACGCCGCTGGTGGATCCCGGTGGGCGCGGTCGTCCTCGCCGGTCTGGTCGGCGCAGGTGCCGGTCTGCTCGGCCGCAGCACCGTCCTCGCGCCGCCGCTGCCCGATCTCACCACCGGTAACGGCTTCGCCCATTTCCTCGCCGACTACCGCGCCGAATACGGAAGCGCGCTCGCCGACGAGTTGACGCTCTACCCGGAGTACGCGCTGGTCGAGCGCGACTCCGGGAAGCCGGGCAAGCAGGACGAGTTGCAATATCGCGGCGATTTCGACCGGTGGGGTTCACCCGGTTCGCGACCGCCGGGCACCCGCTCGTTCGACCTGGCCACGGTCGACCTGGCGAAGTACGCGCGCCTGATGTCAGGCGCCCCGCAGACCACCCGCGTGCCCGGTGGTTGGGTGTCGCACGTGCTCGTCCGGTTTCCACCGGGTGGCGCCAAAGATGCCGAGCCGGAAATCAGCATCTACGTCAAGAACGAGGCCGAGCAGAGCGGCTATCTGAAGATCCGGCTCAGCGGCGAACCGATCGCGGTGTACCCGGCAGACTCCTGACCTGCTGATTCGCTCGGCCCCGACGGTCGGTTCCTCACTCATGTGAGGGATCCGACTACGCCCTGATGTATCGCTCCGATATAGTGGGAAGTCGCATCCATCGGTTAGGTCCGTTCGGCCTGTCAGGCCGTCATAGTCAGGGAGTGAGGTCGGCATGCTCGAGTTGGCGATTCTCGGCCTGCTCCTCGACGCGCCCATGCACGGTTACGAGCTGCGCAAGCGGTTGACGGGCCTGCTCGGGGCGTTCCGGGCCTTCTCCTACGGTTCGCTCTACCCGACGCTGCGCCGGATGCAGGCCGACGGGTTGATCGCCGAGGAGATACCGGAGGGCGCGACCGCGCGCCGTGCGCGCCGCGTCTACCGGCTCACGCCGGTCGGGCGGGAACGGTTCAAAGAACTCCTCGCCGATACCGGTCCGCAGAACTACACCGATGACGGCTTCGGTGTTCATCTGGCCTTTTTCAGCCGCACCCCCGCCGAGGCGAGGATGCGGATCCTGGAGGGCAGGCGACGCCAGGTCGAGGAGCGCCGAGAGGGTCTGCGGGAAGCGATCAAGAAGGCCAGTGGCTCGCTGGATCGCTACACCCGCCAGCTCCACCAGCTCGGATTGGAATCAAGCGAGCGCGAAGTGCGCTGGCTCAACGAGTTGATTGCGGCGGAGCAATCGACGAAGGCGGCACCACAGAAAGAGGGAAAGAGCGGCCATGAGTGATGTCAACAAGGTTGGATCCGGCGAAGTACGCGTCGCGATCGTCGGTGTCGGCAACTGCGCATCGTCGCTGGTGCAGGGCGTGCAGTACTACAAGGACGCCGATGAGAACGCGGTCGTTCCGGGTCTGATGCACGTCCGGTTCGGTCCCTACCACGTCAAGGACGTGAAGTTCGTCGCCGCGTTCGACGTCGACGCCAAGAAGGTCGGCTTCGACCTGGCCGAGGCCATCTTCGCCAGCGAGAACAACACCATCAAGATCTCCGACGTGCCGCCCACCGACGTGACGGTCCTGCGTGGCCCGACCCTCGACGGCATCGGCAAGTACTACGCCGAGACCATCGAGCAGTCCGAGGCCCCCGCGGTCGACGTCGTGAAGGCGCTGAAGGACGCGAATGTCGACGTGCTGGTGTCCTACCTGCCCGTGGGTTCGGAAGAGGCCGACAAGTTCTACGCCCAGTGCGCCATCGACGCGGGTGTCGCGTTCGTCAACGCGCTGCCGGTGTTCATCGCCTCCGACCCGGTGTGGGCCAAGAAGTTCACCGACGCCGGTGTGCCGATCGTCGGCGACGACATCAAGTCCCAGGTCGGCGCGACCATCACCCACCGCGTGATGGCCAAGCTGTTCGAAGACCGTGGCGTGGCGCTCGACCGCACCTACCAGCTCAATGTCGGCGGCAACATGGACTTCAAGAACATGCTCGAGCGTGAGCGTCTGGAGTCCAAGAAGGTGTCCAAGACTCAGGCCGTCACCTCGAACCTGAGCGGTTCGCTGGCGGGCAAGGTGCACGACCGCAACGTCCACATCGGTCCCTCGGACTACGTGGAGTGGCTCGACGACCGCAAGTGGGCATACGTGCGCCTCGAGGGTCGCGCCTTCGGCGATGTGCCGCTGAACCTGGAGTACAAGCTCGAGGTGTGGGACTCGCCGAACTCGGCGGGCATCATCATCGACGCGGTGCGCGCGGCCAAGATCGCCAAGGACCGCGGCATCGGCGGCCCGGTCATCCCGGCCTCGGCCTACCTGATGAAGTCCCCGCCGGAGCAGATCGCCGACGATGTCGCGCGTAAGCAGTTGGAAGCGTTCATCATCGGTGCCGACTAGTCACTGAACAGAAAGGCCGGGCGCACATCGGTGCGCCCGGCCTTTTTCGTCTGCTCAGTCGAGGGAGACGTACACCTCGACGCTGGTCGGGCCGGTGTAGCGCTCCAGTTCCGCGGTGTGGGAGCGGGTGATGGTTCCGGCGTTCTCGGCCTTGATCACCTGGGCCCAGGCGGTGCGCAGCAGGTCGTAGGGCTTGTCGGAGACGACGAATTTGGCGTAGCGGCCCGCGGGGATGCGGGTCAGCACGTCGCCTTCGTCCACGTCGTCGAGGCCGGCGACCTCGTAGCCGAGGACGGCTACCGCGTGGTCGTTCTGGCCGATGTAGGCGGCGGCCCGGGTGACCGGCTTCTCGCGGGACAGGTAGCGGTCCCAGGTGAAGTTCACCAGGTCGAGGTCGCGGGCGGTGACCTCGCGACCGGCCAGCGGGACGGTGAGTCCGGCGATCAGGCTGTTGTCCAGGGTGACGATCTCGAAGTCGGCGGTCATCGGCTGTCCCCGCTCTGCGCGTCGGTCAAGGAAACGAAGATCTCGACGGTGCGTTCGTCGGGGTACTGCTCGCAGTCGCCGGTGTAGGCGCGCACGAACTCGCCCGCGGCCTCGGCGTCCCAGACCTGGCGCCACAGGGCGACGATGGTGTCGCCGATCTCGTCACCGTGCGCCACGAACCGCGCGTAGCGGCCCGCCGGAATCCGCGCGAGCACATCGCCTACCCGCAGGTCGGCGAGGGTTTTGCATTCGTAGCCGACGATGTGGGTGAGGTAGGAGTTGATCTCGGGCGCGAAGTCGACATAGCCCGTCGCGAACGGTCCGGGTAAGTCCTGTCGTGCCCGTAGCCGCTGCCACGCTTCCACCACTTTGGCGCGTCGTGGCCCCTCCACAGCGAGCGCCGGACTGCGCAGCACTGTGCCCGCGATCAGCATCTCGGGACGGTCAACGACATTGAAATCCACCTGCGTAGCCCCTATGTCTAGTCTCGTCGTCGCTCGAGCGCACATCTTCCCGCATGGATACGACAGGTTCCGCGCCGGGATTCCGCCGGCGCCCGATCTCCGGATGCGCACTGGCCAACGATGTTGCCATGTTCGTGCAGATGTGTGGTCACGCCTGTCCAATCCGTGATCTATCGCGGCGCCTCACCACCCAGTCCGGGGAACCATTCGCCGGGTGTACTCGGGCTCGGAGCGGGCGGGATGATGATGATCGGCGCCGGATTGCGTGGTGTGTCGCTCGGTGGGTTGAGGATGTCGAAGCCGCCACCCCCACCACCACCGGACGAGGGTGGTGGGGCAGGTACCAGTGACCCGCTGCCGCCCAGCGGCGGAGTCGGGAATTCCTCCACGGGCGAACCGGCGAGCGCGGTGTCCATCGTCTGCTTCCAGATATCGGCGGGCAGCCCCGAACCCCAGATCGGGTTGCCGCGTCCGTCGCGCAACGGCTGCGGATGCTCGGTGCCCACCCACACCGCCGTGGACAGCGACGGCGTGTACCCGACCATCCAGGCGTCCTTGTTGGCCTTGGTCTCACCCAACTGAGTCGTCCCCGTCTTGCTCGCCGACGGCCTGCCCCCGGCCAGCCCGTGCCCGTTGGA
Organism: Nocardia sp. NPDC050413; assembly: GCF_040655475.1. Lineage (NCBI taxonomy): Bacteria > Bacillati > Actinomycetota > Actinomycetes > Mycobacteriales > Nocardiaceae > Nocardia > Nocardia sp. NPDC050413. The sequence continues at coordinate 156,606 of NZ_JBFAJZ010000009.1, read as the reverse complement.
GTAGTTGGCGATCGGCTCCATCGCCCGCGTGGTCGCGTCGGCGATGGCCGGGCTGATGCGCTGCTCCGGTTCCGGAAGTTGTTTGCCCCTACGGGTTTCCGGCGGACCACGATCGAGCAGCACCTGACCGTTGCCGGTGGTCACCCGCTGCACGAAGTACGGCTGCCGGTACACCCCCGACGCGGCGAGGGTGGCATACGCCGACGCCATATCGATCGGCCGAACCAGATACTGCCCCAACACGATTCCGTTGAGCGGTGGCTCGCCGTTCTCGGTGAGCGTCTCGCCATCGACACCCGGAATGTGCTCGGGGATGCCCGCGAGATGCGCCGCCTGGGCCACCGAGCGCGGACCGTCGGCCATCGTCATGGTGAGCCGGTAGAAACTGGTGTTGAGGGAGCGTTTCAGCGCCTCGGCCAGCGAACAACGTCCACACGAATCGCCGTCCACATTGGTGATGGTCGTGCCACGGTCGGTGATGGGCGAACTGTCGATCGCCCGCGTCACCGGGATGCCCTGCATCTGGGCCGCGACGAGCGCGAAAACCTTGAAGGCCGAACCGGTTTGCAGCGGCGCCTGGGCGAAGTCGAAGCCGGTGCCGTCCTCGCCGCCGTAGTAGGCGCGCACCGCACCGCTTCGCGGGTCGATCGACACTACGGCCGCCCGCAATTCCGGTGGCTGCCAGGAGGATCGGGCGCGCACGCTGTCGACGGCGCCAGCCTGCGCGACCGGATCGATGGTCGTGGTGATCTGCAGGGCGCCGGTATTGATGTCGGCGTCGGTGAGTCCGGCGGCGCGCAGTTCTCGCAGCACCATGGTGCGGATGTGGCCCTCGGGCCCCGATGCCTCGGGTTCGGTCGCCACGTCGTCGAGGGCGAGGATCGGCGGGAACACCGTCGCGTCACGGTCGCCCGGAGCGAGTACGCGCATCTCGACCATCCCGTCGAGCACGTACTGCCAGCGGGCGCGCAACTGGTCGAAGTGGGTTTCCGGGTCGAGCACCGAGGGGGAACGGATCACCGCGGCCAGCACCGCGCCTTCGGCCAGTGTCAGTTCCGGCACCGGCTTACCGAAGTAGGCCTTGGCCGCCGCCGCGATGCCGTAGGCGCCGCGACCGTAGTAGATGGTGTTCAGGTACGCGGCGAGGATCTCGTCCTTGCTCCACTGCCGCGACATCTTCGCCGCGATGATGAGCTCACGCATCTTGCGGGTGACGGTGCGTTCGGAACTCAGGAAGGCGTTCTTCACGTACTGCTGGGTGATCGTCGACCCGCCACCGGCGTTGTCGTGCCCGGCCAGGTTGTCCCGTGCCGCGCGCAGGAACCCGCTCGTGGAGTATCCGGCGTTGGTGTAGAAGGTGCGGTCCTCGGCCGCGAGCACCGCCTCCCGCACGTGCATGGGCACCTCGGTCAGCGGGATCGGGATCCGGTTGCCTTGCGGCGGAATGATTTTCGCCAGCACCGTCGTACCGTCGGCGGCCAGTACCGTCGCCGGTTGCTCGACGGCCACCTCGCCCGGTTCGGGGATCTCCGAACTCCAGTACACCGCGAAGAACAGCAGCGCGGGCACACACACGAAGATCACGAACAGCGCGAAGACCAGCCGCCGGATCCGCTGCGCCCTGGTGCGTGGCGGGCGGGGTTCCGGGTCGTCGTCGCCCGCCAGCCGGGCAGCCTGGGCTCGCCGGGCCGCACCCTTGCGCGGCTGCTGCTCGCGCAGAGGATCCCGGAAGCCTGCGATCGACGTATACGGCACGTCCTCGTCGGAACGCCCGCGCCTGCCGGCCACGACCATCTCCTCCCGTCGGTGCAGGCGACTTTACCCGCCTGCACCGGCATAACCCGGGAGGAGCACGCCCGTCAGCTCTTCACGCCACCCGCGGTGAGGCCGGAGATGATGCGGCGCTGGAAGATCAGCACCATGATCACCAGCGGCACGGTGACGATCACACCGGCCGCCATGATCGCCGCGTACGGCTGGACCAGCGGGTCGTTGCCGGAGAAGCTCGCGATGGCGACCGTCACCGGCTTGGTCTGCTCACCGGAGAGCAACCGGGCGAGCAGATATTCGTTGACCGAGGCGATGAACGCCAGGATCGCGGTGGTGAAAACCGCGGGCGCCGCCAGCGGCAACATGACCAACCGGAACGCCTGCAGCTTGCTCGCACCGTCGATGCGCGCGGCTTCTTCGAGCTCCCAGGGCAATTCGGCGAAGAACGACGCAAGGATGTACACCGTCATCGGCAGTACGAACGAGATGTTCGGGATGATCATCGCCTGGTACTGGCCGATCCAGCCGAGGTCGGTGAACAGCTGGAACAGCGGCGTCACCAGCACGACGGCAGGGAACATCGACGCCGAAAGGATCAGCCCCGAAACCAGGTACTTGCCCGCGAAGGTCATCCGGGCGAGCGCGTACGCGGCGAGCACGCCGAGCAACAACGCGACCACCGTCGTCACCGAGCCGATGATCACGCTGTTGAGCAGCGCCTTGCCGAAGTCGTTGCCGCGGCTGGTGTCGAAGGCGTTGCGGAAGTTCTCCAGCGTCACGTGGGTCGGCCACGGAGTGCTGTCGAAGGTGTGGGCCGGGTCGCGGAACGCGACAACGGCCATCCAATAGAACGGTCCGAGCCCCCACACGAGCACGATCGCCACACCGAGGTACAGGCGAACGGTTCCGAGCCGCTTGCGCCACGAAACCGACTGTGTCGCAACAGGTTCGCGTTCGACGGTGGGCTCTTTGGTCATCGAGATGCTCATCAGTTCGCCTTCCGCTGCTCTTCCTGCGTGCGAACGGCGTTGGCGCCCAGCACCTTCACCAGCAGGAACGCGATCGCGAACACCAGCACGAAGGTGATCGTCGACAGGGCGGCCGCGCTGTTGGGACCTTGGCGCACCTGGTCGACCACCAGGATCGACAGGGTGCTGGTGGCCGGGTTCGCGCCGGTCATGATCGCGGGCAGGTCGTACATGCGCAGCGCGTCCATGGTGCGGAACAGCACCGCGACCAGCAGTGCGGGCTTGAGCAGCGGCAGCGTGATGTGCACGAACCGCTGCCAGGCCGAGGCGCCGTCGACCTTGGCCGCCTCGTACACGTCGTTCGGGATCACCTGCAGCCCGGCCAGGATCAGCAGCGCCATGAACGGGGTGGTCTTCCACACGTCGGCCACGATCACCGCGAACCGCGAGGCCCACACATCCGAGGTCCACAGGATCTCGGTGCCGAGCACCCGGTTCACCACGCCGTCGTACTGGAACATGAACTCCCACAGCCGCGCGGTGACAGCGGTGGGGATGGCCCACGGGATCAGCACCGCGGCTCGCAACAGCGCCCGGCCACGGAAGGTCTTGCCCATCACGATGGCCATGCCGAGGCCGAGGGTCGCCTCGATCGTCACGGTCACCACCGTGAAGAACAGGGTGACCCCGACCGCCGCCCAGAACTGCGACCCGAGCGTGCCGGTCGGGCACGACACCGTACCCATCAGCGAATTGCATTGCTGCAGTAGCCAATGGGTGTAGTTGTCGAAACCCGCGCTGCCGCCCTCGACGAACATGCCGGTGGCGGGGTCGATGCCGGCGTCCTTGCGGAACGACATCCACAGCGCCTGGAACACCGGATAACCGATGACCACGGCCAGCGCGACCATCACCGGCGTGACGAACAGCCACGCCCGCCGTGATTGCCTCAGTTGCAGCGCTAGCCCGCGCTGCTTGGCTCCCGAAGGATCCGACACCGTTTCTACTCTCCTACGGTCTGGTCGGGTCCGCTGCGCGTACCGCTACGAACCAGCGGTCTCGATGCCCTTTTGCATGCCTGCGACTGCGTCGTCGACGGACTTCGTGCCGTTCAGCGCAGCATATGCGTTGTCCTGGATGGCCTTTGACACCGCCTCGTAGAACGGCGAGACCGGTCGCGGCACCGCGTTGGCGATCGACTCCTTCAGCGCGGGCAGGTACGGCATCTTCGCGATCAGGGCCGGGTCGTCGTAGAGCGAGGTACGCACCGGCGGGAAGGCGCCCTGGGCGACGATCTGCTGCGCCTCTTCGCTGACCATGAAGCGAACGAAGTCGGCGGCGGTGGCCTTGTTCTTGGAGAACGCGCTGATCGCGACGTTGTAGCCGCCGAGGGTCGAGGCGCCGACATCGGTCTTGCCGGGCAGCGGTGCCACGCCGAAGCGGTCCTTCACCATCGAGCCCTCGCCGTTGGCCTGGCCGTACAGGTACGGCCAGGTGCGCAGGAACAGCAGCTTGCCCGACTCGAACGCGTTCGCGCTCTCGCCTTCCTTGAAGCTGATGGCCTCTTTGGGGATGTCGCCGCGCTGGTAGGCGTCGACCAGAACCTTCAGTCCCTCTTTGGATTCGGGGCTGTTCACGGTGGGGGTCTTGCCGTCGGCGCCGACGAAGCTGCCGCCGTAGGCGTTGATGACCTCGGAGGTGTTCACGGTCAGGCCCTCGTAGGGGAACAGCTGACCGGCGTAGCAGCCGATGTTGTTGTCGCGCGCGATCTGGCACTGGCCGAGCATCTCCGCCCAGGTGCGCGGCGGGTTGGGCACCAGGTCCTTGCGGTAGTACAGCAGGCCGCCGTTGGTGTTGCGCGGTGCCGCGTACAGCTTGCCGTTGTAGGTGGCGCTGGCAACGGTCGGGGCGAGCAGCGGCGCGGTGTCGATGGCGAAGCTGCCTTCCAGCGGCTGGATCCAGCCCTTGGCGGCGAACTCCGCGGTGTAGGGCACGTCGAGGGCGACCACGTCGTAGCCGTCCTGCTTGGAGCGGAAGTGCTCGGCCATGTCGTCGCGCTGCTGGTCGGCGTCGGCCGACTGCTCCTTGAACGTCACCTGCTCGTTCGGGTGTGCGGCGTTCCAGCGGTCGATGAGCTGCTTGACCATCCCGGTCTCGGAGACGTCCTTACCCTCGACGTAGGTGATCGGTCCACGCCCGGTCAGGTTCTGGTCGAGGGCGTTGCCGCCGTTGTCACTCGAGCAGGCGCTGGCGAACGATGCGGTAAGCAACGCAATCGAGGCAGCAGCCATCGTCGCTCTGGGGACAAACTTCAAGGCCATCGCAGACACTCCAGGGTCGAGACAGTGAGCAGCAGCACAGTGCGTCGGTGCAGGGGCAAACATACATGGTGTGGCCCGCCGCGTCCGATCGTCCCGTCACTTCGGCTACTTTGCGGTCAGTTCGGTGTGTGGGCGGTGTCGGTGCGGTGTCCTAGGCTCGATCCGTGACCAGCCCGACGCCGTCCGCACCCGACCGGATGCTCTCCCGGATCGGTGGTTTGCTGCGCAAGGCCGAGGCCACCGACAACGAGCATGAGGCGGAGGCGTTTCTCGCGGCCGCGCAACGGCTGGCGACGAAGTCGTCGATCGATCTGGCGGTGGCACGCTCGCATGTGGCGCGGCGCGAACGCAGGTCCACCCCGGTGCAGCGGATCATCCCGATCGGGGAGCCGGGACGGAAGGGGTTGCGCACCTACGTGCAGCTGTTCGTCGCCATCGCCACGGCCAACGACGTGCGCTGCGATGTCGCGCGCACCTCCACGCAGGTCTACGCCTACGGTTTCGACGCCGATATCGATACCTGCGAGGCGTTGTACGCGAGTCTGCTGGTGCAGATGGTGCGGGCCTCGGATCACTACATCAAGTCGGGTGCGTATCGCGAGGCTACGGTGGTGAAGGTGGTCACCGAGAAGCGGTTCGGCCGAACGGTGCGCCGCAAGGTGCAGGCCCCGGTCGCCGGTGTGACGGCGCGACTGAATTTCCAGATGGCGTTCGCGGCGCGGATCGGCGCGCGACTGGCCGAGGTGAAGGCCGAGGTGGTCGCCGAGGAATCGGCGGTCGAGTCGACCGGAACCGCACTCGCCCTGCGCGACAAGGAACTCGCCCTCACCGACTTCTACACCGCCACCTCGGAAGCGCGCGGCACCTGGCGTGGACCGCAGACCTCCACCGGCCACTCGGCCGCGGCCCGGCAGGCCGGCGACCGGGCGGGCCGCAACGCCCGCCTCGGCACCTCCACCGAACTACCCGCCCCACGCGGCAAACTCACGGGATGAACAGCGAGCCCGACGATGTCTCCGGTCCGGCTCCACGACGCGACACCCAGCGCGCGCGGGTGTACGACGCCGAGCAGTTGGTGCGCGGTGTCTTCGATCGCGCCGAGGAATTCGGGCATCGCACTGTCGATATCTACGGTTCGCAGGTGACCTTGCCCGTCGAGCGGCGATTCGCGTCGGTGGAATCGGTGCAGAGTTATGTCGAGAAGGTGCTCGCGCTGAATTGGGTTCGAGCCCTATGGGATCGGGCGGTGATTCCCGTGCGGGTCCGTGCGCGGGCGGGCACGGCTGCGGCACACTACGAACGCGCCGCTGCCGTGCTTGCCGTCCCACTCCATACCGGCGCCACCGCGTGGGCGCTGCGCGAACTGGTTGTTCTGCACGAACTCGCCCATCATTTGGCGCCGACCCCCGACGAAGTGTCGCACGGACCCGAATTCTGTACTCGCTATGCGGAATTGGCCGACGGCGTGATCGGTCCAGAAGCGGCTCTACTGATCCGGGCGACATTCGCCGGTTGCGGAGTCCGCTTCGGGTGAGTCGCCCTAGCGGTTTCCGGTGCTACCCGGGGCGCTGCCGCGTCCGCTCGACCCCTGTCCGCCCGGGGCGGGCGAGGTGCAGGATTTGCTGCCTGTGCAGGGAGAGCTGCTCGTCGAACCGCCACGCCCGCCCCCGCTCTGCGAGCCGTGAGCCGCCGCGTAACTCGTCTGCTCGAATGTCGCCGCGGCGGCCGCACCGGCCCCCATCAGGCTGAACGCGGCGATCATCGTGGCGGCAATTGCTGTCTTCATTGTTTCCCCTTTGTTCTGAACGACGAGATCATCGTGCAGTCCCGGGGCTAATGAATTCTCAAGGGCCGCTTATGGATAAAGCGCGCGGCCCCGACGCATGAGCACCGGGGCCGCGAGTCGGGATCGTACGATCAGTCCTCGGCGACCTGGACGTCGACGTCGATATTGCCGCGGGTCGCGTTGGAGTACGGGCACACCTGGTGTGCCTGGTCGGCCAGCTGCTGTGCTTCCTCGCGGGTGAGGTGGGGGAGGGTGACCTCGAGGGTGACGGCGAGCTGGAAGCCGCCCTTGTCGTTCGGGCCGATCGAAACCTGGGCGCCCACCGCGGAATCGGCGATATTCGCGCCTGCTTTCTTGCCGACCAGGCGCAGCGCGGAGTGGAAGCACGCGGCGTAACCGGCCGCGAACAGCTGCTCGGGGTTGGTGCCCGCGCCGTCGCCGCCCATTTCCTTCGGCGGAGCGAGCACCACGTCGAGCTTGCCGTCGGTGGTGCGGGCGGAGCCGGTGCGGCCTTCGCCGGTGGCAAGGGCTTCGGCGGTGTAGAGAACCTGCATGGGGAGTCTCATTTCTCGATGAGGGAATCGGTCAGTTTGCGGAGCAGAGTGCGGAGGGCGGCGGCTTCGTCGCCGGTCAGTCCCGCTGCTCGCGCCATTTCCGTGGGGATGGCGCAAGCTCGGGCACGGACGGCCCGCCCGTGATCGGTGAGCACGATGTCGACGCGACGTTCGTCGTCGGCCGCGCGTCTGCGCTGCACGAACCCGGTCGCTTCCAGTCGCTTGAGCAGTGGTGACAGGGTGCCGGAGTCGAGATCGAGCGCCCTGCCGAGTTCGCCGACGCTGCGGCCGTCGCGTTCCCACAGCGCCAGCATCACCAGGTACTGCGGGTAGGTGAGTCCTAGTTGTTCCAGTTTCGGACGGTAGACCGCCGTCATCGCTCGCGAGGCCGCGTAGAGCGGGAAGCACAGCTGCTCGTCGAGGGTGAGTCCGTCGGTCATGCGAGCAACTGTAGCGCACAATTAAGTTGTGCACAACTAATCCGGGTCGAGTGATCGCCGTGCGCAGGTTCGCTCGTCGGTCGTACCGGTGTGGTCGGCGTTCTACGAAACGGAGCCGGACGCTGCCGTGTCGTCGAGCAATGCGCGCACCCGCTCGTACCGTCGCAGCCACCACCGCACCCGCTCGGCATCCGGGTGCCGGTATCGATCCATCGCCGCCGGATCGGGTTCCGGCGCACTGGTCGGCACCGTCAACCACCCGTCGACCGGGCGCAGCGAGTCCGCGACCAGATCACCTTCGAACAGTGCGAGAGTGCCCAGTCCACAGGCGAATTCGAGATCCGGCAGCGTCCCGGCCAGAGCGATCTGGGCTGCCAGCCCCACACTCGTCTCCAGTGCCGACGACACGACCGTCGGGAGTCCGGCGGCCTCGGCAACCGCGAGCGACCGCCGCACCCCACCGAGCGGCGTGCATTTGAGCACCGCCACATCCGCCGCCCCCGCCACCGCGACGCGCAGCGGGTCCTCCGCCCGCCGAATCGACTCGTCGGCCGCGATCGGCACCGAAACCCGCGCCCGCACCTCCGCGAGTTCCTCGATACTCCGGCACGGCTGCTCGACGTACTCCAACCCGCCCGCCGCCGAATCGATTTCCCGAATTCGCCGCACGGCGGTCTCGACATCCCACACCGCATTGGCATCGACCCGGACGGCGCCGGAATCCCCGAGCGCTGCCCGCACCGCCGCCACCCGCGCCAGATCCTCGGCTGACGAATCAGGGTGATCGGCGACCTTCACCTTCGCTGTCGCACATCCGGATTCACGGACGATTCGCGCCGCACGCTCGGGATCTACGGCAGGCACGATGCAATTCACCGGTACCCGTTCCCGCACTGGCGCGGGCCACCCGATCGTCGCCTGCTCGACAGCGGTAGCCAACCACCCCGCCGCCTCCCGATCGTCGTACTCGGGAAACGCGCAGAACTCCCCCCACCCGTTTTCCCCCCGAATCAGCATGCCTTCCCGCACGGTGATCCCCCGAAACCGCGTCCGCAGCGGAATCGCATATACAAAGGTCTCGAAGTCCACGTCGCCGATCGTAAAGGTTCACTTACCCGCGGCTGAGCCTCACAACCTTTCGATGATGGTCGCGTTGGCGAGCCCGCCCGCTTCGCACATGGTCTGCAAGCCGTAACGCGCGCCACGCTGGTGGAGGGCATGGACCAGCGTGGTCATCAGCCGTGCCCCGGAGGCACCCAGCGGGTGGCCGATGGCGATGGCACCGCCGTTGACATTCACCTTGCTCAGGTCGGCGCCGGTTTCCTGCGCCCAGGCCAGGACGACGGGGGAGAACGCCTCGTTGATCTCGATCAGGTCGATGTCGGACAGGTCGAGGCCCGCCCGGCGCAGCACCTTCTCGGTCGCGGGGATCACCGCGGTGAGCATGAGCAACGGGTCGTCGCCCGCGACGGCGAAGCTGTGCAGCCGAGCAAGCGGGCGCAGGCCGAGCTGTTCGGCCCGCTCGCCCGACATGATGAGCACGGCCGAGCTGCCGTCACTGACCTGGCTGGCGGAGGCGGCGGTGATCTCCCAGCCGATCTGCGGGAAGCGCGCCGCCATGGCCGGGTCGTAGTAGGCGGGCTTCAGCTTCGCCAGCGTTTCGAGTGTGGAGCCGACGCGGATGCCCTCGTCGGCGGACAGCCCGTTCAGCGGGGCGAGTTCGCCGGCGAAGAGCCCGTCTTTCGTTGCGCGGGCCGCCTTTTCGTGGCTGCTCAGTGCGAACTCGTCGAGCTGGGTGCGGCTCAGCCCCCACTTGGCGGCGATCAGCTCGGCGCTGATGCCCTGCGGGACCAGGTCCTCCGGATACCGTTGCGCGAAGGCGACCCCGGACAAGTCGGCGGCCCCGAGCGCACTGGAACCCATCGGAACTCGACCCATGGACTCGACGCCCGCCGCGACGACGATGTCGTACGCGCCCGCGATCACGCCCTGCGCGGCGAAGTGGATGGCCTGCTGGCTGCTTCCGCACTGCCGGTCGACGGTGGTCGCCGGCACCGATTCCGGGTATCCGGCGGCCAGTGCGGCCCGCCGGGTCATGTTCACGCCCTGTTCGCCGACCTGGGTGACGATGCCGCCGATCACGTCGTCGACCAGTGCCGGGTCGATGCCGCTGCGCTCGATCACCGCGCGCAGGCTGTGCGCGAGCAGGTCGACGGGATGGACGTCGTGGAGTGCGCCGTCGGGTTTGCCCCGCCCGATGGGGGTGCGTACCGCTTCGACGATGACCGCGTCTCGCATGGGAGTCCTCTTCCCTCTGGCTATATCAGACAATAGCCAGAGTAGACGCTAACTATCATCTGCTCAAGTCAGGGAGGCGTATGATGTCGGCTATGGCAGCGGTGATGGAAGGACCCTTGGCTGATCTGAGCAGGTGGGAGACCGAAGGCTGTTCGATCGCCAGAGCCATGGAGCTCATCGGCACCCGCTCGGCCGTCCTCATCCTGCGCGAGGCCTACTACGGCACCACCCGCTTCGACGGCTTCGCCCGCCGCGTCGGCATCACCGACGCGGCGGCCGCGAGCCAGCTCCGCAAACTCACCGCGGCGGGCATCCTGGAAAAGCGCCCCTACCAGGAGGAAGGCAAGCGCACCCGGCACGAGTACGTCCTCACCCAGATGGGCAGGGACCTACTCCCGGTGGTCGTGGCGCTGTGGCAGTGGGGCGACACCTACCTCCAGCCGGGCCCGGCGCCACTGCTGCGCGTCGACACCAAAACCGGCGAGCCAGTGCGGGCTCGGCTCACCACACCCACCGGGACGCCGGTCGAACTCGAACAGCTCACCGTTCGCGTCAACCCGGACTACCTGCGTGCCCGCAAGAAGGCAGGCCGCCCGCCGAACGACACCGGTGCCTGACGACAGCCGACCGCACCGATGATGCGGTCGGCATGTCAGGCCGGTGAGCGGCCGATCAGCGCAGCCGCCGACCGTTCTCGGTGCTGAAGAAGTAGAGGTTCGCCGGATCGGTGGTGAGCGAAAGCCGCTCGCCCTTGGCCGGTGGGTTGCGCCAATCCACCCGCGCCACAAGGGTTTCCCCGGACGTGCCGCCGGCACCGGTGGACAGTGCCCGGCCGTAGACGTAGGCGTCGGAACCCAGTTCCTCCACCACGTCCACTTCCATCTGCATCCCCTGACCGCCGACCTCGAGATGCTCGGGGCGGATGCCGAGCACCACCGAACCCGCACCCGCGTCGGCCACCGCGCGCGGTACCGGCACGGGGTAGCCGCCGATGGTGACGGTGCCGTCGGTGACGGGCAGGGTGAACAGATTCATCGCAGGCGAGCCCATGAACCCGGCGACGAATACGTTCGCCGGGTCGCGGTACAGGTCGCGCGGCGACGCGCACTGCTGCAGCAGGCCGTCCTTGAGCACGGCGACGCGGTCACCCATGGTCATGGCTTCGACCTGGTCGTGGGTGACGTACACCGTCGTCGTGCCGAGCCGCCGCTGCAGCTGGGCGATCTGGGTGCGGGTCTGCACGCGCAGCTTGGCGTCGAGGTTCGACAGCGGCTCGTCCATCAGGAACACCTGCGGCTGCCGCACGATCGCGCGCCCCATCGCCACGCGCTGGCGCTGACCGCCCGAGAGCGCCTTGGGCTTGCGGTCCAGGTACTCGGTGAGGTCGAGCAGTTCGGCTGCCGCGCGCACCCTTTCGTCGCGTTCGGCCTTGGACACCTTGGCCAGCTTGAGTGCGAAACCCATGTTCTCCGCGACCGACATGTGCGGGTACAGCGCGTAGTTCTGGAACACCATCGCGATGTCGCGATCCTTGGGTTCGGCGTGGGTCACGTCGTTGTCGCCGATCAGGATGCGCCCGCCGTTGACCTCCTCGAGGCCGGCGAGCATGCGCAGCGAGGTCGACTTGCCACAGCCGGAGGGTCCGACGAGAACGAGGAATTCGCCGTCGGCGATTTCGAGGTCGAGGGCGTCGACAGCGGGTTTGCCCGCGCCGGGGTAGAGCCGGGTGGCGCCTTCGAAGGTCACGGTAGCCATGCGTAGATCATTCTTCCCATCCCGGCAGGAACGTGCCGGACGATCCGAGAACAGGGTCGGCTCGGATCGTAGCGGCCCGGTGCTCCGGACGTGCTGCGGTAGCCTCGGTCCCGGAGCCCACCGAGTACCGAGGAGCGCGGTATGAGTCGTCCAGTTCGTATCGGAGTCCAGCTTCAGCCTCAGCACGCACCGGATTACGGACTGATTCGTGACGCGGTGTTGCGGGCCGAGGACGCCGGGGTGGACATCGTCTTCAACTGGGACCATTTCTATCCGCTCACCGGTGATCCGGCGGGCGCGCATTACGAATGCTGGACCATGCTCGGCGCATGGGCCGAGCAGACCGAGCGGGTCGAGTTCGGTGCGCTGGTCACCGGCGGTGGCTACCGCAATCCCGATCTGCTCGCCGATATGGCGCGCACGGTCGACCGGATCAGCGGCGGCCGGTTGATCCTCGGCATCGGTGCGGGCTGGTTCCAGCGCGACTACACCGAGTACGGGTACGAATTCGGTACAGCCGGTAGCAGGCTGAACCTGTTGAAGGACAACATGTCCCGGCTCACCGCCCGCCTGCGCGTGCTCAGCCCACCGCCGGTGCGTGATATCCCGATCCTCATCGGTGGCGGCGGCGAGCGCAAAACGCTGCGCCTGGTCGCCGAGTACGCCGACATCTGGCATTCCTTCGTCGATGTGGAGACGCTGGCGCACAAGAACAAGATCCTGGCCGAGCACGCGGCCGCCGTCGGCACCGACGAGAGCCGGATCGAACGGTCGGTGCAGTGGCAGGGCCGGGCGCAGGCCGAACAGTTGCGCGCGGCGGGTGTGAGCCTGTTCACCATCGGCGTCTCCGGTCCCGACTACGACCTCGCCGAGGTGCGCCGCGCGATCGAGTGGCGCGACGAAGTGAACCCGGAATTACTCGAAGGCCTGGCATAAAATCTTTGACCTGCCCGGATGTACCACACCAGGCGCGGGTGGCGAGTGGGGACACGGGCGGGCACTAGGGTCTATCGGCATGGCAGGTGTGCGTGCTGTGCGAACCCGGGCGCGGATTGCCGCGCTGTTGCTCCTCGTCGGCGTGGCCGCGACCGGATGCGGTGGCTCCGGTGGCGAGACGTCGACGGGGGGCGACCTGTGCTCGCCTCCCGGCCAGAGCGCGGCGGCCGCGGCGCCGACCAACCTCGCCTCCTCCGAGACGGCAGGCACCGACCGCTACACGACCCCGACCACGGTGCCGCTCGAGTCGATCGATACCAGCAAACTCGGCCTGCTGAGTCCGGGCAAGCTCAGCGTCGGCACCCTCTCGGACGCGCCGCCGAGCATCTGCGTGAACGGCGAGGGCGCCTTCACCGGATTCGATAACGAACTGCTGCGCGAGATCGGCGCGAAACTCGGTCTGCAGGTGGAGTTCTCGGGCACCGAGTTCGCCGGGCTGCTCGCCCAGGTGGCGGGCAAACGCTTCGATGTCGGCTCGTCCAACATCACCACCACCGATGCCAGGCGCGAACTCATCGGCTTCACCAACGGCTACGATTTCGGCTATTTCTCGCTGGTCGTGCCGCAGGGTTCGGCGATCAAGGGGTTCGGTGATCTGAACGCCGGTTCGCGGATCGCCGTGGTGCAGGGCACCGTGCAGGACGAGTTCGTGGTGAACCAGCTGCGCCTGGACCCGGTGAAGTTCCCGGACTACAACACCGCGTACGCGAATCTCAAATCCGGCCAGGTCGACGCCTGGGTCGCCCCGTCGGCGCAAGCCGAGGGCGCGATCAAACCGGGCGACGGGATCGTGGTGTCGGAGAACACCTTCAGCCTCGACAACTTCGTCGGCTACGCGGTGGCCAAGAACAACCAGCCGCTCATCGACGCCCTCAACGCGGGCTTGGACGCGGTGATCGCCGACGGCACCTACGCGCGCCTGTACGCCGACTGGGTACCGCGCGAGCTGCCGCCGGGCTGGAAGCCGGGCTCCAAAGCCGCGCCGGCGCCGGATCTTCCGGACTTCGCCGCCATCGCCGCGAGCAAGCAGCCCGGCGAAGCCGAAGTGGCACAGCAGAAATCGACCATCCAGCAGTTGAAGGACACCTTCTTCGACTGGTCGCTCTACACCAAGGCCTTCCCCGACCTCATCAAGACGGGTCTGCCGAATACGCTGATCCTGGCCGTGGTTTCGGGTGTCCTCGGCACCGTGCTGGGCATGCTGCTCGCGGTGATGGGTATCTCGCGCACCCGTTGGTTGCGCTGGCCCGCCCGCGTGTACACCGACATCTTCCGCGGTCTGCCCGCCGTGGTCATCATCCTGCTGATCGGGCTCGGAATCGGCCCGGTGGTTCGCAATGTCACCGGCGGCAACCCGTACTGGCTCGGCGCGGTGGCGTTGGCGCTGTTGGCGGCGGCGTACATCGGTGAGATCTTCCGCTCGGGTATCCAGTCGGTGGAGCCCGGTCAGCTCGAGGCGGCCCGTGCGATCGGGTTCGGGTACCGCCAGGCGATGACCCTTGTCGTGATCCCGCAGGGCGTGCGCCGGGTGCTGCCCGCGCTGATGAACCAGTTCATCGCCCTCATCAAGGACTCCTCGCTCATCTACTTCCTCGGGTTGCTCGCCTCCCAGCGCGAGCTGTTCGCGGTCGGCCGCGACCTCAACGCCCAGACCGGCAACCTGTCCCCGCTGGTCGCGGCGGGTCTGATGTACCTGGTGCTGACCATCCCGCTCACCCACCTGGTGAACTACATCGACCGCCGGATGCGCACCGGAAAACCGGTTCCCCCGGTCGATCCGCTCGAACAGGCCGTCATCACGGAAGGCCGGGGCGCATGACCGCCACGTCCGCCCGCGCTTGCGAAGGAGTTACAGCTCGATGAGTGCATCCCTGACCGGTACCGGCCTGCATCTGACGCTTGGCAACAACCACATCCTGCGCGGCGTCGACATCCACGTCGACGCGGGCCGGACCACCACCGTCATCGGGCCGTCCGGTTCCGGCAAGTCGACCCTGCTGCGGGTGCTCAACCGCCTGCACGAACCCGATTCCGGCGACATCCTGCTCGACGGCGAATCGGTGCTGCGCGAGAACCCCGACCGGTTGCGTCAGCGCATCGGCATGGTGTTCCAGCAGTTCAACCTGTTCCCGCACAAAACGGTCGCCGACAATATCGCCCTGGGGCCGCGCAAACTGCGCGGGCTCTCGGCCGAGCAGGCGCGGGCGCTCGCGGTGGAGCAGCTCGAGATCGTCGGCCTGGCCGACAAGGCCGACGCGCGACCCGGATCGCTCTCGGGTGGGCAGCAGCAGCGCGTCGCCATCGCCCGCGCCCTCGCCATGAAACCGGAACTGATGTTCTTCGACGAGGCAACCTCCGCGCTCGACCCCGAGCTGGTGAAGGGTGTGCTCGCGCTCATGGCCGACCTCGCCGCCGGCGGCATGTCGATGATCGTGGTGACCCACGAGATGGGGTTCGCGCGCAGCGTCTCCGACAGCGTGGTGTTCATGGATCAGGGCCAGGTCGTGGAGACCGGCGCGCCCGCCGAGCTGTTCGACGACGCCAAAACGCCGCGTCTGCGCCGCTTCCTCGATCAGGTCCTCTGACCAGCACGAAGGGCTCGCAGCAACGCATGCGCAACTGCTAATGTCGGAAGAGTTGCAAGCTCGATTCGATCCGGAGGAGAGCAGATGACCACCGCGCACGCCGAACATCCGCAGCACACCCACGTCCACGGCCCCACCTGTGGGCACGTCGCCGTCCCCCACCAGGACCACGTCGACTACGTCCACGACGGGCACTTACACCGCGAACACGAGGGCCACTTCGACGAGTGCGAACCCTCGTCCCACGTCGCCTGCTCCAACCACGACCACGTCCACGGCCCCGGCTGCGGGCACGTCGCCGTCCCGCACAACGACCACGTCGACTACATCCACGACGGGCACCGCCACGCGCCCCACGACGGGCACTACGACGACCACTGACCGCTCATGTCCCCGGCCCTTGGCAGGCCGCCGTGCCGCGGATCCCTATCGGTGCCGCTGGGGTTGCTGAGCCGTCAATCGGTGACCGTGGCGAAGGCTGACCAGAGGAGCGGGGAGTTCTCGGAGGTCGGGGCGGTTTGCCATGCTGCGAGCTGGGTTCGCTGCCAGTTCAAGAGGGTCGATAGCGGGGTGGGGGAGTCATGGGCGGTGTCGACGGCTCGGATGGCGGATTGGAGGGGGTGGCCGATTGTCGCTGTGAGGGTGTGGAAGGCGTGGTCGGTGGGGAGTGGCCAGCGGGTGGCGGTGACGAGCTCGGCGCCTGCCGACAGTGCCGCGGTTGTCAGGCCGAGGGCCTCGGTGAAGCGCAGGTCGCCACCGCTTTCGCAGGCGATGAGCGCTACCCGGCTCGGCATCGGCCACAGGTCGCGGCCGGGGACCGGTGCGGGGTCGAGGGTGTAGGTGCCGAGCAGCAGGTCCTTGGCCGACAGCGGGCGGTGTGAGCGGGTCGGCGCCGCGAAACCGCGGGTGTCGGTGGTGCACGCCAGGTGCAGTTGCGCGTGCTCGCTTTCCCCGGACTCCGGTGCGGGCGCGGTGACATGGCCGACGTAGATCAGGCGGCTCGCACCCGCGCGGAGTGCGTCGGACAGCCAGTCGCGGTCCAGATCGGTACGCCGGAACAGTTCCACCGGATCGGCGACCGTGGGCACGACGCGGTCACCGTAGGTACTGAAATGTTGCGCCACAATGGAATCCGCACTCGGGCGGCCGAGCACGGACCCGAGCTCGGAGTCCGCGCGGAAACCGGGAACTCGCGGATCCAGCACCGCCACCACCGGCAGGTCCTGGGTCTCGCTCCAGCGCCGCACCATTCGATCCGGTGCCCGAACCACCGACACCGGCGCCAGCAGGCTCACATCGGCGATATCGAGCAGCCGGATCGCCGGATCGGGCGCGATGATCTCCCACGGAACCTGGGCGAGCCGAGGTGACGGCTGAATCCGCAGATGCGGCCGGATGCCCCGCTGCGACAGCTCGTACAGCTGCACCGCGAGCCCGTACGGCAGCAGCGCGCGTGACAACGACTGCGCCAGTGCGTTTTCCGCCTCGGGATCGACCAGTGCGCCCTCGGTCATCACCCGGCTCAACTCGTCCGGGCGACCGGGATCGGGCACCGCGGCGGCCAACTGCCGCAACACCGCACGCACATCATCGCGCGGCAGCATCGCCACCCCACGCGCCGAGGTGTCGTCGACCCACCGCCAGGACACATACACGTCGCCCGCGTCGGCCATCCGGATCAGCGCGGTCGGTTGTTCGTTCACAGCGCGATCACTCGGTGGTCGCGGATCAGACGTCCGTATCGCTGCTCGGCGTGGGAGATATAATCCGACAGCAGGATTCGACCGCGTTCGGAGAGACGCGGTGGTGGGGCGACGCGGATTCCCGCTGCGGCCGCTACGTCGGCGAGGGCGGTGCCCAGGTGTAGCGCGGGGGCCGTGTCATCGGACTGCGGTGGGTCGATGAGCTCGAACTCGAGGGTGGTGGTGGTCGGGTGGGTGATCGACTCGACATCGAGCGATGTTCCCGCGCAACGGCTGTCGACCAGGTCCGCGACCAACTGCCCGTCGCCGGTGCGGGCCGCGCACTGAAAGGCCAGGCGGATGGCTGGTTCGGCGACCGTGCGGTGCCAGTGTTCGCGCTGATTCCCGTTGGGCAGAGTGTGGCGAACCGCATCGATGGCCAGCGCGGCGGGGACCGCGAGGGTGAGCGCGCGCGACAGTGTGGCCGGATCAGGAGGAGCGTCGGCCGCGATCGTCCGGTGCAGCAATTCGGCGTGCCAGTAGTCGAGCTGCGCGCAGTGCATTCCGAGACCGTGTTCGGCGTAGACCTCGAACGACATCGCGAGCAGTTCCTCTGCGAGGGCGAGGTCGTCCTCGGCGGCGGCGACGGTGGCCAGCCGCAACCGCACATCCGCCGCGTCGAGGACCGCACCGGCCTTGTCGAAACAGTCGAGCGCATGCCGATATCGGGCCCGCGCGGTGTCGAAGTCACCCCTGCCTTCGGCCAGGTAGCCGTAGGTTTTCGCACCGATACCCGCGCGATGCTCCAGCTCGGCACCCTCGAAGAATCCCTGGCTGGCCCCCAACGGTTCCTCGGCATCGTCGTAGCGGCCCGACCGCACGAACATGATGGCCAGGTTCTGTTGGGTTTCGGCCACGGCCGCGGCATCGCCCGCCGCCTCGAACGCGGCCAGCGCCTGCCTCGCGAAGTCGACGGCCAGTTCACGTCGGCCGATCTCGAACGACGCGGCCGCCAGATTCATCAACGGATGACCGATCAGCTCGGGGGCCAACCGGCGGGTCACGTCGAGCGACTCGGCGGCGAGCTCATTGGCTCGCGCCCACTGCTGGCGGTGCAGCGCGACGGCCGTCAGCGAGAGCAGGCACGCCACCGGCAACAGGCCCTGGTCGGTGCCGTCGGCGAGCAGCGACCGGGCCTCTTCCAGCGTTTCCTGGGCGGAATCGAGCTCACCCAGATGCTGGTAGGCCTGCGAAAGATCGACCAGGGCGGCCGGTCGTTGATGAGCCGCGTCGGCGGGGAGCACGGCAAGCGCGGTCCGCATCAGGCTCACCGACCGCCGGTGTTCACCCAGTTCGTCGGCCATGCTCGCCGCATTGATCAGCGCCGCGCTGCGCAGTCGGGGCGGCGCGTCCTGCGCGGCTCGCTCGAAGATCTCCAGTGCCCCGAGCACGTCACCACGCTGGTAGGCCGCGTAGCCCGCGGCGAGCTGGTCGTCGTCGCCGTCCGATGTTCTACCGGTCGCTGCCATCGCATCGGCTCCTTGTCGTCCGGGCGCGCTCGGCGATCCGTGCGCGCATCAGAAGTCGTCATCGGATTCCGCGGCTGCGGATTCGGCGGCCAACAGGTCACCCGCCTGTCCGGTGAGTCGGCTGCGGGCGAAACCGCGGATGCGTGCACGCATGGCTGACTCGTCCGGGAAACCGGTCGAGGGGCCGACTCCGGGAATGAAAACCGAGAGGGTGGTGATGGTTTCGGTGTGCTCGGGCAGCTGGACCTCGGCGGACCAGCTGTCCGTCCGCAGCTGTAGCTCGGCGGCGGTGGCGGCGGCCTCGGTTCCGTTGTCCACATCGAGGCGGACATGGGGGCGGAGGTGCTCGGGCACGTGGAGCGGGCAGTCCGGCGCAGCAACGACGGTGACCTGTGCCGTCGAAATTCCCGAGGACCGGAAGACCGTCCAGGACAGCGCCTCGGCGCCCGCGTCGAGAATGCCAGGCGGACATCGCCGCCAGTCCCAGTCGCCGCTCCCATGTGCGACGATCAGCCCGTCGCCGGGCTGCTTCCCGCCTGCGGCAAGCGCGTAATCATCGGCACGAGTGGAGGATTCGAAGGCCGGGCGAGGTTGTTGGGAGCTCGCCTCTGGGCCTGCGATACGTCGAGGACTCAGCTCCGCAGAATTGTCGATCGGCCCGTCGCCATCACTCGGGGTAAGTGAGAGAAGCTCCGAATCCGCGAGCACCATTTCACACATCTCGCTGAGCTGCCCGATTTCCTCGTCAAGCAGGAGCGGGTCGAGAGCCGGAATGTCATCGACAGTCGACGCAGGCCACCATCGAGAAGCCCAGTGTGCGTAGGCAAGTCGCCGCAAGGCGGCAACCAGCTCAGGCCGAACCGATTCAGCGGCGATTTCGCCGTCCACTCCGTCTGCCACTGCGATCGCGACATTCTCCCCATAGACCGCCCACAGCCACTCCTGCGCGGCTTCGGGGTCGTCGAGCACCGCGGCAGGCAGCTGCCGATCATCGAGCACGCTCCAGCTGAGGTGCCCACCAACGACTTCGAGAACCATCGCATCCAAGGGAGCCAGGATGTCGGTGACCAGCGGAGTTTCACCAGGAGCGATCGTCAGCAGACCATCGGAGCGACTGTGCCGAATCATCAACTGGCCCTCGCTTCCTCGACCTCGTCCATGGCCACGGTGAGCGCCTGCTTCACTCGCGTCCGATGGTCGAGCATCACCGACCGCGCGATCCCGTCGAGCAGATCCCACAGCTCGACCGGATCGAACACCGCCAGCTCCCGAACGTCACGTCCGTGCAACCGAACCCACAGTCTGCGCAGGTAGGGTCGCCACGGTGTCCGCAGTTCAGCGGCGACCACCGCCAGCGGTCCGCTCACCGCCTCACCGAGGTGCACCGAGTAGCGCCGCGCTTGCAGGACGTACGCTTCCCGCCGCCATCGCGCGTTCACCACCGCGTGCGCCCGTGACCCGGGGCCGGGCTCGCCGGCGTCCGCCCACTGCCCCTTCGAGCCGCACTGTGCAGCCCCGCCATCCGTGCCGCTAGGAGCCTGCACCCCCAGGCTCTTCGCCGCCGAAGGTGTAGTGCCGGTATGTAGTCCCGCTTCCGGCTCATCCTGCTCCGATTCCGCAGATCGTTCGCCACGAGCGTCGGACAACTCTGTCCCGACCAGGGCCCGCATCAGAGGTACCGCGCCCAACGGTGAAAGCCCGAGGGCGAGTTCGCAACCAGCCGCCGCTGTCACGCGAAGAGACTCGTCGAGCAACCCCCACGGCGAACAGCTCCGGCTCACCTCGGTGCTCACCAACGTCGGCAGATCCGGCAGATCGGTCCGGTCGATGCTGCCTTGCAGAACGGTGAAGACACGTTCGTAGATGCTCCGGTCGAACGGGAGCGCGAGGGTGGCGGTCGAGGCGGTGGCGCCGACGGCGGGGCGTGGTGGGCACTCGTGCACGGTCAGGCCCAGGTCGTCGGCTCCGTACCTGGGATGCGGGCGCCACAGCGCGATGCCCCGGTGGGTGCCCACCTTGTCCTCGATCAGCTCGTCGAGCAGCGGGCCGGCGTCGGCGGGATCACCCTCGCGGGCCAGAGTGCTCGCGTCGAGTAGTTCGGTCAGCGCGGAGGCGAGGTCGCGCGCACCGGAGTTCACCAATGGTCGTGCGCGCCAGGCGGACTCGATGAGTGTTGTCAGCTCGGCGAGCCGGTTCGGTTCGGTCACCAGGTTTTTCAGCGCCGTCGTGGTGCGCCCGCCCGTTCCCTCGTGTACCTCGCGCAGCACCGCGGCGGCACGCTCACGGGCATCCGCTCCCGGCTCGCCGTGCAGAGTCGCCAGCTCGAAGCATCGCTGGAAGTAGAGATCCTGCGCGTTGCCCTCGGTGATCCGTAAGGCGCGCCGCGCTTGTTTGAGGACGGTGAACCAGCTCGCGCACGCCCGCAGCGCATCGGAACGCGCGAGTACCAGGGAGGTCAGCAAGGTGACGCCGTCGGCGTCGAGAACGCTGCCCGCGCACAGCGGATGCTGCATCGGCCGGATGACCAGCGGATCGAGGATCAGTTTCACGGTGCGCCGCAACGGCGCACCCTGTGGTCCGCTCAAGGCGTCGACACCGTCGAGCCCGCGCCACACCTCGTCGAGCACCATGGCGCGGGGTCTTCGCATTCGACCAGGGTAACCGCAGGTCAGCCGACTGTCCGAGGGAAAACTTGGGATCGGTAGTCGGCGCGGGATTTCTACCTTTCTCTCAACGGGTTCACCGACCCGCTCACACCGAGAGAGAACGGAAACACCATGAACACCAAGCTGATCGCCACCCTCGCCGCCGCCTCCGCCGCGACCGCCCTGTTCGTCACCGGCTGCAGCGACACCGGCAGCTCCACCAGCACCCCGTCCAGCACCGCCGCAGGCAAGTCCACCGCCACCGTCGACGGCAAGGAACTGACCGCGAAGTTCGACACCACCTGCGCCAAGCAGGGCGGAACCCTGGCGCTCGCCCTCACCGATACGGCCAACGCCACCTACGGCAACCTCTCGGTGAGCGCCTCGATCACCGGCGAAACGGTGCAGGCCGTCGCCATCGCGGGCAGCCAGGGCGGGTCGAGCGGCATGCCGTACGCCGTGGGCTACGGCAACGGCCAGCCCGGCGGCTCGGCCACCCTCGCCAAGGACGGCAACACCTTCCGCGTCACCGGCGAGGGCGTCGGCGCCCCCGACATGACCAACCCGCTGGCCGGCCCGTCGACGGTGAAGTTCGACATCACCTTCGCCTGCTCCACCATCGTCGGCTGACCTGACCCCCTGATCGCGATCCGGTCGCATCCATCCCGAGGAGAATCATGAAATCCAAGCTGCGTGCGGCCGCGGTCGCCTTCGGAATCCTGGCCATCGGCTACTACCTCTACTACGGCCTCACCTACACGCCCGACGAATTCACCGGCACCATGCTCGGCTGGGTCGGCCCGCAGATGGCGTTGCCCATCATCGCGCTGACGATCGTGCCGATGGTCTTCGCCTTCACCGGCGACGGCATCTTCGAGGCCTTCACCGGTCACAACAGCTCGGAGTTCCGCGGCGGTGAGATCGGTATCGGCACCATCACCTCGTTCCGCCAGACCGGGGTGTCGGTCAACGACCAGCCGCAGGTGCGGATCGAATTCCGGGTCGAAGGCGCCGACGGCAAGACCTTCGACTCCCACGCGAAGATGATCGTGCCGCTCACCGAACTGGCCCTGCTGCGCCCCGGCGTGGTCCTGCCGGTGCGGTACCTGCCCGGCCGCACCGACAAGGTGGAGGTCGACCGCTCCGGCGACGCAGGCGCCGCCCAGCGCGCCATGAACGAATCGCTCATCCGCAAGGGCATCACCACCCGCGACAAGCTCGACATCGCCGAACGCGGCATCGCCGCCCAGGCGGTGGTCCGCAGCCTCGATGTGCCCGGACGCATCCGCGGCGGTTACACCGAGGTGGTGCTCGGGCTGGTCGTCACCCGCCCCGACGGCAGCACCTTCCTGACCGGCGCCGCGAAGTACCTGCCACCGACCGCGATCGGATCGGTACAGGTGGGACGCATCATCGGCGTCCACTACCTGCCCGGCGACGAACAGGAGGTGGTGATCTCACTGCCCATCAATGCCTGACCCACCCCCACTCGGCGCGTGCTGCCCACGCGCCGAGTTTTGGTCGTGCGTTCACCTTCACGTTCCCGACGCCTCGCCTGCGCTGCCTACCGTGCCGGAAACCGCACTAATCAGGAGTAATCGTGAGTCTGAAACCGCTCGCCCTTTTCGTCACCCACGACGGTCAGTCGTCACGCTCGGCCATCACCTGCGAATACAAGTGTGGCAACGCCTGCTTCCACGAGGTCCCCAACACCTCCGACGGCGAGTACTTCGGTGACATCGTCGCCCGGCTTAACCGTCGCGGACTCATCAAGGGCGGTGCCGCGGCGGTGCTCGCCGTCGGCGCCGCGAGCATGCTCGCCGCCTGTGGCGACGACAGCTCCGACACCGGTTCGACCGGTTCGCCCGGCACCGGCACCGGCTTCACGCCCGTCGCGCCGAACAAGGAAGACGCCGTCGTCGTCCCCGAGGGCTACGAGCAGTCGGTGCTTATCCGCTGGGGTGACGCGGTGATCGAGGGCGCGCCCGCCTTCGACTTCGAGAAGCAGACCCCGGCCGCCGCCGCTCAGCAGTTCGGCTACAACTGCGACTTCGCCGGTCTGCTGCCCATCGAGGGTGAGGCCGACAAGTACGTGCTGGTCGTGAGCCACGAATACAGCACCGAGCCGATGATGTTCCGCGGCTACAACAAGGACGCGCCGACCCGCGAGCAGTTCGAGATCGCCCTCGCCTCGCACGGCCTGAGTGTCGTCGAGGTGCACGGGCAGGCCGGATCGGGTCAGCTGAAGCCGGTGTTCGGCAAGTACAACCGCCGCATCACCGCGACCACCGAGTTCGAGGTGCGTGGTCCGGCCGCCGGTAGCGCGCTGCTGAAGACCAAGGCCGACCCGACCGGTACCAAGGTACTCGGCACCCTGAACAACTGCTCGGGTGGTGTAACCCCTTGGGGCACGGTGCTTTCCGGTGAAGAGAACTTCAACCAGTACTTCGGAAATGCCGAGAAGGTGACCGACGCCGACGTCGCCAAGAAGCTCAAGCGCTACGGCATCGAGGGCGGCGCGTCGGAGCGTCGCTGGGAGAACTTCGACCCGCGCTTCGACCTCACCCAGGAAGTCAACGAGGTCAACCGCTTCGGTTACGTCGTCGAGGTGAACCCGTGGGATGCGTCCTCGGCGCCGGTGAAGCACACCGCGCTCGGCCGCTTCAAGCACGAGGCCGCCACGATTCACGTCACCGCCGACGGCAGCGTCGTCGCCTACAGCGGTGACGACGAGCGCTTCGACTACATGTACAAGTTCGTCTCCGCCAAGAAGGTGCAGCCGGGCGTCGGTGCGTCGAGCATGCGCCACAACATGACCATCCTCGACGAGGGCACCCTCTACGTCGCCAAGCTCACCGGCGACCACGCCGCCGAGATCGACGGTTCCGGCAAGGTCCCCACCGGCGGTTTCACCGGTAAGGGCGAGTGGATCCGCCTGCTCGAGACCGGCGCCGACGGCAAGGGCAAGTCGTTCGTCGACGGCATGTCGGCCGAAGAGGTCGCCGTGTTCACCCGCCTGGCCGGTGACAAGGTCGGCGCGACCAAGATGGACCGCCCCGAGGACTTCGAGACCAACCCGAAGACCGGCAAGGTGTACGTGGCGCTGACCAACAACACCAAGCGCGGCGAGGAAGGCAAGCCGGGCCCCGACGAGGCCAACCCGCGCAAGCTGAACAAGAACGGCCAGGTCCTCGAGCTCACCGACAACCACACCGGCACCGAGTTCACCTGGACCCTGCTGCTGGTCTGCGGTGACCCCGCCGCCGCCGACACCTACTTCAGCGGCTTCGACAAGTCCAAGGTGAGCCCCATCTCCTGCCCCGACAACCTGGCCTTCGACCCGTACGGCAACCTGTGGATATCCACCGACGGCAACGCCCTGAAGTCCAACGACGGCCTGTTCGCCGTGGTCCTCGACGGCCCCAACCGCGGTGAGACCAAACAGTTCCTCACCGTCCCCCGCGGCGGCGAGACCTGCGGCCCGATCATCACCGAGAAGCAGGTCATCGTCTCCGTCCAGCACCCCGGCGAGTCCGACGACGCCACGGTCGACAAGCCCCTGTCGAACTGGCCCGACGGCGGCACCACCCAACCCCGCCCCTCGGTCGCGGTGGTCTGGAAGAAGAACGGCGGTCGCATCGGCGTCTGATTCCCGCCGACACCCGATCTGCTGACGAAGCCGCTACCCGACTGGGCGGGTAGCGGCTTTGTCATGTCACCGCCGCGTCAGGATTCGTCGGTGGGTGGACGTATGTTGGGCGCACGGCGGCGATGGGAGTGGTGTGAAGGTGGGTAGGCGGGTGCGGTTCGAGCCGGGCGTGGAGGTGCTGGGGGAGCTGCGAGCCGCGGTTTCGCCCGATGACGATCCGGTGGCGGAACGCGAGGTTTCCGGGGTCGAGTATCGGGACATCGATTTCGCCGATGCGCAGGTGTACGGGTTCGGTGCCGAGGGCTGCCGGTTCGTGAGTGTGCGGTTCCCGACTTTGTTGCGGCAGGCCACTATCGCGGAATCGGAATTGCAGGTGTGTGATCTGGCGAATGTGCAGGCCGATGATTCCTCGATGTTCGAAAGTGTGGTCGGCAACGGCCGGATCACCGGGTTGTCATGGACCGCAGGGGTTCTGCGTGACGTGCTCGTGGAGTCGACGCGAGCCGACATGGCGTCGTTCGCCGAATCCCGGTTGAGCAAGGTCGTTTTCCGGGACTGCGATCTGCGCCAGGCCGATTTCCAGCGCACCGACTTCCGCAACGTGCGCTTCGAACGCTGCAATCTCGCGGGTGCCCGGTTCACCGGAGCCCGCATTCACCAGGACCTTCGTTTCGAAGACTGCGATCTCACCGGCATCTACGGGGTCACGGCGTTGCGTGGGGCGACGATCCAGGGCGGTGACCTCGAAACGTTGGCCGCCACACTGGCCCGCGAGCTGGGCATCACGGTGGAGCTCGGAAGCTAGCCCAGCCAGTCGAGGACCGAGGCGGCCGTCCAGGACTGTTGCATGCTGCCGAGCGGGGCGCCGGTGAAGGGCTCGTAGTACTCGGCGAAGGAGCCGTCGGCGGCTTGGCGGAGGCCTTCGGCGCGCAGGAGGTAGGCGCGTTCGGCCCAGCCTCGGCGGGCGAAGGCCCAGGAGAACAGCCAGCTCATGACCGGCCAGACGGGGCCGCGCCAGTATTCGCGGGGACGGAAGTCCTTGGCGACGGGGGAAGTCGACGGTGGCAGGGCGTAGCGCAGGTCGGGGTGGCCGCAGAAGCGTGGCCCCTCGAAGGTGTTGAGCAGGGCGCGTTCGGCGGGCCGGGACAGCCCGCCCGAGATCAGCGGCGCGAACATGGCCAGCGTCTCGGTGCTGATCCACCGGCCCAACCGCACGTCGTAATCCTTTGCGGCACCGGTCCGTTCGTCGGCCGTGGCCGCCACACCCTTGCGGAAGCGCGCCGCCCAGCCGTGCAGTTCACGCACATCGGAATGCGGCTGCTTGTACTCCTCGCCGATATCGGCGAGCACCTCGCAGGCCAGCGCGAAGATCGCGGAGACGAACACGTCCTCCACGGCGAAACTCATCACCGAGGTGAGCTGGAAGTCGTCGTAGTTGGCGCGCCGCATCTGTTCGACCAACCACAGGTACCGGTCGTACTCCCGGTCGCTCGGACGCTGGGTGGGGTCGGAGATGACGACGGTGTCGGCCCGGCGATACGGCGGAAGATCCACGCCGGGAACGACATTGGCGTAGGCGCGGTCCCAGCGCGGCGAGTTGTCCATGCCGGATTCCCACCCGTGGTACAGCGTGATCCGGCCGTTCTCCTTGGGGTCGCGCGCATGGGCGAGCCACCGGTGCCAGCGCACCAGATCCGGCCACCGCCGATTCAGGAACTCCTGCGCCACCGCCCGCGTGGAACGCCCGTGCCTGCGCGAATGGTCGAGAATGCGCTGCACCGCGATGGCATGCACCGGCGGCTGGGTGATGCCGGAGGTGTCGGGTCCCTCGGGGGCGTTGGCGGCCAGCCTGCGGCACTCCCAACGCGCGGGCCCCGGGAAATACCCGTCGACACCATTGGCGAACACGATGTGCGGGATCATCCCGTTCTTCCACTGCGCCGACAGCAGCGTGTCGAGTTCGACGACCGCCCGCTCCACGCTCAACGGCGCGAGCCCGACCGCGACGAACGCCGCGTCCCAGCTCCACATGTGCGGATACAGGCGCGGCGCGGCACTGGTCATGGTGCCCAGGTCGTTGCCGCGCAGAAGGTAGGCGGCGCGTGCCGCGAGCTGCGTGGGGGTGAAACCCGGGTCGGTCATCTCCCTATTCTGCGGCGGAGCAGCACCGATGGCATCCCGACATGACTGTGACGATCAGTACCCGGTCTCGCGGGTGACATTCTGCGACGCCGTGCCGACCGAACTGAGCATGGTGGTGATGCACAACCCGAGCACCAGGTTGATGACCGCGGTCGCGATCTTGGCCTCGATATCGGCGACGAAGGTGAACGGCAGGATCACCGCCACGGCCGTGAGCAACAGGCAGATCCAGGTGAAGAACGTCATCGGACTCGGCATCGCCAGCAGCAGCACCATCAGCAGCGCGGTGGCCAACAGGGCGGCACCCGCGGCGGCGACGGCATACGACGTGGTGGAGACGGTGCCATAGGCGCCCGCACCCTCCGGGGAGAGGATCGCGATGCCGAGCACACCGCGCACGAGCATGATCGCGACGACCGCGAGCAGCGCGGCGACGACGGCCGTCCCGATGCCGCCCGCCCACAGCTTGCCCACATTGACCTTGGGCTCCTGGGGTTCGCCCGGCTGCGGGGCGTACTGGCCCTGGCCGTAGTGCGGCTGGCCCTGCTGCTGCGGATACTGCGGGTCCGAGGGTCCGTAGTTGTACCGGGGATCGGTCATAGTGCGACGGTACTAGTGCACGCCGACATCCGCCCGAGGAACGCACAGGTGTCGGTATCCGTACGCCGGATTAGCGTGGGGCCTATGACGGTGACAAGTACTCCCGCTCCGATTGCCCTCATCACCGGCGCGAGCCGCGGCCTCGGCGCCGCCATCGCCCGCGACCTCGCTCCGACCTACGATCTGCTGCTCGGCGCCCGTTCCGCCGACTCGCTGACACCGATCCTGGACGAGCTGCCGGGCGCGACCGGTTGGCCGGTGCCGCTCACCGACTATCCGGCTGTCGCCGAGGCCGCCGCGCGCATCGAGCGGCTCGACGTGCTCGTACACAACGCGGGCATCGCCGATCTCGGCACCGTCGCAGAATCCTCGCTCGACCAGTGGCGCAACACGCTCGAGGTCAATCTGATCGCCGTCGCCGAGCTCACCAGGCTGCTGCTTCCCGCGCTGCGCGCCGCGAACGGGCATGTGGTGCTGATCAATTCGGGTGCGGGGCTGCGGGCCAACGCGGGGTGGGGTTCGTACGCGGCGAGCAAGTTCGGGTTGCGGGCCTTCGCGGACGCATTGCGGCTGGAGGAGCCGCAGTTGCGCGTCACCTCGATATTCCCCGGTCGCATCGATACGGATATGCAGCAGGCGATCGTGGCTGAGGAGGGGCGGGAGTACCGTCCCGAGGAATTTCTCACCGCCGAAACGGTGGCGCAGGCGGTGCGAAACGCCGTCGACACTCCGCGCGACGCGCATCCGACGGAGATCGTTCTCCGGCCGCGCTGACGGGGACATTGTTCGTCCCAAAGTGGTCCCTGGTTCTTCTCTTCGAGGGAATCTCGGGCTACCGTCCCGCTGAGCTGTGCCGATCGCATCCGGTCATGAGGAGGAGTGGATGGACAGACGTCGAATGCTGACCTTGCTCGCCGCGGGGACGGTCGGGGCACTGGCCGGTTGTGCCAGCGCGGGTGGCGAGACCGCGCCCGTCGGCGAGGCGGTCGTGCCGGTCCCACCGCCGCCCGCACCGACGCCGAAGCAACTGGTGCTGCCTCCGCCGCCGGGCGGTCCGAAGTCGATCATCGGCGCCGAGACGATCACCGCCCTGCCCGGTCAGGGCTCGAGCATGGCCCTCACCGTCGACGACGGCGCGAGCCCGGAGGTGGTCGGCGCCTACATCAAGTGGGCCGAGGACACCGGCGCCCGCTTCACCTTCTTCGTCACCGGTTCGTTCGAGGCCTGGACCATCCATCGAGATGCCCTGCGCCCGCTGGTCGACTCGGGTCAGATCCAGCTCGGCAACCACACCTGGAGCCACGAGGCACTCACCAAGATCGGCGCCGACGGGGTCGTCGACCAGCTGAGCCGCACGAAAACCTTCCTGCACAACAACTTCGGTGTCGACGGCACCCCGTTCTATCGCCCGCCCTTCGGCTACCACAACGCCACGGTCGACAAGATCGCCGCCGACCTCGGCTACACCGTGCCGACCATGTGGTACGGCTCCCTGTCCGACTCGGGTCTCATCACCGAGGAGTACCTGATGGAGTGCGCCCGAAAGTATTTCGCCACGCAGACCATCATCATCGGCCACGCCAACTTCCCGCCGGTCACCCACTGCTACGGACAACTCGTCGACATCATCCGCGAGCGCAACCTGTCGCTGGTCACACTGAACGACGTGCTCGAGGTTCGATCCTGACAAAAATGGGCCGGCGAGAACAGAACTCGCCGGCCCATCGGTAGCTCATCGGCTACGGCACGATATTCACCATCTTGCCCGGCACTACGATCACCTTGCGGGGAGCCGCGCCCTCGAGCAGCGCCAAGACCTTCTCGTCGGCCAGCGCGGCCGCCTCGATCGCGGCCGGGTCGGCGTCGGCGGGCACCTGGATCCGGCTGCGCACCTTGCCCTTCACCTGAATCGGGTACTCCACCGAATCCGCCACGAGCAGCGCCGGATCGGCGGTCGGGAAGGGGCCGTGGGCCAGGGAAGTGTTGTGGCCCAGCCGTTCCCACAGTTCCTCGGCGATGTGAGGCGCCAGCGGAGCGAGCATCAGGACCAGGGGTTCCACGGCCGCGCGCGGTGCGCCGTCGGGGTAGTTCTTGGTCAGGTGGTTGGTCAGCTCGATCAGCTTCGCGCCCGCGGTGTTGTCGCGCAGGGCGGCCAGGTCCTCGTCGACACCGGCGATGGTGCGGTGCACCAGGCGCAGCGTCTCGTCGGACGGTGCGGCATCGGTGGCCTTCACCGCGCCGGTCTCCTCGTCGACCACCAGTCGCCACACCCGCTGCAGGAAGCGGTGCGCGCCGACGACGTCCTTGGTCGCCCACGGACGCGAGGTGTCCAGCGGTCCCATCGACATCTCGTAGAACCGGAAGGTGTCGGCGCCGTACAGGTCGCACATCTCGTCGGGGGAGATGGCGTTCTTCAGCGACTTGCCGATCTTGCCGTATTCCTGGGCCACCTCGATCTCGACGCCGTCGGGACCGGTCCAGAAGAACTTCGAGTCACGCTCCACCACCTCGGCGGCGGGCACGTACGCACCGCGCTCGTCGGTGTAGGCGTAACCCTGCACGTAACCCTGGTTGTAGAGGCGGCGGTAGGGCTCGCTGCCCGACACATCGCCCAGGTCGAACAGCACCTTCTGCCAGAAGCGCGCGTAGAGCAGGTGCAGCACCGCGTGCTCGACACCGCCGACGTACAGGTCGACGCCACCCGGGTCGTTCGGGCCGTGCTTGTCGGTGCGCGGGCCGAGCCAGTACTTCTCGTTCTCCTCGGCGCAGAACGTCTCGGTATTGGTCGGATCGGCGTAGCGCAGCTGGTACCAGGAGCTACCCGCCCAGTTGGGCATGACATTGGTGTCGCGGCGGTACTGCTTGGGCCCGTCGCCCAGGTCGAGTTCCACGTTCACCCAGTCGGTGGCCTTGGCCAGCGGCGGGGACGGCTCGGAGTTCGCGTCGTCGGGATCGAAGGTGACCGGCGCGAAGTCCTCCATCTCCGGAAGTTCCACGGGCAGCATGGATTCCGGCAGGGCGTGTGCGACACCGTCGGCGTCGTAGACGATGGGGAACGGCTCACCCCAGTACCGCTGCCGCGCGAACAGCCAGTCGCGCAGCTTGTACTGGATCTTCCCGGTGCCGTGGCCCTCGGCCTCCAGGCGACCGATCATGGCCGCCTTCGCCTCGTCGACCGAAAGTCCGTTCAGGAAGCCGGAATTCACCAGCTCGCCCTCACCCGACCAGGCCGCCTCGGTGATGTCGCCGCCGGAGATCACCTCGACGATCGGCAGGCCGAGGGTGGAGGCGAAGTCCCAGTCGCGCTGGTCGTGGCCGGGCACGGCCATGATGGCGCCGGTGCCGTACCCGCTCAGCACGTAGTCGGCGATGAAGATCGGCACCTGGCGGCCGTCGGCGGGGTTGGTGGCGTAGGAGCCGAGGAAGACGCCGGTCTTCTCCTTGTTCTCCTGCCGCTCCAGATCCGACTTGGCCGCGATCGACTTGCGGTACGCCGCAACGGCTTCCGCCGGGGTGGCGCTGTCGTTGGTCCAGCGGGCGTCGGTGTCGGCGGGCCAGGCGGTGGCGGTCAGCTTGTCGACCAGCTCGTGCTCCGGCGCGAGCACCACATAGGTGGCGCCGAACAGGGTGTCGGGCCGGGTGGTGAAGACCTCGATGGTCTCGCCCTCGGGGGCGTCGAAACGCACCTGCGCACCGCGCGAACGCCCGATCCAGTTGCGCTGCATGGACTTCACGTTGTCGGGCCAGTCCAGCTCGTCCAGGTCGTCGACGAGGCGGTCGGCGTAGGCGGTGATCCGCATCATCCACTGCCACATGCGCTTACGGAACACCGGGAAGTTGCCGCGTTCGCTTCGCCCGTCGGCGGTGACCTCTTCGTTGGACAGCACCGTGCCGAGGCCCGGGCACCAGTTGACGATCGAATCAGACTGGTAGACCAGGCGATACGAGTCGAGCAGGGCCGTACGCTCGGTGGCGCTCAGCGATGCCCAGTCGCCCTCGGGTACCGGACGCGCACCGCCGGCGAACTGCTCTTCGAGCTCGGCGATCGGCCGGGCGCGACCGGCCTCCTGGTCGTACCAGGCGTTGTAGATGCGCAGGAAGATCCACTGCGTCCACCGGTAGTACTCGGGATCGGTGGTGGCGAAGGAGCGACGCGGGTCGTGGCCGAGGCCGAGCCGGTCCAGCTGACGCTGCATCGTCGCGATGTTCGACTCGGTGGTGACGCGCGGGTGCGCACCGGTCTGCACGGCGTACTGCTCGGCGGGCAGGCCGAAGGCGTCGTAGCCGAGCGCGTGCAGCACATTGCGCCCGCGCATGCGGTGGTAGCGGCCGAACACGTCGGTGGCGATGTAGCCGAGCGGGTGGCCCACGTGCAGGCCAGCGCCCGACGGGAACGGGAACATGTCCTGGATGAACAGCTTGTCGTCGGGGGTGTCGCCCGCGAGCGGCCCGACCGGGTTGGGCGCGTTGAAGGTGCCGCGTTCGGCCCAGTTGCGCTGCCAGCGCTGTTCGATCCGCCCCGCCAGCTCGGCGTTGTACCGGTGCTGAGGTACGTCACTCTCGGTCGCACGAGTGTCCTGCACGGTCCCGCCTTCTTGTTCTCGCCGATCAGGGGTAAACATCGTCTAACAGGGTAGAACGTCGTGGCGAATTCATTTCCGAAGGGCTGCGCAGCGAGGCGCGCTGTGCGGCGGGTCACCTCGGCGGGGAGCACCGGATCGGTACTCGACAAGGGTGCGCTAGCCTGCATGAATGGTCGTCGTCGCTCTTCTGCTCTTCGCGCTGGCCGCGGTCGCCATCACGACCGGTGTGCTCGGGCTGCTCGGCAAGTTGCCCCGCAATCGTTTCCTCGGTGTCACCACCGAGGCGGCCCTGCACAGCGACGACAATTTCCGCATCGCCAACCGCATCGCCGCCCCCACCTCCGTCGGCGCGGGCGCCCTGCTGTTCGCCGGCGGCCTCGTGGTCCTGGTCGCAGGCGGTTTCGCCGCCCTCGGCGTAGCCGCCGCCGTCGCCGTGATCGCGATCTTCACCCTCGGCGCGGGCGCGAACGCCGCCGCCCGCACGGTAGAACCCCTCCTGCCCCCCGCCCCGGCCGGCGGCTGCGGCTCCTCCTGCGGCAGCTGCTCCCTCCGCGACACCTGCGCCCCCGCCAACTGATCCTGGTCTCACCGCCGCCCTTCCGGTACAACGGAAGTAGGTACTTACCGGGGGGTTCATGATGATTTTCGGAGTGGTGGTTCTCGTAGCGTTCGGTGGCGTGGTCGCCGTCAGCTTCGTTCCTTGGCTCGGCATCGCCTTGTTCGTGCTCGCGGGGGTGCTGTTCGTCGTCGGCATCGTGCAGAGCAGGCGTGAGCGGGTCCTGTTGACGAAGCCGCAGGCTCGTCGTGCCGGCGCGGCGGGTGCCACTGGTGGCGGTTGGTCGGCGGCGGGGTTCTTCGACTGGGGCGGTGGCGGTGGTGGTCACTCCGGAGATGGCGGCGGTGGTGGCGGCTGCGGCGGTGGTGGTGGCTGCGGAGGCGGCAGCTGACCGGGTGCCACTGCTAGTTCGCGGTAAGTGAATCGCAAGGTGGCGCACCTAGATTCGGGATCGAGAGGCAGATCCCGAATCAGGAGGAGCCATGAGTTTCGTCGATCTCGTCGGCACGGTTCTCAGTGTTGGCGTCGCTGTTCTGGTTGTGGCGATGGTGGTGTTCGTTCCGCTGGCCATTCTCGCCGCGATTTTGCAGGCGGCACTCGATTCGGGATCTCGGCAGTCTCCGCAGTACCGGCCGGGCCCGCGTCAGCGCCGGAACCGGAACGACCGCTGGTCCAGTGGTAGCGACTGGACCTACAACGGCGGTTATGCGGGCGGCTCGTCCAGCAACTGGTCGGACGGCGGCGGTTCGTCGAGCAGCTGTGACTCCGGTTCGAGCTCGTCGAGCAGCTGCGGTGGGGGCAGCAGTAGTAGTTGCGGTGGAGGCGGCAGCTGCTGAAATCAGCCGCCCGACGGGGCTGGCACCTGACGTGACAGCGGCGCACCCGCCGGGTTCACGTAGAGCACGAGGATGCGGACCTCGGTGGTCCCGTTGTTGCGGGCGACGTGGGCGTTGTGCGGCCCGCTCGGCTCGCGGAACAGCCGGAACCGGCGATATTCGGCGGGTCCGCGAGCAAGGTAGGGATGGTCGAGCACACCGCGGGTGACCAGCACGAACAACGTTCCGTCGTGGAAATGCCAGCCGCTGGTGCCGCCGGGAACGATACGGGTGCGGCGGACGACGATGTCGCGGCCCGCCAGCCGCAGGCGCAGCAGCGTACGGCTGGCGGTGCCGACCGCCGGGGCCGGGTTGGCGACGAACACTCGGGTGCACCTGCGGATCATGTCGTCATGAAACCACCTCCGCGCAGCCAGGCGAGGGCAGCGTGCACGGCGCGTCCCGCCGCCGGATCGCCTACCGCGATGCGGGCGCTGCCGTCGGGATAGGCCTTGGCTTCGATCCCGGCCCGGCGCAGCGCCGTCGCCACGCCGGGCCCCGGCAGGTACAGGAAGTTCGCGTGACTTTCCGGGATGTCGAAACCGCAAGCCCGCAACGACAAGCGCAACACATCGCGTTCCCGGTTGATGCGCTCCACCCGCTCGCGCAGTTCCTCGCCTGCCGCGTAGGCGGCCCGCACCGCGGCGACCGAGGCGGTGGCGACCCCGAACGGCAACTGCTGCGCACGGACCCGCTCGATGAGCGCACCGCGCCCGACGCAGTAGCCGATACGCAGTCCCGCCAGCCCGTACGCCTTGGAGAACGTGCGAAGGACGAGCACGTTCGGATGCCGGGCAAGCAGAGCATGCAGATCGAGCCGATCGCCCGCCGCGAGGAATTCGACGTAGGCCTCGTCGAGCAGCACCGGCACCCGCTGCGGCACCGCCGCGACGAACTTGCGAACGGCGCCCGCGTCGAGCACCGTCCCGGTCGGATTGTGCGGCCTGCACAGCACGACGAGCGCCGTCCGCCGGTTCACCGCACGCCGCATGGCGGTGAGATCCTGGTTGCCGGAGAGATCGAGCGGCACCGGGACGACCGTCATCCCGACCATTTCCGCCATGATCGGATACCCGTCGAATGTCGGTGTGCCCGTGACGAGTTCACCGCCACCCAGGGCGCGCATCACCTGCATCGCGACCCCGGTGGCCCCGGCGCCGACCACCACGTCGGCGGAGGAGACACCGAGATGCGTGGCGATGATCCGAGGCAGTTCCTGCGGAAGAAATTCGGGGTACCGATTGGCGTGAGTGAGTGTCTCTTTCACCGCCGTGAGCACAGAAGGCAAAGGCGGAAAAGGATTCTCGCTCAGTCCGAGGTCGAACGCGGTCGGTACCGGTTCGCTGCCGAACCGCTGTGACGGGATGGTCGGCTCGACCAACCGCACACTCATCACGCCGCTCCCCAGCGCACCGCCGCGGCGCCGGCGAAGTCACCCGCGTGCGCGAACGCCGACAGCAGCACAACCGAACCATTGCGCAATCGTCCGGCCTGGTTCTCCACGTCGAGCGTCACGGGAATGCCTGCGGCGAAAAGGTTTCCGCACCGGTCGAAGGTGTCCGGGTGACGGTCGGCGGGCAATTCCAGCGCGTCGTGCCAATTGCGCAGGAACAGCCGATTGGGCTGATTGGTGACGAAAGTATCGATATCGCGGCTCTTCACCCCGATCCGATCACACACCGCGAGCGCCACTTCCGGAACGAGCCGGTTACCGCGCGCGAACACCTTGGTGATCTTCGATTCGGAGAAACTCACGCACCCCTGGCCCTCACCCGGTTCCCAGTACTTGCGGGTGCCGTTGGTGGTGAAGTCCATATCGCCCGCGAATTCTGGGTAGGTGCGGCATTCGATATCCAGAATCGGCGCCGAATCGTCCTTGCGCAGCAGACCGATTCCGCAACCGTCGCCGGGCACCGGGGCCTGGGCGAGTTTGCGGATGTCGGGCTGGGTGAACACCGGGCCCGCGCAATTCTGGGCCGCGACGATCAGCGCTGTCTTCGCGTCGCTCGTCGCCATCATCATCCGCGCCATCGCCATCATGTGCACGAAGGCCGCGCAGCCGCTGTTGTGCACGTCGAGCACCTGGGTGGGGCGCGCACCGAGCCTGCGGGCCAGCTCGGGTGCGGCGCCGAGCACCGGATTGTCGGGCAGCTGGGTGTGGGTGATGATGATGTCGATCTCGGCGGCGAGGTCGGCGCCGTGGCGTTCGCGCAGCACGTCGAAGGCGCGTTCGGCCATGTCGACGGCGGTTTCGTCGCGCCCCACATGGTGGCGCCCGGTGGGCGAACGGAACATCACGTTCTTGGCCATCCGCTCCGAGCGGGAGAACTGGGTGAAGTATTCGGTCGGCACCGGGTCACCGGGCAGGTAACTCGCGACATCGACCAGACTCACTGACGGCATGCTCACTGCATCCACTCCGGCTTGATCGGCAGCCCGTTGGCCGCGCGGTATTCACAAATGGCCTTGAGGTTGTCCAGCTCCAGCTGGTGACCGGCGGAGAACATGTCCCAGAAATCGCCGACCCACACCGGCCGCTTCGGCGGCGCGGTCTCGGGATAACCGTTCTCGTCGTAGAAGGGGTGCTTGCAGTTCACCCACAGCACCACCGAACCGGGCTTGTGGAACACCACTTGCGCGTCGACCACCCGCATCAGGTAGATCATCCACAGGTGCTCGGATTGGTCCCAGGCGCAGTGATAGTCGACGGTCATCGCGTCGGAATGGGCGACGGTGCGGGTGAAACACTTGGTCTCGTCACCGAGCCGGTCGTAGGAAAGCCACAGCCCCGGTTCGTCGGTTTCGGTGAACCCGCGCAGGCTGTAGGTCCATTCCTCGAGCGAACGGGTGTCGGCGAGATACTCGAAGACCTCGCGTGGCGGTGCGTCGATATAGGTCTGGACCGGGCAGTAGTCGCCGAAGATCTGGTCGTGCGGGTACACCGAACGCAGCATGTCCATGATGATCGGGGTCGTCGCCTCCCGATCCGAGTTCTCGATGCGCAGCACGCCGGGTACCGTCTGGCCGGGAATGTCGCTGAGTGCGGGCAGGGCACTAGTTGTCACGGTGTTCTCCTCGTTGTCAGGAAAGGAAGGGCAGGAACGGCGGAATTTCGTCGGGGTCGCAAAGGATTTCGACGAAGGACGGACCGTCGGTGTTCAGGCAACGGCGCAGCGTCGCGTCGAGTTCGGCGGGTTCGTCGACGATGTGGGCGGGTAGCCCGGGGAACATGGCGGCGATGCCCGCCCCGAGACGTGTGGTGCGGAAACGGTTGAAGCTGTATCGATCTCGGTAATAGATCTGTTCACGGGTGACGCACATGGCGTGCGCGTTGTTGTTGAACACCACGAAGGTGATCGGCAGGTCGTATTCGACGGCGGTGTGGATCTCCATGCCGTGCATGAAGAACGACCCGTCGCCGGCGATCACGACGGTGCGGTGGGCGGCACCGCGGGCGAACGCCGAACCGATTCCGGCGCCGAACGCATAACCCATGCCACCCATGCCGAGCGCGACGACGAATCGTCCACCCTCGGGCACCCGTAGGTAATGCACCACCGAGGCGCCGGTGTTACCCGCATCGGCGAAAATGTCGGCGCCCTCGGGCAGTTCGCGCTGAATCGCCTCCACGACTGTGCGGTAGCGCAGGCCGGGCCCGTCGGCGGCCGGAACCGACATCAGGGTGAGGTCGGTGTTGTGCGGTTCGGTGCGCGGGGTTACGGCTGCGTCGTGGTCGACCACGGAGTGGTGCCGCTCGGGACGTAGGACGGTCAGCGCGGTCGCCAGGTCGATGCTGGTCGCGTGCGTGGCGGGCAGGTAGGGGGCCAGCGCTCCGACGCTGAGCAGGTGTAGCCCGGCGAGGACGTCGTCGAGGCCCGCGCGGGCGGTGACGGGGAGGCGGGTGCCGACCAGCAGGCAGGCACTCGCCGATTCGAGCGCCTCGATCAGGTCGGCGTGACCCATGCTGCCCGCGACACCGCAGAAGCCGGGGCCGGTGTTGGAATACACATCCTTCGCGTCGGGCGCCACGCCGATCGAGGCGTCGAGACTCTCCACCAGCGTCGCCAATTCGGCGCGAGCACTGTCCCGGGCCACCTGGCCGCCTGCGATCACGACGACTTTTCCGGTCCTGCGGGCTGCGGCGAGTTCGGCGGCGACCGCGGCCAGCGCGTCGCGCTGGCCGACGTCGGTGGATGCGGTAGCGGCCACGGCGCGGCCGCAGCGCTCGTCCGCGGCGGAGGGCGAGGCGGCAGGCTCTCCAAGTGGGCTCTGCTCGTAGACGGCGGTGGTCGAGGTGGCCGATCTGGTAGTCGTCCGGACATCCACCATGGGCCGTTGCCCACTCCCGGTTGTGGTGTAGGCCGCGACCGAATCGGGCATCGCGTGCTGCTGAATATCCTTGGGCAGCAATAGAACCGCGGGGCCGCCTTGCTCTGCTGCCGCGAGAGCCTCCGCAAGCTGCCTCGGTACCTCGGCCGCACTGGTGACCCGCGCGCAATATCGGCTCACAGTCGCGAACATTGCTGCCGCGTCGAGAGATTCGGCCAGTCCACTGGAATCCTGGAACGCGCCGCGACCTTCCAGGCTCGTCGGCGGCTGACCGACCAGCGCCAGAACCGGCACCCGCGATGCGAATGACTCCGCCAGCCCGGCAACCAGATTCACCGCACCACCGCCGGACGTGGCCGCGACGACCCCGAGTCCGCCGGTGCTGCGCGCGTACCCGTCGGCCATGGCCGCCGCCGAGAACTCGTGTTTGGCGATGATCCCGGCCGGGTGACCGCCCGCGTCGAAGATCGCGTCGTAGAGGTCTTCGATATTGGCGCCGTCGACGCCGAAGATCTGGCCGATGCCCCGGTCGGCCACCGCCCGCACCAGGTAGTCCACCACTCGGTCCGGCATCGGCACTCCTTCTCCGCCACGCGAAACTCGGCGGTGATCACCGCCGTCACCTCGGATTACGTGGGACACCTACGCCGAGTTCAGAGGGTGGGCGAATACCAACCCTTGTGTGTACGTATACATCTATGTATATTGGGTTCATGCCCAACAAGACGATCTACGTATCCGACGACGATCTGCCGGTGTTCCAGCGGGCTCAGGAGCTCGTCGGCGGCAATCTCTCCAGCACGGTGGTCAGCGCGCTGCGCAAGCTCATCGAGTCGGAGGAGGGTCGTGCGGCCGGGTTCGACGAGGTCGTCCTGAGGGTCGGTCGTGACGGCGTGCGGCAGGTGCGCTTCCAGGGCGTTCTGCTGGGCGAATGGCGTGATATGACCGACAAGCGGACGCTGCACCAGCAGGTGTATCGCAGCCGCAAGGGCAAGTTCGTGCTCGCCACCCACACCGCGAAGTGGAAGGACTACCCGTCCGACGACCTCGGTGACCTGAAGGACTGGAAGAACTGGCGGCGCTTGCTCGGCATCGGCGACCAGGCCACCGACTGGGGCGACTACGAGTACGAGATCCTCGACGATCCGAAGGACCTGAAGGACCGGATCCCCGACAACCTGTACCGCAAGGTCGAAGAGGTCACCGCGCACCCGCGCATCGAAGACCTCGACATCTAGCGCACCACAACAACTCTCATCGACACCGCGGCCCCGAGGGGGCGGTGTGGCTAAAACATGCACTTATTCGCACCAATGAATGCAATCTTCTGGAAAGGGACGACCATGGTTCACCCGGCCATCACCGCCCGCGGCCTGCGCAAGGCGTACGGCGAGCACACGGTTCTCGACGGCATCGACCTCACCGTCGCCGAGGGCACGATCTTCTCCCTGCTCGGGCCCAACGGCGCGGGCAAGACCACCACCGTGCAGATCCTCACCACCCTGATCGGCGCCGACGACGGCGAGATCCGGGTCGGTGGCCACGACGTACGCGCCTCGGTCGACGACGTGCGCGAACTCATCGGCGTGACGGGCCAGTTCGCCGCCGTCGACGAGTTGCTCACCGGCCGCGAGAACCTCGAGCTCATGGGCGCCCTGAACCACCTCCCGAAGCGGAAGATCCGCAGCCTCGCCACCGAACTGCTGGAGCGGTTCGACCTCGTCGAGGCCGCCGACAAACCGGCGAGCACCTACTCCGGCGGCATGACCCGCAGACTCGACCTGGCCATGACCCTCGTCGGCGATCCGCGCATCATCTTCCTCGACGAACCGACGACCGGCCTCGACCCGCGCAGCCGCCGCTCCATCTGGGACATCATCCGCACGCTCGTCGACGACCTCGGCGTCACCGTCTTCCTCACCACCCAGTACCTGGAGGAAGCCGACCAGCTGGCCGACCGCATCGCGGTGCTCGATCAGGGCCGCATCGTCGCCGAAGGCACCGCGGCGGAACTCAAACGACTCATCCCCGGCGGACACATCCGCATCGACTTCGCCGACCGTGCCCGCCTCGACGCGGCGCGTTTCGCCCTCGGTTCCTCGGCGCAGGTGCTCGAAGGCAGCGACGGCCTCACCCTGGCCGTCCCGGGCGACGGCGGCGTGCGTTCACTGCGCGCCGTGCTCGATGTGCTCGACGCCAATCGGATCGAGGCGGGCGGCATCTCGGTGCACACCCCGAACCTCGACGACGTGTTCCTCACCCTCACCGGCAAGCCGACCACTCAGGAGACCGTGCGATGACCACCCAGACCGTCCGGCGCGATCATACGTTCGCCGACACCATGACGATGTTGCGCCGCAACATCACCCACGCCAAGCGCTACCCGAGCATGACGTTCAGCATCATCATCATGCCGATCGTGCTGCTGCTCGTGTTCAACTACGTGTTCGGCGGCGCGCTCGAAAAGTCTTCCGGCGGTGAGTACATCGACTACCTCGCCCCCGGCATGCTGTTGCTGCTGCCCGCGTACATGACGGTGTCGGTGGCGGTCTCGATAGCCACCGACGCCAGCAAGGGCATCGTGAACCGCTTTCGGGTGATGGCGATTTCGCAATCCTCGATGCTCACCGGCCATGTGCTCGGCGCACTCATCCAAGCGATGGCGGGTATCACGGTGATGACCGCCGTGGCGCTGCTCATCGGGTTCCGGCCCAACGCCAACGCTCTGGAATGGGTGGGGGCCTTCGGGTTGCTCGCGCTGGTGACCTTCGCCTTCGTCTGGCTCGCCATCGCCCTCGGCCTGCTGTCGCCGAACGCCGAAAGCGCCAGCAACGCACCGTTTCCCATCGTGATGATGCCGTTCCTCGGCAGCGGCCTGGTCGCCACCGACACCATGCCGGTCGGCCTGCGTCAGTTCGCCGAGTACCAGCCGTTCACACCCATCACCGAAACCCTGCGCGGGCTGCTGATGAGCACCGAGATCGGTGTGAACGGCTGGGTCTCGCTGGCCTGGTGCGCGGTGATCGCCGGTGGCGGGTTCCTCTGGTCGAAGTCGATCTTCCGCAAGCAAACCCGCTGAGAGACAACACGGTCCGGCCACCTCGCCAGGGGTGGCCGGACTTTCAGTTGCGTTCCAGCTCGATCGGGTGGGTGGCCAGCAGCGACAGCGGCAACGGCTGACGCCGCAACACCCCTGCCCACAGGTCGTGGCGATCGGTCGCGACCGGGTCCGACGGCAACGCCGACACCACCACCCAGTCGTCGTTGTCTAGTTCACCCTCGAGCTGACCCATCGACCAGCCCGCGTACCCGGCGAAGATGCGGATGCCCTCCACCAGCGGGGCGATCTCGTCGGGATCGGCGTCCAGGTCCACGAGCACCACGCGCCCGTCCACCCGGCGCAGCCCGCGCACCTCGCCGATCTCGGCGCCGACCCGGAGCACGCCGAGGCACAGCGCGGCGTCGCGTTTCACCGGACCACCGATGTAGAGCTCGGCCGGCTCGGCCACCAAGTCGGCCCACAGCGGCAGCACATCGCGCACCGGGGTCTCGCTCGGGCGGTTGAGCACCACGCCGAGACTGCCCGCGTCGTTGTGCTCGATGACGTACACGACTGTCCGCCGAAAAGTAGGTTCTACCAGGTCGATCGCGGACACCAGCAGGTTACCGGCACGGATGCGGGCACCGAGCTGTCCGCGCCGTCGGTCGTCGCCGTGCCCGTCGCGAGTCCGGCGTTCGTCCGGGTCGTCTCCGCGTGCCACCGGCCCATCATCGCATTGGATGGGTGTCCCGCGCTTCCCTCGACCCGGGGAGAACCGGAAAATATCTCGCCCCGACCGGCCCGGCGCTGCCCGGTAGGGTCGCGTCATGCACACGCCCGAAGTCCTGCTCGACGACAGCGACGCCGTGTACGACTACTACCTGCGACATCGGCAGAACCGGTGGAAGGCGCTGGCTTCCTACGCGGTGCTCGCCCGGCGGTTCCGGCCGAGGATCAGCTACGCCGAGGGCGCCAAGGCGCAGGTCGCCGCGCTGGTGCGCGGCAAGCGGCCGATCATCTACGCCATCAACCACCTGTCCACGAGCGACCCGTACACCGTCGCCGCCGCGGCCTGGCGGTCCCCGCTGCGCGCCAAGATCGGCCGGGTACGTGTGCTGGCCAAGGACGAACTGTTCGCCGATCCCGAACAGCGCCGCAAGGTCGACATGATGGGCGGGATCCCGGTGTTCCGGGGCAAGGACCACGGCATCCGCGCGGTGAACGCGGCTGGTCAGCGCATGATGGACGTGTGCGCCCAGCGCCTCGCCGACGGCGATCACCTCGCGGTCTTCCCCGAGGGCACCTGCAACCTCGTCGACCACAAGACGGTGCAGCCGGTCGGCAGCGGCATCGGCCACATCGCCTTCCGTGCCGCCAAACTCGGCGCACCGCCCGCGTTGGTCGCCATCGGCTTGAGTTACGGGCCGCGCCCCGCCGACGCGATCGAACCCGGCGCCGACGAGGTGGTGTCGTCGAGCTTCTACTTCCGAACGCCCGTGCTGGAGCTACCCGCCCGGCCGGGCGATATCGCCCGTCTTGTCAAGGACGAACTGCAAGCCGCCGTCGACGGCGCCGTCGCCAACTACTGAGGCAGCCCGAACATCTCCCTGGCTCCCTGGGGGACCAGGGAGATGTAGCGGGGGTTTTCGGTGATGAAGTGCAGCACCATCGAACACATCGGCAGCACCTCGAACCCTTCCTTACGGCTGGTCGTCAGCGCGGACTCGACCAGCGTGTTCCCCAATCCGCGACCCTGGAATTCCGGGTAGATCTCGGTGTGGACGAGGGCGCGTTCGGCACCGGTGTCCTGGTATTCGATGTAGCCGGCGGGGGTACCGTCGGAGATGAGTTCGAACCGCTCCAGCGCGGTATTTTCGCGGACCTCGGTCGCCATGTGTAGAAGCTACAGTGTTTGTTGGAGCGCTGGCGCGCTCGAGTTCGCGGCCCCGCCGGTCCCGACGATCAGGCACCGTGGCTTGCTCCTTCGTCGCCTACGCCACGGCACCTGATCGTCGGGACGGCCGCGAACCGCCGCTTCGCGGCGTCCCCTCCTCGAGGTCGGGGAGTGCGGGGCCGGGAAGGCGGGGTGGTGCGTTCTCGCGCAGTGGTGTTGTCGAAGACGGTGGCGGGTTCTGGGGTTTGCCCGGAGAATGTCGGGATGAGTGGTCCTCGAGTGGTGCTTGCCCCTGACAAGTTCAAGGGTTCGCTGACCGCGCCCGAGGTGGCGGCCGCGTTGGGGGTGGGGATCAGGCGCCGGGCGCCCGGGGCCGATGTGCGGGCGGTGCCGGTGGCCGACGGTGGCGACGGGATGGTCGAGGCCTTCGCGGCGGCCGGGTGGCAGCGGG
Source organism: Nocardia sp. NPDC050413 (assembly GCF_040655475.1). Taxonomy (NCBI): domain Bacteria; kingdom Bacillati; phylum Actinomycetota; class Actinomycetes; order Mycobacteriales; family Nocardiaceae; genus Nocardia; species Nocardia sp. NPDC050413. The sequence goes on along the minus strand of NZ_JBFAJZ010000009.1, from coordinate 113,158 downwards.
TCGAGATCGACGCGCCGGGGCCGACGGGTGAGCCTTCGCGGGCGGTGTACGCGATGCGCGACGAGACCGCGGTGGTGGAGTTGGCCGCGGCGGTCGGGTTGGTGAAACTTCCCGGTGGCAGGCTCGCGCCGTTGCGGGCCGACACCTTCGGTCTGGGTGTTGTGGTGGCGCACGCGCTGGACGCGGGGGCGCGCGAGATCGTGCTCGGGCTCGGCGGAAGTGCCTCGACCGATGGTGGGTCGGGTCTGCTGCGCGCGCTCGGCCTGCGCCTGCTCGACGAGAACAACGACGAACTGGACGGCACCGCGATGGATGTCGTCACCCTGCTGAGCCGGGTGGCGGCCGTCGACCGGGCGGGGCTGCATCCCGCTGTCGCGCGGGCACGGTTCACCCTTGCCTGCGATGTCGACAACCCGCTGCTCGGACCGGCCGGTGCGGTGGCGGTGTACTCGCCGCAGAAGGGCGCCGACCGGCACATGATGGTGAAACTCGAAGCGGCACTCACCAATTGGGCTGCCATCCTGGGCACCGGCTATGCCGAGATCGGGGGTGCGGGCGCGGCGGGCGGCACCGGTTTCGGGGCGCTTGCCGTCCTCGGCGCCGAGGTCCGCAGCGGCATCGACGTGCTGCTCGAGCTGCTCGAATTCACCGCGCTTGTCAAGGGGGCGACGCTGGTGGTGACGGGTGAAGGGTCGCTCGATCACCAGAGCATGCACGGCAAGGCGCCCGTGGGTGTCGCGGCGGCGGCCAATGCGGCGCGCGTGCCAGTGGTGGCGGCGGTGGGCCGGACGATGCTGTCGCCGGGCGAGATTCGCGCCGCGGGGTTCGCCGCCTGCTACCCGCTCAGCGACCTGGAACCCGACGCGGCGCGGTCGATGCTGACCGCCGGGAAACTACTCGAGCGCATCGGCGAGCGCATCGCCCGCGAACACCTGTAGCCCGCCGGTCACACCAGCACGGCGCGATGCCGGTCGCCCCACGCCTCGAGCGGGGCGAGCGCGTCGCGCAGCGTTTCGCCGAGCGGGGTCAGCGAGTATTCGACGCGCGGCGGGATCTCCGGAAAGATCTCGCGACGCACCACCCCGGCCGCCTCGAGATGGCGCAAGTTCTCGGTGAGCACCTTCTCGCTCACACCGTCGAGCAGCCGCCGGATGTTGCCGAATCGCTGCGGCCCTTCGCCGAGCACCCACATCAGGTGCAGTTTCCATTTGCCGCCGACCACGTCGATAGCCAGGCTCATACCACACACCTGGTGATCTGCGTCACTGCTCATCGTCTGCGCACCCTTCTGACCGTATTTCGAACCTATAGGTAAGCAACCGCACTGCGACGTGCGGTCTTCCCGCGCGCTGCCCACGCCGACACCATGGAAACCGGCGCCGAACCAATCCGTATCGAAAAAGCGAAGGGCTACACCATGAGTACCCGATCAGTTTCCGTTCTCGGCCTGGGCCCGATGGGTCAGTCCATGGTCAAGGCCTTCCTCGAGGCGGGCGTCGAGGTGACCGTGTGGAACCGCAGCACCGCCAAGGTCGACGCCATGGTCGCCCTGGGGGCCAAGCGGGCCGAGACCGTCGCCGAGGCGCTCGACGCCAACGAGGTGTCGGTGCTCAGCCTCACCCACTACGACGCCATGTACGACGTGCTCGGCCAGGCGGTCGACCACCTGCCCGGCAAGGTGATCGCCAACCTGTCCTCCGATTCGCCGGAGAAGGCGCGGGCGGGTGCCAAGTGGGTGCGTGAGCGCGGCGCCGAGTTCTTCTCGGGTGGGGTGATGTCGGCGGGCGACAATATCGCCCATCCCGCGTCCTACATCTTCTACAGCGGCCCCAAGGCGGTGTTCGACGCGCACGCCGACCTGCTGCGCCCGCTGAGCCCGCAGGAGTACCTCGGCGCCGACGACGGCCTGGCGCAGGTCTTCTACCAGGCGTTGCTGGTGATCTTCCACCCCTGGTTGCTCGCCTTCGACCAGGCCACCGCCGTGATCTCGAAGTCCGGTCACGACATCGCCCAGTTCGTTCCGTTCGCGGTCCGCGCCAGCGAGGCGTTCCCGTACTTCATGGAGCAGTTCTCGGTGGCGAACCAGAACGGCGGCTGGGCCGACCTGGCCAGCCTGAAGATGATGGACGCGGGCGCGCAGCACATCATCGACGCCAGCGAGGAGGTCGGTGTCGACGCCGCGTTCTCGCACCTGGCGCAGTCGTTCTGGCGCAAGGCCATCGCGGCCAGCGAGGTCGCGGGCAAGCCCGTGTCGACCTATGAGCTGATGCGCGGCGAGAACTCCTGAGGCAGCGGCGAAACCGTCCGACGTGGGGTCGGACGGTTCGCTCGTTCTAGGCCGTTCCGGTGCCGAGCCGGGGGAACGGCTCGGTGGAGAACACCACCTCCACGGCTACCTCGAAATAGGCCGCGATGCGCAGCGCCAGGTGCAGGCTCGGGCTGTATTCGCCGCGTTCGAGGTAGCCGATGGTCTGGTAGTGCACACCGAGTGCTTCGGCGAGGTCGCGCCGGGAGATGCCGCGCTCGGCGCGCAGCATCGCGATGCGGTTGTAGATGACCTCAGAAGGCACGCTGCATCGCCTTGTCCCGGCGCGTCGCCATGGTCGCGCCCGACTCGTGCTCGGCCATCCGGCGCAGCACGACCGGGGCGAGAGCCAAGCCGACGACGGCCCAGATGCCGAGGACCCCAACTGTTTCCAGATGACGCCAGGACTGGTCGAGTTCGATGCCGACGGCCTCGCCGGGCAGCAGCGCCGAGCGCATGCCGAGGGCGAGCCAGTACATCGGGAACAGCTGGCCGAGCACCTGCAACCAGCCGGGCAGCGCGGTGATCGGGTAGAAGACGCCGGAGATCGCGATCAGGCCCATCAGCGGGATGGTCAGCAGGAAGGCCGTCCTGGTGTCGAGCACGCTGCCGAGGATGGCGCCGATCGGCAGCACGGCCAGCAGGCCGAGCACGAGCACCCACGCGAAGGTCGCCACCGCGCCGGGTCCGCTCAGCGAGGAGCCGCCGATGATCGCCATTCCCACACCGAGCACGATAACCACCTGCGCCACCACCGCCCCCGTGGTGCTCACGATTTTGCCGACGAAGTAGCCGGCCATGCCCTTGGGCACCGCTTTGGCCCGCAGCAGCGTGCCGTCCTCGCGGTCGAGCACCAGCACATTGAGGATGGCGTACATCCCGTTGAAGGCGATGATGCTGCCGAGCAGGCCGGGTACCGCCAGCTCGGCGATACCGAGCCCGCTGTCGCCGTAGTCGCGGTCGCGCAGCAGGAACAGCACTCCGAGAGTGATTGCCGGGGTGAGGAATTGGCCGATCAGATCGGGCGCGTTGGTGTAGACCTGCCGCAATTCGATCAGGCCGCGGGCGAAACCGGCGCGCAGAGCGGTGTTCATCGGGTCACCTCCGTGAGGGCGTGGACGGTCTCGCCGGACTCGGCGCGCCGGACCAGTGTCATATAGGTGTCTTCCAGCGAGGCGCGGCGCACCTCGAGGTCGGCGATGTCGGTGCCGTGCTGGGTGAACAGCTCGTGCACGAACTTGGTGGACTCGGTGGTGGTGTGCACGAACCGCTGATCGTCGACGGTCCAGCTCACCTGCGCTTCCCCCGCGATCGAGCGGGCGAGCGCGTCGGGTGACCCGTCGGCGATCACCCGCCCACCGGCCAGGATCAGGATGCGGTCGGCCAGCTTCTCGGCCTCGTCGAGATCGTGGGTGGTGAGCAGGACGGTGGTGTTCTCCAGATCGGCCAGCCGGTGCACCAGATCGTGGAAATCGCGGCGCGCGGCCGGGTCGAAACCGGCGGTCGGCTCGTCCATGAACAGCAGTTCGGGCCTGCCGACGATGCCGATGGCCACATCGAGCCTGCGCCGCTGCCCACCCGAGAGCGTGGCGATCTTCGCGCCCGCCTGCTCGGTGAGGCCGACGAGTTCGATGAGCTCGTCTGTGTCCCAGGGCCGTTGGATATTCGCCGTGGCGTAGGGACGGTAGTAGGTGCCGAGGTGCTGAAGTAGTTCGCGCACACGCCATTTCGCGTGATCGCGCCAGGACTGCAGCACCACACCCACCCTGGCGCGCCAGTGTTCGTCACCGTGTTCGGGATCGGCCCCCAGCACGTCGACCCGACCGGCCGACCTCCTGCGGAACCCCTCGAGGATCTCGATCGTGGTGGTTTTGCCCGCGCCGTTCGGCCCGAGCATGACGAGCACCTCCCCGCGTGTGGCCTGAAATGTCACATCGTGCAGCACATCCGCCTCGTCGTAGCGCATCCGCAACCGCTGGACGTCGAGAACGACGCCGTTACTCGAAGCCATGATTCCTCCCAGTCATCGACCTTCGATGAGATGTAGCATATGTACTACATCTCATCGCGGCAATGCTTTTGCGAAAACGGGCAAATCGGATCTCGACGCTCGCTCCCGATCGACGGCTGACATGCTTGGGGCATGGAGAACGCGAGTCGCTACCTGGCTCCCTCGGGTATCGAGGCGACACTGCTCGGAGTCGTCAATTGGCTGCCGAGACTCGGCATCAGCATCATGGGTTCGCGGCTGCTCGCCGTGCGCGGCCGCACCAGCGGCGAATGGCGCACCACCATGGTGAACGTGCTCGCCGACGCCGACGGCACGCGTTATCTGGTCGCGCCACGCGGCCACACTCAATGGGTGCGCAATCTGCGCGTCGCGGGTGGGGGCGAACTGCGGCTCGGCCGCAAGGCCGAAACCTTCTCGGCCACCGAGGTTCCCGACGCGGACAAGGTGCCGGTGCTGCGCCTCTACCTGAAGAAATTCGGCTGGGAGGTCGGCGCCTTCTTCGAGGGTGTCGGTAAGGACTCGACCGACGAGGAACTCGCCGCGATCGCGCCGGGATTCCCCGTCTTCCGCCTGGCCTAGACCCGCGTGCTCAGGAACTCGATCGCCGCCGCGTAACCCTGGATGCCGAGTCCGGCGATGACGGCGGTGGCGATGGGGGAGACGAAGGAGTGGTGCCGGAATTCCTCGCGGGCATGCACATTGCTGATGTGCACCTCGACGATCGGGACCTCCGGGATCACCAGGGCATCGCGCAGGGCGACCGAAGTATGGGTGAGGCCACCGGGATTCACGACGATGGCCGACTCGACGCCGCGCGCCTGATGGATCCGATCGATCAGGGCACCTTCGTGATTGGACTGGAAGGCCACCACCTCGCGCCCGAAGCGGGCCGCCGTGCGTTCGCAGAGGGCGACCACGTCGTCGAGGGTGTCGGAGCCGTAGATCTGTGGTTGACGGGTGCCGAGCATGTTCAGGTTCGGCCCGTTCAGCACGAGAATCGGACCGGTGGCCTGCACGGACGTCTCCATGCGTCGAGCCTAACCCGCGGCCCCGGCGCCGGATCGTCGCACCGTCGTCGGGGCGGACATTCCGTGTGCCGGGGCCGTGGAACTCAGAGGCCGGTAGGGCCTTCCGCGCGTAGGTCGTCCACTTTGCGCATGGCTTCGCGCAATTCGGCCAACCAGCTCTCGGCGTGCTTGCCCGCCAGCTTCACCGTCCAGGCCAGCGCGTCGGCGCGGGAACGGGCGACGCCCGCATCGATCAGGGTGTCGAGCACCTGGCGTTCGGGCTGACGCAGGCGGGTCATCACGGGAACGGCCAAGTGGGTGAACAGGATTCGCTCACCGTTCACGCGAACGCCCCAGGCGACACTTCGCCCGTACCGGCGCTGGGCCTCGTCGGCGATGCGCATGCGCGCCGGGCGGGTCGACTCGCGGAAGCGAGCGAGCGCGCCCTCGCGGGTCGCCGCCGAGGCGGGTGCGTCCGCGTCGCCGGGATCGGGGAGTTCACCGACGACGACGATCTCGTCGCGGTCGATCTCGAGTTCGGGCGGGCCGGTGAACCAGTCGGCGGGCAATCGTCCGGCGAACCAGTCGGCGGCGTCGGCCGCGTCGGGTAGGTCGGCCTGTTGCCAGCCGCCGGGACGGCCGAATCCGCGTTCGCGATGTGCGTTGCGCATGATGATCACCTGCTGTCGGAGAGTGCATGTATTGCAGTGATTACAAGATTACGCCGAAATTCGGGTGCGCGATTGTGCCGTGGGTGAACGCGAAATCGGACGGCCGGTGGCGCGCGATTGGTTGGGAGTGTCGATGGGTACCCTCGCTGTGAATCGCCAGACGATGCGAGATACTCACAAGTGCGCGGGCCTGCCGGTACGGTAAGCGCGCCAGTTGTTGCCACTGGCAGGGCGAGGTTCGAAATCACCCCCTCACGGGGTCGGAGTTCGGGCACAATCGATGTGCTGAGGTCGGATAGCGTCCCGTTTACCGGGGCATCGGAGACGGGTCAACTTCCGGTACGGTTGTTTTGTTACCGGAGTGGCAAGAGTGAAGAGTGGGCGATATGGATGTGTGGGGATCCCGCCGCTTTCGCGTCCGGGGCGCAATGGCGATCGCGGGGGTTGCGACCCTCGCCATGGCACTGTGCTCGTGCGGCGTGGGTGGGAAGACGAGTGAGTCCGAGACCGTGGTCCAGCGGTTCACCGAGCTGCTCGACAAACAGGACTACACCAAAGCCGCCGACCTGACCTCCTACCCGGCCGCCGCTTCGGCAACCATCAAGCAAATGTTCGAGGGCCTGCAGTCGGGCACCGTCGACTACGAGAAGACCCAGGTCATCGATCTCGACGCGCAGTCGGCCATTTTCAGCATGGACGTGGCCTGGAACTTCGGCGAGAACAAGGACTGGAGCTACACGCTGCAGGGCACCGTCCGCAAGCTCGCCATCGGCTGGCGGATCAGCTGGGACCCTGCCGTGGTGATGCCGCAGTTGGCGAACAACCGCACCGTGAAGCTCGTGCGAACCACGGCCAAGCCGCCGCCGCGCGTGGTCGACCTGGCGGGCGAGCCGCTGATGACCGAACAGATCATCAATGTCATCAAGATCGATCCCGCCCGTACCGGCGACCTCGTCGCCTCCACCAACGCACTTGCCGAGGCCATCGAACCCGTCGCCCCGCTCATCACCGGGCCCTACCTGATGGAGCAGCTCGCCGCCTCACAGGGCAAGCCGGTGGTCGCGGTGAATCTGCGCGAAGGCGATTTCGCCATTCTGGAGCCGAGGATGGCCAAGGTGCCCGGCGTGGTGATGGAGAAGCAGCCCAAGCTGATCTCCGCCGACCGCCGCACCTGGTCGCCGATGCTCGACTCGCTGCGCGAGGTGTGGAAGGCCAGCCTGGAGGCCACGGCCGGCTGGGGCGTCCAGATCTTCGAGGCCGACGGACGGTTCGTCAACCAGGTGGCCGGATACCAGGGCCCCGCCGGTCCCGACATCGCCGCGACCATGGACCAGCGCCTGCAGCGGGCCGCCGAGGACGCGGTGGTCAGCGTCGGCACGCCTGCCTCGGTGGTGGCGATCCAGCCGTCGACCGGTGCCGTTGTCGCGGTCGCGCAGAACAGTTACGCCACCGAGAAGGGGCCCATCGCGTTCACCGGGCTGTTCCCGGCGGGCGGCACGATGGAGCTGTTCCGCGCGGTAGCCGCCGCGACGAAGAACAAAGCGCCGCAGGATGTTTCGGTGCAGGAAGCCTCGGAGGCCGCCGCCGCGCTCGGCGTGGGTGTCGACTTCAAGGTGGCCGGGCTCGACGAGGTCACCGGACGGATCGCCGCACCCGGGCGCAGCACCGAACAGGTGCGTCAGGGCGCCGGTTCCGATGCGGTGCTGGCCAGCCCGTTCGGCATGGCGCTCGCCGCCGCCGCCATCGCACGTGGCGAGGTGGCCGCGCCGATGATCGAGGCGGGCAAGCCGGGCAAGGTCGACAACCCGATCCCCGCCCTGCCCCAACCCGCCGTCGACCGCTTGCGCGCGATGATGCACGAGGGCATCAACAAGCCGGAAACCGCCGCGCTGCGTGGCTTCCGCGACGTCACCGCGTTCGCCGCGACCGGCGGATCCGACGGCTGGCTGCTCGCCACGATGGGCGACCTGGCGTTCGCGGTCCACATAGCCGATGTCGACAGCGGTGACGCCACCTCCCGCTTGGCCGCCGTCCTCCTGAAGTCCCTGGCCACCCCGGACGCTTGAGCTGTTCCGCCTCTCCGGGAATTTGGCCGGACTCAGGTGCGGTGAGACTTGCGTCGGCGGCCAGACTGGGCAGCGGGTCACGCTAGCCCGTGCCCGGTGAGTTACCCATGTGCTTGCGGGATCAGGTGCCGCCTTAGGCTGCTCGGTGTGAAGAGATTCGCGCCTTTTGCTGTCGACGCCCTGCTAGTGATCGTTTTTTGTGCGATCGGGCGGCGTAGTCACGACGAGGATGTGCTTGCCGGGCTGGTGAAGACGGTGTGGCCGTTCGCGGTCGGGCTTCTCGTCGGGTGGGGGATTGCTTGGGCCATCGCGCGGGGGCGGCGGTTCGATCCGGCGGCGCTGTGGCCGAGTGGCGTGGTGATCTGGGGGTCGACGCTGGTCGGTGGGATGGTGTTGCGGGCCGTGAGTGGGCAGGGGACCGCGGTGAGCTTCATGATCGTGGCGGCTTCGGTGCTCGCGCTGTTCCTGCTCGGGTGGCGGGCGGCTGTGCGCGCGCTGCGCTAGATCCGGCGCTGCTTGAACTCGGCTTCGTATTCCTCGTCGTCGGCCTGCTTGGTGCGGAACAGGAACGCGAAAACGATCCAGCCGACGATCGCGACCAGGATGAAACTCACGAACCGGTACACGAACGCGGCGGCGACCGCCTGCGCAGCGGGCAGACCCGCACCGGCGGTGAGACCGTAGATCAAGGTGGCGTCCACGTAGACGATGCCGCCGGGCGCGAACGGAATCGAACCCACCGCCTTGCCCGCGGCGAACGCGATGAGCAGGCCCGACAGCTTGGGATCGGCACCCACCGCGTAACACGCCGCGCCGAGACAGGCCACGTCGGCGAACCGGTGCACCAGCGCCCACACCCCGACCAGCGCGCCGTCACGTTTGCCCAGGTCGACCGATTCCAGTTGCGCCCGGATCTCGGCCAGCTTGGGAATGCCGTGGTCGGCGGGCTTTTTCCGTAATCGGTTCACCAGCGCGAGCACCTTGCGCAGCATCGCCTCGAGCGTGCCCGGATGCCTGGCCAGATAGGAGCCCGCCACCAGCACCGCACCCAGCAGCACCAGGGTGGCGATGAGTTTCACGCCGATGCCCTGGCCGACGAGGGCAGCGCCGGCGATACCGAGCAGCGCGAGCCCGGCGGCGGCGACCACGCCGGAGAACACCAGCTGCCACGACGCGACGATCGGGCTCGCACCCCAGCGCCGGGTCTGGCGGTAGGTGAAGGCGGTGGAGAACACCTGGCCCGCGGGCAGGGTCAGCGACATGGCGGTGGCGCCGTACACCACCGACACCGACTTGCCCTGGCTCACGTCGACCCCGCCCGCGTGCAGCAGCTGCTTCTGCACCCGCCCGAACCCGCTCATGGACACGGCCTGGGCGAACACGCACAGCAGCACCCAGCCCCAGTGGATCTCGGTGAGCGTGCGCCACGATTCGTGCAGCCGGGGCCACAGGTACACGCCCTCGCCGACCAGCAGCGCGAGCAGGATCGCGCCGAGTACCCATTTCACCCAGCGAAAACGGTTTCCTCGGCGCGCGACCGGATGCGCGGCGGGATCGCCTGCTAGGTCGCCGTCGGCCGTCACCATGTCAGCCTAGCGAACGCGACTGTTCTCCCTGGTCCACACCGGGCGTGGCCGCCACCGGCTTCGGCCAGGCCAGGCGGGTTTTTCTGCGTCTGCCACGCAGCTGGACCTCGTCGCCGGTCTCCCAATGGTCTTGCTCGCTTTCCGAGGCGAAGTACAGCGCGCTACCCGAAGCGAGAACGCGGCCGGGGTGCTCTTTGGCCAGTTCGGTGAGTCGCGACGCCTCGTTGACGGGGTCGCCGATCACGGTGTATTCGAAGCGATTCGCCGCGCCGATATTGCCCGCGACTGCCAGTCCCGCCGACACGCCGATGCCGACATCGAGGGTGGTCACCTCGCGCAGCGCCTCCCGCAGCTCGCGGGCGGCGGCCAAGGCGGCGGTCGGTGCGTCGGGGCGGTCGAGCGGTGCGCCGAAGATGGCGAGGGCGGCGTCGCCGACGAACTTGTTGACGAAGCCGTGGTGGCGGTCGATCACGTCGACGACCACCCGGAAGAACTCGTTGAGCAGGCTCACCACCTCGGTGGGCGGACGTTCGGCCGCGGCGGCGGTCGACCCGACCATGTCGACGAAAAGCACCGCGACGAAGCGGGTCTCACCGCCGAGTTCGGTCCCGTAGTCCAGCGCGCGCTGCGCGACTTCCTCACCGACGTGCTGACCGAACAGTTCCTGCAGCTTGCGACGTTTGGCTGCCTCTTCCATCATCCGGTTGAAACCGACCTGCAGCAGGCCGATCTCGCTGCCGTCGTACACCTCGACCTGCACGTCACGCGCGCCCGCCTGCACCCTGTTGATGGCTTGGGACAGCTGACGAACAGGGTCGGAGATGGACGATCCGGTGAGCATCGACAGCGCGAGCGCCTGCAGGATCACCACGCCGCACAGCAGCAGGATGGAGATGGCAAGCGACTTCGCCGAGAACTTCACATCCGAGGAGATCTGGGTGACGCACAGCAGCACGATCGCGATGGTCGGCGCGAACGTGCCCATTCCCCAGGTCATCGCCATGCGTGTGCCGACACCGGGGGTGAGGGTGTGGTCGAAGGTGCCCTCGGTGAGCGCCTCGGCCGCGACCGGGCGCAGAATGCGTTCGCCGAGCATGTAGGTGAAGCCGAACACGATGGTGGCGGCCATACATTCGGTGACGATCACCGCGCCCGCCAGCTCCGGCGATTCGGCGATGATGAGCGCGGCGAGGATGGCACCACCGATGATCCACAGGACCAGGTGCACGATCGACTGCCGCAACGGCACGTGCAGCGCCGCCATCTGTTCGCGCCTGCTCGGCGGACCACCACGCATCTGCCAGCGCATCACCGGGCGCAACATGATGGCGGCGGCGATGATGCTGAGCACCGCGGCGGCACCGAACACGACGAGCGGGGCGAGCAGGCCCGCTTCGCGCACGCCACCCTGATGACCCTCGGGAACCGGCAGGCCGTACTGGATGAACGCCCAGACCAGCACCGCGCCGAAGGCATTGGCCAGCAGTACCGAGGTCAGATACAGCGGCCAGCGCGTTCGCATGGTCTGTTTGACCGCTTCCAGAGGCGCCGACACGACAACCAATCTAGCGTTGCGACCGATAGGCTCTCTCGGGTGACCGTCCAGAAGCCGGATTCCGGGCCCGCGTCCACGCCGTGGCGTTCCGACGCCGAGGCAGTACATCCGCTGGTCCGTAAAACGGCCGCGTGGTGCTGGCGGTTGCTGATCATCTTCGCGGCGCTGATCGCGCTGGGGATGATCGTGCAGAAGTTCGCGACGGTCGTGATTCCGCTGGCCATCGCGCTGCTGGCGGCCGCGCTGCTCGCGCCGCTGGTCGACTGGATGCAGCGGGTGGGGATTCCGCGCGCGATCGGCGTGTCGGTAGCGCTGATCGGGTCGATCGGGTTGCTCGCCGGAATCATGACCTTCGTCGTCGAACAGTTCGTCGACGGTGTGCCCGCGTTGTCCAACGAGGTCACCAACAGCGTGCACAAGGTGCAGGACTGGCTCATCAACGGGCCCGCGCACCTGAGCGACCAGCAGATCCGCAGTGCGGGCGACACCATCGTGCGCACCATCCAGGACAACCGCGAAAGCCTCACCAGCGGCGCGCTCACCACCGCCACGACCATCGGTCACATCCTCACCGGCGCGTTCCTGATCCTGTTCATCCTGATCTTCTTCCTCTACGGCGGCGATCAGATCTGGAACTTCATCACCCGGGTGGTGCCCACACCGCATCGCGAAAAGGTGCGCACCGCAGGCGAACTGGGCTTCGGCACGCTCGTCGGTTTCGTGCGGGCCACCGTGGTCGTCGCCGGTGTCGACGCGATCGGCATCGGTGCGGGGCTGGCGATTCTGCACGTTCCGCTTGCGCTGCCGTTGGCGTCGCTGGTGTTCATCAGCGCGTTCATCCCGATCATCGGCGCGGTCGTGGCCGGGTTCGTCGCGGTGTTCATCGCGCTGGTCACCAAGGGTTTCGTCACCGCGTTGATCGTGCTCGGCATCATCATCGCGGTGATGCAGCTGGAAGGGCATGTGCTGCAACCGTTGCTGCTCGGGCGCGCGGTGAGCATCCATCCGCTGGCGGTGGTGCTGGCGATCACCGCGGGCCTTGTCGTCGGAGGGATCGCGGGCGCGCTGCTGGCCGTGCCGCTGATCGCGGTGGGCAACACAGCGATTCGCTATCTGCTGGCGGACACTCCCGACGAGGCGTACGGCGAGCTCGCCGGTGCCGGGGACGGCGGCCTGTTCGACGCCGAACCCGACAAACCCGAGCCGGGCCGGTTCGACGTGACCGCGCGGTTGCGCAAGGCGACAGACGAGTCCGGCGATGCGGACCCACACAGCTGAGCTGAGCTCGGCCGACGCGGCGACCGCGCCCCTGTGGCGGGCCGCCCAGGCATTCCGGCTGGTCACGTTGCTGTACGCGATCGGCCAGCAGATCGCGTCGGTGCCCTACTACCAGCATCCACGGCTGAGCTGGGTACTGATCGCGCTGATGGCGATCTGGTCGGGTACCTCGGCTTTGCTGTTGTCGCAGTGGTACTTCCCCGAGGCGACCAGCCGGATTCGCGGGTGGGTCGTCGTCGGCGACCAGGTGGTGACGGTGCTGCTGATCGCCTCCACCCGGCTCGTCGCCGACTACGACTGGTATCACGGGCACCAGACCCTGCCGACCACGTTGTGGATCGCCAACTCGGTGATCTCGATGGCGATCCTGCGCGGACCCGTCGCGGGAGTTGTCGCTGGGCTTGTGATGTCGGCAGTCGTGGTGACCGTGCGTGACCAGTGGGGTCAGGACGTGTGGGGTGATGCGACCGCGCCCGTGCTGGTGTCGGTGGGGTTGGCGCTCGGATTGGCGGCCAATACGGCGCGGCGTGCGCAGGGGCAGCTCGAACGGGCGTTGCGGATCACCGCCGCCGCGCAGGAACGCGAGCGTTTGGCGCGTGAAGTGCACGACGGGGTGCTGCAGGTGCTCGCCTACATCAAACGGCGCGGCGGCGAGATAGGCGGGGCGGCAGGCGAACTCGCTCAGCGGGCCGGTGAGCAGGAGGTGGCGCTTCGGGTGCTGCTCTCCGAACAGGGTGATCAGGCCGATTCCGGTGCGGCCGAGGTCGACCTGCGGCCGTTGCTCACCGCACGCGCCACGCCGAAGGTCTCGGTGGCCACGCCCGGCGACCCGGTGCTCGTCGGAAGGATTGTCGCCCAGGAGATTTCGGCTGCGGTGGCGACCGCGCTGTCCAATGTCGAGCTGCATGCCGGCGCGGCGGCGAAAGCCTATGTGCTGCTGGAGGACACCGGTGACATGCTGGTGGTGAGCGTGCGCGACGACGGTGTCGGCATCGCACCGGGCAGGCTGGCCGAAGCGGCTGCCGAGGGGCGGATGGGTGTTTCGCGCTCGATCGTCGGGCGCATCTCGGCGCTCGGCGGCACCGCCGAACTGCTGAGCGAGGACTTCGGCACCGAATGGGAATTCCGGATCCCGCGCCACGCGGCGCACCGAGCGAGCTAGGAGCAGCGATGGGCGACATCAGCGTGATGGTGGTCGACGACCATCCGATGTGGCGCGAGGGCGTCTCGCGCGACCTCACCGAGGCCGGGTTCACCGTGGCCGCCACCGCCGACGGGGTCGGCACCGCCACCCGCCGCGCCGCCGCCGTGCAACCCGACGTGGTGCTGATGGACATGCAGCTCACCGACGGCAACGGGGCGACCGCCACCGCCGAAGTGCTCCGCGTATCACCGCACAGCCGGGTGCTTGTGCTCTCGGCCTCGGACGAACGCGACGACGTGCTCGAGGCGATCAAAGCCGGGGCCAGCGGGTATCTGGTGAAAAGCGCGTCGGCCGCCGAACTCGTCGACGCGGTGCGCGCCACCGCCGCCGGTCAGCCGGTGTTCACGCCGGGCCTGGCCGGCGTGGTGCTCGGCGAATACCGGCGCATGGCCACCGCACCCGCCGAACCCGATCAACCACACCGGCCGTCGCTGACCGAACGCGAGACCGAAGTGTTGCGGATGGTCGCCAAGGGGTTGTCCGCCAAGCAGATCGCCGCGCGGCTCAACCTCTCGCACCGCACCGTCGAGAACCATGTGCAGGCCACGCTGCGCAAACTTCAGCTCGCCAACCGGGTGGAACTCACCCGCTACGCCATCGAACAGGGCCTCGAGTAGGACACGGAATTGGGGGTTTGCCCTGATGCGCCGGTCGGTGTTCCTGGCTAGCCTCGAAACATGGGTGGTCCCGATTCCCTCGTCGCTCCCAGCGCCTTCGTCCCCGGCACGCCGACGGCGGGCCCGGTCGGCGACCGCGACCTGCGCGTCTCCGATTCCGAACGCGAACACGTCGGCCAGTTGCTACAGCGAGCCGTCGGCCTCGGCATGCTGTCGCTCGGCGAGTTCACCGAGCGGATGGACACCGCGCTCGCGGCCAAGACGCGCGGCGAACTGAACGCCGTCCTCGTCGACCTGCCCGGCATGCGAGTCGCGGGCGCGCCCCAACCGGCCGCCATGCCCAAACCCCGCCACACACCCGTACCGGGCGGCACCAATCCGGCCGTCATCCGCAGCAGGCTGTCCAGCGTGCAGCGGCGCGGGCCGTGGCAGGTGCCGCCGAGATTGCACCTCAACGGCCTGATGTCCGGGGTGACCCTCGACTTCACCTCGGCCGTGATGCAGACCCAGGTCGTCGAAATCCAGGTCGACGACTACTGCACGAGCCTCACCCTGCTCGTCCCCGCCGCCGCGACCGTCGACCTCAACGGCCTCACCCTCATCGGCTCCAGCGCCAACAACCGCGTCCGCACCGGCCCACCCATCGGCCCACTGCACCTGGTGGTCCACGGCCGCGTCCGCTTCGGCTCCGTCACCGCCAAGTACCCCCTGATGGTGCAATGGCGCCGCTTCCTCGGCCAATGATCAGGTAGGAAGAACCACCCCACCCGGGTGGTTCTACTCATGCCCGGCGACCGGGGTACGCGGACGATGGGTTCATGAACGCCATCGATCCTGCGCTGGTCGCACGCCTCTCGGACGAATTGACGACCCTCGGGACACGGTTGGGTCGTGTCGGTGCGGATCTGGGTGTCCTGCGTGAACAGTTGAGCCGGCCTGGGCAGTCGGTTGGTACGCAATTCGGTGGGCGAGTGCCGACGGGACAGGAATCCGCCGGGTGGTTGCTCGCGCAGGCTCGTCTGGCCGCGGCTCGTGGTGGCGCGGTTCGTGGTGACGTTCGGTCGGCTACAGGTTCCGGCGATGGTGCTGATCGGGCTGTGTGGGGCGCGACGAGTGGCTACCCGATCGGACAAGGGCAAGGAGTGCCGGAGTACGCGGCCGAAGGTTTCCCGACGCACGGTCAGGCGAGCTCGGGTGGGTCTGTGGCCGGACCCAGGCCGCCTGAATCGGTGCCCGGATCTACTTCGGCCGGTCCGGCGACATCCGGATCCGCAGTGCCCGTTCCGGGCGAGCCCGGGTTCGCGGTGCCGACTGCGATGCCGCCGGTGCGGGACGGATCTCCTGCGCCGGGGACTGCCGTGCGCGGCTCCGTGCCGGATTACGCATCGGGAGCGGGGACGTATGTGCAGGCGCCGTACGGTGGGCCTGGCGGTCGAGGGCCGGGTGTTGGGCCGGTGAGGCCGGTTGGGGTGGAGCTTCGGGTTGCGTGGTGGCAGCGGGAGGGGGTGATCGCGCGGGTGCTGGCGGTGGCCGGGGCTGGGGTCACCTTGATCGGGGTGTTGATGTTGTTGGTGTTGGCGGCTCAGGCGGGGTTCTTCGGGCCGGTGGCGAGAGTTGTTGCGGGCGGCGTTTTTTCGGTGGCATTGGTTGGGGTGGGCTGCCGGGTGATGGGGCGGGCCGGTGGGCGGGTCGGTGGATTGGCGTTGGTTTCCACCGGGATCGCGGGGCTGTATCTGGATGTTGTTGCGGTGACCGGCTTTTACCGGTGGGTGCCGGGTGGGGTCGGGCTCGCGGTGGCGTTGATTGTTGCGCTGGTGGGGCTCGGGTTGGCGATGCGGTGGCAGTCGCAGCCGTTGGCGGTGGGGGTTGTGGTCGGGGCGGCGGTGTTGTCGCCCGTGGTGGCGAGCGAGTTGATGCTGCTCGCGTTTCTCGTGGTGTTGCAGGCGGCCGGGGTGCCGGTGCAGATGCGGCGGGACTGGCCGGTGCTGCATGTTGCGCGCACCCTGCCGGTGGTACTGGCCGCGCTCGGGTTGATCGCCGTGAGCAGCTTCGAGGCGGGAATTGCCGGGGAGGAGGCAGCGCAGCGGCAAGGGCTGCTGATGGCGGCGGTCGCGTGTGCGGTGGTCGGAATCGTCGGTGCTCTGCTGACGGTGCGGCGTCGCGCCGGGGACATCACCGCCAGTGTGACCATCGCCCTCACCGCATTGTCGGTGGTCGCCGCAGCGCCGCTGTTCGACCGAGCGACTTCCGCATTCATCACCGGTGTGCTGGCCTGCGTGCTCCTCACCGTGGCCGCGACCGCGCTTCGACCGGAAATAGCTGCACGGCTGAACATCCCACGTCACACGGCTCTGGTGTCGGCGCTCACCGGTGCGGTTGTGCTGTTGCAAACCTGCATCACGGCGACCGGTGACAATCCGCATTTCCTGCCGACCGCGCTGTTCACGGTCGCGCTCGCGTTCCTCGGTGTCGCCGCAGCCGGCCGGAACCGGGTCTGCGCGGTACTCGGCATTGCCTTCGCCCTGCTCAGCGGATTTGTTCTATTCGCGATAGCCGACCCGGAAACCCTTGCGACACAAAGCCTCGCGATCCGAAATCTCGACGGTGCAACCGTGCTCGCCGCACTGCTCGGCCTCGGCACCGCCGCGATGGTCGCCTGGACCGTGCGGCGACTGCCCGGCGGGAACGACACGCTCATCACCGGAACATGGGTCGCCGTCAGCCTCGCCAGCCTGTATTTCGTCCTGGTGGCGACGGTTTCGACGGGTGTGGCTCTCAGTGGCACACAGGGTTTCCTCATCGGCCACAGCATCGCGACCATCATCTGGATGGCTGCCGCGACCACTGCACTCTTCGTCGGCCTGCGCAACCTCCGCACCGCCCCCGCCGTCGCCAAAGTGTGCCTGGCCTCCGGCCTCCTGGTGGTCGCGGCAGCCCTCGCCAAACTCTTCCTCTTCGACCTGGCCACCCTCTCCGGCCTCATCCGCGTCGCGGCCTTCCTCGCAGTCGGCACCCTCCTACTCCTCACCGGCACCCGCTACGCCCAAGCCTTCGCCACCCCCGACCCCAAGCCCTGACCCCGTCGAACCCACCCCTACCGCGCTCCCAACCACGCGACATCACCCCGCGCACACCTGGTCAGGCGATCACCACGCTCTGGTGGCGGGAGCGACTCGGCCGATGCCGCCACCAGAGCGTGGTGATCAGTTGTCCAGCGAGCCGGTCGGCGTCGGACCATGAGGATGTGTTGAGGAGACGACTCCGGCCACGGTGATCCCGGAGGGGCCGTGGCCGGAGTTCTGGTCGGAGGGGGCTTACGGAGTTTCGTCGTTGCGGCGGCGGAGGAGTTCGTTGACGCTCACCGTGCGGCCGTCGTCGCCGTGGTGGCGGCCCTCGTCGACCGGAGTGCTGCCTCGGCGGGAGGAACGCAGTTGCGCCATCCAGTTCTCGATCTCCGTGCGGGTGTCCGCCTGGGGGTCGTCCTCGGGAGTTGCGGTCGAGCCGTTTTCCGAGGAAGCGGCGCCGTTCGCGTCCGGGGCGGGCGATGAAGACGGCTCTGCCGCATCGGAATTCGGGATCGGGGTGAATCCGGGCGGTGCTTGCCATCCGCCTGCCGCCCCCGAGCTTTCGCCGGTCGCGTGACCACCGGTGGCGCCCTGATCGCCCGCCTCGTCGGCTGCGGTGAAGGGGGCGGTTTCGGGTTCGCCGTCCGCAGGGGACACCGGTTCGGCCGGGCGCGATTCCGGCGAGGTGGGCTCGGCGGCAGACACCGGAGTGAATCCGGGCGGTGCGACCTGAGGGCGCAGAACGTTCGGCGTGCGACTCGTATCCGATTGTGCGGCAGTCTGTTCCCGCGTGGTGGGGGCCTGCGGCGTACGGCTCTCGGTCGATTGCGCGTTGTCCGGGGAACCTATTTGCGCGGACCGGCGCGCATTGTCGATCGACGCCCACATCGACGACGCACCGGCCGACATCGGCGGCTCCGCTGCCTCGGCGGTCGGCGCATCACCCGGGGCACCGTCGGTCCACGGGAGTTGCTGTGGGTCGACGGGTACCGGAGTGCCGAAGACGTTCTGGGCAGCCGGGTTCTGCGATTGCGTGTCGCGGTCCTCTGGCGCGGGGTGGCGCATCGGCAGGTCCGGGAATTCCGGGAGATCGAACGCCGGCTCGGCGGCCTGCTGCGCATCCGCGCGGTGAGCACCGGGAGTCGCGGTCAGATCGGTCTGGGGCGGAACGAATCCCTGCGGACGTGAGTCCGGTTCGCGCGCAGCATCTTCCGTATCGGGTCGGCTGACCCGGTCGGCGGCGGGTGCCTGCGGTTCCGGTGCATCCGCCGAGGGGCGACCCGCCTCCTCGTCGCCAGTTCGCGGGAGTGGAGTGAACCCGTTGAAGGTTCCACCCGCCGGGAAGTCGGAAGGACGCGACACCGGACGCGGTGTCGGTGGCTGCACGATGCTGGGCGGTGGTGTGTTCACGACGCCCGACGGAGGCGTCACCGGGGGCGGAGTGTTCACGATGCTCGGCGACGGCGTCACCGGGCGCGGGGTATCGGTGCTCGGCCGAGCGGGAGCGACGATGCTCGGTCGGGATTCGGGTGTGTCCCTGGGGAATTCACCACCGACCGGCGTGCCGGGCGTCGAGATGCGAGGCGTCGTCGGGCTGTATCCCGCAGGCGGCTTGACCCGCTCCGAACCGCGCGGCGCGGGCTCGTTGCCCCGCGAATCGGGCAGGTCGAGACCGCCGATCACACCATCGACAGGGGCAGCGACATCGGCCGGGCCGGAACCGCCGATCACACCGTCGACACCGAATTCCGCACGGCCCGAATGGTTCCCCGCGGCTGAATCGACGGGTGCCGACCCCTGGTAGCTCTGGTCATCTCCGGCTGCCGAGCCGGGGGCAGGGGTTACGGAACCTGTGCCGAAAACCTGGTGGTCGGAACGGTTTCCAACCGACGGATCCCCAGGCGCGACCGCACCATGATCCGGCCGGAACGCGGTCGGCTCCCCGGAAGCACCCGTATCCCCACGTCCCGATCGGATCGCGGTCGGGTCCCCAGGAGTGCCTGTTTCCCCATGTTCCGATCGGATCGCGGTCGGCTCCCCGAGGGTGGCCGCATCCCCACGGTTCGATCCACCTTCGGACGATCCCGTAGGCATGCCCGAATCCCCACGGCCGGGGCGATTTTCGTTGCCGGGCTCAGGGGCGGGGGCATCCGGCTTCACAGCAGGCAGCATCTGCGTCGGCTCGTCATCGGCGCCGACAGGCTTCGCCGAACCGGGCTGCACAACCGGCAGCACGCGCGTCGGCTCACCCGACAGCATCGACGCGCGCGGCCGCGTGGGATCCGGCGACATCGGCTTGCGCGGCCGGGCCGGTTCGGCGGACTCGGTGATCTTGTCGATGCGCTGCGTCGGCGCCTCGGCCTCGATCTCGGCCACCGTGCGCGGACGACGCGGTGTCTTGGCCAGTTTCGCGTCGGGGACGGAGACCATCTGCATGGTCGGCGGGTCGGTGATCGGGGTGGTCTTCACCAGGTCGACGACGGTGCCCTTCTGCGGACGTTCGTCATCGAGGATGGGTTCGCCCAGGCCGATCTTCTCCTGAATCCGCTTCATCCACTTCGGCGCCCACCAGCAGTCGTCGCCGAGCAGTTTCATGATCGCGGGGACGAGCAGCATGCGCAGAACGGTGGCGTCGAGGAACAGCGCGGCGATCATTCCGTAGGCGATGTACTGCATCATCACCATGTCGGAGAAGGCGAACGCGCCGGTCACCACGAGGAGAATCAGCGCGGCGGCGGTGATGATCCGACCGGTTTGCGCGGTTCCGATCCGCACGGCCTCCGTGGTGGATGCCCCCTGCGCACGCGCCTCCACCATGCGCGACAGCAGGAAGACCTCGTAGTCCGTCGACAGGCCGTAGATGATCGCGATGATCAGCATCAAGACCGGCGCGCTGATCGGCTGCGGCGTGAAGTTCAGCAGACCTGCGCCGTGACCGTCGACAAAGATCCAGGTCAGGATGCCGAGCGTTGATCCGAGACCGAGGGCGCTCATCAAGGCAGCCTTCAACGGCAGCACCAGTGAGCCGAACGTCAGGAACATCAGTACGGTCGTGGCGACCAGCACGAGCAAGATCATCCACGGCATCAGGTCCAGCAGTGTGTCGATGCTGTCGGCCATCAGCGCTGGCTGACCCGTGACATACATCGTGACGCCGTCTGGCACCTCGATCGCGCGGATGTAGTCGATCGTCTGCTCGGCGCTGCCCGTGGGATCCACGAGGGTGGCGGAGGTGCGGAAAACCGTTGCGTCAGTGGGTGATTTGACCGGCACCTCGAACGGGCCGACCAGTCCGGGAGCTTGGTTGGCTTCCTTCCACACCTTGCCGATCGCGGTGGTGTTGTCCGAGACGAAGACCAGCTGAATCGGGTCCGTCTTCTTCTGCGGGAAGACCTCGTAGAAGTGTTCGAGCGCGAGACGGGTCGAGTTGTCCGGCGGAAGGTACTTCTCGTTGATGCCGCCGAATGCGAGGTCTTTGACCGGGATGATGAGCAGCAGCAGGCCGACGGTGATCGGAATGGCGATCTTGAGCGGGTGCCGCATGACCCAGCGGGTCGTGTTGCCCCAGAAACCGTTCTCGATCTGGTCGGCGGTCTTGGTCTTGCGGAATCGCTTGAGCCCCAGCATGTCCACGCGAGGACCGAGAATGCCGAGCATCGCGGGCAGGATCGTGATCGCGGTGAGCGCGGCCAGTGAGACGGCGGCGATCGTGCCGTACGCGACCGACCGCAGGAAGCCCTGCGGGAAGATCAGGATGCCGCCGAGGCTGGCGATGATCATGGTCGCGGAGAAGACAACGGTTCGGCCGGCGGTCATCACCGATCTTCGGACGGCGGCAGCCGTGTCGTAACCCTCGGCCAGCTCTTCTCGGAACCGGCTGACTATGAAGAGTCCGTAGTCGATCGCCAGACCGAGACCGATCATCGAAACGACGCCACCGACGAAGATGTTGACCTCGGTGAAGTTGGTCAACCCCATCACGAGGCCGTTCGCGCCGATGATCGTCAGACCACCGATGATCAGGGGCAGGGCGGCGGCGACGATGCCGCCGAAGACGAAGAACAGCAGCACCGCCACAGCCGGAAAGGCCAGCAGCTCCATGCGTTTGGAGTCGTGGTCGAGAGTGTCGGTCAGGGTGACGCCGAGTGGCTGCAAACCCGAGACTTCGACATCGATGCCGGGGATGTCGAAGGCGCCCTGAACAGCGCGATAGTTGGCCATGACGGTGGTGTCGTTGTCACCGATGATGGCTATCGAGGCGAATGCGTGCTTCTTGTCCTTGGACCCGAATGCCGACGGCACCGCGGGCGCATCGCCCACCTTCCAATAGGTGCCGTTGATCTTGTCGATGTGGTCGGGGTGATCGGCGACAGCCTTGCTGAGGCTGTCGACGGCCTTCTGCCGGAACTCCGGGTCATCGATCGTTTTGCCCTCGGGGGCGTTGTACATGACGATGACATCCGCCATGTGGTCGCGGCCGAAGGACTGGTCGGCGATCTCCGCGCCTTGCACCGACTCCGAGCCGGGGTCGAACCAGCCGCTCTGCGTCAGGCGCGGGCCGAGGCCCATGCCGTAGGCACCCAGCGCCAACAACGCGGCCCCGACCACCGCGATGACGGCGAATCGGAACCGATAGACCAGATCGCCCCAGCGGGTGAACACTTAAGCGACTCCTTGACCAGGGCGAGATGTGAGTAGCGCAGAAAGCGGCCGGAAGGGCTGCAACCATGCGCCCTCGTCGGGCAGCGAATCGAGGCTCACCCGCGGTAGCGGTTCCCGGAATACTCCCGGGATGTCCTCGAGGTCGACGAACTCGAGAGTATCGGAAGTGACTGCCCAACTCGCGTGCTCGCGGAATCCGAGCACGTGAGCTGGGGTTCCCTTGGCGGCGATGGCTTCCAGTGGTTCGCGGAAGGCTTGACCGTCGGCGGAGGCGACCATGATTCCGGCCAGTCCGCCGTGCCGGGCCCGCATGGCGATGTGGGCGAGCATGTCGGCGTCGACGTCGGAGTCCTCGTCGATCTTCGGCTTGGCGAAGACCGCGAAACCCACATTGCGTAATGCCTCGACCCAGGGGCGGACCACGTCGGCGGTGCCGGGGGCGATATTGGTGAAGACGGTTGCTTCGGCTTCGATGCGGGTTTTGGAACCCACCGACAGCTCGGCGGTCTTGGCGAGCAGCCAGCGGCCGAGCGCGTCGAAGCGGGGACGATAAGCGGCCGTGGGACGTCCACCGAGGATGGCGCCGAGTCCCATGTCGAGGTTCGGCGCGTCCCAGACGAGCAGGACGCGCCGGACATCGGGCCCGGAACCGCTCAACGCCTCGGCGCCGGCACCTGACTGGTCGAGTTCCGGCATCTCGGGGGCGATCTCACTCACGCTCATCTCTCGATCTTCCCCCATATGAACTCGTTGATGACGCTTCCGGCACGCAGGCCTTTGCCCTCGAACTTGGTGACCGGCCGGTCGAAACCGATCGGCGCGGTGTCGCGGTTGGCCGCGCTGTCGCCACCGGTGGTGTCGTTCAGGCCGGTGAGCAGCGGTTCCTGTGAGCCTACTTCGAGAATGTGTTCGGCGTAGTCGGCGTGGTCGGTCGCCACGTGCAGCACCCCGCCGGGCTTCAGCCTGCTCGCGATCAGCGCGAAGGTCGGCGCCTGCAGCAGCCGGCGCTTGTGGTGGCGGGCCTTGGGCCACGGGTCGGGGAAGAACACGCGCACACCGGTCAGCGACTCCGGGGCAACCATGTTCTCCAGCACGTCGACGGCATCACCGCGCAGCAACCGGATATTGCCGATCTCCTCGCGTTCCACCTGCTGCACCAGCTGGGCAAGGCCCGGTTTGTAGACCTCGATGCCGATGAGGTTCAGGTGCGGCTCGGCCTTGGCCATGGCGGCCGTGGCGGTGCCGGTTCCGCAACCGATCTCGATGACCAGCGGCGCGCTGCGCCCGAACCAGGCGTCGGCGTCGATGGGCTCGTTGGACACGTCCCGGCCGATCACCGGCCAGGTGCGTTCCCAGGAGGCCTGCTGGTTGGGCGTCAATGCCCCTCGGCGCGAGCGGAAGCTCGTCACGCGGGGGTAGAGCCGGGAGCCGGTGGTCGAGCGGCGGCCCGCTTCGTTCGGCATCTCCGAGAGCTTCAGGTGCTCCGGGGCAGTGGACGGCGGCCCGGGAACCGACTCGACAGGGTGGTTGGCGGCGTCGTTCACGTCGTCCATTGTCCAGCATGCGCCGAGTTACGTCGCAGCCGCCTCACGCCGGATCTGACAGAATGCCCTCCGAAAAGGGGGTGCGCGCAAATGCCGACAGGGACCATGACCGCACAGACACGGCCATCCGACCAGCTCGATCAGCTGATCTCGGACCTCGGCGCAGGTGGGGGAACCGACCCGGTGATCGCCGAGCGGCTCGTGGCGGCAGTACACCGCAGACGCAGGCCGTTGCGGATCCAGGTTGCGGGGCGTGCGCTCAGCGGGCGGACCACCGTCCTCGCGGCGCTGGCACTGCTGTCCGCGCAGGAGACCGACCCGGTCGACCAGCCCGAACTGCCCGATCCCGTGCTCGACGGTGATCTTGTGGTGTACGTGCTGGCCGGAGCGCCGCAGGCGGCCGATCTGCGAGTGCTGGAAACACTGCCCAGGGACCGCAGCATCGTGGTGCTGAACAAGGCCGACGCGATGGGTTCGCGCTGGGGTGACGCCGTGGCCGCCGCCGAACGGTTCGCCCGTGAGCTGCGCTTGCCGGTGGTTCCGGTGGTCGCCTCGCTGGCGGCGCGCACCCGGGCGGGCAGTGTCGACGCGGCCGATCTGAGCGATCTGCGCAGGCTCGCGGTCGGCCCGGACGTGCCGTCGGTGCTGGCCGCTGACCTGTTCATCGGTGCCGGTTCCGATCAGGACGCCCGCAGGCGCCTCATCGAGAACTGGGACCTCTACGGCGTGGACTGCGCGCTCACCGCGCTGCGCGCCGACCCGGATCTCACCTCCGCCGCGCTGATCCAGATCCTGCATTCCGCGGGCGGCATCGACCCGCTGCACCGGCTGGTCCACCGCCGCTACGAGCAGGTCGAAGCCGTGCGCGGGGGCGAACTGCTCGACGAGCTGGTCCGGCTGGCCGCGCGCGCCGTCCCCGGTGACGGTGGCCGCGCCCGCGCGCTCATCGAGCAGTACCTGGCCGGTGACGAGGCCTTGTGGATCGGGTTGTGCGCCGGTCTGGCCTGCCCGCAGGTCGCCCACCTGGCCGCCGGATATCCCTCGCCCGCGCCCGGCGACGCCGACGAGGCGCTCTCGCGCGCCACCCGCTGGCGGGCCGTGGTGTCGAGCGATATGCCGCCCGCCGCCCGCCGCGCCGCGCTGCGCGTCCACAACGGGTACATCAGAGCCTGGGAGCGGATGAGCAGTGCCGGACTCTGACGAGGCCGCACTGCCCGCCGACGTCGACGCCGTCATCGAACGATGGAATCCGCAGGGTAAGGCGCTGCTGCGGGCGATGGCCGGTTCCGGCGCCGCCGCGAGCGTGCTGTTCTACGCCCCCGACGACGCCAACACCACCCTGCTGCGCACCGAACTAGCCCGCTTCGAACCGCGCATTGACCTGATCGATCCGGCCACCCCGACCACCGAACCCGCCCCGGCCCTGATCCTGTTCGACGCGGGCAGCGTGATCGGTGCCGACCTGCTCGCCCTCATCGACCGCCTGCGTGGCGCGGGCGCCCCGATCCTGCTCGCCATGAACGGCTTCCACGCCTACCAGGACTGGCGTGCGATGCGCGAGCGCAGCCTCGCGCTGCTCGCCGCCCGCGGCAGCGACGACCTCGACATTCTCGCCGTCTCGGCCCGGTTGGCCGCGGCCGCCCGCGCCGCCGACGACTCCGCCCTGCTCGACCGCTCCGGTCTCGGCGCCCTGCACGCCGCCCTCGCCGCGGCCACCGCGCAGACCCCGGTCGACGGTGCCCGACGCCGTGCCGCTGTGCTCGCCCGCGTGCTCGCCGACACCAGGGCCCGCATCGCCGAGCAGATCACCGCACTGCGCACGGGTACCGAGACCGCGCGTATCCGGGAGGAGCGGGTCGCTCTGCTCGCCGAGCGCGACGGCGGCAGACAGACCGGTCTCGCGGCGGTGCGCAGCCAGGTGCAGCTGGCCCGCGTCGACCTGTCGACCGAGGTGGGCGCCATGGTCCGGGCCCTGCACATGCGCTCACGCGCCGAACTCGACCGCTGCGACCGCACCGAGCTGCGCGCCTACCCCGAGCGCTTGCAGCAGGCCGCCGGTGAGCTGTCGGCCGCGGTCGACGCCGTCATCGACGAGCGCGTGCTCGAGACCGCGCGGCGTATCGGCACCGCCGCGCCCGCCCAGCGCCGCTACGACGCGGCGCCCCGAGTGGGTCCGGAACCCACGCCGAGGCACCGTGGTGTCGAAGATCACCTGGTGATCGCGCTCGGCGCGTCGGTCGGTGTCGGTCTAGGCCGGTTGATCGTCGCGCCGCTGTCGCTGGTGCCGACGCTCGATGTGGCGAGCGTGCCGGTGGCGTTGCTGCTCGGCGCCGGTGCGGCGGCATGGGTGGTGCGTGCGCGCGGGCAACTGGCCGAACGCAGTCACATGTCACAGTGGGTGTCGGAGGCGCTGGTGAATGTGAAAGCCCAGCTCGAGCAGCGTGTCGCGGCTGTACTGGTGGACGTGGAGGCGGAGCTGGCCGAACATGTCGTGCGCGAATCCACGGCCCGCGCGGTGGCCGTCGACCGGCGCATCGCCGAGCTCGACACGCTCGTCCGGCGCCTCGCCGCCGAGCAGCCCGCACAACTTTCCGCCTGCGAACGCGATATCGAGACACTCGACAAGGTGTGACGAGAACGATTGGTCCACCCGTCGATGGGTACTAGGTTGGGCGAACCCGATTCCTTATCGATCGTCATATCGCGTTAACCTTTAAGCAGGAACCTGGGCGTCCTGCTCCGTGCCAGTCGATGCGCGGCTCCGTCCGTGTGCGGCCCTGTACGCCGTCCATTGGGGTTGTGCGGTGGCTGGTTCGCTGCCGGACGTCTTCCCGCCACGGTGGCGCCCCCGCCCATCTCAGGAGAGTTTTCATGACCTCAGCGACCATTCCTGGTCTTCGTGGATCCGACGGCACCGCGCCGACCGAGCACAGTGAACTGCTCGCCTGGGTACAGGAAGTCGCAGAGCTCACTCAGCCTGACCGCGTTGTCTGGGCCGACGGCTCCGACGCGGAATGGGATCGCCTGACCACGCAGCTGGTCGAAGCGGGCACCTTCAAGAAGCTCGACGAGAAGAAGAAACCGAACTCCTTCCTCGCCCTGTCCGACCCCTCCGATGTGGCCCGCGTGGAATCGCGCACCTACATCTGCTCCAAGACCGAGGCCGACGCAGGCCCGACCAACAACTGGGTCGACCCCGCCGAGATGCGCGCCACCATGACCGAGCTGTACCGCGGCTCGATGAAGGGCCGCACCATGTACGTGGTGCCGTTCTGCATGGGCCCGCTCGGCGCCGAGGACCCCAAGCTGGGCGTGGAGATCACCGACTCCGAGTACGTGGTCGTGTCGATGCGCGTGATGACCCGCATGGGCCAGGCGGCGCTGGACAAGCTCGGCAGCGACCGTCCGTTCGTGAAGGCGCTGCATTCCGTCGGCGCTCCGCTGGCCGAGGGTCAGGCCGACGTGCCGTGGCCGTGCAGCGACACCAAGTACATCACCCACTTCCCCGAGGACCGCGAGATCTGGTCCTACGGCTCGGGCTACGGCGGCAACGCGCTGCTCGGCAAGAAGTGCTACTCGCTGCGCATCGCCTCGGCGATGGCCCACGACGAGGGCTGGCTGGCCGAGCACATGCTGATCCTCAAGCTGATCTCGCCCGAGAACAAGGCGTACTACATCGCCGCCGCGTTCCCCAGCGCCTGCGGTAAGACCAACCTGGCGATGATCCAGCCGACCATCCCCGGCTGGCGCGCGGAGACCCTCGGCGACGACATCGCCTGGATGCGTTTCGGCAAGGACGGCCGCCTCTACGCGGTGAACCCGGAGTTCGGTTTCTTCGGCGTGGCGCCGGGCACCAACCACAGCTCCAATCCCAACGCGATGGCCACCATCGACGCGGGCAACACCGTCTACACCAACGTCGCCCAGACCGACGACAACGATGTGTGGTGGGAGGGCCTGGAAGGCGACCCGCAGCACCTCATCGACTGGAAGGGCAACGACTGGACTCCCGAGTCCGGCACGCACGCCGCGCACCCGAACTCGCGCTACTGCACCCCGATGTCGCAGTGCCCGATCCTTGCCCCCGAGTGGGACGACCCGCAGGGCGTGCCGATCTCGGCCATCCTGTTCGGCGGTCGCCGCAAGACCACCGTCCCGCTGGTGACCGAGTCGTTCGGCTGGGAGCACGGCGTGTTCATGGGCGCGACCATGGGCTCGGAGCAGACCGCTGCCGCCGAGGGCCAGGTGGGCACCGTCCGCCGCGACCCGATGGCGATGCTGCCGTTCCTCGGCTACCACGTGGGCGACTACCTCGACCACTGGATCGAGCTGGGCAAGAACGCCGACTCGACCAAGCTGCCGAAGATCTTCTACGTCAACTGGTTCCGTCGTGGCGCCGACGGCCGCTTCCTGTGGCCCGGATTCGGTGAGAACTCCCGCGTGCTTGAGTGGATCGTCGGCCGCATCGAGGGTTCGACCGGCGCGTCGTCCACCCCCGTCGGCCACGTCCCCACGGCCGCCGATCTCGACCTGGACGGCCTCGATGTCGACCCGGCCGACGTCGACGAGGCCCTTGCGGTGAACGCCGACGAGTGGCGCCAGGAGATCCCGTCGATCGAGGAGTGGTTCGAGTTCATCGGCGACCGCCTGCCCTCGGGTGTCCGCGACGAGTTCGAGGCTCTCAAGCAGCGCCTCGGCTGATCCCCCGAACAACGAACCGCCCGCGCCGATTCCGGTGCGGGCGGTTTCGTGCTATTCGGGGAAGGGCGCGAACTTGACGAGCTGGGTGAATCCGGTGGACGTCAGCCAGGCCACCCGCCCTTCGGGGACCGCGGCGGCCTCGGCGGCGAACACCGCGGCGAGGTGCTTCTTCAGCTGGTGACGAGGGTGCCGGACGAGCAGTTCGCCGACCCATCGGGGATCGAGGTCGGCCAGCCGGTCGCCGAGCACGTCCACCGACGCGCCCGCGGAGACGAAACCACCCGGGTCGCCGAGGTCCGCCGCGACGCCGGGGGTGAGATGGGCGGCGATGGCCGCACCGATGATCGCGGCCCGTTCGGCGGAGGCGCCGTGCCGCCGGGCGAGGCCGACCGCGCTCTCCCCGCCGACCACCGCGAAACACCTTCCAGGCGTAGGTGTTTCGAGGGCTATGTCGTGCAATAGACAGGAGACGTAGGCGATTTCGTCGTCGTACTCGGCGCCGTCGAGGTCGGCGAGGGCGCGACCGAAGAAGTAGGTGCGGAAGGAATGCGCGAGCAGTGCGTCCGAGAGTTCCTCGCGCGCATGTAGTTCCGCCTCTCTGGCCAGCCGGGTGTCCGGGAGTCGCACGTCCTCGACGCGCCCGGTGCCGCGCCTGCCGAGTGCCAAGCGCAGCCGTCCCGGCGCGAATCTCGGCACGGTGCGCCCGAGTGCCGCCAACAGTCGACGGCGCTGCGCCGCGGTGAGGTTCCCGCCGGTGCGCTGTGCCCAGGTCCAGTCGAGGCCTGCCGGATTCGTCATCAGATCTCCCTTGTCGTTTCTGCGTCAAGCAAAGCCGGACAGGGGTGAGGAGAACGAGTGGCAGGCATGCCAGCAGTGCCCGGATTCGTGCCAAACTCGAGGAGTGATCTCGGTGGCCGCACTCGCCCTGGACGGCGTGATGACCTACGACCTCGCGTGCGTGGTCCAGATCTTCCGCCACGGACCGGGCCGCACCGGCGAGCCCGCCGGCTTCGACATGCGAACCTGCGCTGTACGTCCCGGCCCGGTGTGGACGCCGAACGGCTTCGAGCTGCGGGTGGAGCACGGCCTCGAGCTGCTCGCCGACGCCGATCTGATCGTGGTCCCCGGCATCGGCCTCCCGACTCTGCCCACCCCGCCACCGGCGCTCGACGCCCTGCGTGCGGCGGCCGCCCGAGGCGCAACCATCGCCAGTATCTGTGTAGGCGCCTTCGTCCTCGGCGAGGCCGGGCTGCTCGACGGTCGCCCGGCCACCACCCACTGGGCTTACTGCGACGAATTCGCCGAGCTCTACCCGGCTGTGAAACTCGATCCCACCGCCCTCTACGTCGACGACGGCGACATCCTGACCTCGGCGGGCCTGTCCGCCGGATTGGACCTGTGCCTGCACATCGTCCGCCGCGAACTCGGTGCCGCGGCCGCCGCCGACCTCGCCCGCTGGAATGTGGTGCCGCCGCACCGAGAAGGTGGTCAGGCGCAGTACATTCCGCGGCCGATGGCGCGCGTCGCAGCGCACGGTGGCCTGGCGGCCACGCTCGATTGGGCGGCGGCCAATCCCATAGACGCCGTGGATGTCTCAGCTCTCGCCGCGCACGCGTTGATGAGCGAGCGGACTTTCATCCGCCGCTTCAAGGCCGAGGTCGGCACCACGCCGCGCGCGTGGCTCGACGCGCAACGGCTCGGACGGGCCAGGGAACTGCTCGAGCGAACGACGTTCACCGTGGAGACGGTTGCCCAGCGATCGGGCTTCGGCAGTGTGACGGCCCTACGCGAACACTTACGTGCGGCGACCGGGCTTACACCGTCCGCATATCGACGCTCATTGCGTCATTGACCCACTTTCCCGACGCGGAGTTTCCTTTCGGGCACAAAATAAGACGATTCCCCCGTGTGAATTTCGGGTACCTATTTCGATGACAGAGAGTCGCTGGGGCAAGGGAATCGCCGTCACCTATATTCCCAGTCAGGTTTCTGTGAACGTCGCACCATCCCCCGAGCAAACTCCGTTGAGATCGACGCTGAGAGGTGGTTGACGCATGACCGATCTGGTGACCCGCCCGGAGGACGACACCTGCTCGAGCACGCCACTGCACCGGGTGGCAGGCCGCCTGCAGCGAGTCCTGCCACCCGGATGGCGCGTCGACGTGGTCGACCTGCCCGCCAACGGTGAGGTTCGTGCCCAGCCGGTGCTGCGGGTAGTGATGCCGGAGGACTAGCCGGTCCAGCCCATCGGCATCAGCACCGACTTCTGCTCACAGAAGGCGTCCAGGCCCTCGGGCCCGTTCTCGCGGCCGATGCCGGAACTCTTGTACCCACCGAACGGCGCGGTGGGGTCGAAGGCGTACCAGTTGATCGCGTAGGTGCCCGTGCGCACGCGTGCGGCGATTTGCGCACCGCGTTCGATGTCGGTGGTCCAGACCGAGCCCGCCAGGCCGTACACGGAGTCGT
Organism: Nocardia sp. NPDC050413; assembly: GCF_040655475.1. NCBI lineage: Bacteria > Bacillati > Actinomycetota > Actinomycetes > Mycobacteriales > Nocardiaceae > Nocardia > Nocardia sp. NPDC050413. Next base: position 82,420 of record NZ_JBFAJZ010000009.1, on the reverse strand, counting down.
TGGCGATGGCGACGGCCTCGTCCTCGGTGTCGTAGGGGATCACCGACAGCACCGGCCCGAAGATCTCCTCCTGGGCGATGGTGCTGGAGTTGTCCACGTCGGCGAAGATCGTCGGCTCGACGAACCAGCCGTGCTCCACCCCCTCGGGCCTGCCGCCGCCGAGGACCAGCCGCGCCCCCTCGGCCTTGCCCTTGGCGATGTAGCCCTCCACGCGCTCGCGCTGCCGCTCGCTGATGAGCGGGCCGAACTGCACCGACGGGTCGGTGGGATCACCGGTCTTCAGTGTGCTCACGTGGGCGACGAGCGCGTCGAGGATCTCTTCGTAGCGGCTGCGCGGTGCCAGGATGCGGGTCTGCGCGACACAGCCCTGCCCGCTGTTCATCAGACCGGAGAACGCGAGAACGGGAATGCTCGCCGCCAGGTCGACGTCGTCGAGAATGATCGCGGCCGACTTACCGCCCAATTCGAGGGAGACGGTCTTGAGCTGTTCGCCGGCGATAGCGGCGAGTTTCCGGCCGACGGCGGTACTTCCGGTGAAGGTCACCTTGTCGACGCCGGGATGACCGGCCAGGTATTCGCTTGCCTCGGCCTCGGCGGGCAGCACGGAGATCACGCCGTCCGGCACGCCTGCCTCGGTGAAGATATCGGCGAGGATATTCGCGCTGAGCGGGGTGAGTGGCGACGGTTTGAGCACGATCGTGCACCCGGCGAGCAATGCGGGCGCGAGTTTGTTCACCGCGAGGAACATCGGAACATTCCATGCGGTAATAGCGGCGACGACACCGCGCGGTTCCCGTGACACACGGGTAGTTCCGAACGGGCCGACCCGAGTCTCGTTCCAGGGGAAGGTCTTAGCGAGCGAGACTAACGCGTCGAGCGCCGCGACGGCGGGAATTTGGTTGAATGTCAAGGCGCCTACCGTTGTTGCGCCCATCTCGGCCGTGAGTGCGGCGAGCAATTCCGGGGAACGCTGCTCGATGAGGCGCGCGGCCTTGCCGAGCACCTCGGCTCGTTCCAGTGGATCCTTCTTCGGCCACGGTCCGCTGTCGAAGGCGTCGCGCGCCGCGGCGACCGCGGCGTCGACATCGTCCTTCGTTACCGCGGGCACGCTGCCCACGGTCTCCTCGGTGGCCGGTGAGACCACGGGAATGCGGTCACTACCGGCCGGGGTGGTCCACTTGCCGCCGATGAACAGACTGTCGTAGTGCATGAGAACACGTTACAGTTTCGCGGCCGGATTGTCTGCAACACGTTCTACTTTGCCTGGTGGTGGGCACTCTGAAGTGCGCGAATTCCAACCCGTCGGTTCGCTTTTCGGGAAAACGCACTATTGCGTTCTCGTGGTGAAAAGGGGATGCTTTAGCTACTGATCAGCTCGCTCGATTCATCGGACCTTTACAGCGAATTGGGGAGACCGACTCATGGCTGTGCAAGTGATCGGCCGATCGTTGATGACCAGCGACCAGACCGACCATCAAGCGAAGAGTGTGGGCAGTGGAGGATGGGTTGTGTCATTCCTTCCGGGCCGCACACTGACGATCGAGCAGGCAACTGCCGCCATTCAGGCCGCTGAGGCGGTCGCGATGGTCGGAGCGCTCGCCGATCAGGTCGGCCTGACCACGTTGGAGACCGTCGGCCTCGCGATTCAGGAATCCCCGTGGGCCAGTGCGTTACCCGAGCCGGTGCGCCGGACGCGGCGATTGAGCTGGCTGGCCTGAATCACCGTTTCGTCGCCACCACAACGAGATTGCTCACGAGTAGCTCGCGAATCACCGGAATCCGAACCAGCCACCACGCCCAGCGCGGGTGATAACGGGGGAAAACGGTTCGCACGTCCGCCGGTGTCGTTGCCGCCCAGCGCAAACCGTCGGCGGCGGTGACAGCGAACAGTGACCTACCGAATCTGTTCTTGGGTTCACGACCGTGCTTACGGAAGTACCTGCGGGCCGCGTACTCGCCGCCGAGGTAATGCCACAGCCCGGTCTCGTGCCCACCGAACGGCCCGTGCCACACCGTGTACGAGTAGACGATGAGCCCACCGGGCTTGGTCACGCGGACCATCTCGTCGGCCATCGCCCACGGCTCGGGGACGTGTTCGGCGACGTTGGAGGAGAAGCACACGTCGAAGGCGTTGTCGCGGAACGGGAGCGCCATGCCCGAGCCGCGCACCGAACCGGCCACCCGCAGGCCCGCGGCGTGCATCTCCGACGGGTCGGGTTCCACCGAGATATAGCGCGCACCGCGTGCGGTGAACTCGTCGGCGAAGTAGCCGGGCCCGCCACCCACGTCGAGCACCACGGTTCCGGCGAGATCGCGGCCGGTGATGTCGGCGTAGAAGTCGTCGATCAGCTCGGCGCTGTCGGTGGCGATGCCGCCGTAGAACCTGGCCGGGTCGGACTGCTCGAACCGGAAGCTCGTCAGCAGGCGCACGGAGCGGCGCAGCGTGGCGCGACGGGCGAAGCGGGGAGCTCGGCCCGGCTGGTCGGTTCTCGGCGGGGATGCGGTCGGCACGGCAGGAGTTTAGGGGCTCGGCGGCGGCGCATCGCGGCCGTGTGCGGGTTCGGCGGTGATATTGCCGTGTCGCGTGGGCCACACCCGCTAGGGTGGTGGCCGACGTTTGTCCGAAGCCGATCCGATTGCGAGCCCGACCGTGCGTGAAGTCCTCCTGTTGTGCTGGCGTGACACGGGGCACCCACAGGGCGGCGGCAGTGAGCGGTACCTGGAGCAGGTGGGTGCGCAGCTGGCGGCCCGTGGGGTCAAGGTCACCCTGCGTACGGCCGGGTACCCCGGTGCGCCGCGCCGCGAGCGGATCGACGGTATCGACATCAGCCGCGCCGGTGGCCGCTTCACCGTGTACCCGCGCGCGCTGGCCGCCATCCTCGCCGGTCGGCTCGGTGTCGGCCCGCTGCGCGGTGTGCGGCCCGACGTGGTGATCGACACCCAGAACGGCATCCCGTTCTTCGCGGCGGTCACCGGTGTGCCGTCGGTGGTGCTCGTGCACCACGGACATCGTGAGCAGTGGCCCGTCGCCGGGCGGCTGGTCGGGCGGATCGGCTGGTGGATCGAGTCCAAGCTGTCGCCGCGCGTGCACCGCGACAACCAGTACCTCACGGTGTCGCTGCCCTCGGCCGAGGAGCTGTCGGTGCTCGGGGTGGACCGCGAACGCATCGCCGTCGTCCGCAATGGTGCCGAGCCGGTGCCCGCCGAGGTCGTCCCCGGTGGCGCGAGCACCCGCGCCACCCACCCACGCATCGCCGTGCTGTCCCGTCTCGTTCCGCACAAGCAGATCGAAGACGCCCTCACCGCCGTCGCCACGCTGCGCGAACGCTTCCCCGACGTGCACCTGGACGTGATCGGCGACGGCTGGTGGGCGCCGAACCTGCGCGCGTGCGCCGAAGAGCTCGGCATCACCGACGCCGTCACCTTCCACGGCCACGTCGACGAACGCCGCAAGCACGAGATCCTGTCCACCGCGTGGGTGCACGTGATGCCCTCCCGCAAGGAAGGCTGGGGTCTGGCCGTCATCGAAGCCGCCCAGCACGGCGTACCGACTATCGGCTACCGCAGCTCCCGGGGCCTCACCGACTCCATCGTCGACGGCGTCACCGGCCTGCTGGTAGACGACGCCCCCGCCCTGTCCCGAGCCGCCGCCGACCTCCTCGCCGACCCGGAAACCCGCGCCATGATGGGCGAAAAGGCCCGCGCCCGCGCCCACGAATTCTCCTGGGAACAAACAGGTTCCGGCGTCTACGAAGTCCTCGCCGCCGCAGCCCGAGGCACCTACACCACCGGCCTCGTAGCCCCGTCAGCTCTCAATCACTGAACACATCGTCGACGGTCTGCGCCCCGATCGCCCGATCGAGCCATTCGCCGAGCTGCGCGCGGTCGTGACACGACACGATCTTGCTTTCCGCCGCAGCGGAAACAGCGATTCCACGCCGCCGCAGAATGCGAATGATGCTCTCTGAGACGCCTTCTTCGCGCCCCTCTTCGCGAATCCGCTGTGACGTCTCGGAGCGGAAGAACGACAGGTCTACCGACATCAACTTCCTCCAGATTCGGGCGCCTCGCGTACGGCCGGCCTCGTGCTGTGAGGTGACCATAGCGAGCGAACATAGGCCGTCGATGGCTCGCGGCGGTATTGGTGCGGTGTGTTGTGCGACGCGCGAGGGATCGCCGGATGACACTCCGTCAGTTGGGGTTTCGGCAGAGGGTGGCTGTGAGGAGTGCTCCGAGGAGGAGGGTGGCCCAGAGGAGGTGGGCGGTGGCGGAGATTCGACGTTGGGTGGGGGTTGCGGTGTCGGTGGGGGTTGGGTTGGGGACCCGGTAGAGGGCTAGGTCGGGGTCTTGGTAGGTGAGTTGGGTTGTGGTCAGGGTGGACTGGGAGGCGCCGAGGGGGCCGGGGGTGGTGCGTTCTATGAGAATCCAGCCGACGCCGAGGGCGGCTAGGTCGGTGGCGGGGGCGCCTTCGAGTAGGGCCGTTTCGACTGTGCGGGCGCGGTTTCCTTCGCCTGCTACGGCGTAGCCTCGGACGCGGAGTTCGCCTGTTTGGAGGACGTCGTCGGGGAGGATTCGGGGAGCGGGGTCGAGGACGGGAGCTGTTCCGCTGTAAGGGAATCGGCGGAACATGCCTGCGGGGAGGACGGCCACGTCGCCCGGCGCGTCGATGTGTTCGACGACTTCTTCCCAGCCTGCGGGGTAGTGGACAGGGCGCATCTCGCCGCCGACGCCCCAGGCCAGGTCGGGGAGAGGGAGAATCAGCAGTCCGATGAAAAGTGTTGCGACAGCGGATGTTCCGGTTCGTACGCCGTCATGGATCGTCGGCGCGAACCTACGTGCGAAGGTGAGCACGGTGGTGCAGGCGGCCGCCGCGCACAACACATACGCGGGCATCGCGAGCGCCACGTACTTCTGGCTGTCACGCAACAACCCCGCACCGGGCACATGCACGACCAACCATTCGCCGACCGCGATCCCCCCGCTGGTCGCCCCGAGCGCGGGCACGACCACAGCCACCACCGCGATGACCAGCAATGCCCGGTGCCCCCGCGCCCACACCGCCCGCACCCCGAGCGCGACTATCCCGAGCAACAACATTGTGGCGACGAACGCCACCGGCGTTGTCCGGCTACCCGGAACCGCCTCCGCGTTCCAGATCCCCCCGAGCCCGGCCAGACTGCCCAACGTCCCCAACCACGGCTCCGCCCGCGCCGCGAAGGCCGAAACCCCCTCGGGATCCGACGGCTCGGCCCCGGCTCCCAACGCGGTCGCCGTCAACCACGGCGCACAGGTGAGCACCCACAGAACGCCCGCGGGCAGCATCTTCCGCCACCCGATCATCGCCAGTCCGATGACGGCCGCCAGCAACGACCCGGTCGGCGTCAACCCGGCTGCCGCGAACGCCGCGACCAGCGCGGCCCACGCACCGATACGTGCTCCCGCCCGGGAACGGCGGGCCTGAACACCGCTCCATGCGCGTCCGACAATCGACGTACCACTCGCACGTGCCGAGTCGACCTCGCTGACGCTGCCCGGTGATCCTCTGCCGGTGCCGGTCTCGGCGGTCGAGTCTGTACCCGACCCGGCAGCACGGGCGAGGCTCGCCTCGGTGTGGCTGCGCTCGTACGAGCGGATGCCGACTGACGAATCGACCTCCGGCTCGCGCAGACGCATTGCCGCCAACGCCACCCAGGGCAAAGCCGCATACCCCGCGAGCAGACTCCAATGCCCTTGGAGGAGGCGTTCGGCGACGAAAGGGTTCCAGAGTGCCAGGGTCGCGGCGACGAGTTGCGGGCCTGTGGTCGCGCTGACGAAGCGGCGGGCGAGGACAGCGGCGCCGTAGCCTGCCGACCACAGGGAAACGATCAGGATGGCTTTGACGAGGATGCCGCCGTCGACGACGGGGGAGAGGACGGCGAGCAGCGCGTCCTGCGGCACCGCGCGGGGTGCGGCGGCGCCGAGACCGAGCGCGGAGTCGGTCAGGTAGGAGCGCGGGGTACTCACCGCGTCGCGCAGCAGCAGGTATCCGGAGCCTGCCAGCGGGCCGACGATCACAGCCGTGAGGAGCGCGCAGTACGCGGCAACCCAGAGCCTCGCGCTAGCTGTCACATCAGAGCACCCTAGATGCTTGCGGGAAGCACGGCGGGGCCCGCCCTGATCTGGACCGACCCGAGGGTGCGACAACGCGAAGGCCCCGCCTCGAGTGCGCCAGCGCTCCAGAAGCGAAGCTCAGGGTGAGTCCGCTCGGACTCACATTTCGGGGTACCGCCCACCGCAGGGGCGATGAGGTGCGACGATGGGGCGTGCCTTCGGTCCGCCGCCCCCCTGTTGTTGCCGATCTGACGTGGGTCACGGCCGGCGCGATGACCGCCAACGTCGCCGGTTACCTGCTGCAGATGCTGGCCGGTCGCTGGCTCGGTGTGGCCGGCTTCAGCGAGTTCGCGAGTCTGCTCGCGGTCCAGTTGTTGTGCGCGGTGCCCGCCTTGGCGATGCAGAACGTGGTGGCGCGCGAAGTCGTGCGCGGTGCCGGTCTGCGCGCGGTGCGGGCGATGCAGTGGCGGTGTGCCGCGCTGGTCGCGGCGGTCGCGGTGGTGCTGATCCCGGTCGTCGCGACGGTGCTGCACGTCGGCGTGCTGGCGGCGGCCGCTGCCCTCGGCGCCGCTCCCGCTCTGGTGATCCTGTCCGGTGAACAGGGAATCCTCCAGGGCGCCAACCAGTTCCGTGCCTTGGCGACGGTCCTTGCGCTGGCGGGAACCGCTCGCGTCGCACCCGCTCTGATCGCGCTCGCCCTCGGCGGGGGTTCGGCGGGCGCCCTACTCGCCGCAGCGGGTGGACTCGTCGTCGCCGCATTCGTCGCGGGCCGCATCGTCCGATCGGCAACCGCGAGCGATTCAGCAGACCTGTTGCTCGAGGGGCGGACCGCTACCGTCGAACCGCACGAGCAGGCGATCGGTGTCCTCCCGGTCTTGCGTGCCGTCCAAGTGCAGGCCGCGCTGATGGCCTTGTCCTCGGCCGACCTGATCGTCGTGCGCATCGTCCTCGACGACGCCGACGCCAGCCGCTACTCCCTCGGCACCATCGCCACCAAGATCGCCTTCTGGCTCCCGCAGGCGGTTGGTGTTGTGCTGTACCCACGCATGGCCCAGCCGACGCATTCGGCCCGCGCCATCCGCGACGCCTTGTCGGTGTTGTCGCTGATCGGCATCGTCGCGGTCATCGGTGCCGCCTTAGCCGCTCCCCTCGCACCCCTGTTCGCGGGTCAGGACTACGCGCCCATCCAGGGCATGCTGTGGATTTTCGCGCTGCACGGCGCCATGCTCGCCGTTCTGCAGGGCGCGTTGCTGTCGGCGATCGCGGTGGAACGCACCGGCCTGGCGATGGTCACCTGGGTGGGTCTGGCCGTCGAGGTCGCGTTGATGCTCGCTTTCGCCGACAGCATCGGTTCGCTCATCGGCATCGCCGTCTGCGTCGCCGCCGTCACCACGACGATCGTCGCCTTGGTCGTGTTGCGCACCGCGCGAAACGACGACGGCCCCGGTCGGTGACCGGGGCCGTCGTGAACCGCTTGCCTCAGGGGCGTTTGTTCGTGTCGATCTGTTCGGTCGGCGAATCGTAGTCACCGCGCGGGAACTGGGTGGTCGGCGCTTCGTCGCCGTCCCAGCGGGTGGCGCCGGGTTCGGCGGCGGTCGGCGCGGGCGTGGGCCGGGTGCCACGAGGGGAGGCGTGGGCCGGTGTGCTACCACCGCGCAGGCCGAGGAACAGGCCGGCCAGCAGCGCGATCACGCCGAGGATGCCGAGCACGATCGGCACGATGCGCCCGAACAGCGACAGCTTGTCGGTGTTCTCCTTGGCGATGGCCAGCTGCGATTCGACGGTCGACTCGTCGAACACGATGTGCGACTTGAGCGCGGTCACCTCGGGCTTGTCGGCCGTGCGCGCGTAGAACAGGTGGATCGATTCGCCACCCTTGACGACCGTGCCGGTCTGCGGCTCGACCCACAGGTCACGCACGTTGGTGTAGTAGCGGGTCATGGTGACCGGCGCGTCGGCGGGCACGTCGGTGACGCCCCACTTGGCGGCGGGCAGAGTGAGCCGGTTGGTCGGCGACTGCACCACGTCCCAGGTGCTGGTGACGGGCGCGATCATCTGGAACCGGTACACCTTGGTGCTGTTGATCTCGGTCTCTTCGATGAAGTTGGCGTCGAAGGACTTTCGCACGTTGATGTCGAAGTAGGGGTACGTCTTCTTCTCGGTGCCGATCGGGAAGCGGTAGCCGATGCCGGTGTGCTGCACCGGTTCCATCACGCTGCCGTCCTTGTTGACGGTGACCGCGATGGAGCCGTTGGGCTCCTCGTCGACCGGCATGCCGGTGGTGCGCGAGATGGTGACGCGGTCGATGGCCGCGGTGAGCAGGCCCGTGTCACCCTGCACATCGGTGCGGCGCAGCGTCTGACCCGCCTGCAGCGTCATCTTGTCGGCGTCGGAGGGCTCCTCGACGGTGACGAAACGTTGCGAGATCAGCGGCACGTTCTTGTCGACAACGGCCGGACCGTCACCGGAGGTCAGCGACTTGGAGTCGAGGACGAGACTGTCCTCGCCCGGCTGGTTCTCCGCGATGGTGGTGATCTCGAGGTCGAGCGGAGTCTTGGCCACCTTGCTCACGGTGTAGGTGGGGATCATGAGCGCGGCAACGAGCAATGCCGCGCCCAGACCCACGAGCACGCAGGCGACCGTCCTTCTGGTACCGGCACTCAGTGCCATGCAAACTCTCCTCGTCGTTCGAACACGGATTGAGCCGACACTAACAGCCCATGACGACGGAAGGCGGCGCTGTGCCCGCTAAATCGCCGACACGGCAGACTGGACCCCGATGACGAGCCCGCACGCCCCCGTTCCGCCGCCGCGCACCTTCATCCCCGCCCTGGAAGGAATGCGTGGGATGGCGGCGCTCGGCGTGCTCGTCACCCACGTGGCTTTCCAGACCGCGGCATCCGGAACACCGGTGGTCGGGCCGATTCTGGAGCGCTTCGACATGGCGGTCGCGGTGTTCTTCGCGCTGTCGGGTTTCCTGCTGTGGAGGCCGCACGCGGCGGCCGCGCACGGGGTGGGTGCGGCGCCGTCGACGGGGCGGTACCTGCTGCACCGTTTCGCCAGGATCATGCCCGCCTATTGGGCCGTCGTGGTGTTCGTGCTCGTGTTGCTGCCCGGCGCCGCGCAGACGGCGAACCTGCGGGTATGGGTGTCGAATCTGTTCCTGCTGCAGGTGTTCGTCCCCTTGACACTCACCGACGGCCTCACCCAGATGTGGAGCCTGTCGGTGGAGGTGGCCTTCTACCTGGTGCTTCCGTTGCTTGCGTTGGCGTTCGTCCGGCTGCGTGGTCCGTCGGCGCGGTGGCGGGTGCCCGTGCTGTGCGCACTGGCCGCGGTGAGCCTGACGTGGAACCTGTGGCCGGTGCCGACACCCGACGCCATCCACGCCGACAACTGGCTGCCCGCCTACATCCCGTGGTTCGCGGCGGGCATGCTGCTCGCCGAACTGATCTACCGCCTGCGCACCGATGCCCGCTGGCCGAAGCTGCTGGCGAATCAGCCGCTGATGTGGGGCTTCGCGCTGGTCGCGTTCCTGATCTCGGCGACGGAGTTCGGCGGACCGGCCGGTCTGGAACGTGCCGAGCCGTGGCAGTACGCGGTGAAGATGCTGCTCGGTGCGATCATCGGTTTCGGCCTGCTGGCGCCGTTGGTGCTGCGCCCGGCCGACGCGCCACCGCATCGCTGGCTGGAATCGCGTACGGCGGCGGTGCTCGGCCGGTGGTCCTACGGGGTGTTCCTGTGGCACCTGGTCGTGCTGTCCATGGTGTTCCCGGTGTTCAGCCTGTTGCCGTTCAGCGGCAGCTTCCTGTACGTCCTCGTGCTCACCACCGCGCTGACCTTGCCGCTGGCCGCCGCGAGCTACGCGCTGATCGAGGAACCCGCGCGCCGCCTGGTCCGGCGCTGGGACAAGCGGCGGGCTGTGAAAGAAACCGCCAGCGTCTGAGCCCGGCGAGGCGGCATTGCCGGGCGACATCCCGTCCGTCGCACGGTCCGTTCGGCCCGATGGAGTCGGCAGGCCACAGGTCAGCGCCGGCGTGGAAGTGCGGCGACTCCCACCGCGACAACAGCGATGACCGCGGGTGCCTGCGCCCAGATCGAGCCGCCCATATAGGTGGTGCCCGACCGCCATGTGCCGGTCGACAACGCCGCCACCGAGACCAACGTCCCGACACCGGCGACCCAGGGCAATACCCGACTCGTCACAGCGGGCCGGAAGTGACCGCACGCCACCGCGATAGCTGTGCACACCACCCCGAACGGGCCGGAGATCACCGCCACCGCACCGGTGAGTCCGAGGGCGGCAAGTGGGCGGGTACCCCATGTGGTCGGTGCGGGGCCGACGTCGGGAACCGGTCGCCGACGCGGAATGGCAAGCAGCACAAGTGGAATCAGCAGCAGTAGACCACCGAAGATCGCCAGCCGGTACCACCGGTCGTCCGGGAACGACACGGTGATCTCCCCACTCGTCCCCGCCGGAACAAGCCAGGCCTGCTGCCAACCGTCGACCACGACGGGCTTCAACAGTCGCCCGTCGGAGGTGTGTGCTTCCCAGCCGACATTGGTGCTCAACGGCAGTACCAGCAATCGTGCCTTCGTCGGATCGGCTGCCGGCGCAGAGGGGCCTTCGTGGGTCGCATCGCCGGCGGGGCTCGATTCGGAAGAATCGCTTGTCCCGCCCAGGATCGGGGCGGTCGCGAGATCGGTGCGCGGCAGCCGAATCCGGTCGACTGTGAACAGTTCCGTCGGCACGACGGTGAGGTCGGGCTTGCCGGGCAGCAACTCGATGTCGGCCGCGTCCAGTTCGCAGGGGCGTGCGGAAACCGGTGCACCCGAACGGAGTTCGTCGGCGGTCGCGGTGACGGTCGTGTGCACTGCGCGCCCGCCGATGGCGATCACCGGCCCGGCTTCGCAGCCGATGGTCACGAGCCGGTCGCCGGGGGCGCGGGCCGGGTAGTCGGGGCCGAGTACTTCCACTTCGGCGAGACCGGCCGGCTGGGTGAGGACGAAGCCGAGCGCGGTGCGGTCGAGCACCTCGTTCCACTGCTGAATGCTCACCTCCACCCGATCGGTGACGGTGGGGTGCAGCGAAATTCGTGCGGGTTCGCCGTGTTCGCGTTCGGGCAGTTCGCGCATCTGCGGACCGTTGCCGAGGTTCACCAGCACGGAGGTGGCGGTGGCGGGCAGGCCGCCGAGGGCCGTGGTGATGTCGAGCCCGGTCACCAGTGCGGGTTCCGGAAGTTCCAGCACCAGTGTGGGTTTGGCACCCGCGAGGCCACGGACGGTTGCTTCCGGCGCGGTCCAGGTGGTTCGCGGGTCGCCGTCGGTGGCGGCGAAGGCGGCGCCGCGCAGATCGGCCACATCGGCCTTGCCGCGCGCGATCGGTCTGGCCGGGTCGGTGAGCAGCGCTTCGAGAGCCGGTCCGGGGCGGGTGCGCACGGTCAGGTCGGTACTCACTCGCATCGGTTCGGGCACCGAAAGCGTCCGCCCGAAGACGCCGGGTTCCTCGGCTGGCAGACCGAGTCCCTTGCTGCAGTGCACCCGCAGCGGCCCGTCGAAACACGCTGTGCGACCGGGGAATTCCTGCCCCAGGTCCCAGCCGGTCACCGTGGTACCCGCCGGAACATCGGGGAGCACGACTCGATGCCGGATATCGACGCGGACCGGCGCCTCGCGTACCGAATAGTCGTCGAGGGTGAGTTCGCTGATCCCGAATTGCCCACCACGGGTGCCGGTTTCGGTGCGCGCGGCGGTGATCATCACCCACTCGGTGCGGCCCGCGGGCAGGGCGACGGTGACCGGCGCACCGGGTTCGGTGATCCGGGCCGACACCGTGCCGCGCGACGTGCGCACCTCTACCCACTTCACCGGATCGCCGAGCGCGGCCGCGGTCGTGGTGAACTGCAGCGAACCGCTGGTGATCGGCTTGTCCAGATCCAGCCGGAGCCACTGGCCGAGTGCGGATTCCGCGCCGTTGCTGATCCATGCGGTGCTCGGATCGCCGTCCACGGCGGCGGCGGTGGAACTGCCGGGCGCCGCGCCGCCGATCTGGGTGGCGTCGGCCGCCGAACTCGAGGTGGTCACCTTCGCACCGGACCACTGGCCACGGACGAGTTCGGTGCCGTCGACGGGATAGTCGGGGACGAGGTTGTGGGTTCGGCGGGCGTCGTCCGGAGCGCGGACGGCGGAGTTGTGGTTGTCCACCCGGCCGAAGTCCGATTCCCGGTCCATGGGTGTGTCGGTCAGCAGCACCGGTTCGGTCGGGAGTCCGGCGCGTGCGGCGTCGGCTTCGAGAAGTACTGGGCCGCTTGCCCCGTCGCGACGAACACGCTCGAGCACCTCGGGTCCGCCGCGCACGACGGGAACCGAGTCGAGCCCCACCGTGTAGGCGCCGGGGATCGAGTCTGGGGCGCCGGTGCCGCTGCGCACCTGCGTCGGCGTGCCAGGCGTCGCGTGGTCCACCCGGTAGATCTCGATGGCCGGGTACGACGGCAGCAGGTCGTTGTCGACGACCAGGCCCGCGTCGTCGGCGCGCGGTCCGATGGGCGTGCCGAATTCGGCGACCTTGGTGAGCCCCGGTGAACCCTCGATGGCCTGGTGCGCCAGCATCGGCCGGGTGGAGCGGGAGGTCTCCGGGTCGAGGTCGTTGCGCAGCACCACGATTCCGATGCCCTGGTTCGCCAGGGTGGTTGCCAGCCCGGTCGACGGTCGTCCGTCGGCGATGAGCCGCTGTACCGAGTCCATGGCGCGGATGGTGCCCGGTGGATTCAGCGGCACCGAATCGCGCACTGCCCATGGGGTACTCGCCAGCGCCTGGAGTGGTTCGTCGCGGGTGAGTCCCCAGATCTGGCTGCCGAAGGGCGCGCCGGGAACGACCAACGCGCGGGTGTCGGCGGCATTGTCGGCCAACCATCGCGCGGTGTCGGTCCAGTAGGCGGGCACCCGGTCGTAGGCGCCGCGCGGGGCGAGTCGACCGGTCCACGCCAGCGAGGTCGCGAGGGTGAGCGCGGCGAGAACCAGGGCCGCCACGGCCACGACACGATCGCGCTCCGGATGGGCGAAAGCATTGCGCCACACCGGCATCGGCACCGACGCGGGCAGTGGCACCCGGCCGAGCAGGTGCGCGAGCCCGACCACCAGCGGCAACCGGATCAGCGGCTCCAGCTTGTGCACATTGCGCAGCGGCGCACCACCGGAGTCGAGGAAGATCCGCACCGATTCCGCGAACGGCCCACCGAGCGTGCCGACATACCCGGCGCAGATCCCCGCCAATCCCACACACAGGATCAGCACGAACCGCCCGCGATACGGCATCGACGACCGCGCGAGCCCCGCCATGCCCGCCGCCGCGAGCAGCCCGGTGGCGAGCACCGCGGCGGGCTGGGTCACCAGCACGGCCCCCGCGATCCGCTCGGGCGACACGAACGGCGTCCAGCTGTCGGTGCCGCGCAACACCTCGCTCAGCGCCGCCCACTGCGTGGTCACCCCCGAGGACTCGATGTAGTCGAGGAACGGCGGACTCACCTTCCCGAGCAGCAGCAGCGGCACCACCCACCAGAACGTGGCGAGCACGAGCAACGGAATCCACGCCCGCGTGAACCGCCACCACCGCCGATTCGGCCGGTAGGAGGCCCACCACAGCGCGGCGGGCAGGAACGCCGCCACCGTCGCGACAGCATTCACCGACCCCATCAACGCGAGCGCGAGCGCACTACCAGCGGGTGAGAGGATTCCACCGCGCGTGGGCCCAGACGCAACCGACTCGCCGGTGCTCGAGCCGCGACCGGCCCGCCCCACTCGGCCACGCAGGCGACCGACTTCGCCGGACCCGGCGTTCCCGACCGTCCTCCCCACAGCGCCGGTGGCAGGCTCGATCACGCTGTCGTCCGGCGCATCTACCCTCGTTGACTTACCGCGCAGCGCCACCCCGAGCGCGGCCGGCGCGAGCAGCACCCACGGCGCCAGCATCATCGGCAGCGTCTCCGAGGAGATCGACCCGAGAGTGGTGAGCACCCGTGGCGACAACGCGAACGCGATACCCGCGATCACCCGCGACCCACGCGCCCCGATGCCGAGGGTTTCGCACAGCTTGACGATGCCCCAGAACCCGGCGAGCAGCAGCAGCGCCCACCAGACGCGCTGGGTCACCCAGGCGGGCACATGCAGCAGATGACCTGCGGAGAAGAACGCGCCGTGTGGGAAGAAGTAGCCGTAGGCCTGGTTCTGCACCTGACCCATGGGCGCCTGGCTGCTCCACAGGTGCGCGGCGCGCGCGAGGAAGCCGAGGGGGTTCTGGGCGAGGTCGTATTTGGTGTCGGCGACGGTGAGGCCGGGCGCCTGCGCGAAGGTCAGGACGAAGGCGGCTACGACCGAGCCGACGAACCAGCGCCAGCCCAGTGGCGCCTTGTTCAGGTGCCCCGAGGGGCGCGACGCACGGGCCTGCGCGTCAGCGGCTGCCGTATTCAGGAGCGTTGAGCAGCGAGGAGTCCTTGTCACCGCTGCGGTCGATCGAGGGAGCCGTGTTCTGCTGCACCGCTGCCGTGATGGCGAAGACGGCGATCGCGCTCAGCAGGGCGCCGCCGACCGCGCTGGCAACAGCCGGAACAGCAAACTTCATCGCGCACTCCAATACGTCGACGTCGGGGCCTGTCTGGTGGTCAACCTAGCAGGTGTGCGCCGGTAGGTCAGCGTTCGGGCAGTTCGCAACGCAGGGCGGCGAGCAGAGTGCGGAATTTGGCGGTGGTCTCGGCCAGTTCCTCGGCCGGATCGGAGTCGGCGACGATCCCGCCGCCCGCGCTCGCCCGCAGGACGCGCCGGTCGGCCGACAGTTCCCCGCCCCGGATGGCGACCACCCATTCACCGTCGCCGTGGCTGTCGCACCAGCCCACCGCTCCGCCGTAGAAACCGCGCCGTTCGTCGGCGGTGACGGCGTCGAGCGCGGCGGCGAAGGGGGTGCCGTTCACGGCGGGCGTCGGGTGCAGCAGCAGCGCAAGGTCGAGCGCGGTGGTCGACGGGTCACGCAACACCCCGCTGATGGGGGTGGCGAGGTGCCAGACCTGTTCGGTGCTCAGCAGTTCGGGCCGCTCGGGGATGTGCAGTTCCGCGCACACGGGCCCGAGTTGCTGCCGGATCCACTCGATGACGAATCCGTGCTCGTCGTTGTTCTTGCTGCTGGACAACAACTTACGGGCCTGCGCGGCATCGGCTGCGGCATCGGACAGGTGCGGCAACGTCCCCGCGAGCGGATGCAGGCTCACGCGGTCACCGTGGCGCGTGACCAGCACCTCGGGCGTTGCGCCGAGCAGTGTCTCCGACGCCCGGCCCGCCACCGACAGGTCGACCGCGTACACATTGGCCGTCGGATGCCTGGTGAGCAGGTACCCCGCGAGCACTTCGGGATCCAACGGCGCATCGGCTTCGACGACAACGCTGCGCGCGGCGACCACCTTGCGCAACTCGTCGGCCGGATCGGCCAGCTGTTCCACCAGCTTCCGAACACGCGCCACATGCTCTGCCGCACTGGGCGATTCGGCCACAACGCGCATCTGCGGCAACGGTGGCAGCGCGGCCGGACGCCACGGCCCGGCCGTGTGCAGAGCGGTCTCGGGCTGCCACAGCGCGGCGGGTTCGCGGGGATCGAACGGCAACGCACCGACGACCAACTCCGGCGCCCCGTCGCGCAGCGCCGCGACCGCCGCCGCCGGATCGGCGAAACTCGCGCGCACCCCCTCGGCGCGCAGCACCGCGTCCGGCCGGGCCAGCAGAAATCGGTTCATAGTGGTTCGACCATAACGCCGGGTACCCACCGCCGAACCGCGAGAGCGACGCAACTCTCAGTGCTCGGGCGGCACCAGGAACACCGGCCGGTGCCCGTGCTTGAGCACCGCCTCGGCCACACTGCTGTGCAGCAGCGCACGCAATCCGGTATTGCCCCGTGTACCTGCGACGATGATGTCCACATCGAGCTCATCGGCACAGTCGACGATGGCGTTCCAGATGGTTGTCGTGCACTCGACGGTTCGGGCCTCGGCATCGATACCGGCCTGCTTGGCCAGTTGCACACCTTCGGCATTGATCTTGCGGGCATCGGTGTAGGCGATGTCCTCGATCTCCTCGTCGGGCACCCATTCCGGTTGCATCACCCCGGCGAGCCCGGAGATGCGGGCGGCCTGGCGGACCATCGGTTCCCAGGCGGTGAGCAGAATGGCGCGTTCGGCGGAGAGGAACCGGCCCGCGTACTGCACGGCGCGCTTGGCATGTTCGGAACCGTCGTAGGCGATGAGCATCCGATCGCACGGCATGACGACCTCCTGCGCAGGGTCTTTCCCCCAGGTTACCCGGCCATTTGCCGCTTGAACCCAACCTGACGACGGCACCGGTTCCGGTCCGGGTCTACCGTGGAGTGCATGCGGAAATCGCCTGTGGTCGTGTTCGCAGTTGTCGCCGCCGTCGCCACCGCGTGTTCGGGAGGGTCGTCGACCGAGACGACCACCGCGGCGAGCAGCAGCGGTACGGCGCCGTCGTCGGAGAGCGGCGCGCCTGCCGCCACCAGTGCCGCCCAAAAGCCTTGCGGGGCCGATTATCTCGGCACTTTCTCGCAGCGCGAGAAACTCGCCCAGCTGCTCACCGTCGGCATCACCGGCGCCGACGACGCCACGAATGTGGTGACCACCGAGCAGGTCGGCGGCATCTTCGTCGGTAGCTGGACCGATCCGGGCCTGCTCGACCGCGCCCAGCTCGACGCGGTGAAGGCCCTCGCCAAGGCGCCCTTGATGGTGACCATCGACGAGGAAGGTGGGCGTGTCTCGCGCGCGTCGGCCGTGATCGGCGAGGCGCCCTCGGCCCGGGTGGTCGCCCAGACCCAGACGCCCGAACAGCACTACCAGAACACGCTCACCCGCTCGAAGGCGTTGAAGGACCTCGGCATCACGGTCGATTTCGCGCCCGACACCGATGTGAGCGCCCAGCCCGACAACAGCGTCATCGGCGACCGCTCCTACAGCGACGACCCGCAGGTGGTCACCGAATACGCCGACGCCTACATCCGCGCCTCCAACGAGGTCGGCCTCGGTTCGGTCATCAAGCATTTCCCCGGTCACGGCTCTGGTTCCGGTGATTCGCACACGGGTGCGGTGCGCACGCCCCCGTTCGACGAGCTGAAGACCAAGGACCTGATCCCGTTCCGCGATCTGGTGAACTCCGGCGCCGCCGTGATGGTCGGCCATCTCGACGTGCCCGGCCTCACCGAACCCGACACCCCGGCCAGCATCAGCCCGGCCGTGATGTCGCTGCTGCGCCAGGGCACCGGCTACGGCGCCGCGCCGTTCAACGGCCCGATCTTCACCGACGATCTGGGTGGCATGGCCGCCATCACCGACCGCATGACGATCGCCGAGGCCGTCGAGGCCGCGCTCGTCGCCGGGGCCGACAACGCGCTCTGGATCACCACCGATGCGGTGCCGCAGGTACTCGACCGCTTGGAGCTGTCGGTGTCGAGTGGCAAACTGCCCGCTGATCGAGTCGATGCGTCGGTGCTGCGGATGGCCCGCTACAAGGGTGTCGCACTGGGCTGCTGAGCGGCGTGGCGACTGTGCGGCAAATGGGCACGGGTGGAACTTACCTTACAGTAAGATGGAGTCTCACCCTGCGGTAGGAGAGTGGATGGCAGGCGGGACGAAGCGGCTTCCCCGGGCGGTTCGCGAGCAGCAGATGCTCGATGCCGCCGTCGAGGTATTCGCACGCAAAGGCTTCCACGACACATCGATGGACGCGATCGCCGCCGAGGCGAAGATCTCCAAACCCATGCTCTACCTGTATTACGGCTCCAAGGACGAGCTTTTCCGCGCGTGCATCCAGCGTGAGGGACTTCGCCTGATCGAGGCCGTCGCGCCCGCGGGCAATCCCAAGCTCAAGCCGCACGAACAGGTGCGAACGGCGCTCGAGGGCTTCCTCGATTTCGTCGACCGCAACCGGCAGTCCTGGCAGGTTCTCTACCGGCAGGCAATCGGTCAGCAAGCATTCGCCGCCGAGATCGAGAACGCCCGCGAGCGGGTCATCGAACTCACCGCGAAGCTGCTGGAGTCCAGTGCCAGACACGCCGAGCCCGGCACCAATTTCGAGGTCGTCGCCGCCGCCGTGATCGGGGCGGGGGAGGCCATCGCCGACCGCGTCGCCGGTGGCCGCATCGAGGTGGCCGAGGCGGTCGACCTGCTCGACGATCTGGCCTGGCGCGGTCTGGCGGGTCGCAAACCCGAGTAGCGGTTGCCCCGACCGCCGCGACCTGCGATCGTGCTTGTCTGGTAGTTCAGACCGACGGGGTGGCAGTGTTCGGAGTGTTGAAGCCGTGTGCGCACGGTGCGGCGAAGTACGGCATCGATCCGGACCAGTGGCAGGCGCACATGTGCGGGCTGTGTCTCGGCCTGCGCGACGGCCACGGCCAGCTGGCCCGCGCGGCGACCAATACCGACGCGATCGTGCTCAGCGTCCTCACCGAGGCACAGGCAGGCGCGAGTTCCCGGACGAACGCCGCGCCCTGCCCGTTGCGCGGCATGCGCCGGGCGTCGGTGGTCGCGGCCGACGCGCCGGGTGTGCGACTGGCCGCCACGGCGTCACTCCTGTTGGGCGCCGCCAAGATTCGTGATCACGTCGACGACGGTGACGCGGCAGCGTTCGCACGCCGCCCGATGCGCAAGATCTCCGATTCGTGGGCGACCCATGCGCGACGCCAAGCCGACGCCATCGGGCTCGACGTAGCTCCGCTGCTGACCGCGATCGCCGCACAGCCGGGACTCGAAGCGCGTGCGGCGGAAGGTTGTCTCGAAGACCTCACCGGCCCCACCCAGCTGTGCGCGGCCACCCTGTTCGGCCACACCGCCACCCTGGCCGGCCGACCGGAAAACGTTGCCGCCCTGGAGGAAATCGGCCGCCACGTCGGCCGCATCGCCCACCTCGCGGACGCGATCGAAGACCTCGAACGCGACCGCGCCCGCGGCCGCTTCAATCCCCTCGACGCGACCGGCACCGACATGCCGCGCGCCTACGAACTGGTCCGTGAGAGCGCGGCGAGTATCCGCCGGGCGGCGGTCGAGGCCGAACTCGACCAGGTGCCGACGGTGCGCTGGGCGCTGCTCGATCCGCTGGCGGCGCTCCTGCGCAGCCTGGGTCGCGGGCTCGGGCTCGTCACCGGGCACACCTGTCGCGCCTCGGCGAATCACGAGCCCTACCAATTCCCTTCCGCACCGGAGCAGAAGTCGTCCGGACCAGGCCCGCTGCAGGCGATCGGCCAGATCTGCGGCGTCTACTGCACCGGTGCGGCGTGCTGCGTCGACCACAACAGTCCTTGCGACGGCAGGCGAAAGAAGGCCTGGCGCAAGAAGTGCAAGGACTGCTGCGACGCGTGCGAGTGCTGCGGCAACTGCGGCGAGTGCGGCAAATGCTGCGGCGACGGTTGCTGCTGCGACTGCAACTGCTAGGAAAACCTCACTCGCACTTCACGATCGGGATGGGGTCGTACTTCACGGTGCGCGTGTGCCGCGAGATCTGCTGCCCCGTCTTGCGATCGGTGATCACCCGGGTGTCGGAGATGGTGAATCCGGGTGCGCCCTCGGAGGCGATGCAGTCCTTGCCCTTGGGCAGGGTGATCTCGGTCGGTTCCGTCGGCTTGGTCTTCTCGCCCGTGATCGACTCCACGTCGACGGTTTTCGTCCCCCACAGCCGCACCGTGATGTCGGACCCGGTGGCGACGGCCTGGATGAACACACCGTGTTCGGAGTTGTTGCGGAAGGCGAGGTCGATCGCGCCGTCGAACACCGTCGCCTCGCGCGCGGCGGGGTAGCGCGAGATGTAGTAGCTGTGCTCGGTGTGCCCGGCGTCTTCCATGCCCGCGAAGTAGGCGGCGTTGTACAGCGTGGTGGCGAACTGGCTGATGCCACCGCCGACCGCCGTGCTCGGCCTGCCCTTGTCGATGATCCCGGACTCGACATACCCTTCCGCGGCGGTGCGCGGACCGGTGAACCCGTTGAGCGAGAACGTATCTCCGGGTTTCACGACGGCACCGTTCACCTTGGCGGCCACGGTCCGGATGTTCACCCCGGAGGGCCCGCTGAACCCACCGGTGGTGAATTCGCCGATGGTTTCGTTGATGCCGAGCTTCTCGGCGGCCTCGGTGGTGAGCTTCGGTTCGATGCGCTGATAGACGGCCTCGAACGCCCGCTCACCCGGTTGGGTGAGCAGCGCGGGCAGCTTCTCCAGCGTCTTGGCCCAGTCGATCTTCTCGCCGACCACGGCCGGTACGACCGTCGGCTTTCCGGCGCCGACGGTGAACGTGGCGTCCTTGGGCTCGATCTCGGTGGTCACCACCTGTGGTCCGAGCAGCCCGATCACGGCATCGTTGTCGATCTGCGGGGCGAGCCCGCCGTTGCCGTCGGGTACGAAACTCAGCACGCTCGCGATCTGCTCGGGCGTCAGGGCCACCCGGGTGTCCTTGGCCGCCAACGTGATCGGCGAGGCGACAGCGGGTGTGGCGATATCGCGCAACGCAGCCTGTACCGCTTCGGTTCGCACCTCGACCGGCGCCGCGACGACGGGCAGGTCGAGCAGGCTCACCTCGGCCCAGCGCTCGGTGATGGTGCTGCGCGCGCCGTCGATGTCGAGCACCCGGCCCGGGACCGGCGGCACCGCGACGGGTGCACCGTTCTCGAAGCGAACGGTGCCTTCCACGGTGGGGTTGTCGTGGGTGCGGAACGTGCTCAGCTGCTGATCGAGCGCCGCATTGTCAACGGTGCTGGACACGGGGACGTCGCGCGTCCCGAACAGTGAGACCAATCGGCCGACCGGGTTCAGCGGCTGACCGCCGACGGCATCCCAGGTGGCGTCCCAGTCGATGCCGAGACCGGCCGCCGAGGGCACCATGCTGGCCTGCACATCGCCGATACGCACGGGCAGCGGTTGGTCGGCGCGCGGTCCGAGAACGCTGCGCAGCTTGGCGTCGGCCTCGCTCTGATCCATCCCGCCGACCTCCACGCCGGCGACGACCACGCCGCGCGGCACCTCGCCCACGTTCAGCGCTAAGTCGGCCAGGTAGGCGGCGGTGCCGACCGCGAACACGGCACCGACGGCGATCCCGATCCGCTTGACCAGCTGCTGGTCGCCCGGTGGGGTCGGCTGAGGCGCCTGTGGGCGGTGGTCACGGGCGATGGTGCTGATGGGCTGGGTGGGCAGGGCGGTGGTGTCGGCATCGAAAGTGCGATTTGCTTCGAGCAGCTTGCGTAGTCCGACCTCGCCCCGCCCTCGGTCCGCCGGTCGTCCGGCGGTCGACTCGCTGGGCACGGAGGTCCTTCCGTTTCATGGGCCCCGTTGGGTTTACCGGGTGCTCGCCAAGGGTAACGGCCCGGCGCGCACTCGGCAGCCCGGCGAAGTGGGGCAGACAACAGGAAGGCCCCGTGTAGTTGCCGGGTCGGGGGTCTGGCAACTACACGGAGCCGATCTGTTTATCGCGGCCCTCACCGGGGCGTTACAGCCGATTTTCGGTCGATTTCGACCGGGCGTGCGATGCCGCCGGGCAGCTGGGCTCGGTCGCGCGCGACAATCAGGGGTGAGACTCGCCACCAGGGACCGGACAACGAGGGAGAACTGATGCAGTTGGGAATGATCGGCCTCGGCCGGATGGGCGCCAATATCGTGCGCCGCATCGTGCGTGACGGGCACAGCGCCGTCGGGCACGAGCGCCACCAGGGCCACATCGACGAGCTGTCCGCCGAGCTCGGCGACAGCTTCCGGGGCAGCACCGACCTGAAGGAATTCGTCGGGATGCTCGACGCGCCACGGGTGGTGTGGGTGATGATTCCCGCCGGTGCCACCGGCGCCGCGATCGACGAGCTCGCCGACCTGCTCGAGCCGGGCGACACCATCATCGACGGCGGCAACAGCCGCTACCACGAGGACATCAAGCGATCGAAGGCGCTGGCTCCCAAAGGGATCCACTACCTCGATGTCGGTACCTCGGGCGGCGTCTTCGGTCTGGAACGCGGCTTCTGCCTGATGATCGGCGGCGAGGACGAACAGGTGCGCAGGCTCGAGCCGCTGTTCAAGTCGATCGCGCCCGGTGTCGATGCCGCGCCGCGCACCCCCGGCCGCACCGGTGAGCCGACCCCGTCCGAGCAGGGCTGGCTGCACTGTGGTCCGGCGGGCGCGGGTCATTTCGTGAAGATGGTGCACAACGGCATCGAGTACGGCGCGATGAGCGCCTACGCCGAGGGTCTGAACATCCTCAAGCACGCCGATATGGGCGCCGATCACGGCGGCGAGCACTCGGCCGAGGAAACCCCGCTCGAGCACCCGGAGTACTACCAGTACAAGCTCGACATCCCGGAGATCACCGAGGTGTGGCGGCGTGGCTCGGTGGTGGCCTCCTGGCTGCTCGACCTCACCGCGGGCGCGCTGTTCGCCGACCCGAACCTCGATTCCTTCAGCGGCCGGGTGTCCGATTCCGGCGAGGGTCGCTGGACCATCGACGCCGCCATCGACACCGCCGTCCCGGTTCCGGTGCTGTCGGCCGCGCTGTTCCAGCGCTTCTCCTCGCGCGGGGAGGCCGAATACGCCGACAAGATGCTCTCGGCCATGCGCAAGGCGTTCGGCGGCCACATCGAGCTGCCGAAGTAGTCGTCCGCACCCGGCCTCCCGTCATCACGGGAGGCCGGGCCCGCGTGGGGGCACAAACTTGCGGAGATTACCTGGTCACACGCGTCTTGGAGAGTAAAACGAGGATGTTCCACTAATATTGGAACGCGTTCTTGTTTTCCAGGACAACTGTCCAGTTCCACCGTTACCTTGTCGCCGGAGGGGGAGCACCACTCGATGAGGATTCGCCCCACCCGCTCAGGGTGAGGCTTTGGAGGAAATCATGGTCCGGACTTCGCGCACCGCCGCGGGAATCGCCACGACCGCGCTGGTCGTCGCCTGCGCGGGCGTAGCCCTCGGCTCCGGCGTCGCCGCCGCCGACAGCACCTGCTCGGTTCGTAGTCACGCCGAGAAGCGCGACGCGAGCACCGTCGGCGTCACCCACGTCTACGACAAGATCGCGAGCGCCGAGGAGATCGGCGTGGGCACCACGGTCACCTACAAGGTGGTCGTCGGGACCACCGGCATCGGCAACCCCTACGTCAACACCATCACCGACTTCCCACCCAGCGGCTTCGGTGCCCCCGTCAAGACCACTGTCACCGCCTATCACGCCATCGGCGGCCAGGTCACCGAGGATGTGACGCCCGAACCGAACGCGGGCGGCTGGAAGGTCACCAGCACCGGCTGGTTCGTGAACTCGGGCAACCCCGTGACCCTCACCATCACCTACCCGGTCCCGTCCTCGTTGCAGCCAGGTCAGCAGGTGACCAGCGGCGGCGTCGGCGTCGCGGGCACGGTGGGCGTGAGCAACGAAATGCCCAATCTCACGGCGTGTTTCACCGCGCGTGGCGCCAATGCGGGCGAGACGGTGATCGGCAGTCTCGGCGAGAACGGCCTCGGGTCCTCCGACGGTCAGCTGAGCTCCACCGGTTCGGCCACCGACATCCTCTCCGACGTGCTGCGCAACCTGATCGGCAGCTGATGTTCGCCCGGCTGTGTTCGATCGTGGCAGCGATCTCGGCGTCGATCGTGCTCACGGTCGGCACGGCCGGGGCCGACGTCTCCCACCTCGACAGCGTCGAGCGGCCCGGCCAGCGGCAGCAGACGCTGCACGTGTACTCCGCGTCGATGGACCGGGTGATCCCGTTGCGGGTCATCACACCCTTCGACACCAGCGAACCCCGCCCGACTCTGTATCTGCTGAACGGGGCGGGCGGGGGCGAGGACGTGGCGAACTGGTACGACCAGACCGATATCGTCGAGTTCTTCGCCGACAAGAACGTCAACGTGGTCACCCCTGCCGAGGGCGCGTTCTCCTATTACACCGACTGGCAGCGTGACGACCCGAAGCTCGGCCGTAACAAATGGCAGACCTTCCTCACCGAGGAGCTACCGCCGATCATCGACGCCACTCTCGGCACCACCGGCGTGAATGCGGTCGCGGGCCTGTCCATGTCGGCCACGGCTGCCCTGAACCTGGCCATCGCCGCGCCCGACCGCTACCGCGCAGTCGGCGCTTTCAGCGGCTGCGCCACGGTCGAAGATCCGATGAGCCGCGCGTTCATCGACCTCGTTCTGGCCCGCGCCGGCGCCGATCCGGTGAACATGTGGGGCCCGCCCGACGACCCCGCCTGGCGGGCCAACGACGCCTACCTCAACGCGGATCGACTGCGGGGCAAGACGATCTACCTGTCCAGCGCCTCTGGGCTCCCCGGGCCCGCCGAAGCCCTTCCGCCCGGAGCGACTCCCGGCAAAGCCGTCGGCATGGCCAACCAGATCATGCTCGGCGGCGCCATCGAAGCGGCGGCCAACTTCTGTACTCAGCGGCTGGCTGCACGCCTGAACGAGTTGAACATCCCCGCGCACACCGTCTTCCGGCCTGCGGGCGCGCACACCTGGCACTACTGGGAGCAGGACCTGCACGCCTCCTGGCCGGTGCTAGCTGCCGCGATCGGCACGGAATAGCCAGTTACACAATAAGTTTCGCGAGTCAAGCCCCCACAAGTTTCGGAAACGCCTTCGCTGAAACCCCCGATGTGACAGTTAGCTCTGCTCAGTTACCCGAGAGGTTCCCCCATGCACCGTCGAATGATCCGAGTCCTCGTCACCACCGCTGCCGTCGCGGGCATCGCCGCGGGTGCCACCTCCCCGGCCCTCGCCGCCCCCGCGCAGCCCGCGGTCATCGCCGAGTCCGGCTCCGCGGGCACCGGTTCCGCCCTCGTCGACTTCCCCCTCGGCATCATGAAGCTCCTCATCTGCGGTCCCTGGGGCGCCGCCGAGCCGCACCCGAACCCGATGTGCCGCTGACAGAGGCCCGAAGACGACTGCGGCGGCCCCCGGATTCCGGGTGCCGCCGCAGCTGTTTCAGCGTGTGACTACCGCTCGATGATCGCGACGACGCCCTGGCCGCCCGCGGCGCAGATGGAGACCAGCGCGCGGCCGGAACCCTTCTCCGCCAGCATCTTCGCGGTTGAGGCGACGATGCGCCCGCCGGTCGCGGCGAACGGGTGGCCCGCGGCGAGCGAGGAACCGTTCACGTTGAGCTTGCTGCGGTCGATCGAGCCGAGCGCGCCGTCGAGACCCAGGCGCTCCTTGCAGTAGGCGTCGGACTCCCACGCGGCGAGCGTGCACAGGACCACGGAGGCGAAAGCCTCGTGGATCTCGTAGTAGTCGAAGTCCTGCAGCGTCAGGCCGTTGCGGGCCAGCAGACGCGGCACCGCGTAGGTGGGCGCCATCAGCAGGCCGTCGGGGCCGTGGATGTAGTCCACCGAGGCCACCTCGGAGTCCACCAGGTGTGCGAGCACCGGCAGCTTGCGCTCGGCGGCCCACTCGTCGGTCGACAGCAGCACCGCCGACGCGCCGTCGGTGAGCGGGGTCGAGTTGCCCGCGGTCATGGTGGCGTCGCCCAGCTTGGTGCCGAACACCGGCTTCAGCGTGGCCAGCTTCTCGACGGTCGAACCGGGACGCAGGTTGTCGTCGCGGGTCAGCCCGAGGAACGGGGTGATCAGGTCGTCGAAGAAACCACGGTCGTAGGCGGCGGCCATGTTCTTGTGCGAGAGGTAGGCCAGCTCGTCCTGGGCCTCGCGGGAGACGCCGAATTCCTTGGCGGTGATGGCGGCGTGCTCACCCATCGACAGCCCGGTGCGCGGCTCGGCGTTGCGCGGGATCTCGATGCCCAGCATCGAGGGCCGCAGCTGCCCGACCAGCTTGAGCCGGTCCTTGTTGGTCTTGGCGCGGTTGGCGTTGAGCATCCACTCGCGCATGTCCTCGCTCACGCCGATCGGCGCGTCGGAGGTGGTGTCGGTACCGCCGCCGATGCCCGCCTCGATGCGGCCCATCGCGATCGCGTCGCCGACGGTCGCCACGGCCTGCAGGCCGGTGCCACAGGCGAGCTGCAGGTCGTGTGCGGGGGTGTAGGGCGAGAGCTTGGAGCCGAGCACGCTCTCACGGATCAGGCTGTGCTCGCCGACGCGCTTGAGCACGGCGCCGCCGACGACCATGCCGAGGCGTTCGCCCTGCAGGCCGAAGCGGCTGACCAGCCCGTCGAGGGTGGCGGTGAACATGTCCTGGTTGGACGCGTGCGCGTAGGCCTTGTCGGAGCGCGCGAACGGAATTCGGTTACCGCCAACGATCGCGACCGGGCGCTGCGTCTTCGCGGTTTTGGCGGTACTTGCCTTGGCCGCCGTCGAGCGGGCTTTGCTTGTCACTCGAGTTCTCCATGGTCTCGTCGGGTGATCGGTTGTCATCCAACTTACTCTGGAGTAAGTTCGTTGTCGACACCGTACCCGCGAATGTGAAGGTAGGAACAGTGGCAGCCAAGAGCAAGGGCGCACCCAACCTCTACGGATCCTTCATCCACTCCGCCCCCGGCGCGTTCCTCGCGAGCAAGCTGGGCCTGCCCCAGCCCGCGGAGCTGCGCCGCTACAAGGCAGGCGAGCCCGCGCTTCCGGGCCCGGTGCTGCTCGGCGGCAAGGGTCGCCTCGCCGAGCCGATCCGTGCCCTGCTCACCGATTACACCATCGCCGACTCGCTCGAGTCCGGAACCAAGTACGGCGCGCTGGTCTTCGATGCCACCGGTATCGACTCCATCGAGAAGCTCGAGCAGCTGTTCGAGTTCTTCCAGCCCGCCATGCGCAACATCGCGCCGTCGGGCCGCGTCGTGGTGCTCGGCAGCACGCCGGAGCTGGTCGGCTCGGTCGACGAGCAGATCGCCCAGCGCGCGCTCGAGGGCTTCACCCGGTCCGTGGCCAAGGAGCTGCTGCGCGGCGCCACCGCCCAGCTCGTCTACGTGCACCCCGAGGCCGGCTCCTCGGCCACGGGTGTCGAGTCGACCCTGCGCTTCCTGCTCTCGGCCAAGTCGGCGTTCGTCGATGGTCAGGTCATCCGCGTCGGCAAGGCCGAGTCGGTCGCACCCGCCAGCTGGGACAAGCCCCTCGCGGGCAAGGTCGCCGTGGTCACCGGTGCCGCGCGCGGTATCGGCGCAACCATCGCCGAGGTGTTCGCCCGTGACGGCGCCACCGTGATCGTCGCCGACATCCCCGCCGCCGGTGAGGCCCTGTCCGAGACCGCCAACAAGGTCGGCGCCACCGCCCTGGCGCTCGACGTCACCGCGCCCGACGCCGCCGAGCGCCTCGCCGAGTTCGCCACCGAGCGCTTCGGCGGCATCGACATCGTCGTCCACAACGCGGGCATCACTCGCGACAAGCTGCTCGCCAACATGGACGAGGGCCGCTGGAACTCGGTCATCAACGTCAACCTCGCCGCGCCGCACCGCATCACCTCGGGCCTCGTCGCCAAGGGTGTGCTCAAGGAAGGTGGCCGCGTGATCGACGTGTCCTCCATCGCGGGCATCGCGGGTAACCGCGGCCAGACCAACTACGGCGCCTCCAAGGCGGGCGTCATCGGTATGGTCGACGCCGAGGCGCCGCTGCTGTCGGAGAAGGGCATCACCATCAACGCGGTGGCCCCCGGCTTCATCGAAACCGCCATGACCGCCGCCATCCCCGTCGGCACCCGCGAGGCGGGCCGCCTGATGAGCTCGCTGCTGCAGGGCGGTCAGACCGTCGACGTCGCCGAGACCATCGCCTACTTCGCCAGCCCGGCGTCGAACGCGGTGAGCGGCAACGTTGTTCGTGTCTGCGGGCAGAGCCTGATCGGCGCCTGATGACCCAGACCATCACGCTCACCGAGATCCCGGGCAACGGCGCGCTGTACGCGAAGGCGGCCATCGGCGCCGTCCCGCTGCCCGCGCCGCTCTCGGGCCGCAAGCCCGTACTGCCCGACCGCCGGGTCGCCATCGAGGGTGTGCGGGTCGACCCCGACCACCTCGCCGCCTACTGCCACGCCACCGGCCTGCGCTTCGGCGACACCCTGCCGCTCACCTACCCGTTCGTCCTGGCGTTCCCGCTGATGATGGAACTGCTCGTGGCGCGGGACTTCCCGTTCACCGCGGTGGGTTCGGTGCACTTCTCGAACGTCATCGAACGCACCCGTGAGATCTCGGCGGCCGAACCGTTGGACTTCACCGTGCACACCGAGAACCTGCGCGAGCACCCGAAAGGCCTGCTGGTAGACGCGGTTACGGAGATCCGCGTCGGCCGGGAACTGGTGTGGCGTCAGGTGGCGACCATGCTGCACCAGCAGCGCACCTCGCTGTCCGGCGGTCCGAAGTCCGCACCCCCGCCGGAGGAGGTTCCCCCGCCGCCGCTGCGCGTGCAGCGTGTCGATCAGAAGATCATCAACCGCTACGCCGCCGCCTCGGGCGACCGCAACCCGATCCACGTCTCCGGAATCGGCGCCAAGGCAATGGGTTTCCCCACCACCATCGCCCACGGCATGTGGTCGGCGGCCACCATCCTCGGCACCATCGAGGGCCGGGTCCCCGAAAAGGCCACCTACACGGTCAAATTCGGTAAGCCGATTCTCCTGCCTTCCTCGGTGAACATCTACGCCGAGAAGGCCGATACCGGCTGGGATCTCTCGATGCTCCACCCCAAGAAGGGTTTTCCCCACCTCACCGCCACCGTGCGCTGAGTTCTTCGTTGCCGGAAGGCCGCGTATCCCATTCGGGATATGCGGCCTTTTCCGTTGTGTACGTGGTTATATGGCAGGCAACCACTAGCTATACGGTGTCCATCAAACCGGTTGCGCGACAATCGTTCTGGCTGATCGTTCTGTTACCGGTCCTGCGTGTGACATCAATCATGGTGTACGCCAGGTATTAGCTGGGTATCAAGATGGGTTCGGCGCCGTGCCGAAAGATCACGAGTGCACCGGGCTTCGGGCCGAATCCGCCTCGGGGTCGCAACCGACCGTTTGTACTGCAGTGTTCAACTTTTCCAGCTGGCATCGAGTTGTGGATTCCGAACGATCGTTCTGAAACCCTCGCACCGCTCTCGGATTATCTCCACCTTGACGGCAAATGTTCAGCATTGCCCAGGCAAGTGCCCCGAAAACAAGTGTCTGCGGAACTGTCCGCCCCCCGTGTTAGAAACTTTCCAGTCGGCAACGCAGTCGACAATCATGCTTAATACCAAGGGGTTCCACTTCATGAAGAAGATCCGCACGCTCGGTTTCGGCATCGCCCTCGCGGCCGGTATCGCCATGTTCGGCACCGGCGTGGCCTCCGCCGCCGAAGAGCCCGCAACCGGCTCCTCCGAAAGCCTGGCCGCCATCGTCGAGGCCCTGTCGTCCGGTTCGGCTGCTGCGGAGGACCCGACCGATCCGGCCACCGACATCGCCGAGGAGCCGGCGGAGACCCCGGACACCGGTTCGGCTGACAGCCTGGCCACCATCCTCGAGTCGCTGTCCTCGGGCTCGGCCGGCGCCGAAGAGCCCACCGACCCGGCCACCGACATCGCCGAGGAGCCGGCGGAGACCCCGGACACCGGTTCGGCTGACAGCCTGGCCACCATCCTCGAGGCCCTGTCCTCGGGTTCGGCCGGCGCCGAAGAGCCCACCGACCCGGACACCACCACCCCCTGATTATCAGCTCGTAGAAAACAAATGCCCCGTCCCCCGGCGGGGCATTTGCCATACCGGCACAGCATCGGCCGCCATCGACACCCCTCACGGAGCATGGTTTTCGTTGGCGGTGGCGTGCTTGGATCGCTAATCATTCGGAGGATGGGCTGTTTGCAAGATGAGGGCATTCGGGTCTGCTGTCGTGGTTGGGCTCGCGTTGAATTTGTTGGGTGCTCAGGCTTCGGCGGTTCCCGGCCTGCCCAGCGGGTCGTCGGAGGTCGTCCCTCCGACCGCCGAATCGATCAGCGCTGCGTTTCCGCGGTTGGTTCCGCAGAGTGCGGAAAGCGAAATCGGGTACCGGGGCGCGACCTGCTGGCAGACCGATCGCGGGTACGTTCCCAGCGCCAATGCGGGTGACCCAGAATTCGGCAACTGGGCGTGGCAGTGGCGGTGTTATGGCGGAGGGGATGGCAACGACCCCTTCTATCGGATCTACGCCTACCACTCCGCCGTCGACGTTCAGTCGGTGGTCGCCGCCCTCCCGCCGTCATCGGTGACGACCGACGTCAATCACGGCCGCGAATACACGAACCATCAGTACACCGACAACGGAAACAAGATCATCACCACCTTCTCGGGCGACGCCCAGCGCGCAACCTTCCTCATGTTCACCGACGGATACGGCACACCGGGCGAGGTCATGAACTGGTGGCGCGAGGCCCCGCTGAACTAGAAACCGGCAACCGACCGCATCGCAGACGGTTCCGCCTTATGGGGATCGATAGCAGCCGTGCTCGCACGTGTTGCCGTCATGCGGCTCTCCTTGCAGAAGGATTGAAAATCGTTGTGCCGCAGCACATTAAGGGGAACTCCTGCCGTACTTGATGCTACGATCGCCGGTTGCCCGCGTGTGAGCGGGCTCAAGCGAGAGTAGGGGTAGGCGTGTCGACGCCCGGAGAAATTCGGTCTGAGCAGACCGACTTCAGTACGGCCAATGGGATCTATTGCGGTGTCTGTGGTGGCACGCCCGCGGTGCGCACGCCGATTCGATCGCATCGTGGATTCTTGTGGTTTATGCGATTCATCACCGAGCCGGGACCGTTCTGCCGGGACTGTGGGACGGCGACGTATCGGCGATTGACCGCCGAGAGCGCGTGGCTCGGCTGGTTCGGACTGATCTCGTTGGTGGCGAACCCGGTGACCATGTTGCTGAACATCGGGGCGGCGAACCGGGTGCGGCGTTTGCCTCCACCGATTCCTGGTGCTCCCGGCCCGTCGCTGGACCCCGGCAAGCCGCTGTGGCGGCGGGCGGGCATGCTCGGACTCCTGATTCCGGTGATATTCCTGCCCTTGTTGGCGATCGTCCAGGTGAACGCAGAGGAGCGGTCCGCGAGCAGTGCCGAAGTCGGGGACTGCGTGGTGAACCGCAACGGCAACCGAACCGAGGACGACAACCCGAATGTCGAGAAGATCGCCTGCTCCGACCCACGCGCAACCGGAAGGGTGATCGCCAAAGTCAGGGGCAGCAAGGGACATTCGGATTTCGCGAATGACTACTTGTGCGCCGGTTACACAGCCACGGAGTTCTTCTACACCACAGACGACTTCACTCTTTGCCTCGTAACGCCGTGATGAGATCCAGGACCGAAAGGGTGGGAGTGAATCGCGTTCTGTTGCAACGAGCCTTGACTGATCCTGGGCTCCGAGCACTACCTGCACAAGTCGAGGGTCTCCTCCGAGACCTCGCGGCTCCACCCCGTCTCGGCGCTCACCTCCGGGCGGTGCACGAAGTGGCGTGGGAGTTGGTCGATTGGGTCGAAATCCGTTATCGAGGCTTGTGGTTCGACCGCGAGGCTGTGCTGTTCGGCGCGGCAACACACGACATCGGCAAGATCCTTCATCCCGAGGAGTTGTCGGGGCCAGGTTCGGCGCACGAGCTGGCCGGGTTCGAACTCCTCGCGGCACACGGCTTCGACGAGAAGTCGGCGCGCTTCGCGCGAACCCACAGCTCGTGGACCGCGGCCGAGGTCGAAACGGAAGATTTGCTGGTCAGCCTGGCAGACAAGATATGGAAAGCGAAGCGTGTTCCTGAACTGGAGGAACTGATAGTGCAGCGCCTCGCCACCGCTGAAGGTCAGCCATCATGGCAGGTATTCATGGCCCTCGACGACGAACTCGATCGCATCGCCGCCCACGCCGACCACCGACTCGCTTTCCAGGGAGGCTATCCGGTCCGTGCATAACCTGACGGCCTGCCACCACCTGACACCGAAGTTCGTCGTTGGCGTTCCGATGACCCAATCGACCCGATGAAGGATACGTTGTATGCCTAGCTTTCCTCTCGATCTGCAAGCATCTATAGACAAAGAGATTGGACTGCTCGCTTTAGCGGAGATGTATGAAGACGATATATCTGCGGACCTGGTGATCGCGATTGATGGCGGCCGGTACAGTGTTCGAATGAACTCGAATACCCAGCCGGTCATATTCCCTGATGATGAATTGTTGACGTCGGTAGGGAGGTTCGTATCCCTGCATACCGAATATGGCACCCGCTTGCAATCCATTGCCTATCATTACGAGAAAGATCCGACCGGATCATGGGACTGGTCGGCGGTATTCCAATACGATCGGCGATAAGGTGTTCGGAGTGGCGCAGTGGGTCAGCTGAATTCTTCGCCCGTTTGGTGAACACGGATTGGCCCGACGGATCGCGAGGTCAGTCGGTGGTGAGGTCGGCCGGGGTCGGGACAACCACTCCGTAGATATCGCCGATGGTGGCGAGGGCGGCGGCGTGGAGTTGGGGGGCGGTGACTTCGGCGAGGGGGCGGGTGGCGCAGGCGTTGGCTACGACGGTGGGCTTGTTGCCGCGGAGGAAGGCGCCTTCGGTGGTGAAGGTGACGCACATGTGGGTCATGAAGCCGACGATGACGACGGATTCGTTGCCTGCGGCGTCGACCAGGTCGCCGAGTTCGGTGTCGACGAAGGAGTTCGGGAAGGACTTCACCACGACGGCTTCGTCGGCGGTGGGGGTGAGCTTGGGGTGGATCCGGCCGATGTCGGTGGTGATGTCGTAGGGGCTGCCCTCGCCGCCGTTGTGCATCACGTGGATGACGGTGGTGCCTGCTTGCCGGGCCTGCTCGAGCAGGTCGGCGGCGGCGTCGATGGCTTGGTCCCAGTCGGTCAGTTCCATGACACCGCGGGTGTAGGTGTTCTGGTAGTCGACCAGGATCAGGGTCGAGGTGGCGAGGGCGGCGGGGGTTTCGTCGAGGCCGCTGAGCTGGCGCAGGGTTGTGGAGGTCATGGGTTCCACGCTATGGCCGGGCAGTGATGTCTGCAATGTCATGTAACCTGCAGATTCAGACATCGGCAGGAGGTGGATAGTGGGACGGCTCATTGTGGTGGTGCTGTTCGAGGGGGTCGACCTGCTCGACGTGACGGGGCCGCCCGAGGTGTTCTCGCTGCTGCAGCGGGAGATGGACGAGCCGACCGGCTATGAAGTGGTGCTGGCCGCCGAGACGCTGGATCCGGTTACGACCTCGGCTGGTGTCCGGGTGCTGCCCGACGTGACGTTCGACGGATTGGTCGGGCGGCGGATCGACACGATTGTCGTGCCGGGCGCGGTCGAGACCGATGAACGGCGCCAAGTTCGCGCGGTAGTGGAACCCGTTGTGGTAGAGGCTGTTTCGACAATGGCGTCCGGCGCACGCCGGGTGGCTTCGGTGTGTGTCGGGGCGCATGTGCTCGCGGCAGCGGGGTTGCTCGACGGCAAACGTGCCACCACGCACTGGTCGACCGCGCACCAACTCGCCGCCGAGCATCCGGCGGTGCGGGTCGATGCCGATCCGATCTATATCCGCGACGACAATGTGTGGACCGGTGCAGGGCTCACCGCATGTCTCGATCTCACGCTTGCCCTGGTCGCCGACGACTTCGGTGAGGAACTCGCGTTGCGCGTCGCCCGTCAGCTGGTGATGTTCCTGAAGCGGCCGAGCGGGCAGAGCCAGTTCAGTGTCTCGCTCGAGCCGGTCTCCACCACCCGTCGCATCGATGAGCTGCGGCACTACATCGCGGGCAATATCGCGCGTCCGCTCACGGTGACCGAGCTGGCCGAACAGGCGCATGTGAGCGAACGCCAGCTCACCCGAATTTTTCGTACCGAGTTGGGGATGACGCCTGCCGCTTATATCGAGGCGGCGCGGGTGGAGGTCGCGCGGCATCGGCTCGAGACGACCGACGAAACGCTGCAGCGTATCGCGACCGGCTGCGGGTTCAACACCGTCGATACCCTGGCGCGCGCCTTTCGCCGACGGCTCGACACCACCCCTGCGGAGTACCGGAATCGGTTCCGCATCGGGTGATCACTAAGCTGTCGACTTTACGGTGAATTGCTGAGTAACAAGGGGTTTCGGGTGTTCGGTATCGCGGAAGAATGGCCGACGTGGCCGGTTACGACAATGCTGTGGGCAATGACGGGTCTGATACGCCTGCTGACCAGCGGTTCGGGCGCCTGAGCAAACACTCGGCTGCTGTCTTGCCCCCCTTTCAGACGTCTGCCGAGCGGTCTGCCGCGGTGTTAGACATCTTGTGCGGCGGAAATTCGCCGCAAATCTGAAAGATGAGGGGTTCACAATGGCAAAGATTCGTGCATTCGGTGTGGCGATGGTCGCGGCGGCTGGCATGTCGATGATGGGCATGGGGGTCGCGGCCGCCGAGGAACCGGCCACCGGGTCGTCGGAACTGCTGAGCGGGCTCACCTCGGACACCGCGGAGACCGAGCCGGTCGCGGAGGAGCCGACCGGCTCGCTCGAGGGCCTGGACCTGGCGGCCCTGCTCGCCCTGCTGAGCAGCGGCTCGGGCGAGGCCGAGACCGTGGCGGAGGAGCCCGCCACCGGTTCTGCCGAAGGTCTGGATCTGGCCGCGCTGCTCGCGCTGCTGAGCAGCGGCACCGCCGAGACGCCTGCCGAGTAACAGGCCCTGGACCGGGTGCGAACGCACCGACGGGACCGGCCGTCGGTGCAGATGAGTTCTTCTCACGTTCATCCGAATTATGTGCTGCGTAATTCGGCGCTGATAAGAAGTGACTATTCGTCTAGAAGGAGAAGCATGTTCGACACCCTGGTCCAGATCCTGCCCCTGCTCGCCGCCTTCGCCTCCGGGTCGGCCGGCTGAGCATCGAGGCAGTGCAACGCGGCGCCCGTCGGATTTCGACGGGCGCCGTTTTGTGTATTTACCGCGACGGGATCATCCGGTACAGCCACCACGGGCGGGTGGGGAAGGCCGGGTCGTAGATGCGCAGCAGGTAGCGGCGTTCGACGCCGGTGGTGCGGTCGCGTACTCGCACATGCCGCCGGGCCACATCTTGCGGCCGGATCTCACTGGCCCACACCGCATCCCAATCAGGTGATACCGCACAGGCGGTCGTGATCGCGGTGACGCGCTGAGTGGGAGCCAGCGGCGACAACATGCGGAAGGCGTGCACGAGCACCTGAGCTTCGGTGGTCCAGTCGAGCAGGGCCTTCTTGGCGGCCGGGTTCAGGAACATCCATTCGAGCAGGTTCACCCCGGCGCCGGTGCCGGGGAAGATGCGCTGATACTCGGCGTTCGCGGCGAGCAGGTCCATGGTGGGGAAGCGCTGGTAGCAGGCCGGATGGGTGAGACTGCCGAGGTCGGCGAGGTCCTCGGTCGACGGTGCCGTCGGCGCGGCGCCGGTATCGACCGACGGCAGACCGAGCACGAGAATGTGCTTCCGATACCACGGCGGCACATCGAGACTGTCGAAAAGTCGTTGCAGCATAGCGGTATTGGGCACCAGCGCCCCGGTCTCGATCTGCGTGACCAGCAGCGGCGCCATCTGCGCACGAGCCGCCAGCTCCGCCCGCGCCAACCCCGCCGCCAACCGCCGCTCGCGCAAATACACACTGAGCGCAGAACTTTCAGCCATCCCAACCCCCGAGCCTCACCCCGACGACGGTAAAACCAAGAGTACGCCGCAAAGATCACCCGGAAACAACGAAACGGTCCGGAGCTCGAAAGCTCCGGACCGTCCGGGAGAGACGAACCTAGAGGGTGTTCAGGTCGATTGCGGCGGCCATCGCTCGGTAGCCTGCCGCGTTCGGGTGTTTGTGGTCGCCGGAGTCGAAGGCGGGGTCGAGGCGCTCCGGGTCGGCCGGGTCGGCGACAGCGGTGTTGAAGTCGGCGACGGCGTCGAATTCGCCGCTGGTGCGGATCCATTCGTTCAGTGCGCGCAGTTTCGCGGCGGAGGTGGGGGTGTAGTACTCGGCGCCCTTCATCGGCAGGAGGGTTCCTCCGATCACGCGCAGCCCGGCTCGGTGGGCGCGGGCGATCATGTCGCGGTAGCCCGCGATCAGCTGGTCGACCGTGACGACCGGGTTGGGCTTGTAGGTCGGCAGATCGACCTCCGAGAAGCCGATATCGTTCAGTCCGCCGAGCATGACGACCGTGCGGGCACCGTCCTGGGCGAGGACGTCACGGTCGAAGCGGCGCAATGCGCTCTCGCCGTACCAGGGCGAATCGCTGATGATGGTGTTGCCGCCGATGCCCGCGTTGAGGACGGGGCGGGGGGTGCCGGCGGCGGCGAGGCGGTCGGCCAGGGCGTCGGGGTAGCGGTTGTTGCCGTCGTTGTCGGAGCCGAAACCGTCGGTGATCGAGTCACCGAACGCGACGATCGCATCCGCGGGTGCGGCGCCGCTCATCTGCACGCTCGACAGGTAGTACCAGGAGTGGGTTGTCTCGGTGAAGGCGGTGGCGTCGGCGTCGGTGGCGTGGTTGCCTGGCGCGCGGTAGGACGTCGCGTAGCCCTGGGCGTGGAAGGTGGCGGGCCCGGTGGGTTCGTCCAGATACAAAGTGACCGTGGCGAATTCGAGCGGAGCCAGGTGTAGCTCGGCGGGGTCGCTGGTCAGGTCGGTGCCAGGGGCGATGATGGCGGTTTCACTGCCGTGGAAGCGAAGGGGACGCAGCGTGTCCTGATGAACGCTAGCTCCGGTATCGGTGCGGGCGATCGTGGCCGAGGCGATGCGGAGATCGGTGCGGCCGAAGCGGTTGGAGAGGGTGATCCGGGCGGAATCACCGCCGGTGGTGACCCGGACGACCTGGCGGAGTGTGTGCTGGGCGAAACCGTCGAGCGACCAGTTCGGCTCGAAACCGGTGCTCGGCTGCTGCATCGGCACCGACCAGGCGGTGCTGGCGGTGTCGGCGGGGGCGGCCTGGGTGTTGGTGCAGGCTGCGGTGAGGGTGGCGGTGATCGCGATGGCGGCGGTCATCATCTTCTTCCAGACGTGCATGGGTTCGTCGATTCTCGGTAGTCGGTCTAGCCGCGGCGCTCGAGCGCGCGGGCGAACAGGGTGGTGAGCAGGGCGGCGGCGGCCAGAGCTGCGCCGATCCAGGCGGGCGCGGTCAGGCCGAACCCGGCATCGATGGCAGCGGCGCCGAGCCAGGAGGCGACCGCGATGCCGATATTGAAGGCGGAGATATTGGCGGCCGAGCCGAGCGCCGATTCGCCGCCCGCGGTGTCGAGTACGCGCATCTGCACTGCGGGCACGATGGCGAAACCGGTCGCGCCGAGCGCGAGGATGCCGACGGCCGCGCCGACCGGATGCCCGGCGACTACCGCGAAGATCATCAGCACCACGGTCAGGGCGGCGAGCGCGCCGATCAGCGTAGGTAGCAGGGCGCGGTCGGCCAGCCGGCCGCCGACGATATTGCCCGCGAACAGGCCGACGCCGAAAACGACGAGCAGCCACGGGACGGCACCGTCGGGCAGGCCGGTCACCTCGGTCAGGATCGGTTCGAAGAAGGTGAACGCCGCGAAGACGGCACCGAATCCGAGCGCGGTGATCGACAGCGCCAGCCACACCTGCGGGCGGGTGAACACAGCTAATTGCTCTGTCAGAGAGATGGATTCGCCGCGTGGCTGGTGCGGGACCAGCATGAGTACGGCGAGCAGCGCGGCCACTCCGACGGCGGTCACAGCCCAGAACGTCGACCGCCAGCCGAATGCCTGGCCGAGCGCCGTGCCCAGCGGCACACCGGCGACATTGGCGAGGGTGAGCCCGGTGAACATGGTGGCGATGGCGGCGGCGCGGCGGTCGGGCGTCACCAGGCCTGCTGCCACCACGGAGCCGATCCCGAAGAACGCGCCGTGGGTGAGCGCGGCGACGATCCGGCCGGTGAGCAGCAGTTCATAGGTGGGGGCCAGCGCCGAGAGGAGGTTGCCCGCGATGAAGAGGCCCATGAGTGTCGCGAGCATGGTCTTGCGAGGGACCCGCGAACCCAGCGCGGTCATCAGCGGCGCGCCGACCGCGACGCCTGCGGCATAACCGGAGACCAGCAGGCCTGCGGTCGGGACGGAGATGGACAGGTCGTCGCCGATCACGCCCAGCAGGCCGACGATGACGAATTCGGTGAGGCCGATTCCGAAGGCGCCCAGCGCAAGCGCGCCGAGGGCGAGGGTCGGCCGGTTGGTCCCCGCCCGGGGCGGGGCGGTCAGTGTGGTGGTCATACGAGTGTGCAACTCCCTTAGTGGGAAAATTGTTCCGTTAAGACCATTCGTGTCGGTACCCGGACGTACGGTTTCGAATGGAGTGATTTCAGACTGCCGGTCGCGTTCACGTGCATCAACGGCCGTCGCCGACACGGTCGATTAGCGGGAGTTATGGAACGGCAGGAGATCGAGATCTTCCTGGCTCTATGCGAGGAACTGCACTTCGGGCGGGCCGCCGAACGGCTGTATCTGACGCAGGCGCGGGTCAGCCAAACGATCAAGAAGCTCGAACGACACTTCGGCGCACAGCTTTTCGAACGCACCAGCCGCCAGGTGCGGCTCACGCCGGTCGGCCGGATGCTGCGCGACGACCTGCTCCCGATCCGCACGCAACTGAACCGGGCCATCGAACGCGCGCAGGCGGCGGCACGCAGCGTGGAAGGGACACTGCGCGTGGGCTACCTCGGCGGTTTGGCGGCGAGCCTGCTGGTCGACACCGTCCTGGAGTTCCGCAACCGCCATCCCGAATGCGAGGTACACGCCCGCGAGGTCCACCTGGGCGACGTCTTCGGCCCGCTACGCCGCGACGAACTCGACCTGGTCATCAGCCACTCCCCGGTCGGCGAAAACGACCTGGTCGCCGGGCCGGTCCTGCTCACCGAGCCCACGGGTCTCGTCGTCCCACGTCACCATCCCCTCGCCCGCACCAGCGCCGTCGACGCCCCCGCCCCGAGCCTCGAGGTGATCGCCATCGGCGGCCCCGCCAGCGCGTACTGGCACCGGTACCTCGACGAAACCTGGCATTTCAGTCCGGCACGTGCGAACGGCGCCCAAACCTTCGAGGACGTCCTGACCGCCGTCGCCTTCGGTGCCGGAGTCCACCCGGCCGGAGCCCACGCCGAACGCCACTACCCCCGCCGCGGAACGGTCTATGTGCCGTTCAGCGACGGACGAGGGCACGTGTGGCGCCCGGTATGGCTACCGGGCGCGGAATCCGCGCGACTACACGCGTTCGTACAAATGCTGCTCGAAGCAGTCGCCCAGCAAGGCGCGGAACACTACTTCGGCTAGGGCGGGGAGCGGCGGCTCAGAGTCGACCGAGGTCGACCTCGATCGGGAAAGGCGCTGCGGCGCGAATAATTCCGGTGTGGACCTCGCTGTCGCGGTAGGACCGGGTGGCGGGGTCGAGAACATAGGTATAGGTGAGGGGGAGCCCTGTCGGGGACTGTTCGACCCGCCAGTAGAAGGCGATTCCGGCTTTGGCGTACTGATCGACTTTGACGATCCGATCGGTCGTCTCCGAGCCGGGCGAGACGACCTCCGCCACCAGCAGCACATGCTCGGGGCGGGTCGGGGAGATGTCGAGGGTGTCGGCCCGATAGACGACGACGTCGGGGCGGCGATTGGTGAGCGGGACATCCTGGAGGCGGATGTCGAAGTCGGTGTCGGCGTTCCAGTCCGGGCCTGCGGCCGCGTCCAACGCGTTCGCGAGAATACGGGCGAGTCGGTTGTGGCGTTTGGTCGCGCTCGGGCTCACGACCACCATCCCGTCGACGATCTCGACACCTGCACACTGCTCCTCGGTCCAGGAGTCGTATTCCGCTGCGGTGATCTGGCGATGCATCCACGCCGGAGTGACGGCTTCGATGGTCATGACACCGCTCCTCCCGGACGCTCTCGGGCGGACTGATTCCGCCGACCCAGTCTACAAGCCGTACGCCACGAGGCCCCGGAGTCGTGGACTCCGGGGCCTCGTAGGCAGTGATTATCCGAGCACAGCTCAGAAGGCGGCTTCGTCCAGTTCCATGATGTCGTTGTCCAGCGTGGTGAGGATCTGACGGGTGGCGGTCAGCTCCGGCAGGACGTTGCGGGCGAAGAACTGCGCCGAGGCGACCTTGCCGGTGTAGAACGGCACGTCGGAGCCGGTGGCGCCGTTGTCCAGGGCGGCCAGGGCGATCTCGGCCTGGTTCAGCAGCATCCAGCCGATGAACAGGTCGCCGACGGCCATCAGGAAGCGGACTGAACCAAGGCCGACCTTGTACAGCTCGGACGGCTGCTCCTGGGCACCCATCAGGTGGCCGGTCAGGGTGGCGGCCATGGCCTGCACGTCTTCGAGCGCGGTGGCGAGCAGCTTGCGCTCACCCTTGAGGCGCTCGTTGGCGTTGTCGGCGTCCAGGAACTTCTGGATCTGGCCCGCCACGTGGGCCAGGGCCACACCGCGGTCGCGGGCGATCTTGCGGAAGAAGAAGTCCTGCGCCTGGATGGCGGTGGTGCCCTCGTACAGCGAGTCGATCTTCGCGTCGCGGATGTACTGCTCGATCGGGTAGTCCTGCAGGAAGCCGGAGCCACCGAAGGTCTGCAGCGAATCGGTCAGGTACTGGTAGGCGCGCTCGGAACCGACACCCTTGACGATCGGGAGCAGCAGGTCGTTCACGCGGAACGCGACGTCCTTGTCCGCACCCGAGACGGCCTCGGCGATCTCCGGGTTCTGGTGCGCGGCGGTGTAGAGGTAGATGGCACGCAGGCCCTCGGCGTAGGCCTTCTGCATGGCCAGCGCGCGACGCACGTCCGGGTGGTGGGTGATGGTCACACGCGGCGCGGTCTTGTCCGTCATCTGGGTGAGGTCGGCACCCTGCACGCGGGTCTTGGCGTACTCGAGCGCGTTCAGGTAACCGGTCGACAGGGTCGCGATGGCCTTGGTGCCCACCATCATTCGCGCGTTCTCGATGACGTCGAACATCTGGGCGATGCCGTTGTGCACCTCGCCGACCAGCCAGCCCTTGGCGGGGACGCCGTGGCCACCGAAGGTGAGCTCACAGGTGGCCGAGGCCTTGATGCCCATCTTGTGCTCGACGTTGGTGACGAACACACCGTTGCGGTCGCCGAAGGTCTCGGTCTCGAAGTCGAAGTGGGTCTTCGGGACGTAGAACAGCGACAGGCCCTTGGTGCCCGGACCGGCGCCCTCGGGGCGGGCCAGCACCAGGTGCATGATGTTCTCGAACATGTCGTCGGAGTCGGCCGAGGTGATGAAGCGCTTCACGCCCTCGATGTGCCAGGAGCCGTCCTCCTGCTTGATCGCCTTGGTGCGACCGGCGCCGACGTCGGAGCCCGCGTCGGGCTCGGTCAGCACCATGGTGGCGCCCCAGTTGCGGTCGGCGATCTTCTTCGCCCATTCCTT
Source organism: Nocardia sp. NPDC050413 (assembly GCF_040655475.1). NCBI lineage: Bacteria > Bacillati > Actinomycetota > Actinomycetes > Mycobacteriales > Nocardiaceae > Nocardia > Nocardia sp. NPDC050413. Next base: position 41,069 of record NZ_JBFAJZ010000009.1, on the reverse strand, counting down.
CTGCTCATCGGTGCCGTTGTTGTAGAACACCTGAGCGAAGCCCGCGCCTGCGGCGTACATCTGGATCGGCGGGTTGGCGCCGAGCACCATCTCGGCCAGCGCCCAGCCGATGACCGACGGGGCACCGAGGCCACCGAGCTCCTCGCGCAGCGGAACCTTCACCCACTCGCCGTCCTCGAGCGCCTTGTAGGACTTCTTGAAGGACTCGGGGATGGTGACGGTGTGGGTGTTCGGGTCGAAGACCGGCGGGTTGCGGTCGGCGTCGGCGAACGAGTCGGCCAGCGGGCCCTCGGCCAGGCGGCGGACCTCGGAGAGCATTTCCTTGACGGTGTCGGTGTCGAGGTCGCCGAAGGCGCCCGCGTCGAGCACCTTGCCGACGCCGAGAACCTCGAAGAGGTTGAACTCGAGGTCGCGAACGTTTGCCTTGTAGTGGCCCATGTGAGTACTCACTCTCCGTTGAGTTCTGGTGCGGTCGGTTGTGTGCCGTTCCCGCCCGTCAGGTCGTCCACCGGGTAGCTGACCGGTTTTCCGCATGCTACTCGCGGGTAACTTATAGACCATATTACCGATGGGTAAGGCTCTCGGCAAAGGGGTTCGCCAGCAATGTGACGTGAAAAACACGCGTGCGTGCCGAGACGTTGCTCGCGGCGACCGCGGGGCTACCGTGAGGTGTGCGCATCGAGACGTCAGCCGGACCGGCCGAGATCGAGCTCGACGAGGTGGCCGACCCGGCATTCCTGCTGGTGATGACCCATGGGGCGGGCGGCGGCGTCGATGCGAAAGACATTCTCACCGTGCGTGATTCGGCCCTCGCCGCCGGTGCCGCGGTAGCCCGTGTGGTGCAGCCGTACCGGGTTGCCGGGCGGCGGGCGCCGGGCAATGCGGTGGCCCAGGACCAGGCATGGGTCGAGATCGTCACGGCGTTGCGCGATCGATTCCCCGGTGTGTCGCTCGTGCAGGGCGGCCGGAGCAATGGTGCGCGGGTGGCGTGCCGGACCGCCGTCGAACTGGGTGCGCGCGGGGTGATCGCCCTGTCTTTCCCGTTGCACCCGCCCGGAAAGCCCGAGAAGTCACGGCGCGACGAGCTGGTGTCGGTGGGTGACACGGAGGTGGTCGTCATCAACGGTGGCAGCGACCCGTTCGGTGTCCCCGATCCCGCCGATGCCGCCGAGGTGCGCGTCATTCCCAAGCAACCCCACTCCTTCCGCACCGGATTCGACGTGATCGCGGCGACAGTGCAACCGTGGTTCGGCCGGTGGAGTTAGGCTTTCGGCACATCGGACCAGGTAGGGGGAGCCAATGAAAGCGCTCATCGTGTGCACGTCCAAGGCGCTCGGCAATACCAGGAAGGTCGCCGACGCCATCGGCTCGGTGCTCGACGCGCGGGTGGTGGATCCGGCCGAGATCAGCGCCGCCGAGCTGGGCGACTACGACCTGATCGGTTTCGGGTCGGGGGTGTACTGGATGTCGCTCGACGCCCGGCTGCGCGCCTTCGTCGACGCGCTGCCCGCCGGCCAGAACCGCGACGCGTTCATCTTCGCGACCAGCGGGCTGCCCGAGTTGCGTGTGCGTCCCTACCTGCGCAATCTCGGCGATCAGCTCGAAGACAAAGGATTCGAGCTGGTGGGCGGGTTCTCCTGCCGTGGGCTCGACACGATGGGACCGCTCGCGCTGATAGGCGGGCTCAACAAGGGTCGGCCGAGCGCGGACGATCTGGCCTCGGCCAGGGCTTTCGCCGAGCAGCTACGCGGTCGGTTCGACTGACTCGGCCACGACAAGGGCGTCGATGGCATCGGCGCCCTCGGTGGGCCGGAACACCTCGCGGGCGGTGGTGACGGTGACGCCGGTGCCGTCGAGATCGGCGCGGATGTCGTCGGGAGCGAACAGGATCGTCGGATCCTGGGGGCCGCCGTAACCGTCGGTGATATTGCGGGTGGCGTGGCCCAGGACCAGCAGCATGCCGCCGGGGGCGAGCATCGACGCGAGTTGATGGAGGAGTTGGCGGCGCTCCTGCGGTGGCAGGTGGACGAAGACCATCAGGATCAGTTCGAACGGACCGCTGACGCCCGCCGCGTCGAGGTCGGTGATGTCGGCGCAGGTCCACTCGACGCGCGAACGCACCGAACGCGACAGACGCGCGGCGACCGTTCGCCCCTTGTCGATACCCACCTGAGCGAAGTCGACGGCCTGCACCTGCCAGCCGTGCGTGGCCAGCCACAGCGCGTGACGGCCTTCACCACAGGCCAGGTCGAGGGCGCGCATCGGGGCGGCGGTGCCGTCGGCTTGCAGCGGAAGCCTGCGGTCGAGGCCATGGACGTATTCGACGACCGTGCTGTTCGGCGGTGCGCCCCAGACCAATTCGCTGCGGGCATAGCGTGCGTCCCACTCCGCCGCGTCCATGCTGTTCCGCCTCCCCACGAATTCTGGCCAGACTCAGGTGCGTTCTCGATTGCGACGCGGCTGGCGGGATGTCGCTGTCATGGTAGCCCGTGCCCGGTGAGTTACCCATGTGCTTACTTGCGGTGGTCGAACTGTCAGAGGGATGTGCGCATGAGGATGACGTTGTACTGGGTGTGGACGGTTGTGAGGAAATAGAGGTCGCGGCCGGTCTGGTACGGGAAGATCTGCGGGGCGTAGGCGGTGGGGAGTTCGCGGGCGTCGATGAGGACTTCGGGCGGGCTCCACGGGCCTTCCGGTGACGGTGCGCGGCGCAGCACCACCGAATTGGCGGGGTCGGTGGTGAGGGAGACGAACTGGCCGAGGTGCTCGTTGTACATCACCGACAGCTCGGCTGCCCCGGCCATGATGGGGGCCGCGGCATTCGCGTCGCCACGCTTCCAGCCGCCGCCGTCCCAGTACTCGTAGGCGTCGAGATTCTCGATCTCGCCCTCGGGTACCCGGGCGAGGAAGGCTTCGTTGTCGCGGCCGGGCGGGGTGCCGAATTCGTAGACGAAGCCGCCGTCCTTCAGGAAGGCGTTCATCTGGAACTTGTTGTGGCCGTTGTCGTTCGGCCTGCGGGTATGGGCAAGGTCCGCCCATGTCTCGCCGTTGTCCGACGACACGGCCAACCCCGAATAGTTCGTGGTCCACTCACCGGGCGCGTCCCAACTGCGCACCGACATCAACGACATGTACTGCACGCCGCCGACCGACATGCCCGCCGTGGGGATCCGGCTGATCTCCTCGCCGTCCTTCGGGCTGAAGACGAGTTCGCGGGCCTGGCCGATACCGTCGCGCACCACGCTGTGGAAATGGATGCCCTCGGCCGGGTTGCGGCTGAAACTGCGGGCCAGGAAGTTCGAACGCCAAGCCCACTTGCTGTCGCGCAACAGGTTCGGGAGGCCGACGCCCGCGGTGTCACCGAACGCGGTGAGCATCTCGCCGTGCCCGTTGTCCCACATGATCCCCAGGTCGGTGCCGAGGACATTGTAGGTGTGGGTGGCGTTCGGGCTCGCCATGCCGGTCACCTGGAACACGGCCTGCGCCCGGCCGTGCAGGACCGGCAGGCCGTAGGTGCCGTTGAGGACCGGGATCGGGTTGATCGCGTTCGGGTCGGCCGCGGCGGGCGCCGTCCCGACGAGCAGTACCGCCGCAGCCCCCGCCAATACGGTCATTGCGAGCGAGCCGGATTCGTTCACGTCAGCCTCCGGGCACACGGGAATAAGCGCACCTGTTCTATTCGGTGCACTTTTTCCATCGGATTGGTGAACTGAAACTAACAGCCGGACGCGGGCCGAAGTACTGTGAGGCGACCTAGTGATGGGGCGGCGTTTACTTGTCCCCGTCAGCGAATAATTGCCTTACGGAGCAGCAGGGGAATTTGGGCGGCACGCTCGGCGGCGAAACTGCCGCGTGCGGGCCGGTGCCAGGACCGGTCGAACAGGCGCTTGGCGGCGGCGACCGCGCGGGGATCGCGGGCCGCGATCCGATCGGCCAGCGACTCGGCGGCGGCCACCGGATCGTCGGCGATATCGGTGACCAGACCGATCCTTCTGGCGTGATCGGCGTCGACGCGCTCGGCGGTCATGGTGAGCAGCAGGGCCTGATCGATGCCGATGAGCTGCGACAACGATGCGGTGCCCGACATGTCGGGAATGAGGCCGTGCGCGGCTTCCATCACCGAGAACTCGGCGTCCGGAGCGGCGATGCGGAAGTCGGCGGCGAGGGCGAGTTGCAGTCCGCCGCCGAAGCAGCGGCCGTGCACCGCGGCGATCACCGGGACGTCGAGGCGTCGCCATGCCCAGCAGGCTTCCTGGAAAGTATTGGTGCCCCGCCACGGTCGCGGCAGGAATTCCCGCACAATGGCGATCGGGTCGCGGGTCGCGGCGGCGATATCGAGTCCGCTACTGAAACTCGGGCCGTTACCTGTCACGATGACCGCGCGAATTTCCTTGTGCCCGGACACCGCATCGGCCGCCGTCACTAGGTCACGCAACATTTCCAGCGTCAATCCATTGTGTTTCGCCGGACGATTCAGCGTGACATAAGCGCGTGCGTTCTCGAACCGCAGATCGATGTGCTCTCCCATGACCCGATCTTACTCGTGAGTCAGTTCGAGGGTGTGGCCCATCCGCCGCCGTTCGGGCATGATCCAACTCGGCCACGCATCGGCCGATGCGTGTCGACCGGGAGGACACACAGAGTGCGGATCTGTCTGATCGCCGCAGCGCTCATCGCGCTGCCGGCACTGTCGGCCTGCGGCAGCGAAGAGCCTGCGGTAACCCAGGCGGAACTGTCGAAATCCCTGCAGGACAAGGGTTTGAAGGACGTGTCGCTCGCCGACTGCGCCGCCCAGGTCTTCCTCGACTCGGGCATGTCCCAAGACGGCCTGCGCGTCATGGTCGCCAACGGCCAAGCCGGCGACCAGGCCAAGGAGCTCAACGAGGAAGACGCGGCCAAAGTGGGTGCGGCTCAAGCGAAGATCGCCGCCGAGTGCGTGAAGCTGGGCGGCTGAACAACCCGAGCAAGGAGGGGTGGTTGGGTATGGCCCCGATCACACGGGGTTGACCTGAATTTTGGTTGAGGTTGGAGGCTGTGGGCAGCGCCAAGGCCGGCGCGATTGTCCAGAGGAGGGGCCTCATGAGCAACCACGTCGATATCGAAGGGTCGCCGGACGGGGCTGGCACGGCTCCGCTGCGGGTTGCGGTAGTCATCGGCAGTACGCGGGAGGGTCGATTCGGCACGACCATTGCGGACTGGTTCGTCGGTCGGCTGCGGCGACAAGACACTCTCGAGGTCGAGATCGTCGATACCCGGGAGGTCGCGCTGTCGCACGCCTTCGGTGCGGCCACGGATCACAAATCACGCGCCGAGACCACTGAAAAGCTCTCCCGCGCTGATGCTTTCGTAGTGGTGACGCCCGAGTACAACCACAGCTACCCGGGTGCGTTGAAGAACCTGATCGACGAACACCACGTCGAATGGCAGGCCAAGCCGGTGGGTTTCGTTTCCTACGGCGGCATCTCCGGTGGGCTGCGCGCGGTGGAACATCTGCGGCCGGTCTTCGCCGAACTGCACGCGGTCACCATCCGTGACACGGTCAGCTTCGCCAACCCGTGGCGCCGATTCGATGACGCGGGTGAGCTGGCCGATCCGTCCGACGCGGTCACCGCCACCAAGACCATGCTGAAGCAATTGACTTGGTGGGGTGAGGCATTGCGTTCCGCCCGTGCCGTGAACCCGTACGGGGCGTGAGGGTCGTGACCACTACCGCGAAGGCAGCCGCGTCGCCCGTCGCTGCCCGCAATCCGATGACGATCGCCCTGGTGCTGGTGCTCGGCACAATCATGGCCACGCTGGACCAGACCATCGTCAATGTCTCGATCAACACGTTGTCCGCGGAATTCGACGCGGGCCTGAACACCATCCAGTGGGTGGCGACCGGTTACTCGCTCGCGCTCGGCGCCGTGGTGCCCGCCTCGGCGTGGCTGGTCGGCCGGTTCGGTGCCAAACGGCTGTACCTGACCGCGGTCGCCGCGTTCGCGATCGGTTCCGTGCTGGCCGGGCTGGCCTGGAACATGGAGTCGCTCATCGCTTTCCGGGTCGTGCAGGGCGCCAGTGGCGGGCTGCTCATGCCGGTCGCGATGACGATCCTGCTGCGCGCGGCCGGGCCGGACGGGCTCGGGCGGTTGATGAGCACCCTCGGTCTGGCCATTCTGGTCGGCCCCTTGCTCGGGCCCGTGATCGGCGGCTACCTGATCGACGAGGTGTCGTGGAGGTGGATGTTCTTCATCAACCTGCCGATGGGTGTGCTGGTGCTGGTGCTGGCCGCACGGATCGTGCCCGACGATCTGCCGGAACCGCGGCACGCACTAGACATACCCGGGCTCCTGTTGATGTCGCCAGGTCTGGCCATGCTGATCTACGGGGTGACCGCGGCCGGTGAGCAGGCCGGCTTCGCCACGCCCGCCGTGCTTGTCCCGCTGGTGGCCGGGGCCGTGCTCATCGCCGCCTTCGTGCGCCGGTCCCTGACCATCGAGGATCCGCTGCTGAACCTGCGGGTCCTCGGCAACCGGATCAGCGGCCCCGCCGCGCTGCTGCTTGCCCTGTTCGCCGGCGGCTACTTCGGGTCGATGCTGTTGCTGCCCTTGTATTTCCAAGTCGTCCGTGGCGAATCCGCGCTGGTGGCAGGCGCACTGGGCATCCCGTTCGCGCTGGCCTCCGGTCTCACCATGCAGGTGGCAGGCCGGTTGATCGATCGGATTCCACCCGGCCGCTACCTGCCGCTATCGATCACGGTGGCACTCACCGGTTTCGTACTGTTCATCGTCCAGCTGGACGCGGACGCGCCGTACTGGGCACTCGGCGCGAGCATGCTGCTCATGGGCGCCGGTGGCGGCGGCACCATGATGCCGGTCATGACCACCGCCACCCGGTCCCTGAGCCGCGCGGATCAGCCTGCGGGCTCGACGGTGCTGAACATGATCAGCACCACGGCCCTGGCGGTCGGCACCGCGGTCTCCTCGGTCATCCTCGGCGCACTGCTTCCGGTGACCGGCGGCCTACAGGCGCTGCACGACATGGCTCCGGCCCAGCACGCCGAACTCGCTCCCGCCCTGGCCGAAGCATTCCAGCACACCTATCTGATCGCTCCGGTCATGATCGCGCTCGCATTGATCCCGGCCTTGCTGCTACCGCGCCGGTGATCATCGCCGATGTTGAGCATCTTGCCGCGGCCTGCGCGATTCCGCAGGCCGCGGCAGCAGCGGACGGCCTTACTCACCTGAGTGCTCGATCATGAGAATCCCTGTACTTCCAGGTACCAGATTGTTTGTTCGCCGCCAATACCCTTGGTAACAGCCGACTTCGGGCTCACGAGGGAGTCCGGAGTGGCGTAGGTCAGCCTCTTGACAATCGGGCCCCGTTCCCTGTCGTCGTAGGCAAGGACCACTTTGCCATCATGTACGAACACCTGCGTCGTAGATTCGGAGTGGGTGTGCAACCCGGTCCATCTTGCTCCGTCGGTCCCCAGCACCCGATTGAGTTCGTCGCTGGTGTTAGGCGAGCTGAAGCTGTACATGCGGTCCCACGGACCGATCTGAGCGCCGGATGACGCGACGATATCGCCCAATCGTGCGCTTCGCTTTTCTTCCAAGAGCCGAGCGAAAGCTGCTGTCAATGCGGGACTTCCGTCCTGGACGGCGATTTGTTCACCGATCGAGGAACTACATCCGGCGACCGGGATGAAGGCCACCGTGGCTACGAACGCCAGCAGTCCGCTCATCCGTTTACGGGTACGCACCAATACTCCTTCGAGGTTTCGACCCCAGCCGAGCCCGAGCCGTTCGGGAGACGGCTCGTCGGCTGCGGAGACGTGGTGGTCGAGTCGGGCGGAGGGCATCCGCCTGGAGAACCAATTTGACTACCATGCCAGTCATGTCGTCATCGAGCGTCTGGGCGCGCGTCTTCTCCGGGCTCGGGGCCTGTGTCGCTGCTGTTCTGGTGTTGGTCTACTCGTTCCTGCTGATGGTCGAAGGTATGCCCGACGAGGAGGTTTCGGCGGGTAGTCATGCCCTGCTCGTCACCAAGGTGGTCGTCGCGGTTTTCGCGGGTGTGGCGTTGGTCGTCGGTGCCGCGAGTGGGTGGAGGTGGGCGATCTTCGGCGGTTGCTTGTTGTTCGCCGCCGATTTCGCACTCTGGCTCGTTTGGTACTCGGGAGTTTTCAGGCTGCCGAGCTACGAGCACCCCGAGCCCGGCCCGGTCGCGCAACCACCGGTGTTCTGGCTCGTGCTGGTCACCGTCTGGGGTGTGTTCCCTGGTCTGCTCGCGGCGCTCGCGTGGCGGGGGCACAAAAAAGCCTCCCCGGATCTAGGTCTGGCCTAGCTCGCGGGGAGGCGGGAGAGCCGATGACGGGAATCGAACCCGCGCTACCTGCTTGGGAAGCAGGAGTTCTACCATTGAACTACATCGGCAGTTGTGCGATCGCGACTCTATCAGAACTGGCGTGCGGGGATGCAAGTCTTCGGGGGCTCGGTCGGGTGGTGGGGGCGTCACCTGCTTAAACTGGGCCGGTGCTGCTCTCCGATCGTGACATTCGCGCCGAGATCGCCGCTGGGCGGCTCGGGGTCGAGCCGATGCTCGAGTCGATGGTTCAGCCGTCGAGTATCGATGTTCGGCTCGACGGGCTGTTCCGGGTGTTCGACAACAGCCGGTACACCCATATCGATCCGGCCCAGCAGCAGGACGAGCTGACCAGTCTGGTCGAGCCGAAGCCGGGGGAGCCGTTCGTGCTGCATCCGGGGGAATTCGTGCTGGGGTCGACGCTGGAGATGTGCACGTTGCCCGACGACCTGGCGGGGCGGTTGGAGGGCAAGTCGAGTCTGGGCAGGCTCGGATTGCTCACGCATTCGACGGCGGGGTTCATCGACCCGGGGTTCAGTGGGCACATCACGCTCGAGCTGTCGAATGTGGCGAATCTGCCGATCACGCTGTGGCCGGGGATGAAGATCGGGCAGTTGTGCCTGATCCGGTTGACGAGCCCGGCCGAGCATCCGTACGGCAGTGCGGCGGCCGGGTCGAAGTATCAGGGCCAGCGGGGGCCGACGCCGTCGCGGTCGTACCTGAATTTTCCCCTGTCCCCCGATTCGCTCAACGCGGTCGAGACGCGCTGAGGACCGACTTCCAGCGCGATCCGCAGCACCTTCGTGAGCGGCGGGAACACGTCGCCGGGGCACGGCGGGCGCACCCAGTGGCAGCCCTCGCGGCTCCAGCGGCCGAGGCTGGTCGGGAGCATCACGGCGCTGCCGATGCCGGGGACGTCGATATCGAGGCCCGACAGTTCGGCGGCGAGATCGTCGGTGGGTCTGGCATCGGGTGTGGCGAGCACGCTCCAGCGGATCTGACGGGCGAGCACGGGTCCTTCCGTCCGTTGCTCGTGTAACCGCGCGAACACCTTCTCGGCGCGTGCGGTCGGCAGATGAACCACACACAGCCGATCGGTGATCGGCAACATCACGAAGCCACCACGCTCGCGCACGGGCAGCCTGAATTCGCGCTGGTAGCAACGCACCCAGTCATCGACAGTCCTGGCTTCCACCCCTTCAGGATCACCCCGCACGGCGGTCGGTGACCACTGCCCCGCACCGCCCTTTCGCTGCCTCAGACAACCGATTCGGCGAACATGTGGTGTGTCTCACTGTCGCGCTCGTACTCTGGAAGATGTTGTCCATCGGATGAGGTGACGTCGTGGTCGGGGAGTGGACGGGTAGAGAGGCCAGAGCTCTTCGCGATGCCAAACGAATGAGCATCCGGGAGTTCGCGGCTCATCTGGGCGTGCACGAACGGCTGGTGTCGAAATGGGAAGCCGGTGGGTCGCGGGTGAAGCCGCGGCCGGTGAACCAGGCGGCACTCGATACGTCGCTGGCCCGCTCCGACGAGGTGGTCCGCGCCAGATTCACGGCGCTGCTCGCCCCGGCGGGCGAGACCGACCTGCTCGCCTTCGTCGACGCGGGGGTAAGCAAAAGCGCTGTGCCCGAGTTGATGTCGGAGAGGGAGTTGATCATGGCGGCTGCGCACGAGGCCAGCGAACACGCGGCCGCCGCGGAGAGTACCAATGTCGGACCGACAACGTTGGCCCAGCTCGATGCCGACGTGCGACGGATCGCCACCGAATACGTCTATGCCGCACCGGCTCCCATGATGGTGGAGATGCTGCGGGTGCGGCGGCGGGTGTACCGCCTGCTCGACGGACAGCAGAAACCGGTGGACACCTCGCATCTGTATTTACTGGCGGGCACCCTGTCCGGGTTGCTCGCCAACGCGAGCACCGACCTCGGCTACCTCGATGCCGCGGGCGAACAGATCAGGGCCGCTTGGGCTTACGCCGAACTCAGCGGGCACAACGGGTTACGCGCATGGACGCGCGGCATGCACGCGCTGATCGAGAACTGGTCGGATCGCCCGCGCAACGCCGTCCAATTGGCCCGTGGTGGACAGGAATTCGCGCCGGGCGGATTAGCGCGCGTGCGGTTGCTCAATATCGAGGCGCGGGTGTGGGCGCGGCTGGGGAACGACTCCGAGACCGACCGATGCCTACGCACGGCCGAGTCGGTCGATCCGGACCGGCGTGAGGAACTGCACGACGAGATCGGTGGGGTGTTCGGCTTCCCGACGGCCAAGGCCGCCTACTACGCAGGCGCCACCTGCATCCAGCTCGGTCGCGCCGAGCAGGCGCTCGCGGCCACCGAACGCGCGATCGCGCTGTACTCGAGCGGACCGCCGCTGCAGCGTTCCTACGGTGCCGAGTCGCTGGCGCGCGTCGACAACGCGGCCGCGCACCTCATCAACGGAAGTATCGACGGCGCGGCCGACGCGCTGCGCCCGGTGCTCGGCCTGCCGGAGGACCGGCGCATCGCTCAGCTGGGCGAACGGCTGGTCGGTCTGCGCCGCCGGATCGCCGCCCCGAATTACCGCAACGCGGTCGAAGCGCGCGGGCTCGACGAGCGCATCGAGGAGTTCTGCCTGGAAACGGCGGCTCAGGCGGGCAAACCCCGGCTGTGAATGTTGTCGGCAACCATCCCTAACATGGGGTGGGTGAGTCCACAGCATCCGCATGTCGCCCCGCGCGTCCTCGAGCAGTCGAAGAAACTGCAGGACGTGGTCTACGAGATCCGTGGGCCGGTACACGCGCAGGCAGCACGCCTGGAGGCCGAGGGCCATCGCATCCTCAAGCTCAACATCGGCAACCCGGCCCCGTTCGGGTTCGAAGCGCCCGACGTGATCATGCGCGACATGATCGCGGCGCTGCCGTACGCGCAGGGGTACTCCGAGTCCAAGGGCATCCTGTCGGCGCGGCGCGCGATCGTCACCCGCTACGAGCTGGTGCCGGGCTTTCCCGAGCTCGATGTGGACGACGTCTACCTGGGCAACGGCGTGTCGGAGCTGATCACCGTCACCATGCAGGCGCTGCTCGACAACGGCGACGAGGTGCTGATCCCGGCGCCGGACTACCCGCTGTGGACGGCCATGACCAGCCTCGCCGGCGGAACCCCGGTGCACTACCTGTGCGACGAGGAGAACGGCTGGCAGCCCGATATCGCCGATATCGAATCGAAGATCACCGACCGCACCAAGGCGCTGCTGGTGATCAACCCGAACAATCCGACGGGCGCGGTGTACTCGGCGGAGGTGCTGCAGCAGATCGTCGACCTCGCGCGCAAGCATCGGTTGCTGCTGCTCGCCGACGAGATCTACGACAAGATCCTCTACGACGACGCCAAGCACATCTCGCTGGCCTCGCTGGCTCCCGACCTGCTGTGCCTGACGTTCAACGGTCTGTCCAAGGCCTACCGGGTGGCCGGGTACCGCTCGGGGTGGTTGGCGATCACCGGGCCCAAGGATCACGCGGCAGGCTTCCTCGAGGGGATCGATCTGCTCGCCTCGTCCCGGTTGTGCCCGAATGTGCCTGCTCAGCACGCCATTCAGGTGGCATTGGGCGGCCATCAGAGCATCGAGGACCTGATCCTGCCCGGCGGGCGGTTGCTCGAGCAGCGCGATGTGGCGTGGGAGCGGCTGAACATGATCCCCGGTGTGTCGTGTGTGAAGCCGCGCGGCGCGCTGTACGCCTTCCCGCGTCTGGATCCGAATGTGCACGAGATCCACGACGACGGGAAGCTTGTGCTCGATCTGTTGTTACAAGAGAAGATCCTCATGGTGCAGGGCACCGGGTTCAACTGGCCAGCCACCGATCACCTTCGGATCGTGACGCTGCCGTGGGCACGGGACCTCGCGGTGGCGATCGAAAGGTTCGGTAACTTCCTGTCCAGTTACCGACAGTGAGTGTCACTGTGTCAGGGGCCTTGACGGGGACGGCATAGGGTTAGACCGGCTGAAACCAACTCAGGGTTCGGAAATCTAGGGATTTTGAAGATGCACTAGCGCAAAAGTCCAACTTTTGTGTACAGTGGGCATCGGCGCTTCGGCGCCCCGGCCCGGTCGTCTACCCCCCCTGGACGACCGAGAGCCCTAGGTACGCGCGCCTACCCCCCTGGGCGCCTGCCTGACGGGCGGCGGAGACAACCCCCTGCTCTCCGCCGCCCGGTACCTTTCCGCCTCTTCGAGATCTGGGTCGCGGTTCTCGGCTGCGTATGTCGTTCTTGAAAACGGATTCCCTTAAGCTCTCTCGGGTGAGCGATCATCATCACCACCATCACCACGATCATTCGGGGCCCATCGCTATCGGGGCTACCGCGGCCAAGGTTGTCGTCGGGCTGTTGGCGGTTATCGGGGTGGCGGTGTTGATTGCTACCGCGCTGTTGTGGCCGAGTAAGCCCGAGATCGATATTCCCGCGCCGATGGGGACCGTCAGTGGTGGGGCGGTGCAGACCGAGGCCGGGACCGTCGTGATGCAGGAAGTGGGGCTGTGCGGGAGTCCCTCGCACGGGAAGGCGTTTCCCGACAAGCCGGTGCAGCCGCAGGTGGGGTACTCGTGCCAGCGCAGCATCATCGACATCCGGTCGGGGCCCGACGAGGGTAAGAAGACGCTGTTCGAAATCGCGCCGGGGCCGGGACAACCCGATCTGCGGGTGGGCGACGAGATCCGCATCGTGCGCGCCGCCGACCCGAGCGGCGGGACCATCTACGGGTTCGAGGACTACTCGCGCGGGTTGCCGCTGACATTGATCGTGATCGCGTTCGTCGCGGTGATCTGCATCGTCGCGCGGTGGCGTGGCTTCCGGGCGCTCGTCGGGCTGTGTTTCGCCTTCGGCGTCGTGGTGATCTTCCTGCTGCCCGCCCTGCTCGACGGGAAACCGGCGATCCCGGTCGCGCTCGTGTCGGGTGCGCTGATCCTCTACGTGGTGCTCTACCTCGCGCACGGACTGAATCTGCGGACCAGTTCGGCCCTGCTCGGCACGCTGGCATCGATGCTCGTGGCGGCGGCATTGTCGTGGCTGACGTTGAAGGTCACCCACCTCACCGGACTGTCCGAAGAACAGAACACGAACGTGGCCACCTACATTCAGCACGTCAGCATCACGGGGCTGCTGCTCGCGGGATTCATCATCGGCTCGCTCGGCGTGCTCAACGACGTCACCATCACCCAGGCCTCGGCCGCCTTCGAACTCGCCGCACTCGACGAAGGGGCCTCGCGGCGCGAGATCTTCACCGCCGCCATGCGCGTCGGCCGCGACCACATCGCCAGCACCGTCTACACCCTCGTGCTCGCCTACGCCGGTGGCGCGCTACCGCTGCTGCTGCTGTTCAGCGTCGCCGGACGATCCATCACCGACGTGCTCACCGGTGACGCCGTCGCCATCGAGATCACCCGATCCGCGGTCGGCGGTATCGCCCTCGCACTGTCGGTACCGTTGACCACCGGCATCGCCGTGCTGCTCGCCCGGCCCTTCGGTGCGCAGAAGGCGACCGTCGCGCCGCCACGCGCCCGGCACGCCAGGAACTGAACTACCGCCCCGGCGGCGGCATACCGGGCAGCACCACCGGCGGCAACGTCGGCACGATGATCGGCGGCAGGCCCGGCACCACGGTGAAGGTGTTGGGGCCCTGCGTCGGCGCCGGTTCCTCCGTCGGGGTAATCGGCGGAAGCTGCACGGGCGGAGCTGCCACTGTGCCGTGGACCGCTTCGGTGGTAGACGGCGGCGCCGTGGTCGGTACGGTCGAGCGCGGCGTCGAACTGGCCGGTACCGCCTGCGAACCGTCGCTGGAATTACCGCTCTCGAGCACCTCGGTGCCGTAGCCGAGGCCGATACCGATCGCCGCGACCACCGCCAGCGAACTCACCGTGAGCACCGCGCCGTTCAACTCCCGGCGATTGTGGCCGCGACCGGCCAGCGCGGCGAGCGGACGCCTGCCACGGGCCGGGGCGGTGAGCCAGGCGGGCGTCACATCGTCGAGCTGCTCGATGGGTGCGATCGGCGGCGCGACCGGTGCCTGGGCTACCTGCGCGGGCCTGGCCAGCAACGCGGCACCGCGCGCCAACGCCGTCTCGGGTTCGACAGGAACGATCACCGGCACCCCGATCGTGCGCTCGAGCACCCGCGCGATCAGCGGAATCCGGGCGCCGCCGCCGATCACCAGCACCGCCTGCACCGGATGCTGGGCCCGGATGATGACATCGCGGGTCATCCGCGCCGACGACTCGATCGCCAGCATCATCAGCGCTTCGAAGTTCTCCTGGGTGAGCAGCACCAGCCCCTGCTCACTCGGCAACGCCACCGCATTGCTGCTCGACAACTGCTCCTTGGCCGCCCGGCACAACGCGTCGAGCGCGGCCAGGCCGGCCGGATCGGCGGGGTGTGCGATACGGCCCGACGCGATCTGCTGCTCGCGGATCAGCGAATCGAGGTAGTCGCCGCTGATGTCGCTGATGCGTTCACACTGGTGCACATCGATGGTTCGCGCGTCGACCACGCTCACCGTGAGACCGGAACTGCCCAGGTCGTAGACGGCCAGCGTGGTTACTTCACGCAGGTCGGCGGTGGCGTGCGCGAAATGCACGGCGGCAACGGCTTCGGGAATCAGCTGATAGTTGGTGAGCTGCCTGCGGGCCATGGCGGCGCGGATGGCACGAGCCTGCGGTTCGCTGCGGAAGGTGACGGTGGTCGCCGCGACCTCGGGGCCCGCGGCGAGGGCGGCGGCGATCGCGTCGGCCGCCGATTCTTCCGCGTGTTGTTCGGGGACCGGAAGGGTATGCACCTGAAAGGAATTCGGTGCACCACCGGGCTGTGGGCGCGCCAGGCGCACCGTCGCCGCTCCGACGGAAACTCCCAAAACCGCACTCATCAGCTGCCCATCTCGTTGCACGACATGCGGAGCCTGCACAACCTGCCAGCCCCCGCCCGCCGTAACTCTACGGGGTGCCGAGTCCGGCGTACACCCACCCGGCATCACGCCAAGCGTGACGATCCAGACAATTGCGACCGTCGATGATCGAGCGGGAACGTACCACCGGTTCCAGATCGGCGGGCGTCAAATCTGTGAATTCATTCCATTCGGTAAGGACCAGAACCACATCGGCGCGATCACACGCCTCGGCGACGGATGTCGCATAGTTCAGTGTGGGAAAGACGCGGCGCGAATTCTCCACCGCTTTCGGGTCGTACACGGTGACCACGGCGCCGTGCAGCTGGATCATCCCGGCCACGTTGAGCGCGGGCGAATCGCGCACGTCATCGGACTCCGGCTTGAACGCCGCGCCGAGGACGGCGACGTTCGCGCCGAGCAGGGAACCACCGCAGGCGCGGGCGGCCATGTCGACCACTTTGGTGCGGCGGCGCATATTGATGTTGTCGACCTCGCGCAAGAATGCGACCGCATGATCGGCGCCGAGTTCGCCCGAGCGGGCCATGAAAGCGCGAATGTCCTTCGGTAAGCAGCCGCCGCCGAAACCCAGTCCGGCATTGAGGAATCGCCGGCCGATGCGCGCGTCGTAACCGAGCGCGTCGGCGAGCATCGTGACATCGGCGCCCGTTGCCTCACAGACTTCGGAAACGGCGTTGATGAACGAAATCTTTGTGGCCAGAAAGGCGTTCGCCGAAACTTTCACCAATTCGGCGGTGGCCAAATCGGTGAGCAGGAAAGGGATTTCGGCATCGATGAGATCGGCGTAGATGTCGCGAATGTGTTGTTCGACCCAATCGGCGCGCTCACGGGTGCGGTCGAGGCCGAGCACGAGGCGATCGGGGCGCAAGGTGTCCTGCACCGCGAAGCCCTCACGCAGGAACTCGGGGTTCCACGCCACCTCCACGTCGACGTCGGTGAGTGCGCGAGCCCGGATACCCAAGGCCGCCGCGGTTCCCACCGGGACGGTCGACTTGCCGACGATCATCGCCGGACGTTCCAGCATCGGGACGAGGGTGTCGACCACGGCGTGCACGTACTTCAGGTCGGCGCCGTACTCACCCTTCTTCTGCGGTGTGCCGACACCGAGGAAGTGCACGTCGGCGTGGGCGGCCGCGTCCTCGTAGTCGGTGGTGAACCGCAGCCTGCCCGCCGCGAGGTTGCGTTGCAGCACCTCGTCCAGCCCCGGTTCGTAGAACGGCACCACCCCGTCGGCCAGTTTGGCCACCTTGCCGGGGTCGACATCGACCCCGACCACATCGTGCCCCAGCTCGGCCATACACGCTGCGTGCGTGGCCCCCAGGTACCCCGTTCCGAAGACTGTGCATCGCATACTCTCGTTGGTAAGCGGCGCGCGTGGCTACGCCGCGTCAGCGAGGCAAGGGCGGGCGCAACATCTGGTGTACAGGGGGGAACGTGAGTTCGCTCTCCCGCTTCACGGGGCTTCTACCTGCGGTGACTGGTCGGTGAACTGTGCATGCTTCGGTTCGCGGGTGTGCATTTATGTCATGGTCGACGCGGGCACTGATCCTCGACCCGGGTTGTCCAGGCGGAACAGAGGTTCGCCGTACCATCGGCGGATGCGCCGGAAGCTGGTGGTGGGTGGGCTGGTTGCTGTGATGCTGGTTGTGGTGGTGTTGTGGCCGGTGTATGTGCGTCCTCGGGTGGACGAACCTCGGGGGGCCGATGCGATTCTGGTGCTCGGTGGGGCGCATGACGGTCGTGAAGAGCTCGGGTTGCGGTTGGCCGCAGAGGGATTCGCGCCGCGGGTGTTGATATCGGATCCGTATGAGCGCAGTGCGATGGTGAATCGGATCTGCCACGGGGGTTACTCGTTCGAGGTGATCTGTTTCGATCCGAGTCCGCGGACCACACTCGGCGAAGGCCGCGCCCTCTCCCGTCTCGGGGCCGACTGGGATCGCGTCATCGTCGTCACTTTCACACCACACATCTCCCGCGCCCGCTACATCCTCGGCAAATGCTGGCCCGGCGAACTCCTCTTCGTCGACCCACGCCCCCACCTCTCACCCGCCCGCTGGGCCTGGGATTACGCCTACCAATCCGCTGGTTACGTCAAGGCCTGGTTCGCCGACTGCTGACTCAACTGGTCGACAGCCGGTGATGCGGCTGACCTGTTACTTCGGCGATCGTCTGATGGTCGTTGTCCACATGCATCACGGTCGCTCCGTGGATCTCCGCTGTCGCTGCGATGATCAAGTCCGGGATAGGAATTCGATGGGTACCACGTTCGGCTAGCAGACCTTGCACGGCAAGTGCGCGATCCATTACCTCCTCGGTGACCGGCAGCCACACCAGCGACTTCTGCAGGCCGATCCGTTCGTTGTAATCGGACAGCGTTCGCGCCGAATACCCGATCTCGAGGGCGGTGAGATGACATGCGGCGACAAGTGCTCCCGGCATGCTTGTGGCAGCGTGAAAATCCGCAGCAGCCGCGGGGTCCCGGAGGACCCACTCGAAGGCGGACTTGTCCGCCAACATGAACATCGTCCTCAGCGCCAGGCCCCCTGCATTCCCTCGGCTGACAAGTCGGTGTCGGTATCGCGAAGATGCTGGAGCATCTTTGCCACAGCACGTCGGTTCGCGACCTCGCGTAGTGCAGCGTTGACCGTCGCCACCTTGGTCTTCGTCCCCAACTCTTCTGCGGCCAGGCTCAATGCATGGTCGTCGATGTCGATCAAGGTTCGAGACATACAGCAACCTCCAGATATCAAAACTCTGACTTCAATGATATCAGGGCCTGGCAGTGCCCTCATACACAGCAGTGAGGCGCGGATCCTTGGAATCCGCGCCTCACTGGGTGTTCAGTTGTCAGTTCTTGCGGCCGGGGGCCTTTGCTCCGGACTTGAAGCCGAGGCCGCCGGGCTTGGCGGTCGGCGGGGCCACCGGTGGGGTGCCGTTGCCGTTGGAAGGTGTGGGCTCGGGGGCCGGGTCTTCCTGGGCGGTGGGCTCAGCCGGGGCTTCCGGTTCGGCGGGGGCCGCTGCCGGTTCTGCCGGCTTGGGGGCGCCGGGGGCCTTGGGGCCGGGGCGCTTGAAGCCGGACTTCATGGCGAGTCCCTTGGCGGCGACGGTCGGCTTGGTTTCGGTGGGGGCCGAAACCGGTTCGGCGGCAGGGGCTTCGGGGGCCGGTGCGGACTCGGTCGCGGGGTCCGAGGCCGGGGCTTCGGGGGCCTGGGCCGATTCCGTGGGCTTCGGAGCACCCGGAGCCTTCGGGCCGGGGCGCTTGAAGCCGGACTTCATCGCGAGTCCCTTGGCGGCGACCGTGGGCTTGGTCTCCGTGGCAGCGGTTTCGGCGGGAGCTTCCGCAGCCGCATCAGCAGCCGGGGCTGCATCGGCGGCCGGGGCGGCAGGAGCCTTGGCGCCGGGCGCCTTGGCGCCGCCCTTCATGCCGAGTCCGCCACCGGGAGCCTTGGCGCCACCCTTCATGCCGAGACCCTTGACCGGGGGAGCGGTGGTCTCGGAGGCTGATTCGGCGGCCGGAGCTTCGGCAGCGGGCGCCTTCGCACCCGGAGCCTTGGCGCCGCCCTTCGTGCCGAGTCCGCCACCGGGAGCCTTCGCCCCGCCCTTCATACCGAGACCCTTGGCGGGCGCGGCCGGGGCCGACTCCGCTTCGGCGGCAGGGGTCTTCGCCCCGGGCGCCTTGGCGGCACCCTTCATACCCAGGCCACCACCGGGCGCCTTGGCAGCACCCTTCATACCGAGTCCGCCACCAGCCGGCGCGGCCTTGGGAGCAGCTTCGGCGGGGGCTTCGGCGACCGGTTCCGGCTCGGGTTCGGGCTCCGGCTCGGGTTCCGCCTTCGGCTCCTGGACGACGAGCAGGTTGGCCGACAGCTCGGCGGCATCGATGCGGGTGATCGAGTCGAGCATCAGCTGCGACACGTCGACCACCTCGACGCCCTCGCCCTGACCCTGCTCCTGACGCGCGGTGACGCCGTCGTTGAGCATGACGCGGCAGAACGGGCAACCCGTGGCGATCTTGGTCGGATTGGTGGACAGCGCCTCGTCGACACGGTCGACGTTGATGCGCTTGCCGAGCTGCTCCTCCATCCACATGCGGGCGCCACCGGCACCACAGCACATGGAACGTTCGCCGTGGCGCGGCATTTCGACCAGGGTCGAACCGGAGGCTTCCATCAGCTCACGCGGCGCGTTGTAGATCTTGTTGTGGCGACCGAGGTAGCAGGGGTCGTGGTAGGTGATGTTCTGCGACACCGTGGCCACCGGGACCAGCTTCTTCTGCCGCACCAGGCGGTTCAGCAGCTGGGTGTGGTGCACGACCTCGTAGGTGCCACCGACCTGCGGGTACTCGTTGTTGAGCGCGTTGAAGCAGTGCGCACAGGTGACGACGATCTTCTTCTTCGACTGCTCGACACCCTCGAACACCGAGTTGATGACCTCGATGTTCTGCATCGCCAGCTGCTGGAACAGGAACTCGTTGCCCGCGCGGCGAGCCGAGTCACCGGTGCAGGTCTCCTCGGCGCCGAGCACCATGAACTTGGTGCCCGCGGTGGCGAGGAGTTCGGCGACGGCCTTGGTGGTCTTCTTGGCGCGGTCCTCGTAGGCGCCGGCGCAACCGACCCAGAACAGGTATTCGTAGCCGTCGAAGCTGTCGGCGTCCTTACCGAAGACCGGGATGTCGAAGTCGACTTCCTTGATCCAGTTCAGGCGGTCCTTGGAGTTCTGGCCCCACGGGTTGCCCTTGTTCTCCAGGTTCTTGAACAGACCGGCCAGCTCGGAGGGGAACTCCGACTCGATCAGCACCTGGTAGCGGCGCATGTCGATGATGTGGTCGACGTGCTCGATGTCGACGGGGCACTGCTCCACGCAGGCACCACAGGTGGTGCAGCTCCACAGCACCTCGGGGTCGATCACACCGTGCACGTCCTCGCCGCCGACGAGCGGGCGCTCGGCCTCGGTGCGGGCTTCCTCGGTGATCTTGGCGAGCTTGGCCTCGTCGGGCTTGCCGTCGGCGTCGACCAGGCCGATCTCGTCGCCGCCCATGTCCTTGCGGCCGCCGGCCAGCAGGTAGGGCGCCTTGGCGTAGCCGTGGTCGCGCAGCGACATGATGAGCAGCTTGGGCGAGAGCGGCTTACCGGTGTTCCAGGCGGGGCACTGCGACTGGCAGCGACCACACTCGGTGCAGGTGGTGAAGTCCAGCCAGCCCTTCCAGGAGAAGTCCTCCATCTTGCCCGCGCCGAGGGTGTCGGTGTCGGGGTCGACGTTCTCGATGGTGAGGACCTTGCCGTCCGACATCATCGGCTTGGCGGCACCGAGGGCGACGCCGCCGTCGGCCTCACGCTTGAAGTAGATGTTGGGGAACGCGGCGAAACGGTGCCAGGCGACGCCCCAGTTGACGTTGCGGCTGACCACCACGACCCAGACCAGCGCGGCCATCAGCTTGAAGAAGGCGAACACCGACACCGCTTCCGCGCTGGCGGGCAGCACCGAGGCGATGTGCATGCTGACGAAGTCGCTGCTGGCGTGGGATTCGCCGGTGTAGGCCAGGACGAGGGACTTCGCGCCGAGCATGCTGATGCCCTCGACGAGCACGATGAGCTCGACGAAGTAGGCGGCGAAGAAGTTGGAGCCGGAGAAGCGCGACTGCCGGGCGGGCACGCGGGGGTGGTTCAGCTGACGGATGACGATCAGCACGATCGCACCGATGATGGTGCCGAGGGCGAGCAGTTCGTCGAGCAGGTGGTAGACGAAGGTGTTACCGACCAGCGGCCAGGTGAACGTGGGGCTGAAGATCTGCCCCTGCGCCTGGAAGACCGTGACGAAGCCGAGCATGAAGCCGACCATGACGAGCCAGTGTGCCCAGCCGACGGTCCGGAACTTCACCATGCGCGTGTGCGCGGCGAACTCCTTGATCATGGTGGCGAACCGCGGCACGAACGGAGTGAACCGGTCGGGGGCGGGCTGCCCGAGCATGATCGTCCGAGCCATCTTCCGGATGGCGAGGCCGAACCCGATCCACGCGGGGACACCGACCAGAATGGAGATGATGCCCAACGTCAAAGATATGGGGCTCATGCTGTGGCCTTTCGTTCACGAAGCGACGCGGTGCCGCTCGTCCCAGGTCGCATCATAGTACGGTCCAAGTTACCCGCCAGTAGGGGTAGGGATTCTATGTTACCGGTGGGTAGCTTCGATGTCTTCCCGGAGCTGAGGATCATCCTAACGTTGCAGTTCAGGGGTTGATTTGGCGCATGCCTGTTACAGCCCGTTCCGGGATCGCCCCGAAACGGCCCGCGTGTCGATGGGGCTTGCATGGCAGCGGGCGCGACGGCCGGGTTCGTGGGCGGGGCTCTGCGCTCGGCCGCGATGTGAAACAAGGTGGAATTAATCTATCGTCCAGTTTGTTCGGGGTCCGCGGAAATAATTTCCCGGCGAATTCGCATTCTCACCTGAGGGTGCTCGCGACCGTGAGTTGCATAGACCATTCTATTCTCGGCGCGCCAGCTGCCCGGATCGTGACATCGAGGCACGAAGGGGCTTGTCCAACTGTGGGTTTCACCAGTTGGACACCGTCAGGTCGGTTGGTTACCGGTCGGTCGGGCGGAGCGCCGCGGGGCCCTGACCGGCGCGTCGACCGTGGGCGAGGGTCTCGGATCGAACACTTGCCCGAATTGGCTCACTGCGATATTTTTTTACGCGGCTCTTGATCTTGATATTGATGCACAGCTTGAAAGACTGGGGGGCTTGATAGGTGAATCGCCCGCTGAAATCCAACCGGGTAAAACAGTCTGTGGAAATCGCCTCGCTCGTCATGGCGGGCTCCCCCCGATTCGAGGGGGAGGACCCCGCTCATATCGAGCGGCTGGTCGAGGCGGAATGGCCCTTGCCGCCCATTCTCGTCCATCGTCCGACGAATCGGATCATCGACGGATTTCACCGGACGAACGCGGCACTACGCAAAGGCCTCACGCACATCGACGCGTATATGGTCGATGGTTCCGAAGAATTGGCGTTCATTCTCGGCGTGCAGGAGAATGTGCGGCACGGCCTGCCCTTGTCGCTGGCCGATCGCCGGGCTGCGGCGGAACGCATCATCCGTTCCCATCCGCACTGGTCGAATCGGTCGATCGCCACCGCCGCCGGGCTTTCCGCGAAAACTGTGGCGTCGATCCGAAGCGGT
This sequence comes from Nocardia sp. NPDC050413, assembly GCF_040655475.1. Lineage (NCBI taxonomy): Bacteria > Bacillati > Actinomycetota > Actinomycetes > Mycobacteriales > Nocardiaceae > Nocardia > Nocardia sp. NPDC050413. The sequence continues at coordinate 18,619 of NZ_JBFAJZ010000009.1, read as the reverse complement.
ACCGGCGATACGTCACAGGCGAGTCATCGGCTCGGCAGTGACGGCAGGCTCCGGCCGGTCGACACGAATTCGGCGCGCAAAACGGCCGCCGAACTCCTGCTGGCCCGCCCGGATGCCTCGCTGCGTTCCATCGCCCGCGAAGTGGGTCTCTCGCCGTCGACCGTTCGCGATGTCCGGGCCCGGCTGGAAAGCGGCATGGGCCCGCTCGTCCAGCCCGACGACACCAGGACTCCGGTGCCCGGCGGACCGGCGGAGAACGACCGGCTCGCGCCGACACCGCACAAGAAGCAGGTCGACCTTGACGCCCTGCTCGCCGTGCTCTCGCGCGACCCGGCGCTGCGGATGAGCGTCGGCGGGCGCGAATTGCTGCGGTGGCTGCATCAGCATGCGGTGAACGCGGGTGACGCCGAGAAGATCGTCGAATTCGTGCGACCTCATTCCTCCTACCATGTGATCGAACTCGCCAATCAATGCGCGGCCAATTGGGCGAGTATCGCCCAGGCCCTGCAAGCCGCTTCCGATAATGCGTACGGTAATTCGCCGGGCGCTCGTTCGGCCTGAACTTCCGAACTGTTTCCCATTCTTACGGACCTAAGGATCGGCATGTCCAAAATCGCCGTTGTCACCAGTGGACTGCAATACGACATCGTCGGGAAAAATCCCGAGCGGGAAGCCGCTATCGCGGCTGCGACGCCGCGGGTGAACGAATTCCTGACCGAAATGCGCAAGCGGGGCTGCACGGTTTACCATCTGCAACTTTTGAATCAACCCGACGACCCGCTGGCCGAGCGTTACGACGGTCGCGTACCGGCACTGCGCGGAACTCCCGGCGCCGAGGTGATCCGCGAATTCGTCGACCCCGACGACGTGATCCAGGAACGCAGTAAGGACAGCGGCTTCTACGAAACCGACCTGCACGACCGGCTCCAGGCCGAGGGCGTGGAAGCGCTGGTGCTGATCGGTCTGCAGACCCAGATCTGTATCCAGACCACCGCCGCCGACGCCTTCTTCCGCGGCTACATCGTCGCGGTGCCCGGCGACTGCGTGTTCTCGGCGCAGGAGGCCGACCGGGTGCGGGCGCTGGACTGGCTGGAGAGCTACTGCGCCACCGTCGCCGACTCCGCCGAGATCCTGCGGCTCATCGACACCACCGGCGGCATCCCGCGCAAGGAGACCAAGACACCATGACCGTGGCCACGCAGCACATCCAGCTCGACCACGGCACCGGCGCGGTGCTCTCGGGCGAGCTGGTCGACTTCATCGCCCGCACCCTCGGCGACGTATATGTGGGGGAGATGGAGGACAGCGCGGTCCTGCCCGTGGAGGGCGACCGGATCGCGATGACCACCGACAGTTTCGTGGTCGATCCGCCGTTCTTCGGCAACGGCGACATCGGCAAGATCGCGGTCTGCGGCACGGTCAACGACCTGGCCGTCTCGGGTGCGGTGCCGCGCTATCTCACCCTCGGGCTCATCCTCGAGGCCGGATTGTCCTTCGACCAACTCGAGCGCGTGCTCACGTCGGTGCGCGATACCGCGCGCGAGGCGAGGGTGCAGATCGTGTGCGGCGACACCAAGGTCGTGCGGGCGGGCGAGGCCGATCAGCTGTACCTCAACACCAGTGGAGTCGGGTTCTTCCTGCGCGAACCACTGCGGATGGACGCGGTCCGCCCCGGCGACGCGGTGATCCTGTCGGGTCCGATCGGCAATCACACGGTGCACCTGCTCTCCATCCGGGAGGGGCTCGGCTTCGAGAGCCGGGTGCTCAGCGACTGCGCGCCGCTCAACCTGATGATCGACAGCGTCTTCGCGGCGGTGCCGCGCGAGGCGGTGCGGTCGATGCGTGACGTGACGCGCGGTGGTCTCTCGGCGGTGCTGCACGAATACGCGGGCCGCATGGGCAAGGCCATCACCATCGATGAGCAGTCGCTGCCCATCCAGCACGAGACCGCGATGGCGGCGGACATGCTCGGCATCAACCCGCTGAACTGCGCGAACGAGGGCTGCCTGGCGATCTTCGCCGACCCGGCGGCCGCCGCCGACATCGTGGCCGCGCTGCGCGGGCACGAGTACGGCAGGCACGCCACGGTGATCGGCGAGGTGACCGGCCGGGAGGGCGCCGCGGTCGTGCTGCGCGACGCCGACGGACGCGAATCGACACTGCAACCGCTGCGGGGCGCCGAGCTGCCCCGCCTGTGCTGATCGGGCTGCCATGACCGCCACCTGGCAGATCAGGGTCACCGGGGTCGTGCAGGGCGTGGGCTACCGCCCGTTCGTCTACAAACTCGCCCGCGAGCGGCAGCTCACGGGCTGGGTGCGCAACGATCCAGGGGGCGTGCTCGTCGAGGCGAGCGGCGCCGCAGCCGCGCTGGAATTGTTCTGCGCCGAGCTGGCCGACCGGGCGCCCGAGCTGGCTCGGGTGGACCGGGTGGTGGCGCTGAGCCGGGTGACGGGCGGGTCGGGCGCGTCGACTTTCGAGATCGTGCACAGCGAGCACACGGGGCAGAAGGTGGCGCTCGTCCCCGCCGACACCCACGTATGTGCGGACTGTCTGGCCGAGCTGCGCGACCCGGCCGACCGGCGCTATCGCTACCCGTTCATCAACTGCACCAACTGCGGGCCACGGTATTCGATCATCCGGGCGTTGCCCTACGACCGATCGCAGACCACCATGCGCGCGTTCACGATGTGCACGAATTGCGATGCGGAATACCGGAATCCGATGAGCAGGCGGTTTCACGCACAGCCGAACGCGTGCGCGGACTGTGGGCCGAGGCTGTTGCTCGCCTACCCCGACGGGACGGTGCACGAGGACGCGTTGAGCCGGAGTGTGCGTGAGCTGTCGGACGGTCGGATCGTCGGGGTGAAGAGTGTCGGCGGTTTCCATCTGGCCGTCGATGCGATGAATGCCGCGTCGGTGGCGCTGCTGCGCAAGCGTAAGCGGCGCGATTCCAAACCGTTCGCGGTGATGGTGCGGGATCTGGACACGGCGCACCGGATCGTCGAACTGTCGCCTGCGGAGGAACAGGTGCTGCGTTCACCTGCTCGGCCGATCCTGTTGGCACGCAAGCGTACTGATGCGGTACCGGAAAGTGTCGCGCCACGGAATCCGAATCTGGGGGTGATGCTGCCCTCGGCACCGCATCACCACCTGCTGCTCGACGAGGCCGACACCGACGTGCTCGTGATGACCAGCGGCAATGTGTCGGGATACCCCATCGTGCACCGCAATGCCGACGCGCTGGCGCACCTGTTCGAGATCGCGGACGCGATTCTGTACCACGACCGCGAAATCGAGTCCAGAGTGGACGATTCCGTGGTCCGGGTATCGATCCACCCGGATCTGGACGGACCGCTGCTGACCTTCCTGCGCCGTGCGCGCGGGTACGCGCCGTACCCGGTGGAGGTGGGTCGTCCGCTGCGGCCGCTGGTCGCCTACGGCGCCGAACTCAAGACGACGGTCGCGCTGTCGGCCGGCACGCGGGTGTATCTGAGCCAGCACATCGGTGATCTGAAGAACGACGAGACGTTCGAATCGCACCGCCGCACCGCTGCTCACCTGGCCTCGCTGTACGACCTGCGACCCGAGGCCGGGGTGTACGACATGCACCCGGACTTCCGGATCAATATGGGCCACAGCGGTATCGGTGAGACAGGTGAGCCGATCGCGGTGCAGCACCATCACGCGCACATGGCGGCCTGCATGGCGGAGAACAAGCTCGACGGGCCCGCGATCGGCGTGGTGTTCGACGGCGCCGGGTACGGCACGGACGGCACCATCTGGGGCGGTGAGTTCCTGGTCGGTGACTACGGCAAGGTCGAACGGGCAGCGCATCTGCGGCGGGTAGCCCTGATCGGTGGGGATCAGGCTGTGCGCGAACCGATCCGGACGGGCGTCGCCGTCGCTGTCGATGCGCTCGGAGACATTGATGCTGCGGTGCAGGCCTTTCCGATGCTCGGGACGCTCGATGACGATCGCAGACACGTCTACGCGACCATGTGCGCCCGTGGCATCAACTCGCCCGAGGTGACGAGTATGGGTCGGTTGTTCGACGCGGTAGCGGCTCTGCTCGGCGTGTGTTCGCGGGCCGAATACGAGGCGCAGGGCCCGATCGAACTCGAGGGTCTGCTCGATCGCGACCTCACGCTCGTCGACGGCTACGAGTTCGGCTACACCGCAGGAGAAGTCGACCACCGGCCGGTGATCCATGCCATCGCGGCCGACCTGGCCGCCGGGACCGCGCTCGAACGGATCAGCAGGCGGTTCCACAGTGGGGTCGTCGCCATGGTCGTCCGGCAATGCCGGAACCTGGCCGACACCACCGGCATTCGGCAGGTGGTGCTTTCCGGCGGCGTGTTCCTCAATGAGTTCCTGCTGGTCAACTGCATGGTGATGCTCGAACGCGCCGGACTGGTGGTGTACAGCCATCGGCAGGTTCCGCCGAACGACGGTGGGATCGCCCTCGGGCAGTTGCTGGTGGCCGACCGGGCGAAACAGGAGTGATGATGGGTTCTTCGCAATTCGCGGTGGTGCTGCCGATCGCGCTCGTGGTGGTGATGCTCGGCCTCGGACTCACCCTGACACCGGACGACTTCCGGCGGGTGGTCCGCCATCCGAAAGCGGCGGCCGTCGCCCTCGTCTGCCAGCTCGTGGTGCTGCCGCTGATCTGTGTGCTGCTCGTGCTCGCCTTCGGGCTCACCGGGGTGCTCGCGGTCGGCATGATGCTGCTCGTCGCCTCGCCGGGCGGCACCTCGGCCAACCTGTTCAGCCACCTCGCCGGCGGCGATGTGGCGCTCAACATCATGCTCACCGCGATCAACTCGGTGATCGCGGCGTTCACCATGCCGATCGTGATCACCCTGTCGGTGGCGGCGTTCATGGACGGTGACGCCTCGGTCGGGCTGCAACCGGCCAAGCTGGTGCAGGTGATCGTCATCGTGCTGGTGCCGGTGGCCGTCGGGATGTGGATCAGGCACGCGCGGCCCGCCTTCGCCGACCGGATGGGTAAACCGGTGAAGCTCGGTTCCATGGTGGTGCTGGTCATGGCGGTCGGCGTGGCGGTCGGGTCCGAATTCGACACGCTGCGTGCGAACTTCGGCAAGCTCGGCGCGATCACAGTGCTGCTGTCTGTGCTGAGCCTGGCAGTCGGCTATTACGTGCCCCGCTGGTTCGGGGTCGATATCCGGCAGGCCATCGCCTCGTCCATGGAGATCGGCATCCACAACGCGACGCTGGCCATCGCGGTCGCGGTGTCGGCGCTGGGCAGCGAGGCGATGGCGGTGCCCGCCGCGACCTACGGGATCGTGATGGGTGGGCCGGCGGCGGTCGCGGCGTTCCTGCTGGCGCGACGGTCCCGCACGGAATCGGGTGCGTCCGCGCCGGTCGCCGCGACCGCGCTGCCCCTGAGCTAGGGGAACCGTTTGGCGATGGCCTCGGCGATCTCGACGGGCGCGTGCTCCTGGATGAACTGGCGGGCCTGCGGCAGCTCGACGACCTCCACGTCGGTGAAGGTCGACACCATGCGGGGGATGTGGGCCTTGGGCCGGTACACCATGTCGCGCATGCCCCAGACCAGCAGCGTCGGCTTGTCGGCGAGGACCGCGGGCACGTCGCGGGCGAGCTGAGTCATCAGTGGGCGGGCGTCGACGATCTGCTTGGCGATCACCGCGAGACCCTTGCGTGCCTGCGGCGACGGCTGCACCAACCGGTAGTGGTCGATCTCGGCCGGGCTCAACGTCTTACCGAGTTCCGACAGCAACACGCGCTCGACGAGGAAGTTCTGCTCCAGAACCCGCCGCTGCATCGGTCCGGTGCGGATGGCCTGGGCGAAGACGCGGTTCGCCATCGCCTCGATGGGCCAGAAGATGGTGTTGCCCAGCACGATTCCGCGCAGGCGGTCCGCTCTCGGGATGCTGGCACCCAAGCCGATCGGGCCACCCCAGTCGTGCCCCATCAGCACGTAGTCGTCGAGGCCGAGGTGGTCGATGAGCTCGCCGAGGATGCCGGTGTGCTCGGCGACGGTGTAGCCGAAACCCTCGGGCCGCTCCGACAAGCCGAAGCCGAGATAGTCGACGGCGACGCACCGGTACCTGGTGCGCAGCTCGGCGATGACGTGACGGTAGAGGAAGCTCCAGGCGGGGACGCCGTGGCAGAACAGAATCGTCGGCCCCGATCCCTCATCGATGTAGTGGACACGGCCTGCGGACGAGTCGAACCAGCGTGACTCGAAGGGGTAGAGGTTCTTGTCGGGCACGAAGTCGATCAGCATAGGGAAACCTATACCCCATTTGTGAAACGGCCGGAGTGTGCAACCGGAGAAAGCGCCGGTTGCACACACTGCCGCTCCTTTCCGAACTCGGGTATGGTCGCCCCAGCCGCCTCTTCCGCGGCCGGGCCGCAAACGGGTGACGAGTGGGCTTTGATTGTGACTGGAACAATTCCTGAACCGACGCTTGACGAATTTCTGCATAAATCGGCGGAGAAAAGAATCGACTGGGTGAACTCGTCCGACGGGTTCACCACAGGCACGGTGGAACGGGTCGGCCTGTTTCTCTCGTTCGCGCGGCCGCGCACCTGTCTGCCCGGCATGCTCGCGTTTTATCTGGGTTGTGTACTGCTGGACGTGCCGATGGGTATCGACGTGCTGCTCGGCTTCTTCGTCACATTCCTCTACAGCGCTGTGGCGAATCTGTTCAATGCCTATTCCGATATCGCGGAGGACAACCAGAACATTCCGGCCCGGCTGTACCTGCTCGGCCTGTACGGTCGTCGGCGCCTGCTGCGGAGCAGTTACGCCGCCGGTGCGGTGATGCTCGTGGCCGCGGCCGTGTTGAGCCCGGCATTCCTGCTGCTCACGGCCCTGTGCCTGCTCATCGCCCACCAGTACTCGTTGCCGCCGCTGCGGATGAAGGCGCGGCCGATGGGTTCGCTCGTGTTCTTCGCGCTCGATGTGGCATTGCCGTTCCTGATGGCACCGGCCGTCGTGGAGAACGGTCCGGCGATCGTGGGAAATTGGTCCTTCCTCAGCATGGCCGCATATTTGTTGGTCTGGTTCGTCGCGAAGGGATTCGTGAAGAACCTGCCCGATTTCGAGGGCGACCGCCAAGCTGGATTGTCGACGTCGGCCACCATTTTCGCGACACGACAGCAGGCGGCTGTCGCTGCTGCCGTCGCCACTTTTCTCGTTTATCTCGGTCCGCTTTTCCTGGTGGTTGCCGGGCAATTCGAAGCGAAATATTTGTTCGCGCTGGCCTGGTTCCCGGTGGCCTGTGCGCAAGGTGCGCGGATGATCTTGCGCGACGACAATCAATCGGCGAACAACATGCTTCGATTCGACATGATCGTATCGACGGGATATCTGTCTACCTGGGTTTTGCTGGCGGATCCATCTGTTACTTCGCTGCTTGTTGTCGCCGGATCTCTGGTGGTCATTTTCGCTATGGACGCGCTGAAACTCGATACCCGGAAAAAGGAAGACATCGGGTGACGGCGGAAAGGACGACAGCGGTGCGCGACACGGTATTGCTGAACGAATATCGATCCGGTGAGGAGGCCGATACCTCGGCGGCCGCACTCGACCTGTCCAACAACGCGCTGCCGTTCGCGCCCCTGCCGAGCGTGCGCACCGCGATCGCCGACGAGGTCGAACACGCGGCCGCCTACCCCGCCGCCGCGTACGGCGATTTGCGCGGTGCCATAGCCGAATTCGCGGGTTGCACACCGGATCAGGTCGTCGTCGGGCCGGGCAGTGTCGGTGTGCTCGCCTATCTGCTGCGCTGGGTCGCCGGACACGGTGGGCGGGTCGTCTACGCGGTGCCCGCGTTCGACGCCTACGAACGGGTGGTCCTCGGTGCGGGCGGTATCGCGGTGCCGGTGATCGGGACACCGAACCGATGGCAGCCCTTGACGGAGATGGTCGCCGCGGCGGGCGACGACGCGGCCGCGCTCCTGATCTGCTCACCACACAACCCGACCGGTGAACAGGTGACGCCCGAGGAGATCGAGCAGGTACTGGCACGAGTGCCGGACCACACGGTCGTCGTGGTGGACGAGGCGTATATCGAATTCGACCGTGACACCGACCGGTCGGCGGCGCTGCGAATGGCCAAGGAACACCCCAATCTGGTTGTGCTTCGAACCTTTTCGAAGGCGTACGGGCTGGCGGGGCTGCGGGTCGGATACGCGGTCGGGCACGGTGACCTGATCGGCGCCTGCCGGTCGATGGCCATGCCGTTCGGGGTGAACCGGCTCGCGGTGGCCGCGGCCGTCGCCTCGCTCGGCGTGGTGAACGAGCTGGAGGCACAGGTCGATTCGGTGATCTCGGTGCGGGCCGAGTTCATCGCGGCCATTCGCGGACACGGCATCGACGTGCCCGATTCGTCCGGCAACTTCGTCTGGGTGCCCACGCCGAATCCGGCGGCACTCGTGGCGTACCTCGCCGAGTCGGGCATCGCGGTGCGCTGCTACCCGGACGCGGGCGTCCGGATCACGGTTCCTGCCAGGGGGCACCTCGCCGACGTCGTCGACGTACTCGCGCGGGGATACAGACGAGTGGAGGCACTGACATGCAGATGAACACCAATCTGGGCGCCGACGTGCTCGGGCGGCCACGGTTCGCCGACGCCCTGGTCGACCGGCTGATCGGCCACGATGTGCGCTACCTGTTCGGCATGCCTGCCGAATCGGTGAACTGCCTGGTCGACGCGGTAGGGCGGCGGTCGGAGATCGAACTGATCGCGGTGCGGCACGAGAGTGCGGCCGCCTGGATGGCGGTCGGTTACGCGCAGGGGTCGGGCACCGTCGGGGTGTGCTTCGGCACCGCCGGACCGGGTGCCACGCACCTGTTGCCCGGCGTGTACGGCGGGCTCTACGACCGGGTGCCGGTGCTGGCGATCTCCGGCCAGGTGGCGCGCGCCGAGATCGGCACGAAATCGTTCCAGGAGATCGACTCGGCGCGACTGTTCCGTGACGGAACGTGGCGCTCCACCGACATCGTCTCGCCCGACCAGCTCGCCGTCTTCGATCAGACGGTGCTGTCGGTGCGGCTCGAACAGACCTCCGCGCACCTGGCCGTGCCGTCCGACGTGCTCAACTCGCCCCTCGAGCGGATCGAACAACAGAGCCCGTACCGGTTCGGCGCACGGACAGCGCCCGACATGGACAAGAAGCGCGTCGAAGACCTGGCCGAATACCTTTGCTCCACACCGGGTGTCATCGTGCTCGGCGCGGGCGGCCGGGCGGTCGCGGACTGTGCGTTGCTGCTCGCGGACGCGCTGGATGTGCCGATCGTCGCCCTGCCCGAAGCGGGGATTCCGGACTGGTCGGTGCCGCCGGTCGAGGAGTCCGACGCCCGGCAGGTGCTGTTGATCGGCAGGCCGACCGCCGGTGGGGCACGGCACTTTCCCTCGCTCGAGCTGCTGCTCGAGATCACCGATGTGGCCACCTCTGGCTTCGACGAGGAGAGCAGGCGGATCGGGATCGCCGGGGAGGTTCCGCAGATCCTGCACGCGCTGGTTTCGGCCGTGTGGAGCAGGCGCGGTACCCCGGCCGCGGCGAGCGCCCCAGTCGCACCGACAGATCCGAACGCACCCGAGGGCTGGGGTGTGCTCGCCGACGCGCTCGCCGGTGCGTCGGTGGCGGTCGACCCCGGGGCGACGAGGGAACTCGCCCGCCGCTATCTCGGCGAGCGCGCACACCTGCACAGTTCCTGGAATTTCGAGGCTGAGGGTTCGGCGCTGCCGCTGGCCATCGGTCTGGCCCTCGCGAACGGCGCTCGCTCCTACGCGCTCACCGACCTGGACTCGCTCGACCAGTACATCTCCGAATTCTCCACTGCCGCACGCTACGACGTGCCGGTGACCGTGGTGTGCCGGGCCGAGCCCGGTGTGCCGGTGAGCGACCTGGCCAAGGCGTTCGGTATCGGGGTGTTCTGGGCCGGCGACGCCACCGAACTGCGGTCGCGCCTGAGCGAGGACCGGCACGGTCCGGCGCTCGTCCTCACCTCGGCGCTCGCGGACGACCGGCCCGCTCCGGCGCCGGATGTCGAAGTCGTCGACTACGTCACCGATCTGTTCGCGGCACTCGCGCACCGGGGCATCGGCTCCGCGTACCTGTCGAAGAACAGCCGCGCGCGGCTCGGTGCCACCGCTGAGCGGGACCTGCACGTCGTCGCCGATGTCCAGGCCGCGGCCATGCGGGCGACCGCGGCGTACAAGGCCGACGGAACCACCTCCTGCGCGGTGGTCACCTCACCTGCCGAACTCCTCGGCCAGCTCAACGGGCTCTACGACGCCGCCTTCGACGACGCGTCCGTGGTGCTCGTCTCCGTCGAGACCACACCCTGGCTGCTCGATCCCGTCGACGTGCTCGCCGATATCGCCGCCGTCTCGGTGGTTCTCGACGGTGGTGACAAGGACGCGGTCCGGCTGCGCGACGCCTTCACGACCATCGCCGGTGGTGGACGCGGCGTCACCCACATCCACGTGACACGCGCCGCGATCGCCGCCCGCAACAGCGTCGCCCTCGTGGACAGCGCGCGGTCGTTCGCGATCCCGCCGTCGTTGATCGGGCTGCCCGGCCGCGCGACCGCCGCACCCGAGGACATCGTGCGGGCCGCCGAACTCATCGCCGCCGCCGAGGACATCTCCATCATCGTCGGGCGCGGGGCGGCGGGCGCGCGACGCGAACTCGTCGAATTGGCCGCCCGCACAGGCAGTCCGCTCTACTGCACGATGGGTGCGCTGGCGGCCGACGTGGTCGGCGAACACTGCGCGGGACTGGTGGGCACCTCCGGGACCGACGACGCCATGCAGCGGGTCCGGCGCAGCGGGCTTGTCATCGTTGTCGGAGTGTCCTGGCGCGGGTCGGCTTTCGAGATGGTCGGGCACAACCCGGTGATCTCGGTGAACACCGACCCGCTCACCTTCCTTCGCCTCCCGTCGGATTCGGTCGGTCTGCTCGGTGACGCGCGCGAAACCATCGAAGCTCTGGTCAGCCTGCTCGGCGAGGAACGCGACGCACCCGAGGTCGCCGAACGGCCGCGCCGCAAGCCGAGGGAGAGCGCACGCAAGCTGCGCGCCGCCACGGTGGCCCAGATCATCGACAACGAACTCGCGGGTCTCGACAAGCCGTCCACCTTGAGCGTCGACGTCGGCATCAACACGCTCTGGGCCTACCGCTACGTGCGCTCGGCCCACCGTTACCTGTGGACCGCCTCGTTCGCGACCATGGGATTCGCGGTACCCGCCGCCGTCGACGTGGCCGTGCGCCACCCCGACGAGGTGTCCGTGGCGATCGTCGGCGACGGCGGCATCGGCATCACCCTGGCCGAACTGCGCAACGCCGCCGACGTGCGTTCACCGCTGGTGATCGTGGTGTTCAACAACAACGCCCTGGCCGCGATCAAATTCGAGAGCTGGATCATGGGCTGGCCCGACCGTGCGTCGGGTTTCCACGAAATCGACTTCGCCGGGTTCGCCAGGCACTGCGGGGTGCGCGCGACAACCGTGCGCAGCGCCAAGGAGTTCGGCAACGCCTTGCGCACCGCACTCGCCGGGAACGGGCCGACGCTGATCGACGCCAGAATCCCCGCCGCCGAAGCACCCGTGCTCGCCGGACGCGCGCACATCCGCCAATTCGCCGGCCTGCTCACCGGGTGGGCCCGCGACGGCAAGAACGCCCGCACCGGCGCCCTGTCCACCCTGCTGGCCTTCGGCGCGGAGAAGGCGGTGCGCGTCGCGCGTCGCGCCGACCCGCGCCGGTGAAACCCGAGGAGATCGCGATGGCCGGAACACGCCCTGCCACCCCGCAGGCCATGTTCACCCGAATCGCACCGCGCTACGACGCGGTGAACTCGCTGCTCACTCTCGGTGGCGACAAACGGTTGCGCCGCCGCGCCGTCCGCGCGCTCGACCTGCGGCCGGGTGCGGAAGTGCTCGATATCGCCGCCGGGACGGCCGAGATCGGCGCTGCCCTGGCGGCGGTGTACCCGCTGCGCCTGTCGTATGTCGCCGTCGACCTCAACGAGCAGATGCTCGCCGTCGCCGAGCGGAAGTTCGCTCGGTTGCGCCGCAAGCGGCCGAGCAACGACTGGCAGCTCGCCGTCGGCAGCGCGGAATCGCTCGACTTCCCGTCGTCGAGTTTCGACGCCGCCGTGATGTGTTTCGCGCTCGACGACATGGACGACCCCGCCGCCGCGCTCGCCGAAACGGTCCGGGTGCTGCGCGCCGACGGACGGTTCCTGCTGATCGAACTCGCCATGCCCGACAGCCCGCTGCTGCGCAACCTGCTGAAACTGCGGCTGCGACTCATCCGCGGTGTCGCCGCCGTCGCGGGCATGGATTCCGTCGCCCACATGACCAGGGAAGTCGAACTCGATCGCGGCGTCGAACACACCCTCGCGCGCTGCGAGAACGCCGGCCTGGAACTGGAATCCACGGCCCGGCACCTCGGCGGGCTGGTCCGTGCCCACGTCTTCCGTAAGAGGAAAGGTTTGTGATGACCGAGAAATGTCCCCACGCCACGGCGGAGAAGGTGCCATCCGTCACCGGAATCACCAGTCGCAGGCTCTCCAACCGACACCTGCCCGGCCCGCCCGGCCACCGGATCATGGGCTCCTATCCGGAATACGCCAAGGACCGCAACAAATTCCTGCGGGACGCGGTGCGCCAATACGGGGATGTCGTGCGGATCAAATTGCCGCTGCGCGACCTGGTGGTGATCGCCAATCCAGAAGACGCACACGCGGCGATGGGCGACACCTCCGGCGACTACAGCAAGTTCGGTAACTACCATCCCGCGATTGCCAAGCGGCAGAACGGTTTGTCGTTCATCGAGGGCGAATTGTTCCGCGAGCGGCGCCGAATCGTCAGCCCGCTGGTGACCCGCGACGGTCTCAAGAGCACCTTCCACGCCAACGCCGATGCCTACCTGGCAAGCCTCGAATCGAATATCGCCGCCGCGACCGACGCCGACGGGGTGACCGATCTGCAGGAGGCGATCTTCCAGACACTGCTGCGCGGCGTGCTGGCCCAGACCTTCACGGAACCGTTCACGCCCAAGGAAATTCACGATCTGCACGACGGTCTGTCGACGTTCACGAAGTTCCTCGGTTCTACGCTGAAGATCGCGGACCCGCCGAATCTGGTTCGCCCGTGGGGCCGGTACAAGATCCGGCCGTGGGCGGTGTACTCGGCGGGCAAGATCGTGCGCGATCGGGTGGTCGAACGGCAGAACTCGCCGTCGCTGGGCACCTACAACGACGTGCTCGACGGCATGCTCGCCGGTTACAAGAAGCTCAAGACCCCGATGACGTTCTGGGACTTGTGCTTCGACGTGGCGACCATGACCAGTGCCTCCTACGGCACGACGGCGGGCGCCATCACCCAGACCGTCGTGCGCACCTGCCTGGCCGAGGAAGCCAAGAACCGGCTGGTCGAAGAGGCGAGTTCGGTCGACCTGTCCAAGCCGACCATCGAATCGGTGCGCAGCATGCACTGGGTGAAGGCGTGCTTCGAGGAAGGCATGCGCATGCAGGGCCTTCCACTGCTGCTGCGATTCACCGCGCGGGGCGCGAACTACCAGGGCTACGACATCGCACCCAACACCATGCTCGGCGTGCCGATCTCGACGATCCACCGCGACCCACGCTGGTGGACCGACCCCGACGTGTTCGACCCCGAACGCTTCTACGACCAGAGCAAACGGGTCGACCAGCCGCGCGTGCTGCACTACCTGGCCTGGGGCGCGGGCCCGCACCGTTGCACCGGCGCGCAGCTCGGTTACCTCATCGCGCCGTACCTGGTCGCGCTCATCTTCAGCCGCTACAAGATCGAGCTCCCGCCGAACTGGCAGCTCGTGGAAGACCCCGGCCTCGCACCGATGATCAAGGGCGGCTTCAACGTCCGGCTCACCCCCCGATAACCCACCGACGAGAGATCTGAGAGATTCGCATGAAATTCGCAGAGCGGTACGACATCGCGGCCCCCATCTACGACCGGACGGCGTGGTTCCTGTCGCTCGGTGGCATCGACAAACTGCATCCGGGCCTGGTCGAAGGCCTCGACCTCACCGGTAAGAAGGTGGCCGACCTCGGCTGCGGCACCGGCCTCGCCTTCCCGGCGTTGCTCTCCGCTGTCGGGCCGACCGGGCACGTGATCGGGGTGGACAACAACGCCGCCATCCTCGCCAAGGCGCAGAAGCGGGTCGACGAGAATCATTGGCCCAACGTCACTTTGCTCACCGAGGACATCGCCGAACTGCCCGTGAACCAGGACGTGGACGTGCTGTTCAGTTGCATCGCGTTCAGTTGTGTGCCGCACCCGTCGGACAAGCTGGCCGAACTGCTCGGCAACCTCACGCCGGGCACCCAGGTGCGCATCATCGACGCGCTGCCGCGCACGTCGGGGCTGAGCCGGTACCCGATCAACGGCTACAACTTCGTGAAGTCGGGCATCGTCGGATCGCATTTCCGGGAACTGCACCCGTTCGAGCAGGTCTTCCGTGACCGGCTCACCGACGTGGTCGTCGACTACCTGCACGGCGGCATGTACACCCGCCTGACCGGCGTCAAAGGCGCGTAGGCATTCCGCGCGCACCGGCGTCGACGTCGGTGCGCGCGGCCCTTGGTGACACATTCTCGAGAGACGGCCGAATTGAGTATCTGGGAACTGAAAGTCGACGGCGGTGGCAAGACATTCGGCGAAAGCACCGTGCTCGACGACGTGGACTTCCACGTGGACCGCGGTGAATTCCTCGCCGTGCTCGGCCCGAGCGGCAGCGGCAAATCGACGCTGCTGCGTGTGCTGGCCGGACTCGAACAGCTGACCGCCGGAACCATCAGCTGGAGCACCGACGGTGCCCGGCCGCGTACCGGGGTGGTTTTCCAGCAGGCGCTGCTGCTGCCCTGGCTCACCGTCATCGACAACATCTCGCTGGCCGGCCGGTTCGCCGCGCACCGGCGCGAGTTCGACAAGGACTACCCCGAAACCCTGCTTGCCCGTTTCGGATTGGGGTCGCTGGCGCAGCGGTACCCCGGCGAGCTGTCGGGTGGGCAGGCGCAGCGCGTCGCAGTGCTGCGCGCGGCGGCCACCCGGCCACGGCTGCTGCTGCTCGACGAACCGTTCAGCGCCCTCGACCCAGCAACCCGCCAGGACCTGCGGAAATGGCTGGCCGAACTCGTCACCGAGATCGAGGCGACGGTCGTGCTCATCACCCACGACGTGGACGAGGCGATGGATCTGGCCGACCGCATCGTGCTGCTCGACAAGGGCCGCATCCGGCGCGAATGGACCGAGGTGCGCGACGGTGGCGACGCGCTGCGCGCCGATATCCTCGGGCAGTACCACCCGGACGAAGTAGTGGTGTCGTGAGCGGGCTTTCACGACGGCACCTGCTCGCCGGGGCGGCCGGGCTCACCGCGGCCGCCGGGCTCTACGGCTCGGCCGACCTGGTCCGCAGCGCGGCAGGCGCCGGGCAACGGCGCGAACAGGCGCTGCGCATCGGGTACCTGCCGATCACCGACGCGGCGCCGCTGCTGATCGCGCACTCGGCACACCTCTACCCCGCGGGGTCGGTGAGCAGCGCCAAACCGGTGATGTTCCGCAGCTGGTCGGGGCTGGCGGAAGCGTTCGTCTCCCGTCAGGTGGATGTGGCGCATCTGTTGATGCCCATGGCGATTCAGCTGCGGCAGGTGCTCGGGGCGAATGTGCGGGTGCTCGGGTGGAACCACACCAACGGGTCGGCGCTCACCGTCGCACCCGACATCACCGAGCTGGAACAGTTGATCGGCACCCAGGTGGCCATTCCGTTCTGGTGGTCGATCCACAACATCGTGCTGCAGAAACTACTGCGCGCACACGACATCACGCCCGTGGTTCGCCGGACCGCGTCGCGCGCCAAAAGGACCGTCGAGCTCATCGTGATGAGTCCCTCGGATATGGTTCCCGCCCTGGCCAACAGGTCCATCTCCGGCTATGTGGTCGCCGATCCGTTCAACGCCATCGCCCAGATCAAGAAGATCGGGCGCATCCACGTGTTCCTCGGTGACGTGTGGCGTGAACACGCCTGCTGCGTGCTGGTGACCCGCGACGACGTGATCGCCGAACGGCCGCACGCCGTCCAGGCCGTGACCGACGCGGTGGTCGCGGCGCAGCTGCGCATCGGCACCGACCGGCCGCGCGCCGCGGAAGCGCTCACCACCGGCAGCTACCTGCCGCAACCCTTGCCCGCCGTGCGGACCGCGCTCGCCTATCCCAACCCGCCCTACCAGTTCCAGCGGCCCGACTGGTCGCCGCAGCTGGTGGGATTCCAGCCCTACCCGTACCCGAGCTTCACCCGGCGGCTGGTCGAGGAGATGCACGAGACCGTCGTCGACGGCGACCGGGGCTTCCTCGACACCCTCGACCCGGCCCGCGCGCACAGCGAGCTCGTCGACGACACCTTCGTGCTGAATTCCCTTGCCGCACAGGGTGGGCGACAAGCGTTCGGGCTCACGGGTCTCGACCGAACTGAACAGGTGCACCTGCTGTGACTACAACGACCCAAGCCCCACCGAAAACCGGCTCGACCGTCTCGCGCTCGGTTCTGGCCAGGGTGTGGCCGCCGGTGCTCGCCGTGCTCGTCACCGTCGGGTTGTGGTGGACGGCGACCACGGTGCTCTCGCCGGAACACTCGCTGCTGCGCCGCACCGCGCCCCAGCACGTGCTGCCCGCCATCGCCGATCTGCACGAACGCGGTGTGCTCGTGTCCGACGCCGGAATCAGCCTGTGGCGGTTGCTGATCGGGCTCGCGATCGCCACCGTGCTCGGTGTGCCGATCGGGTTGCTGATCGGGCTCAGCACGCGGATCGAACAGGCCGCCTCGCCGGTGGTGCAGTTTCTGCGGATGATCTCGCCGCTGTCGTGGACCCCGATCGCCATCGCCGTGTTCGGCATCGGCAACCAGCCGGTGTACTTCCTCGTCGCCGCGGCGGCCGTGTGGCCGATCATGCTGAACACGGTGGCCGGGGTGCACGCCATCGACCGCGGCTTCCTCGACGTGGCGCGCTCGTTCCACGCGACCCGCGCCGAGCAGCTGCGCGTGGTCATCATTCCGGCGGTGCGCGACCACATCCGCACCGGGCTGCGGCTCGGGCTCGGCACGGCCTGGATCGTGCTCGTGCCCGCCGAGATGCTCGGTGTGCGATCGGGACTCGGGTACCAGATCCTCAATGCCCGTGATCAGCTCGCCTACGATCAGGTGGTTGCCATCATCCTGGTGATCGGCGTGCTCGGATTCGCCGTCGATTTCCTTGCGGGCAGGTTGCCGGGGCGGTCCCTGAACAGCCGTACGTATCGATGATTATGTGATGTATGTCACTGACATGTTTGCCCCGGTTGGGTCGTGTTTGTGATTGAGCATGGGAAACCCCCTCTGCCGGCGGCATGGGTTAGGGCAGCCTCACCCATGCCCCTGGAAACTGTGCTGGCATCAGGGGTTTCGGTCTACTAGGCTCCAGACGTTCTGTCTGCTGTGCCGGTCTTCACACTGCTCGGGGAGAAGTTGGGAGCATCTCACAAGGGTGCACCCGCTTGACGAGTCTCGCGTGTCGCTTGATCGCACGCCGCACCACACCTGATGGATAGGAACTTCAATGAACATCCGTAAAACCGTTGCGGGTGCCGCCTTGGTTATCGGGGCCATGACGGTGGCCGCTGGGACGTCGCATGCTGAGCCCGTGGCGCCCGAGGGCATCAAGTACTCGGTGAAGCTGGTCGACAAGACCGTGGTCGCCACCGTGAAGAACGGGACCTTCTCGCTGGTGGAGCAGGAGGGGGAGACTCCCGAAGCGCCGAAGACCCAGGTCGCCGAGATCAAAGACAGCACCGGTGCTGTCGTCATGGCCATGCCGATCGCCTTCTCGATCTCCGGCACGGAGATCCCGACCAAGGCTGAGGTCGTCAAGGACTCCACGGTGCTCGAACTGACGCCGGAACGTCCCCAGGGCGTCGAAATCGCGGCCCAGCCGGTCGCGGTCAAGCCGGTCCTGCAGGGCCAGGAGATCGCCTCCGCTCAGGAGAACCAGAAGGCGATCAACGACTTCTCCTCGAAGTTCAGCATCGGCACCGCCATCGGCACCTTCGTCGGCACCGCCATCGGCGCCGTCATCGGTTGCGTCGTCACCATCCCGCTGGGCTGCCTGCCCGGCTTGACGGTCGGCGCCGCGGCCGGCGGCATCATCGGCATGATCGCCATCGGTGGACCGGTGATGGCTGTGACCGGCCTGGAGCTGCTGCAGGTGCTGCAGGCGCCGGACGGCACTACTGTTTGGGCTGACAAGCCGAAGTAGAGGCTCGCTGTGGAAGCCCCGCTCCTGTTAGGGAGCGGGGCTTTTCGTGTGTTCGGGGCGGGGTTCGTTAGGTGGTGGGGTCCCAGTTGTAAGGAACCACCTTGGTGTTTTGTGCACCACAAAGGTATTGGGCTGTGTTTTTGGAGCGCTGGCGCGCTCGAGCGCGGCCCCTGGAGGGCCGCGCGAACAGCGCTCGAGACTCGCGCCTGCGCCGCAGCACGGCGGCCTCGGCGCGGCCGACCTTCTCGATGGCGTCCGCTTCGCGTTCCCGGACGAGCGCCTGACCCAAGCCGG
>NZ_JBFAJZ010000008.1:214485-284185 GCF_040655475.1 Nocardia sp. NPDC050413 | reverse complement strand
GAATCAGGGCTTCGGTGCCGTGCACGAGGTGGCTGCGGTTGAGTTTGGTGCTCACCTGGATGGTGAGGTCGCATTTGCGCAGGGCTTCGTAGGTGCCGGGTCGCCCGTGGGTGACCCGGCGGCGGCGTTCGTCCGGCTCAACGGTGGCTGGTTCGCCGGATTCCCCGCCGCCTTCGTCGCCGGTCTGCGCCGCGCCTACCCGGAGCTGGTCCCCGTGCTGGAAGACCACTTCGACACGCGGTTCCGCGCCCTGCTCGGTGAGGCCGAACAACGCAGTACCTTCGCGCTGTTGCTGCGGTTCGCCCGCCGCGATGTCGCCCGCCACCTGCGCGGCGGCATCGCGGAACTGCTCGCCGAACCGGTGCTGCGCCGCGTTCTCACCGACATCGAGCCCGGCGGCACGGCCCCGGCCGCCCCGCTGCTCGTGGTGCAGGGCGTGCGCGACGAGGTGATCGCGATCGCCGACATCGACGCGCATGTCCGGCGCTACGAGCGGGCCGGAGCGACCGTGCGGTACCTGCGCATCCGCAACGGTTCCCATCTGCCGCTGGAGTTCCTCGTCGTCCCGGTCGTCCTCGACTGGCTCGCCGACCGCTTCGCGGGCACGCAGACCGAGACCGGGACGGAGACGGTGACCTCGGTGGCCCGTTCCGTGCGTGCGGTGCGCAAGCACCTGGAGTTCCTGCAGGTCGTGTTGACCATGGTCGCCGGCCGGTCGATCGGTGTGGCCGATGCCCCGTCGGCGTCGGCCGCGCAGTCCTCGCCGCTGGTGCCCGAAGAAAGAGGAGTATTACGTATCAGCTAATTCTCCGCACCTTTCCCGCGTGCGCCGAGCTCTAAACACAAAAGGTGAATGAATAACTCTCAGAAAGTTCTCATGCAATTTTAAGTAACACGCTGTCGCACCTATAACCGCAGGTGATGATAGGTGAAACCGGGTTACTGTAACGGCTGTCACTAATCCGTAATTTGCGTAACTCGCGGCGTTCGGGGGTCGATATGCCATTCGTAAGCCAGCCTCGGCTGGAGCATGAGAAACAGAGGAGTATTTATGATCCCCGTTATCATCGACACCGGTAGCGCCGCCCTGAACGGTCTTTTCGACACCCTGGGTGCTGCTCTGCACGGTCTGGTCGACACCCTGTGGACCGGCTCCTTCGGCGGCTGATTCGTCAGCGCTTTCGGCCGGTGACGGCCGGGTCGACGGGAACGTCGGCCACGAGAATGCCCCGCACCTTCCGGTGTGGGGCATTCTCGCGTTCGGGGTCAGTGCGTGTGCGGCGCTTCGGTCGTGTGGGTGTCGCCGCAGGTGCTGCTCTGCCGGTTGCCGATCGCGAGCACCTCCGGGGTGGCGTGGTCGACCTGCAGGGTGACGTGGCTGATGTGGTGATCGTGGTCGAGCATGTGCGCCACGTCTTCGCGCACCGCGTGGCAGTCGCGGCCCGGCTGCACCAGGATGTGCGCCGACAGGGCGGGGGAGCCGGAGGTGATCTCCCAGATGTGCAGATCGTGCACGCCGACCACGCCGTCGCGGGCGCGGATGTCGGTGTCGATCTGCGCGGGATCGAGGTAGTCGGGGGCGGCCTCGAGGAAGATGCGGCTCGACGCGCGGATCAGGCCGACACCCGCCTTGATCATCAGCGCGACCACGATCAGGGTGGCGACGATATCGGCGCGTGCCCAGCCCGTCAGGATGATGACCACACCCGCGACGGCGGTGGCGATGAACGCGAACAGGTCATTGAGGATGTGCTGGTAGGCGCCCTCGATATTGAGGCTCGTCCGATCGGCGCGACTGATCATCCAGGTGGCGAGCACATTCACGGCCACGCCGACCAGTGCGGTGACGAGCACGAGGCCGCCGTGTACTTCCGGCGGCTCGAACAGCCTGCGGATCGCCTCGTAACCGAGCCACAGCGCGAGCAGGAGCAGGGTGAGACCGTTTGCCTGGGCGGACAGGATCTCCACCCGCTTCCAGCCGAATGTCATCCGTCCCTTCGGCGGGCGCGCGGCCAACCGGATCGCCCACAGTGCCAGCGCGATGGACGCGGCGTCGGTGGTCATATGCGCGGCATCGGACAGCAGTGCCAGCGAATCGGCGACGATACCGACGATGACCTCGCCGATCAGGAACGTGACGATCAGGGCCAGCGCGCCTGCCAGCCAGCGTTTGTCGCTGTCGGCCGACACCCCGTGGTCGTGCCCGTGTCCTGCGCCCATGCGATTTCCCCTCTCCGGTGAACCGAACGGCGCAATCATATGCACGAATCGCTATGTATGCAATTCCTTCGTTGCCCGGGAACGGAGCGAGCCCGGCAGCCCTGCTCCCCCCTCCTGGAGCAGGCCCGGCCGGGCTCGCAGGAACTACTTTCCGGCACGGCACCAGCAGGATCCTGAAGAGTCGCTTAAGGCGTTGTCATCGGGCGGTCCGGCCGCGATAACCCGGTATGGCGGAGAACTTCTGTAACGCGCACTGCGCGCGACTGTGTACCAGGGACGGGCTGGCCGACGTGCTGGCCACCGATCGCGGCCTGCTGCACTGGCGGGCCATGCGCAGCCTCGGCGATCGCGGGCTGGCCGAGCATGCCGTACAGGAGACCTTGCTGCGCGGGTGGCGCGCGTGCGCCGACTTCGACGCGCGCAAGGGCAGCGTGCGCACGTGGCTGCTGGCGATCGAGCGCAATGTGGTCGTCGATATCGTGCGGGCTCGTGCCGTGCGCCCGATCGATGTGGGTTTCGACGACCTCGCCGAGCTGGTGCCCTGCGGCAGGCCGGATTTCGCCGACGGGCTCGTCGACGGTCTGCTCGTCGACGAACTGCTCGCCCGGTTGCCCGAACCTCAGCGCGCGGCCGTGGTGGAGGTGATTCTGCGTGATCGCGGATACCGGGAAGTGGCCGAGGATTTCGGGGTTCCCGTCGGCACGGTGAAGACCCGCGTGCACTACGCGCTCCGCTCCTTGCGGCAGTTGCCGGAGGTTGCCTGACGCACTCGGGAAATCGCCCATCTGGGCACCTGACCAGCGATTATCGGCCTATTGCAGTTCGGTAACGGCGCTTGCCCTGTCGTTGTACACGTGGCAAGAGTTAACTACTGGGTTTGGTGTTACCAATGGGAAGGGAGGGGTGCTCCGTTCCGGAGCGCCGACCGAACATGAAACCAGACATCATCAAGGCCGGTCTCTGCTCCACAGTCTCCGCCGCGGTCGTGGTGTCGCTGTCCGGGCTGCTGCCCGTGACCGCCCACGCCGCCCCCGAACCAGCGCAGGGCGATCAGCTCGCCGGGAAGACGATCTTCCTCGACCCGGGTCATCAGGGTCCGGCCCACGCGGAAGATCTCACCCGCCAGGTCGACAACGGCCGAGGCGGAACCAAGGACTGCCAGACCACCGGCATGACGTCGCTGGGCGGCGTCCCCGAGCACACCATCAACTGGGAAGTGGCGCAGCTGGTGAAGACCTCGCTACAGGCACTCGGTGCCGAAGTGGTGCTCAGCCGCGCCGACGACGCCGGATGGGGCGGCTGCGTGGACGACCGCGCCCGCGCCGCGAACGAATCCGGTGCCGAGGTGGCGGTGAGCATCCACGCCGACAGCGCACCCGCCGACCAGCGAGGCTTCCACCTCATCCTGCCGCAGCTCCCGGTGCCCGATCCGGCCGTCGAGCAGGCCCAATCGCGAGCCGGGCTCGCCGCGTCGAGCGCGGTGCGCGACGCCTATGTCGCGGCCGGGATTCCGCCCGCGACCTATGGCGGTGCGAACAACGGGCTGCAGACCCGCGCCGACGTGGCCGGGCCCGCGCTGACCCGGGTACCGCTCGTTTTCGTGGAGATGGGCAACGGCGCCAATGCCGAGGACGCGGCGCTGCTCGAATCGCGCGAGGGACGGCTGCAGCACGCGGTGGCCATCACGACCGGATTGGTCGGCTATCTGCTGAACAAACCGATCGGGCCCGCGCCTGCCCTGGCGTTGGCACCCAAGCCGATTCCGGG
Source organism: Nocardia sp. NPDC050413 (assembly GCF_040655475.1). Classification (NCBI taxonomy): domain Bacteria; kingdom Bacillati; phylum Actinomycetota; class Actinomycetes; order Mycobacteriales; family Nocardiaceae; genus Nocardia; species Nocardia sp. NPDC050413. Next base: position 280,198 of record NZ_JBFAJZ010000008.1, on the reverse strand, counting down.
ACGCGCGCCGGTGGCGACCCCGGTTCCCACGCCCGGGCAAGAGCCCGAGCCGGGTGCGGCGACGGACTCGACGACCGAGAAGCCGGGTCAGTCCGATACGACTTCGCCGCGCCGGGGCGCGCCGTCTACCAGCAAGTCCGCGCCCGGTGCTGCGGGTGAGTCGGGTCAGGGATCGGTGCCGGAGTCCGACGGGACCGGGCCGGGATCGGCACCCGAGTCCGGCGGCGGAGTCGGCCAGGGGTCCGCGCCCGGTGCGGCGTCGGAACCCGAGTCCGGCGGAGTTGGTGAGGGTGCTGCGTCAGGACCCGAGTCCGGCGGTGTCGGCGAGGGGTCGGCACCTGAATCGGACGCGACCGGAAACGGTGCGGGGCCGGAAGCCGGGGCGAACGGGTCGGGGTCCGCGCCCGAGCCGGGCGCGGCAGGCGCACCCGCCCAGGGCTCGCCGGAGAACGGTGCGGCCGGCGACGAATCCGGTCAGAACCCGGCGCCCGTGGAGGAACCGTCCAGCGATTCCACCACCCCGGCAGCCCCCGCCCCCGCGCGCGCACCGGCCCGGGCCCCGATCGCTGACCCGGCGCCGCTGCCGTACGCCCCCGCCCGCACCGCACCCGGTGCCAATGCCCGCCCGCCGGCCGCACCGGCTCCCACCCCGAGGGAACGCGGCGGTGCCGCCCCGAAGGCCCAGCCTTACCAGGAGGAATCGGTTCCCGACATCACGTCGCTGAGCAGTTCCCTCGGCGGCCCGGTCCTCACGGTGATGAACATGCTGATGCCCATGGCGCAGTCCCTCGGCATGGACAACAGCGTCATCACCAATCAGCTCATCAACCTGGCCTACACCCTCGCCGGCGTCGTCTTCGGTCCGACGAAGTAGACCTCCGAAACCCTTCGTTCAAGATCACCACGCTCTGCTGGCGGTCGACGCCCGGTCGATGCCGCCCCCAGAGCGTGGTGATCGCGCGTCCAGGGCATGGGAGGGGCTCGGTGGATGGGCGGTGAGAGTGGAGCGCAGCGGCGGGATGGCACCATGGGTGCCGTGATTCCTGTGGTGATCGTTGCTGGGTTTCTGGGGTCGGGGAAGACGACTCTGCTGAACTATCTGTTGCGCAACAACCGGGGAACCCGGATCGGAGTGGTGGTCAACGACTTCGGGGCGGTGAACATCGACGCGATGCTGGTCGCGGGGCAGGTCGATGCCATGGTGTCGCTGGGAAACGGGTGCGTGTGCTGCGCGGTCGACGTGTCCGAGCTCGACGATCTGTTCGCGCAGCTGGCGCAGCCGCGCAGTGCGGTGGATGTGATCGTGGTCGAGGCCAGCGGGCTGGCCGAACCGCGCAATCTGATCCGGATGGTCGTGGCGAATCCGAATCCGCGCATCGGCTACGGCGGACTGGTCGAGGTGGTCGATGCCGAACAGTTCGGCGAAACGAGCAACCGGCACCCGGAGTTGATATCGCACCTGAAACTGGCCGACCTGGTGCTGGTGAACAAGGCCGATCGCGTCACCCCCGAGGCACTCACGGCCCTGCGTGCGCAGATCACCAAGTGGGTCGATCAGGTACCCGTCTACGCGACCACGCACGGCCGGGTCGACCCGGGTCTGCTGTTCGACGAGCGCACCCGCGAAGAGCCGAAAGTGGCGCAGCAGTTGAGCTTCGACGCCCTGCTCGACGACCACGACCACGACGATCCCGACCACCGCCACTTCCACGACGACTACGTCTCGGTGTCGTTCACCAGCGAGCGCCCGCTGAATCCTCGTGCCCTGGTGGATTTCCTGGAGAACCCGCCGCACGGCCTGTTCCGCGCCAAAGGATGCGTGGCCTTCGCCGTGGAGGGCGAGCGGCGCAAATTCGAGATGCACCTGGTCGGCCGCCACGTGACGTTCACCCCGGGCACCTGGGCGCGGGGTGAGCAGCGGGTGTCGAGCCTGGTACTCATCGGCGCGGGCCTCGACGCGGACGCGGCCCTGGAACGCTTGCGCGCCACCGTCTTCGAGGGAGACTCACCCCTGGACGACCAGGCGATGCTCGGTATCTGGCGCTACACCCCGAGCATGGTCTAACCGCAGGCGTTGACCCATTCCGAGAGTCCGTCGGCGAACAGTTGCCGCTTCCAGATGGGCACTTCGTGCTTGATCCGGTCGACGAGCTCGTGGCATACGGTGAACGCCTCGGCCCGGTGCGGTGCGGCGACGGCGACCACGATCGCCAGGCCACCGATGTCGAGCGCACCGACCCGATGGGCGGCGGCGACGGGAAGTCCACTGGCCGTGGCGACTTCGGCGCACACCGCGTGGAGGAACCGTTCGGCCTGCGGGTGTGCGGAGTACTCGAGCGACGAAACCGCCTGGCCACCATCGTGATTGCGGACCTTGCCGGTGAACACCACCACGGCGCCGAATTCCGGTCCGTCCACGGCATTTTCGACGGCGGCGGGATCGAGATCGCGGTCACTGATCGCGGCCAGCGCGACCGTGCCCTTGTCATTCATGATTGCCGCCTCCGGCTACTTGCGCGAGCAGATGATCCAGCAGCGGCTCCAGCACGGCAATGCCGTCCTTCACCCCGCCGGGCGAACCGGGCAGGTTCACCACAACGGTGCTCCCGACCAGGCCCGCGACCCCGCGGCTCAGCGCCGCGAGCGGGAATTTCGCCGTCCCACGCTGCCGGATGGCATCGGCCACCCCGGGCAGCTCCCGATCGAGCACGGCCCGTGTCGCTTCGGGGGTGGCGTCGGTCGGCGAGGCACCAGTACCACCGGTAGTGATTACCAGCGACGGCGCCCCGGTCAGTGCGTCGGCCAAGCCTGCCGCGATGTCGGCGTCCGCGTAGACGAGCGGACCACGCACGGAAAAACCTTGCGCGGCAAGCCATTCGGCGAGCACAGGACCGGTGGTGTCGACGCGTGTCCCAGCCGCCGCGCCAGTAGACGCGACCACGACAGCGGCACTACGAGACCCGGCGGGGGCACTGTTCATGGCGTGCCGAGAATCAGCGACGGCCGAACGTGATTCGGCGGCATCCGGCGATTCCGAGACGCCGACCGCAGCATCAGGGGCAGGGGCGACGGAGCCAGCTGCCTGCGAGATGCCCACAGTGCCGCCGGATCCGGCGACGGCCGGAGCCTCCGCGGCCTCGGTCGACGCCGGCCGCGCCTCAGGCCGCACCCAATGTCCGTGCTTGCCACCCTCTTTGGTGACCAGCCGCACCCCGTTCAGCACCGCCGCCGGATCCACCGCCTTCACCATGTCGTGCAGGGTGAGTCCTGCCACGGCGACGGCGGTGAGCGCCTCCATCTCCACTCCGGTCGGCCCGGTGGTCTTGGCGCTCGCCTCGATGGTGATGCTCGTCTCGGTGAACCCGAACTCCACCTTCACCGACGACAGCGCCAGCTGATGACACAGCGGGATCAGCTCGGAAGTCTTTTTGGCACCGGCGATTCCGGCGAGCCGGGCGGTGGACAGCACGTCGGCCTTGGGCATGCCGTCGGCACGGACCAGGCGCACGACTTCGGCCGTGGTCTGCAATTCGCCTGCGGCGACGGCGATCCGGGTGGTGTCGGGCTTGGCACTCACATCGACCATGCGGGCGCGACCTTCGCGGTCGACGTGCGACAACTCGCTCATAGCATCAAGATTCGCACAGTGGCACCGGCGGCGAGCGTGGTGACCTCGGCGGGAATGTCGACGAGCGCATCGGCCCAGGCCATACCCGCGATGAGATGCGAGCCTGGCCCGGACACGACCTCCACGCCGTCGTCGCTGGTCAGTCCGCGCAGGAACTGACGTTTGCCCGCGGGGGAGCGGACCGGGGTGAGCAGGGGCAGCTCGCGGCTGGCGGGGGCGGGCAGTCCGGCGAGCGCCCGGATCACCGGCCGCGCGAAGACCGTGTAGGAAACCATCGTGCTCACCGGATTGCCCGGGAAACTCAGCACGGGCACACCGTCGACCACCGTGTACCCCTGCGGTCCACCCGGCTGCACCGCGACGGAACCGAACGTCCCGCCCAGCGGTGCCAGCACCTCTTTGACCACCTCGAAGTCCCCCTTGGACACCCCACCGGAGGTGAACACCACGTCGGCCTTCGCGACGGCCGACCGCAGCACCTGGGCGAAGACGGTCGCGTCGTCGGTGCTGTGGGCGATCTCGAGCACGTCGACGCCGTCGGCGCGCAGGGCGGCGGCGAGGCCGATCCCGTTCGAGTTGTAGATCTGGCCGGGTGCCAGCACCGAACCGGCCGGTCGCAGCTCGTCGCCGGTGGTCAGGCACACCGCACGCAACCGCGACAGCACCGGCACGCTCGGCAGCCCGACGGCGGCCAGCGCGGCGATATGACGCGGCGCGAGCACCGTGCCCGCCCGGGCGACCAGCTCACCCACCCGCACATCGGTGCCTGCCTCGCGCACGAATTCCCCACGTGCCCGGCCGCGTTCGACGACGATGCGGTCGGTGCCCGCCTGCACGTCCTCCACCGGGACGACGCAGTCCGCGCCCGGCGGCAGCGGCGCACCTGTCATCACCTTCATCGCCGCGCCCTCGGGCAGTACCTCGGTGCCGGGCCTACCGGCGGCCACTACACCCGCGACCGGCAGCGTCACCGGCGTGACGGCCACATCCGCGGCCCGCACCGCGTACCCGTCCATCGCCGAATTACGGAAGACCGGCAGATCGATCGGGGAGTTCACATCGGCGGCGAGCACGCGCCCGAGGGCGTCGGGGACCGGCACCTGTTCGGGGGCGCGGTCGGCGAGGGGGGCCAGCAGCGCGGCAACGGTGTCGCGGTACTCGTCCACGCTGCGCGCCGACGCGGTGGCGGGCCGGTGAGTCATGTGCCCAGCCTAATCGTCGTCGCGGTACCCGGTTCGATCGTGTTGCTCACTCTTTCCCAGCTCTAGCGGTGAGCAACGAATCGCCGCACCGGACCCGATGTGACGGCCCCGACGGGTCATACTGGAGGAATGACGCTGGTCGAGATGGGGATCCCCGCTGTGCGCTCGGAGCGGCCGTCACTCGACGGCAGGCCCGAGACGCCGCTGCTGGTCGACCGATTCGGCCGCGTCGCCCGTGACCTGCGCGTCTCCATCACCGAGAAGTGTTCGCTGCGCTGCACGTACTGCATGCCCGAGGAGGGCCTGCCGCCGATCCCGCGCGAGGAACTGCTCACCGCCGACGAGATCGTGCGGCTGGTCTCCCTCGCCGTGAAGGAACTCGGGGTGCGCGAGGTGCGCTTCACGGGTGGCGAACCGCTGATGCGCCGTGAACTCGAGCAGATCATCGCGGGCTGCCACGCTGCCGTTCCCGACACGCCGCTGGCGATGACCACCAACGGTGTCGGCCTCGAACATCGGGTGCGTGCCCTCGCCGACGCCGGCCTGACCAGGGTGAACGTCTCCCTCGACACCGTCGACCGGCTCGACTTCGCCCGCCTGACCCGCCGCGACCGCCTCGAATCGGTCCTCAACGGCATCCGCGCCGCCCGCGACGCGGGCCTCGCACCGGTGAAGGTGAACGCCGTGCTCATGCGCGACAACCTCGCCGGCGCCGCCGACCTGCTGGCCTGGTGCCTCGCCGAGGAATGCGAACTGCGCTTCATCGAGGAAATGCCGCTCGACGCCGACCACGAGTGGGCGCGCGAACAGATGGTGACCGCCGCCGACCTGCTCGACGTGCTCGGCACCCGCTTCACCCTCACGCCCGCAGGCCGCGCCGACCCCTCGGCGCCCGCGGAGAAGTGGCTGGTCGACGGCGGCCCCGCGACCGTCGGCATCATCGCGACGGTGACCCGCAAGTTCTGCGACGCCTGCGACCGCACCCGGCTCACCGCCGACGGCATGCTGCGCTCGTGCCTGTTCAGCGACCAGGAGTTCGACGTGCGCACCGCCCTGCGGGCCGGCGCCGACGACGCCGAGGTCGCCGAACTGTGGCGCGGCGCGATGTGGCAGAAGTGGGCAGGTCACGGCATCGACGCCGCAGGTTTCGTCCCCCCGGAACGCACGATGGGAGCCATCGGTGGTTGAGGTCCGCTATTTCGCCGCCATCGCCGACGCGGTCGGCAAGAACACCGAGACACTCGACCTCCCCGACGGCGCCACCGTCGCCGACCTACGCACCACCCTCGCCACCACCTACGGTGCCGAGGTGGACACCTTGGTCAGGGTCTGCGCCTTCCTGATCGGCGACGAACTCACCCGCGACCCCGCGGCCATGCTCCGCGACCGCGTAGACGTCCTCCCCCCTTTCGCCGGCGGCTGAACCCGGTCCAGCGCAAGATTGGAACCACCGCCTGGAAGGTCGCGGCGAGGCACGATCGGTCTCAGCGATCGGTCCGGCCGGTGTCCCAGACGCGGTCGGCGAAATCCGCGATGCGCGGGGCGATTTCCGGCAGGTGGGTCTCCAGGGCGAAATGGCCGGTGTCGAACAGGTGCAGTTCGGCCTGCGGCACGTCTGCGAGGTAGGCGTGGGCGCCGGGCTCGGGGAAGAACGGGTCGTGCCGGCCCCAGAGGATCAGGGTGGGTGGTGTGTGCGTCCGCAGCCAGAGCTGCCAGGCGTCATAGCGCTCGAGGTTGCTGTGGTAGTCGAAGGCCAGCGTGAGCTGCGCCTGTTTCCGTCCGGGCGCGTCGAGGAAGTGCTGGTCCAGGGTCCAGGCGTCCGGGTCGAGCACCTGCGGGTCGGAGACACCGGTTTCGTACTGACCCCGGGTGCCGTCCAAGGTCAGCAGCTCGCCGATCATGTCGCGTGATCCGGGGGTTTCCGGGGTGAGCGCGATGAAATCGCGGGCGCCGTCGGACAGGCCATCGGTGTAGGCGTTGGCGTTCTGCACGATCAGTCCGGCGATCCAGTCCGGATGACGCTCGGCGATCCGGAAGCCCACCGGCCCACCGAAATCGAAGACGTACATGATGAAGCGGTGCAGGCCGAGGGCTTCGAGGAAGCCTTCGGTGATATCCGCCAGGCGGTCGAACGAATAGGCGAAATCCTCGGGAGCCGAGGTGTGCCCGAAGCCTGGGTAGTCCGGGGCGATGAGGTGGTACCGGCCGCCGAGGGCATCCATCAACCGGCGGAACTGGTGCGAGGCCGAGGGGAAGCCGTGCAGCAGTAGCAGCGTCGGCGCGTCGCGCGGGCCGGTCTCACGGTAGAAGACGCGCACGCCGTCGACCTCGACGAATCGATGTGCGATCACAGGAATCTCGATCACCGTAAACCCTTTCACGGGAAAAGAACTCATACGTCTGAACTCGAAGGTGGTCTCCGCCGGGCTTCGCTCGTGAGCGAGGCCCGGCGAATTCGGGTCAGTGCTGGTGGTGGCGCACCACCGGCCAGTCGATATCGGTGTCGACAGCCTTGTTCAGGTAGTTGGTGAACACATTCAGCGCGACACCGGCGATGACCTCGGTGATCTCACCGTCGGTCAGACCCGCGGCCTCGGCCGCCTTGATATCGGCCTCTTCGACGCCGCCCCGGGTGCGGACCACGGCCGCGGCGAAGGTCAGCGCGGCCTCGGCTTTCGGGTCCGACGACTGGCCGTGGCGGTTGCGCTCGATCTCCTCGGCGTCGAGCTTCGCGATATTGGCACCGATGTAGCTGTGCGCCGACAGGCAGTAGTCACAGCCGTTCTCCTCGGCCACCAGCAGCGCGATCCGCTCGCGGGTCGCGGCCGACAGCGCGCCGCCTGCCAGCGCGCCGGAGAAAGCGAGGTACGCCTCGAGTACGGCGGGGCTGTTGACCATCGCCCTTGTCATGTTCGGCGTCACGCCGAGGGCCTGTTGTACCCCGGCGAGCAGGTCGGCGGCTTTACCGGTGGCGGCGTCGGACTGGATGAGCGGCAGACGAGACATGAGGAAACCTCTTCTTCTGGAACGAACTCGGGATGAGCGACGACAGACGACCTTCTAACCGTCAATCAACAGTTTAAAGGTTAGGAAGGGTCGAGTTGATTCCCGAACCGCGAAAGTTTCTTCGGAAGTCGCGGGCTGCCGCCGCTCACCTCCATGAATCCAGAGCTCGCTGCCCCGCCTGCCCGATACGCCATGACGCGATCCGAACGCGACATCCGCGCGTCGAGTCCGCGCGCGGGTCAGCTCGCGACGAGCCCGTCGCGAACCGCCAAGGGGGACAGCACATGCCAGCGCTGAACGCGCCCGGCACAGTGCGCGCTCATCGTCAGTCGATCGGCCACCGTCTCCAACGAGACGGCGTTCTGGTCGAGTGCGGCCCGGAAAGCGTCGTCGGTACCCGGGCGCGATCGTCTATCGGTCTAGCGCCACCAGGTGTCGAGGGGAGTCACCGGCACGGTGCGCTTGTGACGGGTGGCGGTGAACAGCGATTCGACGCGCTCGGCGACCTCGTCGCTCACCTGCTTGCCCTCGAGGTAGTCGTCGATCTCGCTGTAGCGCACACCGAGCGCGTCCTCGTCGGGCAGGGCCGGGCGGTCGTCCTCGAGATCGGCGGTCGGCACCTTCGACCAGGTGCTCGGCGGCGCGCCGAGTTCCTGCAGCAGCGCGGCACCCTGACGCTTGGCGAGGCCGGTGAGGGGGGTCAGGTCGACACCGCCGTCGCCGTACTTGGTGAAGAAACCGGTGACCGCCTCGGCGGCGTGGTCGGTACCGACCACCAGCAGGTTCTCCTGCCCGGCCAGTGCGTACTGGGCGACCATCCGCTCGCGTGCCTTGATATTGCCGCGCACGAAGTCGCGTAGCCGCTCGTGGTCGATGGACCCGGCCACCTCGGCCGACACCGCGTCGACACCGGGGCGCACGTTCACGACGACGCAGCGGTCGGGGTCGATGAAGTTCAGGGCGACCTGCGCGTCGTGCTCGTCGGCCTGCACGCCGTAGGGCAGTCGTACCGCGAGGAAGGTGGCGTCCTTGCCCTCGGCACGCAGCTCCTCGGCTGCCAGCTGGCACAGCCGACCGGCGAGGGTGCTGTCCTGCCCGCCGCTGATACCGAGCACGAAACCCTTCGCGGGGGTGGTGCTCAGGTACTCCTTGAGGAAGTCGACGCGCCTGCGGACCTCCTGCTTCGGTTCGATCTCGGGCTGCACGCCCAATTCGGCAATGATCTGTTCACGCAGTGTCCCCATGCCGTCTCACTCTACTTGGGCGACAGGCGAAACAACCCGGCGAACGAACCATTCCCAGTTGTCGCCGATCTGTGCGCGGGTGTAGCCGAGCTCCTCCATCTGATGCAGGACCAGCGCCGCCGAGAGCGTGGCGAGCAGGCCGTCGGCGATCAGGGCGAGCTCGCCGCGCACCCCGGCCGCGCGCAGCAGCAGCACGATGTGGGCGCGGTGCAGTGCGTAGGGGCCGTCGCCGAAGCGGCCCTTCTCCTCGGCGGCGCGGTGCAGATCGCCCTCGAGTTCGATATCGAGCAGCCGGGTTCGGCCGAAGGCGATCAGCCGGTCGATCGGCTCGGCCTCGGGCCCGAGCGGGCCGGGTCCGAACATGAACGCCGTCTGGAACTTCTGTTCGGAGTGGTCGAGCAGGGCAAGCATCAGCCCGGAGCGATTGCCGAAGCGGCGGAACACCGTGCCCTTGCCAACGCCCGCGCGCTTGGCGAGCGCGTCCATGGTGAGTCCGGCGACGCCGTGCTCGCGCACCAGCTGCTGGGCCGCGTCGAGCAGCAGGGCTCGATTGCGGGCCGCGTCGGCGCGCTCGGCCGGTTCGGCATTGAGGGACGACGGTTGCCCGATCCGCAGCACGCCGGGCTCGTCCGACCTCGGTGTGCTGTAGCTCACGCTGCTCACACGCCCCTCCGGGGAAGTATTCGGACCGCGGTCCGGTTATTGTCGGATGAAACTTGGATCTTTCCACTGAGTACACCAGGAGTCGTCATGAGCGAGACCCGCATCCTTACTCTGGTCGGCAGCCTGCGCGCCGGTTCGATCAACCGCCGCCTCGCCGAGGCAGCCGCACAGACCGCGCCCGAGGACGTCGCCATCGCCATCTACGAGGGTCTCGCCGAGGTCCCGTTCTACAACGAGGACCTCGATGTCCCCGGTTCCGTGCCCGCTACCGCGCAGGCGCTGCGCGACGCCGTGGCCGCCGCCGACGCGGTCCTGCTTGTCACGCCCGAGTACAACGGCACCCTGCCTGCCGTGCTGAAGAACGCCATCGACTGGGCCTCGCGTCCCTATGGTGCCGGTTCGATCAAGGACAAGCCGGTCGCCGTGGTGAGTGCCTCGATCAGCGCGCGTGCCGCCGAGTGGGCGCACGGCGACGCGGTGAAGTCTGTGGGCGTCGCGGGTGGTGTGGTCGTGGAGTCGGCCACCGTGCGGTTCGGCACCATCGGTGAGCGGTTCGCCCAGGTGCACCCGAGCGAGGACGCCGAGGCGCTGACCCAGCTCGGTGCCGCGGTGCACGAACTGGTCGCCGCCGCGAACGGCACACTCGTCAACGCGTAAGCTGACAGCGCTCCCGACGGGCGCCGCATCGACACGGTCGATGCGGCGCTCTTTCGTTGTCGAGCCGGTTTGCTGAAGACTCGCCGGTAGGCGAAATCGTGATCTGAACCACTGTTTCGGCTGCTCGCCGCCGGTGCGTCCTGGGACTTACCCGGTGGAAATTACATCTGTGCGACTCGCAACCCCTTGTGTTGTTCCCATCTGTCGGCCACTAGGTGTAGTGTCTTCGGTACTGGAACACGGTGTGAAGCCACTACTGATCGGGCCCAAGGGAAGGGGTTACGAGCAGGGCTTTCTTCGCCAGATCCAGGAGTTTGCGCAGCATCACCGTTCGTGCACTGCATACGGATCACAGGCTGTGGATCAGGCATAGGAGAGAGGGACTCTAATGACCGTCACCGTGTACACCAAGCCCGCTTGCGTTCAGTGCAATGCCACCTACAAGGCGCTCGACAAGGTCGGGGTGGAGTACGACGTCATCGACATCTCGGAGAACGCCGAGGCGCGCGACTACGTCATGGCGCTCGGTTACCTGCAGGCGCCCGTCGTCGTCGCGGGCGAGGATCACTGGTCGGGCTTCCGTCCCGACCGCATCAAGTCGCTCGCCGTCGCGGCCGCCTAGGACTTCGCTCGGAAGGAGCCGCGATGCCCGAACGGACGACTCCGGGCGGGCTGGTCTACTTCTCCAGCGCTTCGGAGAACACTCACCGTTTCGTCGAGAAGCTGGGTCTCCCGGCTACTCGACTACCACTGCACACCGCTGATTCGCTGCGCGTCGACGAACCCTACGTGCTGATCACCCCCACCTACGGTGGTGGTCGGCACGTCATGGGTGAGCAACGGTCCGACAAGGACCTCGTACCGCGGCAGGTCGCCAAGTTCCTCAACGACCCGCACAACCGTGCCCTGCTGCGCGGTGTGATCGCGGCCGGTAACACGAACTTCGGCGAAACCTACTGTGCTGCAGGCGATGTCATCTCGCGCAAATGCGGGGTGCCGTACCTGTATCGCTTCGAACTGATGGGAACCGCTGAGGACGTCGCGCGCGTCCGAGAGGGATTGGGATTGTTTTGGCAACAGCAACCACAGCACCGGCAGGCAAGTCAGCCCGTCTAGAGCGGTCGGCGGTGCGGCCCGACGCCGCGGGCGAGGTGATGGACTACCACGCCCTCAACGCCATGCTGAACCTGTACGGCCCCGACGGCGAGATCCAGTTCGACAAGGACCGCGAGGCCGCGCACCAGTACTTCTTGCAGCACGTCAACCAGAACACCGTCTTCTTCCACAACCTGGACGAGAAGCTGGACTATCTGGTCAAGGAGAACTACTACGAGCCCGAGGTGCTCGACCAGTACAGCCGCGGCTTCGTCAAGCAGCTGTTCCAGCAGGCCTACGCCAAGAAGTTCCGGTTCCCCACCTTCCTCGGCGCGTTCAAGTACTACACCTCCTACACCCTCAAGACTTTCGACGGTAAGCGCTACCTCGAGCGGTTCGAGGACCGTGTCTGCATGGTCGCGCTGACCCTGGCCGCCGGCGACGAGACGCTGGCGAGCAAGCTGGTCGACGAGATCATCGACGGCCGTTTCCAGCCGGCCACCCCCACCTTCCTCAACTCCGGCAAGAAGCAGCGCGGCGAGCCCGTGTCCTGCTTCCTGCTGCGCATCGAGGACAACATGGAGTCCATCGGCCGCTCCATCAACTCCGCGCTGCAGCTGTCCAAGCGCGGCGGCGGTGTGGCCTTGCTGCTGAGCAACATTCGTGAGCACGGCGCGCCGATCAAGAAGATCGAGAACCAGAGCTCGGGTGTCATCCCGATCATGAAGCTCCTGGAAGACTCGTTCTCCTACGCCAACCAGCTGGGCGCGCGACAGGGCGCGGGCGCGGTGTACCTGCACGCGCACCACCCCGACATCTACCGCTTCCTCGACACCAAGCGCGAGAACGCCGACGAGAAGATCCGCATCAAGACCCTCTCGCTCGGCGTGGTGATCCCCGACATCACCTTCGAGCTGGCGAAGAAGAACGAGGACATGTACCTGTTCTCGCCGTACGACGTCGAGCGCATCTACGGCAAGCCGTTCGCCGATATCGACGTCACCGAGAAGTACTACGAGATGGTCGACGACAAGCGCATCCGCAAGTCGAAGATCAAGGCGCGCGAGTTCTTCCAGACCATCGCCGAGCTGCAGTTCGAGTCGGGCTACCCGTACATCATGTTCGAGGACACGGTGAACCGGGCCAACCCGATCAAGGGCAAGATCACACACTCGAACCTGTGCTCGGAGATCCTGCAGGTCTCCACCCCGTCGGAGTTCAACGACGACCTCTCGTATTCCAAGGTCGGCAAGGACATCTCCTGCAACCTCGGCTCGCTCAATATCGCCAAGGCGATGGACTCACCCGATTTCGGGCAGACCATCGAGACCTCGATCCGCGCGCTCACCGCGGTGTCGGATCAGACCCACATCTACTCGGTGCCCTCGATCGAGCAGGGCAACAACGAGTCGCACGCCATCGGCCTCGGCCAGATGAACCTGCACGGGTACCTGGCGCGCGAGCGGGTGCACTACGGGTCCGAAGAGGGCATCGACTTCACCAACATGTACTTCTACACCGTGGTCTACCACGCGATCCGGGCATCGAACCTGATCGCCAAGGAGCGCGGTACCGCGTTCGGTGGCTTCGCCGAGTCGAAGTACGCCAGCGGTGAGTACTTCGACAAGTACACCGATCAGGTGTGGGAGCCCAAGACCGACAAGGTCGCACAGCTCTTCGCCGACGCGGGCGTGCGCATCCCCACCCAGGACGACTGGCGTGAGCTGAAGGCCTCGGTGCAGGAATTCGGCATCTACAACCAGAACCTGCAGGCGGTGCCGCCGACCGGCTCGATCTCCTACATCAACCACTCCACCAGCTCGATCCACCCGGTGGCGTCGAAGATCGAGATCCGCAAGGAAGGCAAGATCGGCCGCGTCTACTACCCGGCCCCGTACCTCACCAACGACAACCTCGAGTACTACGAGGATGCCTACGAGATCGGCTACGAGAAGATCATCGACACCTACGCCGCCGCCACCCAGCACGTGGACCAAGGCCTGTCGCTGACCTTGTTCTTCAAAGACACGGCGACCACCCGCGACCTGAACAAGGCCCAGATCTATGCCTGGCGCAAGGGGATCAAGACGCTGTACTACATCCGCCTGCGGCAGATGGCGCTCGAGGGTACGGCCGTGGAAGGCTGTGTCAGCTGCATGTTGTAGTTCAGTCGACCATAACTAGGAGGGGTCGGTGGGTAAGACCACGGATGGTGTGATCTATGGCGTGCGTCTCCGTACCGAATACGATTACCGGTATATCGGGCTTACGACGAAGCCGACCCCTATCCGTTTACGTGAGCACTTCAAAGTTGCCCGTTCGGGGCGGAAGACACCTTTCTACGACTGGTTGCGAAAGCAGGACCATGACGAGGTGATTTCTGATGTTCTGGATTGGGCTGACAGTCCGGAGAATCTGGGCCGCGCCGAGATCGACTGGATTGCGTATCTGAGGAAGGAAGGCCAGCCGCTCCTGAATCTGACCGAAGGTGGTATCGGGCCCATTGGCTTGATCTGGACCCCGGAAATGCGGGAAGCTGCGCGGATTCGGGCAACCGGACGCCCTGGAGTGAGCCGGTTTGGTGAAGATGCGCCCTTTTTCGGACGGACTCACACGCCCGAGCAACGTGCGAAATGGTCGGCCGAGCGTAAAGGCACGTACCAGGGCGAGGCCAATCCCAACTTCGGAAAGTACGGCCCTGACCATCCTCGATTCGGCCATGCGATGCCCGAAGAATCGCGTCGCCGACTCTCGGAGATGAGGAAGGGTGTCGGCAATCCCAACTTCGGGAAAACGGCGAGCGCCGAAACCCGAGCAAAGATGTCGGCAGTCCGAAAGGGGCGACCAATGCCCTCGAGCCGCCGAAACGCTCACACTCGCCATCACACGAACAAAGGCGTGTTCAAGGAAACCTGTCAGTACTGCGTCGAAGACGCGGCGCAGCAGCACTGAGGGCGGTGGCGAATAGTAAATGCAGAACTACGTCAGCTGCATGCCGAGTTCATTTATCTCTGCAACCGCTCATGACAATAGATTGCCCCGCGCTATCCGGTCGATCGATTCCGTGCCGCTCAGCTCGTCGCGAAGCTCGGGATGACGTGCGTAGAAGTCGATTGTGTACAGGAGCGATGCCGGGTCGATTGTGAATCCACCAGGTATGTCTAAGAATCCGTACGTCTTTCGCGACAGCCGCGCGAGTAGTCCCTGACTCTCGACCTCAATCGCTGAATCCCGCGTAGCGATCAATCGGGTCGTTGCGATGTTGTTGGGAAATGCCGCTTTTACATGGTTGATATCCGACCATTTTAGCGATTTTCTTGACCTACCGTCTTGATAGGTGATGCCGGTTGGTGTAAGTAGCAGGTGGATTCGGCCACGGGCATTGAGCATGTAGACGATAAGTCCGGCGAAAATTCCCGCGAATATTAACGACGTGGCTAACTGAACTGACGCAAGTCCTGCTCCCGGGACGTCCGATGTGCGATCGCTTGTGGAGTCATGCAGAATGATGACGCATCTGGTCAGAAAAAAGGTCAGGCCGACTATGAAGAACGTCCACATCGCATATGCGCGCCACCGGGCAACCTGAATTTGCAGTCCGGTTGTGTCGCCGTGGTCAAGTAGTGCGGTCATGGTTAATGAATAACGGCGCGGGCGGCTATTCGCTATTCCGAAGGCGCAAAACAGCGCAGCCACTATCGCGAGTGCGAAACCGTATGTCATCGTGGAGTAGTCGTGAGCATGGTACGCGGACCGAATGTAGAATGGTGTGATGGCAAATCCGATGCCGGAGAACAGGGATACGAGTACCATGTTCTTTTGCAGCCTGGCGCTGCCCCATTGATCTGGCCACGGTGGCAGTGTTGGATGTTTGATTCGGTGGGTTTCGCTCACGATTATCTGCCTCCGTCGGTCGAGCAGGACCTTTAGAATTCGCACCTTCTTACTTGAAGGGCTGCTCGGCGACGTATGCTCCTGCCGATCCGCCGAGGAACCCGCCAAGCGCGGCGCCGCCAGCCGCGCACAGCGGTGTGGCTATGACCGTCGGCGCGCAAATAGCCGCGCCTGCTGCTCCGCCGAGCCAAGCACCTCCCATGCCGCCTACGGTACCGCCGACCGCATTGGCGACGGCTTCGTCGGCGGGTTTGCCGTTTTGCCAATCTTGGTAATTGATATACGAATTGACACCAATTGTGGCTGGCCAGCCAAGCACTTTCGCGGCGGTGCCCGCAGCGCTGGCGGCGCCTGCCTTCGAAGCTGCGTCCGCTGAGGCGTCGAGTCCTTCGATCGCCGCACGTCCCGCACCCGGTGTGCCCGCGTCGAGCATGTTGAACGCGGTTATCTGTTTCTGTGCGGCTATGCCTGACAACTCCGCTGCCTTCTCCGCCATCGTCACACTCGATCGACCGGCACCTTCGCTCGCCGCAGAGGCTCCCATACCGGCGACGGTTTCCCAGGGATGAGTCTGGACTGTGCCCACAGTGGAGTCGATGAAGCCGTTGACATGCCCACCGCTCCATGATTTGACGACATCCCACGGGCTCTGTTTGGCAACGCCTTCGGCTGCGGTACTCGGGTCGTAGGCAAGGACAGACTTGTCGGAGAATTCGGTGAGGACTTTGCCGTCGACGAATTGGGTGGTGACCGCCGTCCGGCCGTCGGGGAAGGTGGTGTGGATGGTGCCGTCGGGTTTCAGTTCGGAACTCATCTGCGTCGAGTTCGAGGTTCCTACGAGAACTTGCTGCCCGTCGGGCGCGATTACGTACCGTTCGTTGGCGGTGAAACCGTCGGGACCCTTCCACTGCCGGTCGATCACGCCGTCTTTGTAGCTATCGGTAACGACTCCGCCGTCTTCGGCTCGGTAGGACTCAGCCAACTTCGCGCCGATGGATCCATCGGCGTTCACCGCGTAGGTTTCGTTGCGCCCCTGGGCCGTCGGGATGGTGCGGCTTCGTTGGACGACGCCGTTGGGGTCGGTGACGGTGGTGTCGATGATTCCTGAACCGTCTGGTCGGGGTGTCATGACGGTTGTGGTTGGTGGGCCGCCGTTGGTGCTGGCGGTGATGGTTGTGGACCCGTCGGCGCCGGTCACCGACTGCGCGACGGTGAGTGTCCCGTCGGCGTTGGGGGTGATGGTTTTGGTTGATCCGTCAGGCATCGTGAACCGGACTTCTTTGCCTTGGTTGAGCAGCATCGCCGCTTCAGCCGGGGTGGGCGCTCCCGACGCCGCACCGGAGAGCAGGCCGGGGATTCCCAATGCACCCATCACTCCCGACTCGGTGAAGCTACCGATGTCGATACCGCTACCGAGAACGTTTCCGCAGGACCGGATTTCTGTAGCGTGGGTGCTGATCGCCGTAGTGAAGGCTTCCGCAGCGTTGGCGAAGCTGAAATACGCCGTGTTGATCTGGCCTTGGCGCGATGTAGTCTCGGTTTGGATTTCCTTCACCATGTCGGCGGTGAGTCCGGTGATCGAGGTGTAGTCGGCGAGGACGGTCCAGTTCGCGGTGACGGAGAATTTGACCGCTTGGCCGTTGACCGTGAACGGGAGGTCTTGGGCGTCGGCTACCTTGCCGAGCAACGAGCTTCGTTCGCTCGTGAGGCCGGTCGCGCCGGTTCGCAGTTCGGTGACGAGTTCGCTGACCTGGGTGGACAGCCGCTGATCTTGGTTCTTCTCCTCGTCCATTTTGCTATAGGCGGCGTCGGCCGCGGCGCCTTGCCATGATCCGTGCAGGTCCTGGAAGTGGTTGACGGACCGGCCGAGTTGATAGTCGAAGCCGGTGTTGGCGGTGGCGATAGTCGTCGCCCAGTCGTTCAACAACCACACTTGCCACTGCTCGACTTGTGGGAGGGAGATCTTCAGCATCAGTTCACCCCCAGTGCCTTGAAGCGCATCGTGTCGAGCGCTTTTTTGAAGTCCTCGTCAGTCGCGTCGATTTTGTTCGCGCAGTCGGTCATGGCGGTGGATATTCCGTGAAAGCGCTGGGCGACTCGTAGCCACGCCCCTTCGGTGAACTCGCCCACTTGTGCGCACGCGGCGCTGATGCCGCTGCCGGGGAAAGCGTTCGCCAACGCTGCGACATGGGTGCGGACGTCCAGAGCGTCGATCTGCTTGGAGACGTCGTCGACGGTGGCGACGAGGGCGCGAATTTGTGGAATATCAGCGGTAAGTTTCTCTGCCATGTCGGCGGTCCCTCCCTGGTGTGTTCGAAATTTGGGCAAAACTACTTGGGTAGGATGGATTCGACTGCTCGCGATTGTTCTTCGAGGTGATCGCAGCCGCTCCAGCCCGAGAGGTTGCCGCTACTGTCGACAGATACGTAAATGACGCCGTCAGGCCCCGTCATTGCGACTGTGCAATGTTCGTGATCGTCCCAACGAACACCGTCGCGTGATCCTATATTGACTGAAAATTCGGTAGTTTCTTTTGTTCTGACCTGATCGAGGGAAATGCTTCCGGACATTATTCTCAGAATTCCGTCACGAGTGTCCATCCCGAGGGTGACCGAGCGTCGTTCGAATTTGCATCCGAGGAATGTGTATTCGATGTCGAACCAGTCGCCGCGCTGTCTGGTCTTGGGGTCGAAACCTAGTTGTTCAATGACCGAATCGGGTACTTGAAAGCACGGATCCCACTCGACCGGGTCGGTGACCAGGCGGCCCTGTTTGGGTGCTGGACTGACCTGCACCGCCATCGATGCGGTTGTCGTGGGTGCGCTGGTGACCGCTGGCGGATCAGTGGGGTGGTCGCCCGGTGCGCACGCAGAGGCGAGCAAGACTGTGGCGAGGAACGCGAGCCTTGTATGCAATGTTCAGCTCGCTTCCGGTAGCGCTTCGGCGGACAGTTTCAGGCGACGCGCGTTGATCGCGTCAGCTTCGGAGATCGCGTTTGCGGCACGTAGAACGCCCTCCTGTACCTGCATGATTGCTTCGATGTACTGTCGGAACGCGTCGCGTCCCAACGTAGCCTTGTTGCGAAAACCGGCAACGAGCTCCACTCCCGATGGGAGAGTGCCGAATCCGTCGATGCTCTCGCCGTTCGCCATTTCCTCGCGAGATGCGCCCACACCTTCGATGAGTGTCTGCAATTCGGCAACGACGCCGAGCGCCTCGTTTTTGTCGAACCGCACCTCGCCGTTGGAGACTTGATTGAGGAACGCACCGATCTCGGCTTGGCCGTAGTTGATGGTGTTGAAGTTGTCGTCAGCCACGACTGCCCCTTTCCTTGGAGTTTTTCATCAGCACCGCCTGACGAGTTCTTGAACGAGAGTTGTCGGTGTGACCGGCGTGAGCGTGGTGTCCATATGGTCGACGTCGATGAGATAGCGGCCGCTAGATTTGCGACCGGGTTCGATGTCGATCCAGCTGGTGTAGATCGGCTCGGGCGGGCGGGGCTGATCCAGTCCGCGTTCGATGACGAAGTACCCTTCGGCGCTGCGCGGTTGGGTCATTACCAGCGTGCGGATGCGTTCTTCCACCGGGACGCTGCCGTCGGCCGTCCGCCCCCAGATGTCGGGTTGTTGTTCGGCGCGGACGCGGGGTGTGTAGCCGATCAGGCGACCGGCGCGGCCCGCTTCGGTGGCGGGCAGCTGGGCGCATACCAGCGAGGGGACCTGGCCGCGTGGGGTGAGTGTGAGGGAGATGGTGCCGGATTCGGTTGCGGCGTCGGTTCGTTGGTGCGCGACAACGCCTAGGCGGTCGAGGGCGGCACCGTGCACCCGGAGTTGGGTGCCGTCGCGCAGGGAGCCCATGCAGCGCAGACGGGTTTCGGCTTGCTCGAGGATGAGGAAAGCGGCGCTGAGTGCTTGCTCGGCGCCGTGGGGGAATCGGGCGTTGAAACCGGCGACCTTCCTGGCGTATTCGTCCGGGGTCCCCCTGGATTCGCGAATGACGATCGGGAGGGGGTAGTCGAAGGCGTCCAAGCGTGTTTCGCGGTGCCACAGCCACGCGAATTCGGTTGGGGTGAGCTGCCATTGGGTGGTATCGCTCACCGGGCAGGCTCCTGGCCGGGTTCGGATGTCGGGGACTCGGATTCGGGCACGGGCGGCGGCTCGGCGGGACCGAAGGGGCCTTGTCCGCTGAATTGCCGAAGCAGTCCGGACACCTCGTCGGTCGAGACCGGGGGTGGCGCTACCGGTTCGGTGGGCGGATTCGCTGATGTCGGCGCGGAACGGACAGCTGGATCGGCCGCACCGGTCGGCGTCGTGCGCGGGTCCATAGCGGGCTCGGTAGCTGGGGCAGCGGCGCTCGGGTCATACATGGTCGCGTGCGATGCCACGTCTGTTGATCCGGTGGTCGGCCGCGCGGCCGCCGCGTCCGCGCCAAACACGGCCTGATGAGCGGTGATGCCTTGCGTCCACTCCTCAGACACCGACCGTAAATATTCCGGTGATTTCCGGTCTGTCTCATCATCTTTTCCACGCCCGGCCGCGCCGGGAATGCCGCCCATCGGCATCATGGGCGCGCGCGCCGCGCGCGCCGCCGCACTGCCCGCGGCCGCTCCGAACGGTGATGAAATACTCGGTCCCGCAACGGACCTCCCAGCGAGGGGCGCCCCGGGTCCGCTGCTACCGGGCGCTCCACCAGCCGATCCGCCCGATGCTCCACCGGCCGACCCGCCCGGGCCACTCGTTCCGGGTGATCCGGTGCCCGGTGTACCGGTGGTTTGTCCTGGCTGGGTGGTCGCCGCCGTTGTCTGCTCCGACTCCGGTTGGTTCGTGGTACCGGAGTCGCCCGAGTTCGACTCGTCCGACGTCACCCCATTCGGCGAGGAATCGTTCGATCCGGACGGGTCACCGCTCGATTCGGGATCGTTGTTCTGGCTCTCATCGGTGGGATTCGGCGGACTGCTGGTTTCGGCCGTAGGCAGGCCCGTGCCTGGCGCACCGGTGGAACCGCCCGATCCGCCTGGGCCACCACTGGCGCTGTCGTCCTGGCCGAACTTCGGTACCTCGGTGAACGCGGGCACTTGATCGCCGCTCGTCCACACGCCCGGTCGATAGATGTTGTTGAACGCGGCCTGAGCTTGCCGTTCGGCCTGAGCTCGCGCCGCTTGCTCGGTATCGAGGGTGGCCGGGTTCGCGACACCGGGGATCACCGACGAGTTGGAGTCGTCGGGATCAGGTCTACTGATCGGCTCGGGTTCCGGTACCGCTATCCGGGTCGCTTGCGCGGCGTAGCTCGCGGCCTCGAGGCGGACGCCGACCGATGTGCAGACTCCGCCGAGCTGAATACCCGTCTTCTCCAGGGCCGCGACCGCCGCACGCAGCGCGTCGCCGCTCGCTCCGACCCAAGCGCCGTGAGCTGTACGAGTGCGGACCTTGGCTACGGCCTCGGAGGCCAGAGTGGAAATCTTCGTGCCCTGGGAGTCCCACAGATCGCGTGCGGACTGCAAACCCTCAGTGTTGAGCGCCCGCGCGTAGTCGTATAACTGCTGATGGGAGTAGTCCTCATAGTGCTCGCCAGTGACCACATAGTTCGGATCGGTGCCGAAATTCTGACCGGCGAGTGCGTCACCCAGTATCCGGGCTCGGGCCTGCGCGGCGGCTGACTGCTGGTTGATCGCATCGAACACGATCTGCACACCGAGCGGCAGATTCGGCTGCTCGCTTGGTTTCGGCGTCACCGCCAAGCCCCCTTCGCGCGTATCACCGGGATTCCCACCGCACCGGTATGCGCCCGCACGCTATCACGGTCCAGAGCAACGCCCGCTGCTGCTCGTCGTCCCACGGCACCCACCTCCCAGCTGAGCCGAAGAAAGTCACTTACAGATTTGGACGCACTGGCGCCCGCTTCGGTTCCCTCGGTTCGCGTTCGGTTACGCCGTGCCGCGTGATGGATCCTCTCCATCGCTGTCCGGGTGAGGGCTACGGTTACGTGGCGACCTTATCGACCACGTTCTCTGCGTCTCGCAGATACGCCCGCGTGCCGCTACTTCCTCGGCGGCCCGGAGCGGCGGGTATGTTCGGCCACGCTGGTTGCGGAGTATGACCTTGACCTCCCAACAGGCAGCCGACCTGCTCGGAGTGAGCCACCCGACGGTGAAGCGGTTGATCGAGAAGGGTCAGCTTCCTGCCGAACGTATCGGCACACGCCATCGGCTGGCGCTCGACGATGTACTGGACTACCGCGAGACCCACCGCCGCCAATACGACGCTTTGGCCGAAACGGCAGTGGACATCTCGATCGCTGACGACCCCGCCGATATCGATCAACACCTGCGCGAAGCTCGGCGAGTAGCGGCGGAACGAGCTGCGCGGCGCAAAGACAAGGCGTGACAGCGGATGCTGCGACGGCCGCGTTGCGGTCGATGCTGTCCCGATACCGCAATCCTGTAGTCACGCTGGACGAGGCGCTGCGGATCTTGGCCACGCGCTACCGGATGAACGAGGCTGTCGAGCTGATGGTCACCGGCTCCTGATCTCAGCCGAAGAAGGAGAGGATTGCGAGGCGGCGCCGAGGCGCGGAACTACTCCTTGATCAGGCGTACGAGGGGAATAGGTGCTTGCTTCGGAGGAGCCGTTGATCATGTCAGTGGCCTGCGAGACGGCCCGGATCAGGGCGAGCCTCCGTCGCCCCGGAATTCGGCAGCGAATCACCTTCGGGCGCAGTGGGTTTGCTCTCGGCCATCCGCCAGATCTCCCGGCCGGTGAGTTCCGGGAACGCGGTGCTGAGGAGGACGGCGGTCGCGAAGCGGTCTCGGGCGCGGGTGTCGAGGATGGAGTCCGCGTGGCGGAGGGCTTCGGCGCGGGCGGCGGTGGTGGCGATGCGTTCGGCGAACTTGTCGGCGCGGGTGCTCGCTCCGCGGGACTGCCAGAACAGCAGGGCGCTGGCCGCGCCGGGCAGCAGGCCCGCGGCCACGGTGGCGAGGCCTTGCGGATCGCTCGGATCGTCGCCGATCAGGCCGTACATCACCACGCCGATCGCGATCACGCCGCATACCAGCGAGGCGATGGTCGCCAGCCGCTGCTGCTGGAGCGCGCTGTGATGATGCTCGATGTCGAGGGCCGAGCGTTCGCGTGCGGCGGTCTCGAGCCAGTCGGCCTCGGCCTTCGGTTCCGCGGTGTCCTCGGTGATCGTTCTGCTCAGTTGCTGGACGCGGACACGCGAGCGGCGCGCGTCCAGGAGTTGCAGCGCGGCCGCGTAGGCGGCGCCCAAAGTAGTAGAACCCGCCGCCAATAGTTCGACGGGCATGGTGGCACTCATCGTCCGATTCCCCTTCCCGACCCGCCGACGGGCAGGCCCGGCAGTGATCCTACGTCGCCACCCACCGGAAGTTCGGAGTCGGAAAGCCCGCTGTGGAAGCAAGATTCAGCAGAAGCCGCACAGTGCCGAGAGGAATTGAAAGACGGCAGACCGTACGGGTCTGCCACAACTCGGATGGTCGGCAGTGGTGACCGCGACAGTATCGGGCGACGCAGGGCCGGCACAGGACAACCACTTGGTAGCTTGGGCGCGTTTGCGAGGCAGTGGAAGGGACCTGGAATGCGCCGGTTGTCGACAATTGGCCTGGGAATCGTGGTGGCGGGCACGGTCGCCGCATGTTCCGGGGACGACCCGGCGGCGAAGGCGCTGTTCGAGCCGTGCGCGGGCGTGGGGGAGCAGGCGCTCACGCAGGCGGGGGTCGACCCGGCGTCGAGGGTCCCCGCCGGGTCGGCGGAGGCGGGGTGGCAGACGTGCGCGTGGGACGGTGCGACCGCGTCGTTGCGCGTGTACTCGGCGGATCGTTCGCTCGAGGAGTTCGAGGCCGAAGCCGGTCCCGGCAACTTCTACGACATCACGGTCGCCGGGCGTGCGGGACGCAAGCTGGTCGACTCGGCCTCGCTGACCACGGTGTGCGATGTCGCCTTCGGCGCCGAACAGGGAGTGGTCCGCATGATCGTGGTGACGAACCCGGGCCAGCCCGCGCCGGATGCCTGCGCGACGCTGACCCGGATGGGAGAGGCGATCGTTCCCGCCCTACCCGCCTAGCGCGGGAACCACCTCGCGCTCGAACAATTCGATACCGGAGGTGTCGTAGGCGGCTTCGGGGAAGTTGAGGATGGCGTAGCCGAGGCCGAGATCCTTGACGCCGCCCAGCCGTTCGGCGATCTGCTCGGGCGTGCCGGTGGCGGCGCTACTCCCGAAATTGTCGGTGACGTAGGTCTTGGCCGCATCGGCGCCGAGGAAGGGTGTGTAGCGGTCGATGATGAGCGAGAGACGTTCCTGCACTTCCGATTCCGTGCTTCCGACAACCGCGTTGAAGTTGGCGCTGCGGGTGATGGCGGCGAAGTCGGTGCCCACCTCGGCGCAGTGTTCGCGCAGGATTTCGGACTTGCGGATGAATTCGTCGGGGACGGCGCTGAAGTTGGTGTAGTTCGCGTACTTCGCGGCGATGCGCAGCGTCTTCTTCTCCCCACCGCCCGCGACCCAGATGGGAATCCCGTTCTCCTGCAACGGACGTGGGTGCACGATGGCGCCGTCGACCTGGTAGTACCTACCGTCGAGGGTGGCGCGCCCGGTCCGCCATGCCTGGCGGAAGATCTGCACGCCCTCGTCGAGACGGCCCAGGCGTTCACCGGCGGGCGGGAAGCCGTAACCGTAAGCGCGCCACTCGTGTTCGTACCAGCCCGCGCCGATACCCATCTCCACCCGGCCACCCGAGATCAGGTCGACCGTGGCGGCGACCTTGGCCAGATAGGCGGGGTTGCGGTAGCTCATGGCCGTACACATCTGCCCCAGCCGCACCCGGCTGGTCGAGGCGGCGAAGGCCGACATCAGTGACCACGCCTCGTGGGTCGCCTCGTCGGTGGGCACCGGGGTGGTGTGGAAGTGGTCGTACACCCAGATCGATTCCCACACGCCGCCGCTGTCGAACCGCTCGGCCAGTTCGCGCATCACCGCCCACTGATCGGCCGGTTCGATGTCGACCAGGTCGAGCCGCCAGCCCTGGGGGACGAAGATGCCGAAGCGCACAGGTTTCTCCTCAGTGTGTTGACAACCGATGTCGCCGCGCCACGCACCGCGGCTTCCGGTCTCCACTGTTCCCACTGCCGCCCGCTCCGGCAACTATTGTGCGCGCGCCGCGCCGAATCCCCGACCGGCGGTTTTCGCCCGTGACCGTCCGCTCAGGCGTTCGGGTCGCCGTAGGAGGCGGCGATGTCCTTGGAGCTGGGCCACCGGCTGTAGGTGGGTGACTGCGGCCAGCCTTCGGGGCTGTCCTGCCACTCCTCCTGGCGTCCGTAGGGCAGGGCGTCGATCAGACCGAAGGTGTAGGCGAGCTGTTCGGTGCCGCGACCGTCGGTGTGCCAACTGCGGTAGACGGTGTCGCCGTCGCGCAGGAAGGTGTTCACCGCGAAGCCTGCCCCGGGACCCGCGCCCATATCGGCGCCGAAGGGGCTGTCCGCGGTGGAGTACCAGGTCATGGTGTTGCCGACGCGGCGCTTGTAGGCGAGCACTTCGTCGATCGGGCCCTGGGTGACGATGACGAACCGCGCGTCGTAGGCGTCGAGGAAATCGAGCCGCGCGTACTGGGAGGTGAGCCCGGTGCAGCCGGGGCACTGCCAGGTGTTCCCCGGCGTCCACATGTGGTGGTAGGTGATGAGCTGAGTGCGCCCGTCGAACACCTCGGCGAGCGAAACATCGCTGCCGTCTTCGGCTTTGAGGGTGTAATCGGGCAGGCGGACGGCGGGCAGTTTGCGCCGCTGGGCGGCGATGGCGTCGAGTTCGCGGGTGGCGGCCTTCTCACGGACGCGAAGGGCGTCGAGTTCGGCTTGCCAGGTGTCGTGGTCGACGACGTTCGGGAGTGCGGTCATGGGTACGGCCTCCGATGTGTACGGCGTGCACATTTGATATGTTCACACCATATACTTCGCGGAAAGGGTGTACAAGGGTTGGCGTATCACCACGGCGATCTCGCGGCCGCGCTCCTCGCGGCCGGCTTGGAACTCACCAGGTCCGGCGGGCCCGACGCGCTGACCATCCGGGAAGTCACCCGTCGCGTCGGAGTCACGCCCAATGCCGCCTACCGGCACTTTCCCGACCGCAAGGCGCTGCTCGACGCGGTGTCCTCGGCGATCCAGGCCGACATGGCGACGCGCATGGCGACCGACCGTGTACCCGCCGGACCGCGGGAAAGCCTGCGCGCCGTCGGTCTCGGCTACATCGCGTTCGCGCTCGCCGAGCCGGGCTGGTTCGCCGTCGCGTTCTTCGGTGCGGGCGACACCTCGCCCGCCGCGATCGCCGACTCGCCCGCCTACCTGGCCCTCGCCGAGGCGCTCGACATGATGGTCCACATCGGTGACCTCGCCCCGTCGGCGCGCGAGGCCGCCACGTGGAGCTGCTGGTCGACGGTGCACGGTTTCGCCGAACTGGTCTTGCGTGGACCGCTGCGCCACGTCGACGGCGCGAAGGTCTGGCAGTTCGCCGAACAGACGGTCGACACCGTCATCGCGGGATTGCCCGCCCATGGTGTGACAGAGGCCACTGTGACCAGTGGTACGACAGCGTAAAGATGAAACGACCAGTCCATGCATGTATCCTTCGGGGAGAAGTGTGGGCACAGGGCCCGCGGTGACGACGAGGAGGTGGTGTTGCCATGCGCAGCGAACCCCCTAGTCGAAGGCCGCGCGGCGTCGCCCCTTCGCTCTCGCACTGAAACCGGCCGGCCCTCCTGGCGGTGGTGCGTGATGGTCGTGGTGGCGGACGCCCGCGGTAATCCTCGCCGTCTCCCGAAACCATCTCGGCGCATGTACCTACCTCTGCCGTAGGCATGCGCGTCGTCGCGCCAGAGGACTGTCCCATGCCGCAGATCGATCTCGTCGAAGCACGTCACGTACCTGTCGAAGCCGCCGCGCAAGAACCGAATCCTGTTGTGGCCGAGGACTATTCGGTGACCGAGGCTTTGGCGATCCTGTCCGAGTCGGTGCGCGACATCGTCGAGACCCACCGGGTGAACAGCGCGATGGACTGGCTCGACAACCGTCCGCCGCACGTCATCGCCGACGCGCTGGCCCGCATGGACGCCGTGCAGGCCGGGGTGGTGTTCCGGCTGCTCGACAAGGACCGCGCCATCACGGTTTTCGAGGAACTCGAGCCGGTCGACCAGCAGCAGATCCTGCAGGGACTGCGCGAGAAGAGCTTCCGCGATCTGGTCGAGGCGATGGACCCCGACGACCGCGCCCGCATGCTCCACGAGGCGCCCGCCAAGGTCGCCAAGAAGGTGCTCGAGGGGCTGAGCCCCCGCGAGCGCCGGATGACCGCCGCCCTGCTCGGCTACCCGGAGGGGTCGGTCGGTCACTACATGACGCCGGAAGTCGTTGCGCTGCCCGGCAATCTGACCGTCGCCCAGGCGCTGGCCTTGGTGCGTGCCAAGGGCGCCAACGCCGAAACGGTGTACACCCTGCCCGTGGTCGACCGGGGGCGCAGGCTCACCGGCATCGTGGAACTGCGCGAGCTGGTGCTGCACGCGCCCGAGGCGATGGTGTCGGAACTGGTGGTCACCGAACCGCCGTTCGTGCGTGCCACCGATTCCGCCGAGAAGGCGGCGCGCTTGATGAGTTCGACCAACGAGATCAACCTGGTCGTCGTCGACAGCGAGGACCGCGTGGTCGGACTGCTCACCATCGACGACGCGATGGAGGTGCTCGAGGCCGCCGACAGCGAGGACGTGGCCAAGCAGGCCGGTTCGGCGCCGTGGGAAGGCCACTACATGGCCGCCAAGGTGTTCCAGCTGGCGCGCTACCGGGCATTGTGGCTGATGCTGCTGCTGTTCGCGGCCACGCTCACGGTGAGCGTCACCGACATCTTCGCCACCACCCTCGAGCAGGCGGCCAGCCTGGCGCTGTTCATTCCGCTGCTCATCGGGGCGGGTGGCAACGCGGGAGCGCAGGCGGCCACGGCGTGTGTGCGTGCGCTGGCGGTCGGCGAGGTGCGGGTCTCGGATCTGTTCAAGGTGATCTGGCGCGAATGCCGGGTCGGCCTGGTGCTCGGGAGCATGCTGGCCGCGGCGGGCCTGCTGATCGGCACCGTGTTCGTCGGTCCCAAGATCGCCATCGTCGTGGCCGTCACGCTGGTGCTCATCTGCGGTTGGGCCGCGACCATCGGCGGCACGATGCCGTTGCTGGCCAAGAAGTTCCGCATCGACCCGGCCGTCGTATCGGCGCCGATGGTGACGACACTCGTCGACGCCACCGGACTGATCATCTACTTCACCACCGCGAAACTCGTTCTGGGGATCTGAGTTTCAGCGGGGTGGAAACAGGGTGAGCGCCGCCGCCATCACGTCCCTCGCGACATCATCGGTGGCGGCGACCACCTCGACGATGGGGATCCGGCGTCCGAAAACCGTTGATTCGGGCGGTAATTCAGGGCCGACGGCGGCGGTATAGATCGGGATCGAGCTGTCGTACACCGAGACCGACCGGTGCACTGTCCGGCCGTCGATGTGCTCCTCGGTGCTGTTGGCCGCCAGATATTCGGGCACCCGGTACTCGTAGCCGACAGTGATCTTCTGCCCGCGATAACCGAAGAGGCACTGGGTGAGTCGCTGCTCGTCGTCGTGCACCGTGCCGACGAGTTTCGTGCGGACCGCGCACGGGTCGGCGCCGAGCAGCACCGTCGGCACGGTGTCGGGGGACGTGCCCTGGGCCGGCGACTCCCGCCACCGCTGCACCATCCCCGGCACCAGTTCGTCGGCGACGGTGCACGGGTTGGTCCCCGGGCGCGTGGACAGGCCGAGGTAGAACGCCGCCCCGGCCGGGAAATGCGCGGTGACGCCGCAGGATCGGGGCTCGCCGGCGTCTCGGTCGGGAACGAGGCGCACGGTCACATCGCCGATCTGGCTGGTCCTGCCTCGTCCGCCCGCGGTCAGGCCGGGCAGCAGCGTCGCGTGCCAGGTCAGGGTGGTGCCTTCGCCGGGGGAATCGCTGTGCAGGACCGCCCGGCACGAATCCAGGCCGACGGTGACGCTCTCGATCGACCCCAGCGGTTCGAGCGCCTCGCGCGGCAAGATCGCGCACACATCCACCTGCCGGGTCGCCTGGGCGACCTTCTCGCGTTCGGCTTGGTCACGCGGCACCTGCGACCAGAACTCGGGTGGCGGCGCCGGGACCACCGGTGGTGGCGGCGCGGTCGCGGACGGGTCGCTCTCGTCGTCACCACAGCCGACGCAAACGAGTAATGCCACCGCGGCGAACGCGATCCTGCGCACCATCGGCAACCCCTGTCGTCGGTGACCCGGTCCGATGTCGGACCCGAACCCGAGTGTGCCCGTCCGAGCAATCCGCTCGCAAACACCGGAACTGGACCGATGCCGCCTTGTCGCCGCATCGCGATCTCCGCCGGATCGTCACCGGGGCGACATCGGATCCCCGGCCGGGGGGAGCCGGGCGCCCCTACACTAAGGTCCTTTCGCGCAACCGAGACCACACGCCGCGAGTAGATGGAGTAGTGCGATGACAGCACGCCCCCGGGAACAATGGGGTACACGGGCAGGATTCCTGCTCGCGGCGATCGGCTCGGCGGTCGGGCTGGGCAA
Organism: Nocardia sp. NPDC050413; assembly: GCF_040655475.1. NCBI lineage: Bacteria > Bacillati > Actinomycetota > Actinomycetes > Mycobacteriales > Nocardiaceae > Nocardia > Nocardia sp. NPDC050413. The sequence continues at coordinate 251,188 of NZ_JBFAJZ010000008.1, read as the reverse complement.
TATCTGGCGATTCCCCTATATCGCCTACGAGAACGGCGGCGGAGCCTTTCTGCTGCCCTATCTGGTCGCCCTGCTCTCGGCAGGCATCCCACTGCTGATCTTCGAGTACACGATCGGCCACAAGTTCCGTGGTTCACCCCCGCTGGCGTTCCGGCGCATGTCCCGCGCGACCGAACCCATCGGCTGGTGGCAGGTGGCCATCAGTTTCGTGATCGCGGTCTACTACGCGGTGATCATCGCCTGGGCCATCCGCTACGCCGGGTTCTCCGTCGGCCAGCAGTGGGGTGACGACCCGGAGAAGTTCTTCAGCAACGACTTCCTCCACGTCGCCGACCAGCCGGGCTTCGCGGCGCCGTTCGTGCCCGGTGTGCTGTGGCCGCTGATCGCGGTGTGGGTGGTGACGCTGGTCGTGCTCGCCCTCGGCATCCGCCGCGGCATCGAGATCGCCAACAAGATCTTCATCCCGCTGCTGTTCACGCTGTTCCTGATCCTGGTGGTGCGGGCGCTGTTCCTGCCCGGCGCGGCCGAGGGACTCGACGCGTTCTTCTCCCCGGACTGGTCGAGCATCACCGACGGCAAGGTGTGGGTCGCGGCCTACGGGCAGATCTTCTTCTCCCTGTCGGTCGGCTTCGGCATCATGATCACCTACGCCTCCTACCTGCGGCGCAAGGCCGACCTCGGCGGGTCGGCGCTGGTCGCCGGGTTCGCCAACAGCTCGTTCGAGATCCTGGCCGGTATCGGGGTGTTCGCCACCCTCGGCTTCATGGCGCACCAGACCGGTGTCGCCGTGAGCGACGCCGCGACCAGCGGTCCCGGACTGGCGTTCGTCGCGTTCCCGACGATCATCTCCGAATTGTCCTCCGGCGCCGCCTGGTTCGGCATCCTGTTCTTCACCTGCCTGGTGCTGGCCGGACTCACCTCGCTGATCAGCATCGTCCAGGTGATCGTCGCGGCAGTGCAGGACCGGACCGGGCTGGCCCGGGTGCCGGCGGTGCTGATCGTCGGCGGCCTCACCGCCGCTGTCTCGATCGCCTTGTTCCCGACTCGCAACGGTCTGTACCTGCTCGACGTGGCCGACCACTTCATCAACCAGTACGGCATCGTGCTGGCCGCGTTCGTCGCGGTGATCGTGGTCGCGTGGGCGCTGCGCAAACTCGGTGTGCTGCGCGAACACACCGACACGGTGTCCAACCTGAAGGTCGGCCGCGTGTGGATGGTGCTGCTCGGCGTGGTGACGCCGGTGGCGCTGGTGTGGATGATGGTCGACAGCCTGCGCCAGGAATTCGACGAGACCTACGGCGGATACACGACCGAGTACGTGCTGATCGCGGGCTGGGGCGTGGCCGGTGCGGCCATCGTGTTCGGCGTGGTCATGGCGCTGCTGCCGTGGCGCGATCCCGGTGTACCGGAAGACGAGGACGGCGTCGTCGCGGCGCCGGTGATCGAGGAGGCGAAGTCCTGATGTCGGCTGGTGCGATCACGATGCTGATCATTTCGATCGTGGTGGTGTGGGGTGGGCTGCTCGCCTCCGTCATCGCCCTGCGCCGTTTCCCGGAGGACACGGAGTAGCTCAGGGCAGCAGCGGCAGTACCTCGCGCATGACCTTCTCCGCGACGGCCGAGTCGGCGGTGACCGTCACCTTCGGCACGCGGGGACCGAGCAGGGCGTCGGTCGGGCCCGGAGTCAGAGCCCGGCCGACGACGGCGGTCAGGGAGGTGATGGACGACGTCGCGGTGCCCGGCTCGAAGCGGAACACCTGGCGGCTGCCGACCGTGAACGCGGGGGTGTCATCGGTGACGGAGCGTTCGGAGCCGTAGTCGTAGGTCACGATCGCCTCATGGCCGTCGACGGTGAGTTTGCAGGTGGTGAGCCGCTGATCACCCACCGGCACGAGCGAACCGAGCAGCGGGGCAACGGCACACGGGTCGGCGCCGGTCACCACCGTGCGATCCGTATCGGGTGAGGTGCCGTGCGGCGGCTCCTCGCGGAACTCGACCAGCGCGATCCGCAACAGGTCGGCGGCGGTCGCACACGCGTCGCCCGGCGCGCGAACACTCAGCGACAGGTCGGCGCCCGACACGAACAACGCCCACGCCTGACACGCCGCGCGCGACTGCGGATCCGACGAGGTGGCGGGTTCGTCGTCGAACAACACGCGCACATCGCCCATCGACTCCTCGCGCACCGGTCCGTCCATCGCGGGTTCGCCCGAGAACATCACCCCCGTACTCCAGGTGGCGTCGATACCGGTGAGATGACCGTCGACGGCGATGGCGGCACGGCACTGATCCGGGCGGACGTCCTCGACCGTGCTCACCGTTCCGAACGGCTCGAGCGAGGCGCGCGGCAGCAGCGCGCACACGTCGATCGCGCGTACCTTGCGCAGGACGGTCACCTTCTCCTCGTCGGAAACCGCTGCCCTGGACCAGAACCCGTCGCTGGGCATCGCATCCGGCGCGGGGCCGGGACCGCACGCGACCGAGGTCATCGCGGCGAGGGTCAACAGAAACATCCGTCGCACAGTCGATGTCCCTTCGGATCGGTTCACTCTCTCCCGACGATCTTCCCGCACCGTGATCGTGGGTCGACGGGGCGGTTCCGGATCGGGCGGCGGGTGGTGGTGCTCACCGACGGGCGGGGTGGTCGGTGCGTGTGAGGAAAACGCGGGCGATGCGATGGTGGTCCGCGCGGGCGCGTGACGCACAATGGGGGCCGCGTGTGTGGTGCGGATGGTCGACCGGTGAGGTCGGATCGCCCGCATCGCAACACAAGCTGTTGTGCTCCGCGAGGTTGTCACCCACTACGAGTAGTGTTCGTGGGGAACGGCCTCGCACACGGCGGCGGGTGCGGGTCACAGGTCTGGCGGAAAGGTGTGGAGGCGGAATGAAGCTCATCGATCGGGTGTCGGCCATCAACTGGAATCGGGTACCCGATGAGAAGGATGCCGAGGTCTGGGACCGGCTCACCGGCAACTTCTGGCTGCCGGAGAAGGTGCCGGTGTCCAACGACATCCCCTCCTGGAACACGCTGACCACCGAGGAGAAGCAGCTCACCATGCGGGTCTTCACCGGCCTGACGCTGCTCGACACCATCCAGGGCACCGTCGGCGCGGTCTCGCTGATCCCCGACGCGCTCACCCCGCACGAGGAGGCGGTGTACACCAACATCGCGTTCATGGAGTCGGTGCACGCCAAGAGCTACAGCTCCATCTTCTCCACCCTGTGCTCCACCAAGGAGATCGACGAGGCGTTCCGCTGGTCGGAGGAGAACCGCAACCTGCAGCGCAAGGCCGAGATCGTCCTGTCGTACTACAACGGTGACGACCCGCTCAAGCGCAAGGTCGCCTCCACGCTGCTGGAGAGCTTCCTGTTCTACTCCGGCTTCTACCTGCCGATGCACTGGTCCTCGCGGGCCAAGCTCACCAACACCGCCGACATGATCCGGCTGATCATCCGCGACGAGGCGGTGCACGGGTACTACATCGGCTACAAGTACCAGAAGGGCCTCGAGCTGGTCTCCCAGGCCGAGCGCGACGAGCTCAAGAACTACACCTTCGAGCTGCTCTTCGAGCTCTACGACAACGAGGTCGACTACACCCAGGACCTCTACGACGAGGTCGGCCTCACCGAGGACGTCAAGAAGTTCCTGCGCTACAACGCCAACAAGGCGCTGATGAACCTCGGCTACGAGGGCCTTTTCCCCAAGGACGAGTGCGAGGTGAACCCGGCGATCCTGTCGGCGCTGTCGCCCAACGCCGACGAGAACCACGACTTCTTCTCCGGTTCGGGTTCCAGCTACGTCATCGGCAAGGCCGTCAACACCGAGGACGAGGACTGGGAGTTCTAGTTCACCGATCCCACGGTGCCCGCAGTTCCGGATCGTCGAAGGCGTCGGCCGCGTCCCGGTAGAGCTCGCTGATGCGCTGCTTCACCTTGTCGCGGTCGGCGCCGGAGATATCGGCCTGATCCAGCCGCGCCGCCGCATTCGCCACCGCCCGGAACACCCTGGTCGGCTTCCGGTCGATGATGTCGGCAACCGGAAATTTGTAATCCTTCTCGAGGGCCGGATCCCCCTCCGGATCGCGATACAGATAGATACTGGCGAGCTTCTTCGGATCCCCCTTCGCCCATTCCAGGGCATCATGCTCGGCCCGATGCCCGGTCCATTCGTGATCCCGCGGCGCCCACGGCATATCGACATCGGCGGCATTGTCGGATTCGGGCGGAACCTCACGCTTCGACATAGATCTCTCCTTGACGCTCGCGGGTCATGGATCAGCGCGTGCCATGCTACCAACGGCCCCGCTACCAGCGACTTCAGTCGAGCGGGCCACAGTGCGCATCTGCGCTCATGGAGTAACGCAGGCCTCAGATCGGCTGACCGCTGCCCAAGTCGAGAGCGAATGCTGTTGCAAGGCAGCAAATCAAGATGCCGATGGCAACATAGATGATCCGAGAACGGAGCGGAATGGTCCATCGGTACGGCGGCGAGAAGGCAATACACAGAACGAGGACGGTTCCCGTGACGACCAGCGCCCATGAAGCGACGGCGAGTGTCACAGCGGTAGGTGGGTTGTCGTGGAGGCATTGCGCGATGTCGTCGATACCGTCCCAGGCACGTGAAATCAGGATTTCGAGGGCGAGAACGACCGCCATTCCGACTGCGGGGAGATTTCCGAGTCCGTTGATGCGGAAGGTGGTCGACCAGCGTAATGCGATGGTCAACGTGACGAGGGCGGCGATTGCGAAGACCAGGGAGAACAGGGACAGGACCGAACCGAGGTTGTCGATCTCTTGTGTTGCCGCTGTCCGCGGTTCGACGGAAAAGGCGCTGATCGCCGCACCGCCGACGAGTAGAACGCTGCCGACAATCGCGGCAGCGGTCATTCCGGGCGACGATTCGAGGGTTCGTCCCGGTGTTATGTCCTTCATTCCGGCCCCAGAGTCTCGCTAGGAAGATGCCCGCTCGGTCCGGCGGAGCTGGTCGAGGAACGCAGTGATGGCGGTGGATACCGGTTGGGGGTGGGTCCACCAGACTGCGTGGCCTGCGGTGGGGCCCGCTATGACGGTGGAGAGGCCGTGGGTGCCGGGGAGGGCGGTGGCGAGGGTTGAGGCGTCGTCGGCGGTGCCGCCTGCTTGGTCGGCGTGGCCGCGCAGGACCAGGGCGGGGCAGGGGATTTCGGGGAGGCGGGGGGTGATTTCGTCGCGGGTGGCGAGGTTTGTCCAGGCCGCTGTGGTGCGGGGGCGGTCGGGGTTGGTGAGCCAGCGGCGGATCCAGTGTTCCTGGTCGGCGTCGGTGCCGCCGATGAGCAGGGGTGCGAGGGCGCGGGCCTGGGGTTCGAGGGGGATGGCGGGGTCGGTCCAGGCGGTGGCCATGGCGCGGTACTGGGCGGATTCCTCGACAGTGTTGGCGCGGGCTGTGGTCGAGGCGAGGACCAGGGCCCTGGTGCGGTCGGGGTAGCGCAGGGCGAAACGCAGGGCCGTGTAGCCGCCCTGGCTCATGCCGCCGAGGATGACGGGGCCCGTGATGTCCAGATGGTCGAGTACCGAGGCGATGTCGTCGGCCAGGTCCCAGTAGGTGAACGGTTCGTCGGGGTCGCTGACGGTCTCGCCGAAACCGCGCGCGTCGACGGCGATCACCCGCAGTCCCGCGGCGGTGAGTCGCGCGGTGGTGCGGTCGAACATCGTTGCGTCCATGAGGAATCCGTGCGACAGCACGATCGGCTCGCCGCTGCCGGTGTCGGTGAAATGGATGACGGAACTGTCGCGCTGCACGGGCATGAGCACGAGGGTAACCGTGGGGCGCGCGGCCGGATCCGTCGGCGAATTGTTGTGCGTTCTGTGCACAGCGGCGACCCGACTCGGGCAAACTTTCGGCAGACGTTTGGTGAGAGGACCCCGATGCACCGTGTTCCCCGCTCAGTTCGCTGGATCCTCGGTGTCCTCGGAGTCGTGGTCCTGGTGGTCGCGGCGGGGCTGGACGCCAATCGGTCGGGCCACGGTGCCGATGCGCGGGCCAAACTGACCGTCATCGCGCCCGCCGCCGCGGGCGGTGGCTGGGACCTGGTGGCCCGCGAAGCCCAGCAGGCGCTGCGCGGCGACGGGATCGTCAACAACGTGCAGGTGGTGAACGTGCCCGGCGCGGGCGGCACGATCGGGCTCGGTCAGTTGTCCACGCAGACCGGGGTGGCGACGACGATCATGGTCACGGGCACCGTGATGATGGGCGGCATCGCGCGCAACGGTTCGCCTGTGGAGCTCGCCGATATGACGCCGATCGCCCGGCTCGCCGAGGACTTCGAAGTGATCGTCGTCCCCGCCGACTCGCCCTATCGCACCCTCGACGACCTGATCCGCGACTGGCGAGCCAACCCGGCCACCACACCGGTCGGCGGCGGATCGGCGGGCGGGATCGACCACATGCTCGCCGCCCAGCTGGCCGAGGCCGCGGGCATCCCCGCCGCTCAGGTGCGCTACGCCGCCTACGCCGGTGGCGGCGAACTCACCATCAACCTGCTCTCGACCGCGCCGGGCACCCCCGGCATCGGGATCAGCGGTTTCAACGACTTCCGCGACCTGATCGAGGACGGCAGGTTGCGACCGCTGGCCGTGGTCGCGCCCGGCCGGCTGCCCGGACTCGAGGCGACCCCAACCATGGCCGAGGCCGGCTACCCGCAGGTGGATCTCGTGAACTGGCGCGGGTTCGTGGCCCCACCGGGGTTGAGCGAGCAGGAGCAGAAGGAGCTGATCGACATCGTCACCGAGATGACCCGCACCGAGAGCTGGCGCGACGCCGTCGCCCGCAACCGGTGGCAGGAGACGTTCCTGGCAGGCGAGGCGTTCCGCCAGTTCCTCGCCGAGGAACAGACACGGATCACCGAGATCGTCGAAGACCTGGGGCTGTCGTGAGTACCACCGAACCCGACCCGGCGTCGGTGTCACGCTCGTGGTGGCGGCCCGGTTGGAGCGCGCTCATCATGCCGCTGCTGCTCGTCGCGCTGGCGGTGTTCCTGTTCGCCGGTATCGCCGACACGGAGGTGGCGGACGAGAGCGAACTGTTCGGCCCGAAAACGGTGCCGCTGCTGGCCGCGGTGCTGTGCCTGGTGTTCGCGGTGCTGTTGGCGGTGAGCGTGATCCGCAGGCCGGAGGTCCCACTCGACGAGAACGGCCGCCCGATCATCGGCCTGTCCAGCAATTGGCGTGGTACCGGGATCACCTTCGCGTCGCTGGTCATGTTCGCGGTGCTGCTCCTCCCGGCCGGGTGGATCATCGCGGGCGCGGTGACGTTCTGGGGTGTCACCATCGGCCTCGGCAGCAGGCGGTACGGCCTCAATATCCTTGTCGGCCTTGCCCTGTCCTCCACCATCCAGTTGGTTTTCGGCGGTCTGCTCGGTATCAGCTTGCCGCCCGGCGTGATGGGACTGTTCTAGATGAACGAGATCGCGAACCTCCTGGAGGGTTTCGGCAGCGTCCTGACCCCGGTCAACCTGCTCTACGTGGTGCTCGGCTGCGTGATCGGCACCGCTGTCGGCGTGCTGCCCGGGCTCGGTTCGGCGATGGCGGTGGCGCTGTTGCTGCCGGTGACGTTCACGCTCGACCCGCTGGCCGCGCTGGTGATGATGGCCGCCATCTACTTCGGTGGCCTCTTCGGTGACTCGATCTCCGGCATCCTGATGAACACACCCGGCAACTCCACCGCCATAGCGACGTCCATCGAGGGCCATCGGATGGCGCTCAACGGCCGCGCCCCACAGGCGTTGGCGGCCGCGGCGGTCGGAGCGTTCTTCGGCGGGCTGATCGCGACCGTCCTCGTGGTGTTCTTCGCACCGCACCTGGCGAATCTGGCGACCAGGTTCGGGCCGGGAGAGTATTTCGCGCTGGCGGTCTTCGCGTTCGTCGCGATCTCGGTGGTGGTGTCGGATTCGGTTCTCAAAGGTATTGCCGCACTGCTCATCGGCTTGGTGCTGTCGGTGATCGGCACCGATCAGGTGAGCGGTGCGCAGCGGTTCACCTTCGGCAGTGTGGAACTGTTCGACGGGGTGAGCGTCGTGGTGATCACGGTGTCCATGCTCGCCATCGGTGAAGTCCTGTACGTCGCGTCCCGGATCGGGCGACCCGACGACCGCACGCTCATCGCCCCGCAGGGACGGCCCTACCTGACGCGCTCGGAGTTCCGGGAAATGGTGCCCGCCATGGCCCGTGGCACGGCTTTCGGTGTGCCGTTCGGGGTGATTCCCGCAGGCGGCGCGGAGGTGCCGACCTTCCTTGCCTACGGTGCCGAGCAACGATTGGACCGCCGCAGCCGCAAGCCGAAGTTCGGCACGGGCGCGATCCGCGGTGTGGCCGCACCGGAAGCGGCGGGCAACGCCACCGCGGGCACCGCGATGGGTGCGCTGCTCGCGCTCGGCCTGCCGACCTCGGCGACGGCGGCGATGCTGCTCGCCGCGTTCCAACAGTACGGAATGCAGCCTGGCCCATTGCTTTTCAGCCGCAACGGCGACCTGGTGTGGGCGCTGATGGCGAGCCTGTTCATCGGCATGATCGTGCTGCTGATCCTGAACATGCCCTTCGCCCGGCTCTGGGCGAATCTGCTGAAGATCCCGCGCGAATACCTGTACGCGGGGATCGCGGTGTTCGCGTGTTTCGGTGTGTACGCCGCGGCGGCATCGATCGTCGACGTCGTGTTCATGCTGGTGCTCGGTGCGATCGGTTTCGCGATGCGCCGCTACGACGTGCCGATCGCCCCGGTGCTCATCGCGGTGATCCTCGGGCCGCTGGCCGAGACCTCGTTGCGCGCGGCCATGAACAACTCGGACAACGATCCGCTGACGTTGGTGAGCACCCCGATCACGATCACGCTGTACGTGCTGCTGGCAGGTGTCGTCGCCATCGGTGTGTTCAACAAGCTGAAGCTGCGCCGCAGCGTGCGCGCCGACGCGCCGAAATGATCTCAGCGAGGCGGACGACCACCACCCGGCAGGGGACCGGACTTCTCGCCCACACCGATCGTGAGCGATACGGTCATGGAGGTGGCGGGAGTGCCTGAGACGGTGGCCAGTTCGGCATCCCAGCCGTCACCGAAGACGTTGTCCGAGGACAAGCTCACCGCCGACATGTTCGTCGTGCTGGCCGCGTAACCGGCGTCGGCGGCGAACACTGTCTCGCAGGAGTCCTGGGGGAGGGCGATCTGGGAGGTGAGGCGGGCGTTCTCGCCCGCGACAGCGGTGGTGAGCGAGTCGTAGACCTCGAAGTGGATATGCGGCCAGCGGCCCGCGTAGCAGGCGGGGAAGATCGAGGTGAATTCGACGACGCCCGCATCGTCGGCCACCTGTACGCCGCGTAGATAGTTCTGGTCGGTGACACCCTCGCTGTAGAGCGAGTAGCGGCCCTCACGATCGCAATGCCATACATACACCGCCATCCCCGCACCGGCACCGCCCTGCACAAGGTCGTGCAGTGTCAAGGTCAGTGACATCGGGACACCTTGGGCGACACCGGAATACGCGCCGAAGCTGGTTGTCAGATCGGATCTGACGACACCGGATTCGATCAGCACATTCGGTCCGTTGGAGCCGTCACCGGGGTAGGGGCCCGCGGTTTCCTGTGGGGCTGCGGCGGGGGTGGCCGTGGCGGTCGTCGAAGCCTCGGTGGTGGTCGCGCCGGTTTCCTCGCCCGCCGCGCAGCCCGCCGCGACGGCGGCTACTCCCGCGGCTCCGAGAACGCCGAGAATTCGCCGCCGCGACATCACCCGCAGATCGTGACCGAGTCCCAGATCGTGTTCGTCCATGCCGACGACGGTAAGCGCGCGGACTGCGCCCGGCCTGGAAACTCGCTGGGCGTTTGCTGTACGCCGATCAGTCGGTGACGTAGCCGTTGAGGCTGTTGCGCAGATCCGTCAGCACGGCGCGTGCCGCGGTGAGGCCGGTGGTGTGCCAGATCTTGTCGTCCACCGCGAACACGCGGCGATCCGTCGCGGCGCCCAGGTTCTCGAATTCCTTCGAGCGCAGCACCTTCTTGCCGTGCGCCTCACCGTCGGGGCCGTCGAACATCACGTAGATGATGTCGCCCTCGGCTTTGTTCGAGAAGTCGTCGGGGGTGATGTCGAACGACGGACCGCGCTGCGCCTGGGGGCGCTGTACACCGGCATCCGAAAGGACTTGCGCGGCAAAGGTTTCCGAACCCTGCACCTGGATGGTGTCGGCGGTGAAACGCAGCACCGAGGCCTGGGACTGGTTCGCGTGCAGCGCGTCGCCGAGGTCGTGAGCCTCGGTGAGGTAGGACTGCAGGGCGGCGTCAGCGGCCTTGGTGCGGCCCATCCCGGCGGCGTAGGCGACGAAATCGGACTGCCAACTGCCGCCGCTGCCGACCAGCACGGTCGGCGCGATCGCGCGCAGCGCTTCGTAACCGCCTGCGGCAGGGGGTACGTCGCCGAGGATGAGGTCGGGCTTCAGTTCGGCGATACGCGTCGGGTCGGGCGCGCCGATCGGTCCGATACTCGGCACCTTCAGCACGCCGTACCCGAGGTACATCGGCTGGGGACGCTCACCGTCGAGCGTCACCGCGCCCGCGACCCGCTCCCACAGGCCGAGCGCACACGCCGCGTCGAGAGCGGAGCTGGTGAGCACGACAATGCGCTGCGGATCGGCGGGTACCTCCGTGACCCCGGCCGAATGGGTGACCGAGCGGGTACCCGACCCCGCGTCGGGTGCGCTCGGCGTCGGACACGCGGTCGCCGTGTCACGGTCGGCGCCGACCACACCGGCACCGGCGATATTGGTCGTGGTGCGGATGATCGTGCTCGCGTCGTCGTGCTTGTCCGCGCAACCCGCGCTCACCACCGCGACGCACAGCAACGCGGCGACGAGCCCGCCCCGCGAGCGGTCACGACGACCCTGCTTGGCGGTGCGACGGAATCGGGTGCGTTCTCGGGCGCTCACCGGCATGCGCACGAGGGTACTGGGTTGGGGTCGGCGCGAATGTCGGGGGCCGAGGTCATCGGTGCCGGGACTTGTCTTCTGCAGGTGCGTCGACATCGCCACCGCCGAGCGATCAGCGGCAAGGTGGTGGGCACGCGCAGGTCCGGTGGCAGCCGGAACGCGCAGACCATCGACCCCGCAGGGCGAGCAGCCCGAGGCCGTGTTGTGCGGCGGCGACCAGCATCCATCTACTGACCGTCCCGAACCGCGCCCCTGTGCGGCCCGGTGCAGATCGCGGGGTCAGCCGAAGCCGATGATCTCGGACTTGTGACCCTTGCGATCGGTTGCGATCATCAGCACGGATCCCGAGGTGGTTGCCACGCGCGGATCCCCGTGTGGACCGAGGGCGACGGGCACGGCTCGGCCCTCGCGTCCGGTCGATCGGTCCCAGGTCCGCAGCTTGTATCCATCATCGTAGGTGAGCATGACGGCCTGGTCGGTTAGCAGTTCGGTGCGGTCCTCGACGGACATCGTCCCGGTCGCGGGCGCGGTCATTTCGAGCTCGGTCCACCTGATTTCGCCGACGGCGGACAAGACCTCCCAGCGGTCGCCCAATAGTGCCGAGTTTTCGGAGCTGACCAGCGCAGCTGTGCTGTCCGCCTCTTCGACGTCGCTGTACTTGCGGCTCGAATCCACGATGGCCGACGACAGCGGCTGGTTCGGTGGCAGGAAGATCTCGGTTTCTACTGCTTCCTCCCCATGGCACTCCACCCAGACGAAGCCGCTGTCGAACACGCGGACGCCGGTACGCATGGCTCGCACCGCTCCGGGCGTGGAAAAGCTGCGCGTATCGCGAACCTCTCCGGACATCGGATCGAATGCCGTGACGACCACCGTCGCGGCTTCGCCGTCACCACAACGCGCCACACGGTAGATCGCTGTCATTGTGGTCGCGACCTGCGATGGTGCTGCGGTGCACTTGGCTGATTCGCCTGCGATACGCCACATTTCACGCCCGGTCCGGGCGTCGTAGCGGGTGACGCTTCCGGTCTCGGAAGAGACGGTGACCAGCAGGTGCCCGCCGGCCGTGGAGCGAGGGTCACTGGCGAAGTCTCCTCCGGTCCAGAGCAATTCGCCGGTGGCCGCGTCGAATGCCATCCAGCCGATATTCCTCCACTTGGTCAGCACCACGTCCTCGGCGCGCAGGTAGGTCGTGTCCTCGAGCCGGTTCCACACCCTGTCGGTGCTGATATCGCTGCGCCGATAGTGCCACCGTTCGGTTCCCGTCGCACCGTCGTACTGCGTGATACCCGCAGGCGTCACGGCGACGAAACCGCTTCGGGTGACGAGAATTCGGTGACCTAGATCGGGATCGGCAGGGATCTGGAGCCGAAACTTCTCGGACCCGAGCACCGCAGGCGCGCCAGCCTCGGGTGCCGCTTCGGCGGTGACGTGATCGCTGGCGACGCTGTCGTCGCCGAAGCGGACCGCGACGCCCGCGGCGCCGAGCACCGGGACCACGCCGACGACGAGCGCCGCCACCAGCGCCCTCCAACGCGGCACCGGGCCGGTCGGCTTCACCACGAACACGAAGATCAGCAATGCGCCCGAGATGGCGAGGGCGAGCGATGCGATCGCGGACGATGCCCGGGGTGTCACGACGAAGTCCGAGGTCAGCCGCTGATAGGTCGACGGGATGTCCGCCGCAACCGCGAACCACAGGCCCCCACCGAGGACGAAGAGTATCGCCAGTACGCCTCCCGCACCGACACTCGCGGCACGCTCGTCACCGCGACGCCCGAGAGCGAACACCACCGCACCGGTCAGTGCCGCGGCGCCCGCGACGACGAGGCTTCCCCGGATCAGTCGGAACGGGAAATCGGTGGTCTCGCTGAAGTCGCCGTTGAGCGGCACCGGAATCGGTGCCGCGACGAACTGGCTGTAGAGCGCCAGCACCACACCCACGGCGAGGAGTACGGCACCGACCAGGCCGGCGAGTATCGGTATCGACCGCAGTACACGCGCGCGTTCGGTCGTCTGGTCCCCGGACATCTTCCCCCACACAAGAACTCGTCGCTACCGCCCGCTCGGGCGTCGCGTCGAGACTAGCGCCGGGGCTGGCGACGCGGGAAACGTCGCCGCCTCGGTCAGCGGGCGGTGCCGCCGATGCTGAAGTGGGCGCCGGTGGGATCGGTGAGACCGACGACCCGGCCGTAGGGCGTGGTCATCGGTTCGAAGGCCAGTTTCGCGCCGAGGGATACGGCGAGCTCAGCGGTCTTGTCGGTGTCGTCGCTGCCGAAGTACACCACCCACGCGCCGGGTACTCCTTCGGGCAGATGGCCTTGCCCGTCCATCACCCCACCAAGCATCGGGGACTCGGCGTGCAGGGTGGTGTAGCGGAACTCCTCGGTGTCGGCGACGGTGAAGGTGTCGTGCCAACCGAACACCGCGCGGTAGAAGTCGAGCGACTGCGGGTAGGAGCGTGTCATGAGTTCGAACCAGGACGGCAGGCCGGCGGCGTCCTGCCAGATTCCGTCGGCGACCCGGCCGATCTCGCCGAAACCGGGGAACGGTCCCGGCTGCCACACGCCGACACCCACGCCGCCCACATCGGCCAGCACGGCCATCGTGCCGACACCGGGGACCTCCATCGCCTTCACGAACACGGTGCCACCCGCTTCGGCGGCCTTCTGTTCGGTGGCGGCCGCGTCGTCGGAGTGCAGGTAGACGGTCCAGCGGTCGGGGTAGGGATCGCCCTCGTCCTCGATCCGGCTCATGGCACCGGCGACGGCGACGCCGTTCTTGCTGAACGTGGTGTACCCACCGAACTCCGGCCCGCCGCGTTCGGCGGTCCAGCCGAACAGCTCGCCGTAGAAGGCGATGGCGCGGTCGAGGTCGGAGGTGTAGAGGTCGATCCAGGTGGGATCGCCGGGTTGCGGGGTGAACTGCATGCTGACTCCTCGGCTGAAGGGATCTACGCAGACGGTCGCAGGCGAGCACACCGTCTGCAATCAAGACGCGCCGCAGCGGGAAAAGTCATCGCCATCGACCGTCGCATCCTGCGGAGGCCCGACCGGTAACCGATCGGGCCCTGCTCAGCGGCGGCTGGCCCGTCGGAAGCCGATGGCGGCGGGCACGGCGAACAGCAGGATCGCACCGGCCGACCAGGCGAGGGTGAGCATGAGTGGGCGGGCGACGGGTCCGTGGTCGGCGAGGCCGCGCATGGCATCGACGGCGACCGACATCGGCTGATTGCGGACGAGCGGCTGGATCCAGGTGGGGAAGGCGACCAGCGGAACGAACCCGGTGCTGAAGAACATCATCAGCGAGGTGAGGATGGTGATGCCCTCCACCAGCGAGGACTTCGCCGTGTAGACGGCAACGGCGGTGACGATGGTGGCGAAGGCCAGCCCGAAAACGACCGGGACCAGCAGGAAGACGAGCGCCGCCAGCGGTCCCTGCTGGAATCGGAAGCCGAGCAGCAGCCCGACGATCACCACGGTGACGGTGCCGAGCAGGATGCGGCATCCTTCGGCGAGGATGCGGGAGGCCAGGCCGGAGGCCCGGTGCACGGGCAGCACCCAGAATCGGGCGAGCAGCCCGGCGTCGCGTTCGCGGCCGAGCAGTACCCCGCTCGCCACGGCACCGGACAGGGCGCCGACGATCGCGACCATCGGGACCGAGCTGGACAGCGCGTTCTCCCCGGTGAACCGCTCGATCTGGCCGCCGACCACGATGTCGAGCATCACGAGCAGCAGGCACGGGATGAACAACGCCTCGAGCACGGTGATCGGATTGCGGGCCCAGCGCAGCAACAGTCGCTGGGTCTGGATCGTCGTCTGCCGCACCAGCGCCACCGGTGAGGTCTCGGACTGCGATGTCATCACGCCCTCCTCGAGCTCAGCCGGATCGCCGCCGGGGTGCAGATCAGCAGGATCGCGGCCAGCCACAGCAGCGACGGGCCCATCAGCGACCAGCTCACCGCGCCGGTGTCGGCCTTGGTGTCACCGGCGAGCGCGCGCAGTCCGGTCGCGAACTGCGAGACGGGCTGGTTGCGCACGAACCACTGGACCCAGGTGGGGAACTGGTCGGCCGGTGCCAGGCCCGTCGAGAGCATGCCGAAGATCAACGGCGGCAGCATCAGCGCCTGCGAGGTGGTCTCCGGGCTTTTGGACAGCGTGCCGATCACGTCGGCGCCCAGGGTGAACGCGATACCGATGAGCAGGGAGAACGCCAGGAACCCGAGGGTGTGCGCGGCGTCGAGCCGGAACCGGAACCCGATCACGTAACCGGACGCGATCGCCGCCGCCAGCGCCAGCAGCAGCCGGAACAGATTGCCCGACATCCGTGCCGCCACCGGAACCAGTGGCCGCAGTGGCATCGAGGCGAATCGCCGGTCGATCCCGGCGACGGAATCGGTGGCCGATCGGAAGGCGGCCGAGATGGCCGTGAACGCCGCTGCCTGCAAGATCACCAGCGGCATCATGTACTGGGCGTAACTGCTGAACCCGTTGCCGGAGAACGACATCACCGTCTTCAACGGAATGTAGAAGCTGGCGGTGAACGCCGCGGGTGCCAGCAGCGAGGCGAGCACCTCACCGGATTTGACCGACGGCACGATCAGCCGGGTGGTCAGTACCCACCACTGCTGCAGCGTGTTCGGGGCGGCGCGCCAGTGCGTCTGCCAGGTGGTCGCGGTCATGAGATCACCTGCGGGGTGGATTCGGTCGAGGCGAGGTGACCGGTGAGCTGGAGGAACACATCGTCGAGCGAGGGCCGTCGCAGGGCGATGTCGACGAGTTCGAGCCCGGCGTTGTCGAGCCGGCGCAGGGCTTCGGCGAGCGTTTTCGCACCGTCGGGGGCGGGGATGGTGATGCGGTCCGATTCCGGGGTGAGGGCCGCCCGGTGCTCGGCGGGGAGCAACGTGCCGAGTGCCGTGACGATCGCGGGCAGCTCCTCCAGATCCAGCGGCACGATCTCGCAGTAGCTGCCGCCGGTGCGGTGCTTGAGCTCGTCGGCGGTGCCCGAGGCGATCACCACACCGTGGTCGATCACGATGATCCGGTCGCTGAGGGCGTCGGCCTCCTCCAGGTACTGGGTGGTGAGCAGGGTGGTGATGCCCGCGTTCTTGAAGCTGCGCACCAGATCCCAGACGCCCTGCCTGCTGCGGGGGTCGAGACCGGTGGTCGGCTCGTCGAGGAACACCACGTCGGGCCGCACCACCAGGCCGCAGGCGATGTCGATGCGGCGCCGCATGCCGCCGGAGTAGGTGCCGACGCGTCGGTCGGCGGCCTGGTCGAGGTCGAATTCGGCGATGAGCTCGGTGGCCCGGGCGCGGGCGGCCGGTTTGCGCAGACCCATCAGCCTGCCGAACATCACCAGGTTCTCGTAGCCGCTGAGCATGTCGTCGAGCGCGGCGTACTGGCCGGTGAGCATGATCCGCTTGCGCACCGCGGCCGGGTCGGCGACGACATCGTGGCCGGCGACCGTCGCCCGGCCGCGGTCGGGCATGACGAGGGTGGACAGGACGTTCACCATGGTCGTCTTGCCCGCGCCGTTGGGGCCGAGGATGCCGAGCACCTCGCCGGGCACGGCCTCGAAATCGATGCCGCGCAGGGCGCGCACCTCCCCGAAGGATTTCTCGATCCCCTCGACGACGACGCCACCGGTGCCGGTGCGCGGAGGGCTCTGTACGGCAGTGTGTTCGACACTCATATCCGGTCTCCTGCTTCCATGTGGTCGTCGAGCACCGGCGCGATGACCGACAGTGCGTAGGGGTTGGTCAGGTCGTCGTGGGACACGTCGACGTCGTGGTTGACGATGTCGCCGGTCACGTAGGGCCGCCAGCCGTCGGGGCCCATCCATTCGGCGGGGTCGACGGTGGCGCTGAAGTACAGGACATCGCCCTGGTAGACGGGGCGCCGGTAGCCGGTTCTGGTCCCCGCGGAGGCGTTGTAGGAGCCCGCCATCCGCTCGATGGTCGCGGCATCGATGAGTTCGACGCCGCCGAGCCGGGCGGTGATGAGGTCGGCCGCCTCCTCGGCCGTCGAGGTGGCGGGGACGTCGTCGATGCCGAAGATCGCCCCGAAGGTGTTGATGAACGCACCGGGTGAGAGGCGTTCGATGGTGTCACCGTCGATGTCGGCGGTGTCGGTGTCCAGGAGCGCGACCACCCCGACTCGCTCACCCGCCGTGGCCAATTCGACCGCCATGGCGTGGGCGATGAGGCCGCCGAAGGACCAGCCGAGCAGGTGATACGGGCCGGTCGGCTGGACGGCGCGGATCTCGCGCACGTAGCGGCGGGCGAATTCCTCGATGGACCGAGCCGATGGTTCGCGGCCGCTGAGATCGGGCGCTTGCAACCCGTAGATCGGTCGTCCCGGCCGTAGTTGCTCGGCCAATCCCAGGTAGCTCCAGGACATTCCGGAGGAGGAGTGGACGCAGAAGAGTGCGGGGCGGTCGCCGCCGGGTCGGATCGGCAGCAGGACGTCGAGGCCGAGGCCCGCCGGTCCTGCCTTGGTGGGTGCGGTGCGGGCGGTCATCGCGGCGGCTTCGTCGGCCGAAGCGGTTCGGGCGGCGGGCGTGTCGGCGAAGTGCGCGGCCGCGCGCAGTGCGTCGGCCCACAGGTCGGCGAGCTCGGTGACGTCTGCCTCGGCCAGTAGTTCTGCGGCGTAGCCGAATTCGGCGTGCAGGCGCTCGCCCGTGACCATCGCGTTGATGTCGACGGCCGACATGATCGGCACGTCCTGGTGCTCGGGTGCGTCCAGGTCGCCGAGCGCGTCGGTGGGTAGCCAGCCGAGCCCTTCGAGACCCGCGGGGGTTTCCACGGAGGTGTGCCTGCCCAGGTAGTTCAGGCAGATCTGGCCGGGAAGCCGGGCCGGGAGTTGTTGCGCGGTCGTAGGATTCAGGTAGCGCAGCATTCCGAAGCCGATGCCTTTGTCCGGCACCGACAGCAGGTCGTGCTTCACCGCCCGGATGGCCGCACTCATCGCGGGACCGCCCGCGAACGCCTCGTCGACATCGACCTCGGTGAGATCGAGACGGACCGGGTACAGACTGGTGAACCAGCCGATGGTTCGCGACAGGTCGGCGCCCGGCACGATCTCCTCCTGCCTGCCGTGGCCTTCCAGCCGTAGCAGCGCCGAACGTTCGGTGACGCCGCGGCGCAGGCGCCACCGCGCCAGGGCCAGGGCGAGGGTGGCCAGCAGCGCGTCGGTGACCGTCCCCTGGAACAGCCGGGGCAGGGTGGTGAGCAGCGCCGCTGTGGTGTCCTCGTCGATTTCGATGCCGAAACGGCGCACGGTGCGTGCCTGATCGATCGCCGGATCGAGGTGTCGTGTGCCGAGCAGCGGGTCGGGACCGTTCACCACCTGTCGCCAGTAGCCGAGTTCGGATTCGCGCCGTTCGGAGTTCGCCTGCTCGGTGAGGGCGTGCGACCAGCGCCGCATCGAGGTGCCGATCTCGGGGAGCACCGGCGTGGTGCCCGCGTCGACCTGCGCCCAGGCGGCGATCAAGTCCTGCACCAGGATTCGCCACGACACGCTGTCGATCGCGAGATGGTGGGCCACCACGATCAGTCGACCGGGCCGGGTGTGCGACCCGGCGTCGCCGACGGGGTCGAGCAACACGAATTGCAGCACGACACCATCGGCGGGGCGCAGCCGGTTCATCGCGGTGTCGAGTTCGGTCTGCGCGAATTCCCGCAGGTCGACCAGGTCGGCGGCGGAGTCGAACACGGTGCGGTGCACCAGTGCGTCGACGTTCACCGACCCCGGTTCGGCGACCCGCAGCCGCCAGCCGTCCGCGCTCGCCCACAGCCTCGATCGGAGCATGTCGTGCCGGTCGATGACGGCCGTGAGCGTGGCGACGAGCGCGGCCCGGTCGATGCCGACGGGCAGTTCGAGGACCGCCGTCTGGGCGAACCGGTCGAAGTTCCCGCCGCGTTCGACCATGTACCGCACGATCGGGGTCAGCGGGAGGTCGCCGGTGCCGCCGCCGGGAAGTTCGGCGAGCGCTTCGACGGTGTCGGCGGCGTCGATCGCGGCGCCGAGCGCGGCAACGGTGCGGTGTTCGAACACCTGCAGGGGCGTGCAGTGCACACCGCGCAGCTTGGCCTGGGTCACCAACTGGATCGCGAGGATGCTGTCGCCGCCGAGCGCGAAGAAGGAGTCGTCGACACCCACCTGATCGCGGCCGAGCAACTCGGCGTACACCTCGACCAGCACCTTTTCGGTCGGGGTCTCCGGCGCTCGATAGGGCGCCTCGTCGGTGACGAAAACTGGTGCGGGCAGCGCCTTTCGGTCGAGTTTGCCGACTGCGTTGACCGGGATCTCGTCCAGGACGACGAAGGCGGCGGGCACCATGTACGCGGGCAGGGTGTCGGCCGCCAGGGCACGGACGCGGTCGACGTCCAGCTCGGTGCCGGGCACGCGCACCAGGTAGGCGGCGAGCGCGGTGGCTCCGGTGGGGCCGGGAACACCCAGTGTCACAGCGACTTCCACCCCGTCGATGCCGCTGAGAACCGCATCGATCTCGCCGAGTTCGATGCGCTGACCACGCACTTTCACCTGGAAGTCGGTGCGGCCCAGATACTCCAGGGCGAGCCCGGACGCGCCACGGGTCCAGCGCACCAGATCGCCGGTGCGATAGAGCAGGTCACCGGGCGCGCCGAACGGGTCGGCGACGAACCTGGCCGCCGTCAGTCCCGGCCGGGCATGGTAGCCACGGGCGAGGGCGGTGCCCGCTAGGTAGAGCTCACCCGCGACACCGACCGGTACCGGGCTCAGCCGGTCGTCGAGGACGAGCGCCGCCGCACCACGCACCGGAGTGCCGATGGTGACCGGCTCCGTCGCCGACAGCGGACCGGAACCCGTTGCCCAGATGGTGTATTCGGTCGGGCCGTACAGGTTGACCATCGTCCGTCCGCCGGTGCCACCGCACCACCGCGCGACCGGGTCGGGACCGACCGCTTCGCCTGCCACCGCGAGGACACGCACACTCGACACCTCGGCGGGATCGATGGTGGACAGTGCCGAGGGGGTGATCACCATGTGGGTCACACCCTCGGCCGCGATGAGTTCGGCCAGGGATGCGCCGCCGAACACGTCCGGCGGGGCGATGACGGCGGCGGCACCGCAGCCGAAGGCCATCAGTGCCTCGAAGATCGAGGCGTCGAAACTCGGTGAGGCGACCTGCAAGACGCGGGCCTGCTCGTCCAGCCGCAGATCGGTGCGCTGGGAGGTGACCAGATCGGCCAGGCCACGGTGGGTGACGGTGACGCCCTTCGGGGTGCCGGTCGATCCGGAGGTGTAGATCACCCAGGCCGGGTTCTCGACCCTGATCGGCGCCGGGAGGCCTTCGAGCGCGCGGTCGTCGGCATTGTCCAGCCGCGCGGCGAAATCGGGGTCGTCGAGGATCAGCCACCGGGTGGAGTCCGAAAGTGCAGGCCGGTACTCGACGGTCGTGATCCCTATCCGCGCACCGGAATCGGTGAGCATGTGCTCGATGCGATCCACCGGATGTTTCGGATCGACCGGCAGGAACGCCGCGCCCGCCTTCGCCGCGGCCCAGATGCCGAGATGCAATTCGGGGCAGCGCGGAAGGCCGAGGGCCACAACTGTTTCCGTGCGCACGCCCACCTCGATGAGTAGCCGTGCCAGCTGGTTCGAGCGGGCGTCGAGGGCGCGGTAGGTCGTCGTGCCGCCGGTGCCGGCGACCAAGGCGGCACGGTCGGGGAAGGTGGTCGCTGTGGTGGTGAGCAGCTGGGGAAGGGTGGTTGTTCCGGCGGTGGCGGGACCGAGCACCGGAACCAGCTCGGCGCGTTCGGATCCGGCGAGGATGTCGATGTCGGACAGGCGGGTGTCGGGGGCGGTGAGGACTGTGGTGAGTACCTGCTTCCAGCGATCGGCGAAAGAGACGACGGTGGCGGGGTCGAACAGGTCGGTCGCGTAGGTGAGGACGCCGTCGATGCCCGCCGCACCGGCGTCGGTGAAGCGTTCGCGCAGGTCGAGGGTGAGATCGAAGGCCGAGGAGCGCCGGTCGAAATCCTCGACCTCGAAGCGCAGGCCGGGCAGCTCGAGGACCGGCTCCACGAAGTTCTGCAGCGACAGCGACACCTGGAACAGCGGGTGATGCGCGGTGGACCGGGTGGGGTCGAGGGCTTGGACGAGCTGTTCGAACGGCACGTCGGCATGGGCGAACGCGTCGAGGTCGGTGGCGCGGACGGCGGCGAGCAGCTGCCGGAAATCGGTGCCGGGGTCGACCGGTGTGCGCAGGGCGAGGGTGTTCACGAACATCCCGACCAGGTCGTCGAGTGCCGCGTCGCCCCGGCCGGCGATCGGGGTGCCGATGACCACGTCGTCGGTGCCGCCGAGCCGGGCCAGCAGGACCGCCAGCGCCGCGTGCACCACCATGAAGACGCTCACGTGGTGGGCGGCGGCGAAATCGATCATCGCGCGGTGTGTCTGCTCGTCGATGCCGAAGTCCACGTCGTCGCTGCGCATCGTCTGCACGGCGGGTCGTGGCCGGTCCGAGGGAAGTTCCAGTGCGTCCGGCGCACCGGCGAGCGTTTCGCGCCAATACTGAACCTGCTCGGCGGCAAGGGTTTCCGGCTCCGAGGGGGAGCCGAGTAGTTCGCGGTGCCACAGGGCGAAATCCGCGTACTGCACTGCGAGCGGCGGCCGCGACGGTGCCTCGCCCGCGACCCGCGCCGAATACGCGGCGACCAGATCGGCGGCCAGGGGTGCCATCGACGCACCGTCGGCGCTGATGTGGTGCACCACGAGGACAAGGACATGGTCGGTCACGCTATCGGCGGCTTCTCCCGAGGGCCGGGCAGACGCAGGCGGACGGCCAGCTCCAGCACCCTGCGTGTGCGCGGAAGGGCGCTGTGGCATGGCCGGAGACGAGTCCGACCGCGCTCTGTCGACCGGTTCGGTGTCCCGATCTCGGTTCACGGCGGCGGGACGAACCGCGAACAGTCCGACGCGCAGAGGCGCCTCGCGGGTGAGGTCGAACCCGGTGCCGGCCAGCTCGTTGATCCGATCACGCAGTGCGGCACCGTCCTCGGTCTCGATCAGCGGCATCACCGGCGTGGCGGTGTCGATACCGACGACGACCTGGCGTGGGCCGTCGGCGTCGGCGGGGTAGCGGGTGCGCAGGCTTTCCTGACGGTCGATCACGTCGATGAGGGCCGCGCGCATGGCCGCGACGTCCAGGGTTCCGGTGAGGCGAAGCGCGATCGCGATGTTGTAGGCCGACGAGGCCGGATCGAGCTGGTTGAGCACCCACATGCGCTGCTGGGCCGGGGACAGCGGAAGGCGATCCGGGCGCACCCGTGGCGCGAGCGCGGGACGTCCGGGACTGCCCTCGGCGGCGGGAACCACCCGCGCCGACAGCTGCGCCACCGTCGGCGCGTCGAACAGATCGCGCAGCGCGATGGTCGAACCGAGCGCCGCATTGACCCGCGCCACCACCTTGGTCGCACTCAGCGAATTGCCGCCGAGCTCGAAGAACGACTGATCGACGCTCACCCGCTCGCTGCCGAGCACCTCGGCGAAAACTTCGGCGACGGCCTGTTCGACGGGCGTGCGCGGCGCCAGATACGCCTGCCGGGCCGCCGAGAAGTCCGGTACCGGAAGGGCTTTGCGGTCCAGCTTGCCGACCGGTGTGAGCGGGATGTCGTCGAGCACGACGACGTACGCAGGCACCATGTAACCGGGCAGTTCCGCCGCGACCCGCGCCCGCAACCGCTCAGTGTCGAGTTCGACGCCCGGGACGGGCAGCACATAGGACACGAGCACGGTCGCGCCTGCCGGTCCTTCGCGCCCGATGGTGACCGCGTAGTCGACTTCCTCGTCACGCGAGAGCACCGCATCGATCTCACCGAGTTCGATGCGCAGACCACGGATCTTCACCTGGAAGTCGCTGCGGCCCAAGTACTCCAGGGTGAGCCAGTCGTCCGCGTCGGTCACCCAGCGCACCATGTCGCCGGTCCGGTACATGCGCTCGCCCGGTGCGCCGAACGGATCGGCGACGAAGCGACCGGCGGTCATCTCGAAGCGGTTGAAGTAGCCGCGGGCCAGCGCGGGGCCCGACAGGTACAGCTCACCGGCGATACCGACCGGGACCGGCCGCAACCAGCTGTCGAGCACCACCACCGCCGCACCGCGAATCGGCCCACCGATGGTGACCGGCGCACCGGCCACGAGTTCGGCGGGACCGGTCGCCCAGATACTGAACTCGGTCGGCCCGTACAGGTTCACCATGCGCCTACCCGCGGCCCACTTCTCGATGAGCTCAGGGGTGGCCGCCTCGCCCGCCACCGCGAGTACCCGCAGGTCGGTGAGATCGGTGGGTTCCATCGTGGCCAGCGCCGACGGGGTGATCACCGCATGGGTGACGCGTTCGGTGCGCAGCAATGTCTCCAGCTCGCTGCCGCCGTACACCTCCGGCGGGGACACCACGAGCCGTCCACCCGCCGCGTGCGCGGTGAGCATTTCGAAGACCGACGCGTCGAAGCTGGGGGAGGCCACCTGCAACGCGCTCGCCGACGGGTCGAGGGCGAGCGTTTCGCGCTGGGCGGCAACGAGATTGGCGAGACCACGATGGCTGAGCAGGACCGCCTTGGGCTTGCCGGTCGATCCGGAGGTGTAGATCAGGTAGGCGGTGTGGTCGATGTCGAGGGGTCCGCCGCGTTCGGCGTCGGTGATCGGCGCGTCCGACACCAGCATTGCCCGGCGCAAGGTGTTCAGGTCGTCGAGCAGCAGCCAGTCGATGGATCCCGGCAGGGTCTCGCCGGTCTCTGTGACGGTGACGCCGATGGGCGCCTCGGAATCGGCGAGCATGTGCTCGATCCGCTCCACCGGGTAGCTGGGATCGAGCGGGACGAACGCCGCGCCCGTCTTGGCCAGCGCCCACACCGCCACCACCGACTCCAGGGATCGGGTCAGGGCGAGCACGACGAACACCTCGGGCCCGATGCCACGGCCGAGCAGGACCCGCGCGAACCGGTTCGACCAGGCGTCGAGTTCGCCGTAGGTCATCCGCAGGTCGCCCGAACTGACCGCGATCGCGGCGGGGTCGATGCGGGCGCCCGCCGTCAGCACGTCGGGCAGGGTGCGCATCGGCAGCGCGGGGGCACCGTATACCGGTGCCAGCAGAGCTCTTTCGTCGTCATCGCAATGTTGCAGGCGGGCCACCGGGATATCCGGATTCTCGGTGAGCGCACCCAGGAGCCGAATGAACCGATCCAGAAGAGACTGTGCCGCAGAGTGTTCAAGCTGATCGGCCATGAACTTGACGGTGATGCGCAAGGTGTCGCCCGCGTCGTCCGCGCCGCGCAGCGGAATCACCATGAGGTTCAGCGGGTACGGCGTGGCGTCGGTGCCCTCCACATCGAGTACACGCATCCCGGCGATGTCGAGAGCCTGCGACAATGCCGCCCGGTCGATGGGATACGACTCGAAAACCGTGAGTGTGTCGAATAATTCGGCCAGGCCGACAGCGCGATGGATCTCCGCCAGCCCGACGTGCTGATGGTCCATCAGGCGCGCCTGCTCGGCCTGCACCCGCGCCAGGAGATCGGCGACCCGCTCACCGGGGTCGAGCGTCACCCGCACCGGAAGCGTGTTGATGAACAGCCCGACCATCTCCTCGACGCCGGGCAGCTCCGGCGGCCGACCGGACACGGTGCTGCCGAACACCACATCGGTGCGGCCGGTGAGCATGGCGAGCACCAGCGCCCAACCCGCCTGCACGAGGGTGTTCACCGTGGCACCGGCGGCGCGGGCGGCGGATTCGAGGGTGGCGACGGTG
Source organism: Nocardia sp. NPDC050413 (assembly GCF_040655475.1). Classification (NCBI taxonomy): domain Bacteria; kingdom Bacillati; phylum Actinomycetota; class Actinomycetes; order Mycobacteriales; family Nocardiaceae; genus Nocardia; species Nocardia sp. NPDC050413. The sequence goes on along the minus strand of NZ_JBFAJZ010000008.1, from coordinate 226,458 downwards.
GTCCGTGGCAGGTCGCGCGAGATCATCGCGGTCTCGGTCGACTCGATCCCGGCCAGGGTGGGGACCGCGCGAGTGGGGGTGTCGATGCCGGCCAGCGACCGCGTCCACGCGTCGATCGATTCCTGGGCGTCGCGCTCCGCGAGCCAGGACAGGAATTCGCGGTAGGACCGAGGGGGCGGCAGCGGTGCGGTGTCGCCCGCCGTGACGTAGAGGGCAAGCAGTTCCCGGACCAGCAGCGGCGTCGACCAGCCGTCGAGCACCAGGTGGTGGTTGGTCATCACGAGGCGGTACGTGTCGGGCGCCGTCGTGATCAGGGTGAACCGCAGCAGTGGGGGACGGGTCAGGTCGAAGCGGGTGAGCGCGTCCAGTTCGACCACCCGGTCGCACTCACGTGCCCGCTGTTCCTCGGCGATGCCGGTGAGATCGATTTCGTGCCACTCGATCTCGGCATCGGTGAGGACGAGTTGACGTGGTCCGTCGGCGGTTTCGACAAACGCCGCCCGCAGATTCTCGTGCCGGTCGACCAAGGCCTGGGCCGCGCGGCGCAGGCGGGCGCTGTCGACGGTGCCCGCCAGGGTGAGCAGGGACTGGACGGTGTAGCCGTCGGCGGTGTCGGAGTCGTAGAGGGCGTGGAACAGCAGCCCGTACTGCAGCGGCGACAGCGGCCATACATCGGCGAGATTCGGATAGGTCGCCTCCCAGCTATCGATCTGGGACTGATCGACTGCGACGAGAGCGAAGTCAGTCGGTGTGCGCCCGCCTGCCCCGTCGGTGCGCGCATGGTCGACCAGCGCGTCGAGCGCCTGTGACCACAGCTCGCTCAGTTCTCGCACGTCGGCCTCGTCGAGCAGTCTGCCCGCGTATGCCCAGGTGACCTCCAGCTCGGCGTCGGTGAGCACGGCGTTGACATCCACGACGGCGGCCAGCGGCGCGCGATCGTCGTTGGTCGCGGCGAAGCGGCGTGGGAGCCAGGGGTCCTCGCCGGTGACCGCCCGGCCCAGATAGTTGAAGCTGAGCTGGGGCATCGGCGCGTCTGCCAGAGCCGGTGCCGTCTCGCTGTTCAGGTACCGCAGCAGTCCGTAGCCGACGCCCCGGTCCGGGACGGTGCGCAACTGCTCCTTGGTCGCCTTGACGACCGAGCCCGCCGAGCCGCCGCCCGCGAACGCGTCGTCCAGGTCCATGCCCGCGAGGTCGATCGCGACGGGGTAGACGGTGGTGAACCAGCCGACCGTGCGCCCGATATCGGCACCGGGAAGCAGGGATTCGCTGCGGCCGTGCCCTTCCAGGGTCAGCAGGGTGCCTGTGCGCGCACGCCAGCGGCACACCGCCATGGTGAGCGCGGCGAGCAGCACATCGTCCGCGCCGCAATGGAATCGCTCGGGAACGGTGGTGAGCACCGCGTGCGCGACCTCGGCGGGGACGGTCGATCGCAGCTGCGCCATGGTGGCGACCACATCGCGGGCCGGATCGAAGGTGTCGCGGCCGAACGCCGGGTCGGGGGTGGCCGCGATCCGCTGCCAGACGGGCAGCTCACCGGCACGCAGCGCCGCCTGTTCCGCCTGACCGTGCGCCCACCGCCGGAACGAGGTCCCGACCGGAGCGGGCGTGCCGCCGGACGCGGCGATCGCCAAGTCGGGCAGCAGGATTCGCCAGGACACACCGTCGGTGACCAGGTGGTGCAGCACGAGCCAGCACAGCGGAGCGGCATCCGCGCGTTCGATCAGCACGCATCGCACCACGACACCGGACGCGGGATCGAGCAGGTTCGCCGCGTCCTGCAACGCGCGGTCGACAACATCGTCGGATTCCGACCGCATCACCTCGACGAGACTGTCGGCGTCGATCGAACCTGCCTCGGCGACAACCCATTCCCCGTCGCGCAACGAGCTGCGCAGCAGATCATGATGGTCGAGCAGCACCCCGAGCGCCGCGACGAGGGTCTCGCGGCGGGTGCCGTCGGGCAGACCGATCAGGACGGCCTGACCGTAGCGACCCCACGGCTCACCGTGCTCGATCATGGCGTGCACGATGGGCGTGAGCTCCACCGCGCCGACACCGCCGCCGGGCAGCTCGTGCACCACGGTGGCCTCGGTGTCGCCCGCGATCGCGGCCAGCGCGGCCACGGTCTTGCGTTCGAACACGTCGCGGGCGCTGAACGCGATCCCCGCCGCCTTCGCCCGCGAGACCAGTTGAATGGACACGATGCTGTCACCACCGAGGGCGAAGAAGCTGTCGTCCACCCCGACCGCATCTACCCCGAGCACCTCGGCGAACAGGGCGGCGAGGACTTCCTCACGCGGTGTGGACGGCGCTCTGCTCGCGACGGCGCGGGTGCCGAAATCCGGTGCGGGCAGGGCCTTGCGGTCCACCTTGCCGAGCGGCGTGAGCGGAACACGGTCGAGCACGATCACCGAGGTGGGCACCATATACGCCGGAAGAGTCTCGCCGACAGCGGCTTTCACCGCCTCGGGATGGACATCGGCACCGGGTTCGACAGTGATGTAGGAGGCCAGAGCGGTCGCGCCGGACGGTGTCTCGACACCGAGGGTGATGGCGAAGTCGACGGCGGGCAACCGCTGCAGCGCTGCGTCGATCTCACCGAGTTCGATCCGGTACCCACGCACCTTCACCTGGAAGTCGCTGCGGCCCTGGTATTCCAGCGTGAACCGGCCGTCGTCGGCGGTCCAGCGCACCAGATCGCCCGTGCGGTACATACGCGCTCCGGGCGCATACGGATCGGCGACGAAGCGGCTCGCGGTCAGCCCGCTGCGCCGGTGGTAACCGCGCGCCACCCCGGGACCCGACAGATACAACTCGCCAACGGTGCCCGGTGCGACCGGCCGCAGCCATGGATCGAGCACCAACCCGTTCACGCCACGGGCGAGACCACCGATGGTGACCGGGCCGCCCGGAGTCAGCGGTTCGCTCAGCGTGGCGGTGACCGTCGTCTCGGTCGGGCCGTACCCGTTGAGCAGTCTGCGCCCGGCCCACTTCGACACGAGCTCGGGTGGGCAGGCGTCGCCGCCGACCACGATGGTGCCCAGGTCGGGCAGCGTCGCCGGATCGAGGGAGCCGACGACCGCCGGGGTCACGTTCAGATGGGTCACGCGGTGCGCGCGCAAGACCTGCGCCATGTCCTCGCCCGCGTAGGCCGACGGCGGCACCACGGCGAGGGTGGCCCCGGCCGCCAGCGTCACCAGGATCTCCTCCACCGAGATGTCGAAACTCGGGGAAACAGCGTGCGCGACAACCGAACCCGCATCGACACCGAAACCCGCGCCCGATCCGGCGGCGAGATCAGCCAGCCCGCGATGCGAGACGAGCACGCCCTTGGGCAATCCGGTCGAGCCCGAGGTGTAGATGACGTAGGCGACCTGATCGGGGTGGATCGAGGCGGTCCGGTCGGCGTCGGTGATCGGGGTGGCCTCCTGCTCGGCAACGCGGCCGGCGGTCGCTTCGTCGTCGAGGCAGAGCCAGTCGACCTTGTCGGGCAAGGACTTTCGCGCCTGGGTCACCGTCAGGCCGGTGACCACCGCGCTGTCGTCGATCATGTGCTCGATCCGGTCGTCCGGGTAGGTCGGGTCGATCGGGACGAAGGGAGCGCCGGACTTGGCGACCGCGATCGTGGCGAGCACCGATTCGGCCGAGCGTGGAATGGACAGCGCCACACCGTGTTCCGGTCCGGCACCGGCTGCGATGAGCACGCGGGCCAGCCGATTCGTGTAGTCGTCGACCTCGCGGTAGGTCATCGTGTCGTCCACGCCCCCGCGCAGCGCCACCGCGTCGGGATCGATCGCGGCACCCGCGGCGAGGATCTCGGGCAGGGTGCGCTGCTCGACCCCGGCAGCTCCGCGCGCGGGCACCGACACGGCCTGCTCGGCATCGGCGAGCACGTGGACCGACGACAGCGGCGCCTCGGGGCCCGCGGCGAGGAAACGATGCAGGAACCGCAGGAAACGGTCGTGATGCGCGGCCAGTTCCGCGGGACTGTAGAGGTTGCCGTTGCCCTGGAGATCGATATGGGTGCTGTCTCCGCCCATCCCCGGATACAGATTGACGAACAGATCGTCGATCAGACCGGAGGTGAGCACATGCAGCCGACCGACGACCGGGCCGAGCGCGATCTTGGTGTCCACCATCATCAGGTTCACCGCCGGACCGAACGACACCGCCTCGTCCATCGACCAGCCGAGATCGCGGATGATGTCCTCCTGGCGGTACCGCTGCCGTCGCAACGCCCCCGTGAGCTCGCTCTGCACGGCGAGAATCGCGGCACCCACCGTGGTGGTCGGGTCGAGAGCGACCCGCAGCGGGACGACATTGGCCAGCATGCCGCCCGAGCGGCGCAGCGTCGCGGAGGTCCGCGCGGACACCGGCAGGCTCAGCACGACTTCGGGAGCACCGGTCATCGCCGCGAGATAGGCGCCGAAGGCGGCGACCACCGTCGGCGCGACGCCCGAATTGATCTCCGCGGCGACCGAATCCAGGAGGGCGCTCGTCTCGGCGGGCAGCGCGCCCGCGACCCGGGTGGGATGACTGTCGACCTCGGCGGCACGACCGGCGAGGGTGACCGGGTCGGGCAGGTCGGCCAGATGGGTGCGCCAGTACTCACGGTCGGCCGCGAAACGGTCCGAGCTCCGGTAGGCCAGGTCGGCCTCGACGATCCGCTGCAACGGCTCGGCCTTGGCCGGCGGGGGCTCACGGCCCTCGAAGGCGGCGTTGTACAGCTCGCCGGTGCGCTGGACCAGCGCCAGGGCGCCCATTCCGTCGAGCACGATGTGATGCATCCGCGAGTACCAGAACCAGCGATCCTCGGCGATCCGCAGCATCGCCAGGCGGACCAGACGGTCACGCGTCATATCCAGCGGCGCGGAGTACTCGGCGCGCATCCAGGCGTGCGCGGCCGCTTCCGGGTCGGGCTCGTCGCGCAGATCCAGTTCGGCGATGTCGGCGTCCAGGGTCGGGTCGACGAGTTGATGGGGTTGTCCGTCGATGTCGACCAGGCGAACGAAACCGGTGCCGAACTCGCGACCGGTCCGCCGCACGGCCGCGGTCAGCAGCGCGTGGTCGATCGCGCCGCTGAGTTCGACGTACTGGGCGATGGAGATGGGGGTGTCGCCCGCGATGTGCTGGGCGAACCAGATGCCCCGCTGGGCGGCGGACAGGGGGAAAGGATCTTCGGGCGCGGTGTCGGACGCTCGCGAAGAAGGCTGAATCATGAGCTGACCTGCGTTTTCATATGTGGAGCCCGGTATCCCCGACCGCTTGGTACTGCGCTCTGGGTTCCATTCTGAACCTGTGGGGACCAGACCGGAATGGGTTCAGGAGACCGCGCGCAGATCGATGCCGGACAGCGGGGCGTCCGAGCTCACCAGATAGCGCCGCAGGGTCGACCGATCGTCGAGCACCAGCCAGTCGACGGTGTCGGAGAGTTCGCCGCGGCGAGACCTGGTGGTGATTCCGAAACCGGTGTCCGACTGCTCCTCGGCGCTCACCGGGACGGCGCCGATCTTGCGCACCGCGGCCTCGGCGACGACGGCCTCCACCCGGGGATCGACCGCGAGGGCGATGCGGTCGCCCGCGCCCGCACCACGGCCGAGCAGGAGCCGGGCCAGGCGGTTCGCCCAGCGGTCCAGGTCGGCGTCGGCGAGTCGGCCGTCGGCGATCGGTGCGCCCGAGCGGCGCGGCAGCTGGATGACGTTGTCGGCGGGTGCGGTGACCAAGGTGCTCATCGTGTTCCCCTCGAGGGCTTGTCAGCGGTGTTTTCGGTACACCTCCAATCTCGTCGCCCAGGGGCCTCGCCGACAGCGACCCCAGCGGTGGGGTGCGCACTCCGAGGGGGCTCGAATACCACCCCAAGGTGGGTGAACCGGATCGGTCGCGCACGAGACGCGCCGGAACCCGAAAGGTTGTCCCCGCCAACCGTTGCACCCGCGCGACCTGCGGAGGAAGATGGCGATCGGCGTCTACGGCGCGCCGAATACGACACAGAGTAGGACCCGCGCGGAATGCTGCGGCCGCACGGTTTACGATCACTTCAACGCATGTCTGCTGCCCTTGTACGAGGCGCGGTCGGCTCTGCGAGTGACGTACAGGCATCTTCAGGAGGATCAGTGACTGCGGTAGAGCCCAGGCCAGTCCCTCAGTTGGAAGCGACTCGACCGTATCCGGCTCGGACCGGGCCGAAGGGCTCGTTCCTCTACAAGGCGGTCACCACCACCGACCCCAAGGTGCTCGGCACCATGTACCTGGTGACGGCGATCAGCTTCTTCATGATCGGCGGCCTCATGGCGCTGCTCATGCGTGGCGAGCTCGCCCGTCCGGGTCTGCAGTTCCTGTCGCCGGAGCAGTTCAACCAGCTGTTCACCATGCACGGCACGATCATGCTGCTCTTCTACGCGACCGCGATCGTGTTCGGCTTCGCCAACATCATCCTGCCGCTGCAGATCGGCGCCCCCGACGTCGCCTTCCCGCGTCTGAACGCGTTCAGCTACTGGCTGTACCTGTTCGGCGCCTCGATGGCGACCGCGGGCTTCGTGACCCCCGGTGGCGCCGCGGACTTCGGCTGGACGGCGTACGTGCCGCTCACCGACATCCTGCACTCGCCCGGTGTCGGCACCGACCTGTGGATCCTCGGCCTGGCCGTCTCCGGTCTGGGCACCATCCTCGGTGGTGTCAACATGCTCACCACCGTGGTCTGCCTGCGCGCGCCCGGTATGACCATGTTCCGCATGCCGATCTTCACCTGGAACATCGCGGTCACCTCGGTGCTCGTGCTGCTGGCGTTCCCGCTGCTCACCGCGGCCCTGTTCGGCCTGGCCTACGACCGCCACCTGGGCGGCCACATCTACGACCCGGCCACCGGCGGCATCCTGCTCTACCAGCACCTGTTCTGGTTCTTCGGCCACCCCGAGGTGTACATCATCGCGCTGCCGTTCTTCGGCATCGTCTCCGAGATCTTCCCGGTGTTCAGCCGTAAGCCGATCTTCGGTTACACCACGCTGGTCTACGCGACCCTCGGTATCGCCGCGCTGTCCATCGCCGTGTGGGCGCACCACATGTACGCCACCGGCGCCGTGCTGCTGCCGTACTTCTCGTTCATGACCTTCCTCATCGCGGTCCCGACCGGTGTGAAGTTCTTCAACTGGATCGGCACCATGTGGCGCGGTCAGCTGACGTTCGAATCACCGATGCTGTGGTCGATCGGCTTCCTGGTGACCTTCCTCTTCGGTGGTCTGTCGGGCGTCATCCTCGCCTCGCCGCCGCTGGACTTCCACGTCACCGACTCGTACTTCGTCGTCGCGCACTTCCACTACGTGCTCTTCGGCACCATCGTGTTCGCCACCTTCGCCGGTATCTACTTCTGGTTCCCGAAGATGACCGGCCGCATGATGGACGAGCGTCTGGCCAAGTGGCACTTCTGGGCCACCTTCATCGGCTTCCACACCACCTTCCTGGTGCAGCACTGGCTGGGCGCCGAGGGCATGCCGCGTCGCTACGCCGACTACCTGCCCAGCGACGGCTTCACCACGCTGAACACCATCTCCACCATCGGCGCGTTCATCCTCGGCGCCTCGATGCTGCCGTTCGTGTGGAACACCTTCAAGAGCTACCGCTACGGTGAGGTCGTCACCGTGGACGACCCGTGGGGCTACGGCAACTCGCTCGAGTGGGCCACCACCTGCCCGCCGCCGCGCCACAACTTCTACGAGCTGCCGCGCATCCGCTCGGAGCGTCCGGCGTTCGAGCTGCACTACCCGCACATGATCGAGCGCATGAAGCGTGAGGCGCACGTGGGTTGGGGCTCGGGCAAGCACAACGCCCACGCCGACGAACCCGTGCTGACGAAGTAGCAAGGAACCACCGAACGACCAGGGTGTGCACCTGCTGGGTGACCAGCGGGTGCACACTCTTTTTGTGGGTAAACGAACGGAGCAGATCGACTTGGCCGACACCACAGTTCTCGTGACCGTCACCGGCCCCGACCGACCCGGCGTCACCTCGGTGCTGCTGGCGGCGCTGTCGCGGCATCAGGTGAGCCTGCTGGACGTGGAGCAGGTGGTCATCCGGGGCCGACTCACCCTCGGCGTGCTGGTCTCGTGCCCGAACGACCCCGAGGCGCTGCAGGACGAGCTCGAAGAGGCGATGAACACCGTCGGCATGCAGGTCGACGTGTCGGTCGACGCGCAGATCGGCAAGCCGCCGATGTCGACCCACGCCGTCGTCGTACTCGGTTCGCCGGTCACCGCGCACGCCTTCAGCGCGATCTCGCGGCTGCTGGCCGGGCTCGGCGCCAATATCGACACCATCCGCGGCATCGCCGACTACCCGGTGACCGGCATGGAGCTCATGGTGTCGGCGGCCGACTCCGGTGCCGACACCGATGCGCGACTGCGCACGGCACTGGCCGATGTGGCCGTCGCCGAACAAGTCGACATCGCTGTGGAACGCGCGGGCCTGGCCCGCCGGGCCAAGCGGCTCATCGTGTTCGACGTGGACTCCACCCTCATCCAGGGTGAGGTCATCGAGATGCTCGCCGCGCACGCGGGCGTGGAGGAGCAGGTTCGCGAGGTCACCGAGGCCGCGATGCGCGGTGAACTCGACTTCGCCGAGTCGCTGCGTCAGCGTGTGGCCACCCTCGAGGGGCTCGACGAATCGGTGATCGAGGAGGTCGCCGACCGCATCGAACTCACCCCGGGCGCGCGCACCACCATTCGTACGCTGCGCAGGCTCGGGTTCCGCTGTGGTGTGGTCTCCGGCGGGTTCCGGCAGGTCATCGAGCCGCTCGCGCACGAGCTGGAACTCGACTTCGTGCAGGCCAACACCCTCGAGATCATCGACGGCAAACTCACCGGACGGGTCACCGGCGAGATCGTCGACCGCGCGTTCAAGGCGACCGCGCTGCGCAAGTTCGCCGCAGACGCGGGCGTGCCGATGGAGCAGACCGTCGCCGTGGGTGACGGCGCCAACGACATCGACATGCTCAACGCGGCCGGGCTCGGTGTGGCGTTCAACGCCAAGCCCGCGCTGCGCGAGGTGGCCGATACGGCGCTGTCGCACCCGTACCTGGACGCGGTGCTGTTCATCCTCGGTGTGACGCGTGACGAGGTGGAGGCGGCCGACGCCCGCGACGGCGGGGTCCGCCGAGTTCCGCTGCTCGGCCGTTAGTTCCGGGCACGGCGGGTAATCCCAGCGCAGAAAGAACTTCGGCGTTGGGAGAGTCCGTGCGTAAATTCCTGCTCGTCCCGCTCGCCGTGGCCGGTCTGCTCACCGGCTGCGGCGACGACGAACCGATCCCCGACAGCATCGGATCGACGACGCTCACCCTGCCGAGCACCGCTCCGGCGGTCGCGAAACCGGCGGTCACCGTCGACCAGTCGGCCGCCGGTCGCACGGTGACCCTCGATGTGGGTCAGGAACTGCGGGTGCGGCTGCCTCAGGCGGCCGACTCGGATCAGGAATGGGAGCCGGTGAATCTCGACGAGGGCATCTTGGTCGCGGAGGAGCCGATAGCCGAGGGCCGGACGACGGTGTGGCCGTTGCGCGCGGTCGCCAAGGGGACGACGGCGGTCGAGTTCACCTACGTGCAGCTCGAGGAACCGCCGGTCCGGCCGGAAAGCACCTTCCTGGTGACGGTCGAGGTCTCCTAGCGCGCACGGCTCGCTACGCTGGTTCGCACGTGTGGTGTCGATCGAATCGGGTGTGGTGTGGGTAGCGCGGAACTGAGCGGTGGGGATACCGAGGTGGAGGTCCGCGACGAAGCGGCCGAATTCGCTGTCCGGCATGCGGAATTGGCGCAGGGTTACGGCGGCACCGGCGACCCCGACGACCCGGCCATGGTGCAGGCGATGCAGATGGTGCTGCACATCCCCAAAGCCGAACCGCCCGCGCGCAGTGCGCTACTCGCCGCCGCTGCCGCCGCCGCGGTCGCGGTGTGTCTCGACCCGCGTTCCGGGCCGGGTGGCGAATGGGAGGCGCGGTACCTGGCGTGGAAGCGCTCACGGATCAGGAAGGTGGCCCGCCGGGCGCGCGGTGCGCAATGGGTGGCGGCCAACGATGTCGACGGCGTGACCGTCGACATCGACGGTGCGCAGGCGCGGGCATTCGTCCCCGGCCCGGTCGGCGCGATCGACCAGCGCATCCGCAAACTCCAGATCGGCGGAACCGACCTCGTCCACGACGAACCGGGCCCACCCGACCCCGACCTGCCCGTGCTGTGGGTGAACAGCGCGCTGCGGATGTCGGTGGGTAAGGCAGCCGCGCAGGTGGGACACGCGAGCATGCTGCTGGCCGGTGCCATGCCGGTCGAAACGGCCGCCGCCTGGGCCGAACGCGAATTCCGTTGCGCTGTGCGCGATGCCGACCCGCGGCAATGGTCCGAACTCGTCGCGCAGGTATCGGCGGGACGTGCTGTCGCCGTGCGTGACGCCGGCTTCACCGAGGTGGCCCCGGGCTCGATGACGGTGATCGCCGTGCCGTGAGACTGCCGACACGCGCGAGCGAATCAGACGGCTGTCGTTGCGGTTCGCGCGCGTCGTCGCGATGTTCGGGTGTACCGGCAGCATTGTGTGGGTAAGACCTATCGGATACCCGTTCGCAGCGAGAGACACACGGAGGTTCCGCCATGATGACGACAATCGCCGTGATCCTGATCGTCTGGGTCGCCCTCGCGGTGCCGGTGTCGTTCCTCGCCGCCCGGATGCTGCGCAGCGACCTCGGCGCGTCGCGCGAAGCGGCGCGGCACCGAACCGACGAATCCCACCCGGGCCGGTCGTTCCGCTGAGGGCTCCCGTGGGCCAAGATGGAGCGCGTGTCGCAACCCGATCCAGATCTGCTCATCGACTTCTCCGACGTCACCATCCGCCGCTCGGGCCGAACGCTCGTCGGCCCGGTCACCTGGCAGGTCGAACTCGACGAACGCTGGGTGGTCCTCGGCCCCAACGGTGCCGGTAAGACCTCACTGCTGAGAATGGCTGCCGCCGAGGTCCATCCGACCTCCGGGACGGCGAACCTGTTGGGCGAGACCCTCGGTCGCGTCGACGTCACCGAATTACGCCCACGCATCGGCCTGTCCTCGGCGGCGGTGGCCAGCCGCATCCCCGTCGACGAAAAGGTCAGCGACCTGGTGGTGTCGGCCGGGTACGCCGTGCTCGGCCGCTGGCGCGAACGCTACGACGACATCGACACCGAACGCGCCGTCGACATGCTGGAAACCCTTGGTGCCGAACACCTCTCCGACCGCACCTACGGCACCCTCTCCGAGGGTGAACGCAAGCGGGTGCTCATCGCCCGTGCCCTGATGACCGATCCGGAACTGCTCCTGCTCGACGAACCGGCCGCAGGTCTCGACCTCGGCGGGCGCGAGGAACTCGTCGAACGCCTCGGGGACCTGGCCGCCGATCCCGACGCACCTGCCATGGTTCTGGTGACGCACCACGTCGAGGAGATCCCGCCGGGGTTCACTCATGCTCTGCTGCTCAAGGAGGGTGAGGTGGTCGGTCAGGGGCTGCTCGAGGACGTGCTCACCGCGGACAACCTGAGTAAGGCGTTCAGTCAGGCCATCGCGCTGGACCGGGTCGACGGGCGCTGGTTTGCGCGGCGGGCGCGTCGGTCGGGTGGGCATCGCCGGCGGAACTGATCGGCACTGTCGCGCCAGGACCTTTCGGTATTGCGCCCACAGAGGTACTGGCTGTGTTTTTGGAGCGCTGGCGCGCTCGAGCGCGGCCGGGCCGCTGCGCCGCTTCGCGGCGGACCCTCCTCGAGGTCGGGTCGTGCGGGGCTGGGAATGCGGTCATGGCGGACTCAGGTGGTGCCGCTTTGGTTAGGAGTGCGGTAGGCGGCGGACTCGGGTGGTGCCGCTTCGGCTGGGAGTGCGGCAGGCGGCGGACTCGGGTGGTGCCGCTTCGGCTGGGAGTGCGGTAGGCGGCGGACTCGGGTGGTGCCGCTTCGGCTGGGAGTGCGGTAGGCGGCGGG